>JBHHTQ010000041.1:0-38766 GCA_046753445.1 Anaerolineae bacterium | reverse complement strand
GCGCCACACTTACAAGGGAGACTTCATCGACTGCGCCGACCACCTTAAATGAAAATGTAGCGTGGGCTTCCAGCCCGCCAACGAGCAAGATGCTCGCGCCACATTTACAAAGGAGCAAAACGCGCCGTCCCAGAGTGACTGAAATTAGAAATAAGGAGATAACCCAATGTCCTACATGCTCATTCAACATCAGGTAGAAGATTTTGCGGCGTGGAAAGCTGTCTTTGATAGCGCAGCGGATTTGCGCCGCACCAACGGCGAAAAGTCGGCCTTGATCCTTCACGATGCCGGAAACCCTAACAAGCTGACACTGCTTTTTGAGTGGGACTCCATTGAAAATGCCCGGAGCTATGCCCAAAATCCGGCGCTCAAAGAGGCGATGCAGCGAGCCGGTGTTACTGGCCCGCCTACATTTTACTTTCTCAACGAAGATTAGGCTAACGGCCGTTTGAACCGTTTTTTTCAAGCAAAGTAATTGGCAGGTGTTTTCCAGAATTGGTTCGATCTTCAAGATCGAACCAATCTGGAGACCTCAAAGCTGTTTGCAATTGAACTTCAAGGAGATGTAACTATGGCAAACACAAGCAAAGTACTCGTCACGGGCGCGACCGGGAACATTGGTTCCAGCCTGATTCCGGCCTTAATAGGTTCCGGTGTGGCGGTTCGCGCCTTGGTGCGCGATGAGGCAAAAGCGCAAGCTCTCAGGGATCAGGGAGTGGAAGTTGTCATTGGTGATTTAGATAAGCCAGAGAGCCTTGACGCTGCATTTAACGGCGTAGATAAACTCTTTCTGCTCACCAGCGGGAATCCTGATGCGGTCAAGCAAGCCAGCAACGCGATCGCCGCCGCGAAACGGGCAGGCAGACCGCATGTTGTCAGACTGTCGGCGCTCGTACCCGAACCGGCCGATGAGCCAATTCTGGGGCAGATGCACAAGGCGACGGATGATGAGCTTAAAGCCTCGGGGCTGCCATACACTATGTTGAAGCCCACATTTTTTATGCAGAACACAATGATGGCGGCTCAGACAGTGGCCACAGATGGGGCGGTGTATATGCCCATGAAAGACGGCCGAATCGGGATGATTGATATGCGCGACATAGTCGATGCGGCCGTCAAAGTCCTTACCGAGGATGGGCACCAGGGCAAAACGTATGCGCTTACCGGGCCAGCCTCGATTTCCTGTCACGATGTTGCCGCTGCGCTCTCGAAGGCGCTGGGCAAAGAAGTAAAGTATGTGGACGTTCCAATTTCGGCCGGAAAGGAAACGATGGTCGGCATGGGATTTTCGCAGTGGACGGCTGACACATCTGGCGAGCTTTTTGTCAATTTCAGCCAGGGGGGCGGTGACCGCGTAACCGGCAATGTAGAACGCCTTACCGGTCACCCGCCGCGTTCGTATGAGCAGTTCGCCAAAGATTTCGCGCAGGTTTTCGGGGGCAGCAATTAGTGAGCGCATCCAGAAACCGGTCTCAGAAAGCTAATTTTCGTATCAGAAAGGGATGGCGGTGGGCATGCATCAACCGCCGCCCCTTTCACTCAAACTCATTTTTAGGAGGTCACAATGACATTAGCAACGGTAGGAGTACCAGAGCAGGCAGAAGTTGACACAACACCAGTTCAGCTCAATCCGGGACGGATTATGGAAACGGGGATGGCCTTTTGGCCGGCGAAGACGCTGCTGGCGGCCGTCAAACTGGAATTGTTCACGGTCTTAGACGGGACAGCGTATACGGCCGTTGAGCTGGGACAAAAATTAGGTTTGCATGAACGGGGCATTTACGACTTCTTCGATACATTGGTGGCCCTGGGCTTTCTCCAACGCGATGGGAATGGCCCGGCGGCGCGGTACCGGAATACGGAGGAAACGGCCGTGTTCCTCAATAAAAACCGCCGGGAATATGTCGGCGGCCTGTTGGAAATGGCCAATGACCGCCTCTACCCGTACTGGAGCGATCTGGAAGAAGCTTTACGCACCGGCCAGCCGCAAAACGAGATCAAACACACGGGTGAACCCTTCTTTGTCGAATTGTATGCCGACCCGGACAAATTGGCTCAATTTATACAGGCGATGACGGGCATCCAGATGGGCAATTTCATCGCTTTGGCGCAAGGGTTTGATTTCTCAGCCTACGACACCGTTTGCGATATTGGCGGCGCGTCTGGCATGTTGTCCATCCAACTCGCCCTGCACAACGATCATTTGCAATGCACCACCTTCGATCTGCTGCCGGTGGAACCCATCGCCCAAAGGGCCATCGCCCAGTTTGGCCTGTCTGATCGGATTACGGCCGTCAGCGGCGATTTCTTCATAGACGCCTTCCCCAAAGCAGACGTCATCATCATGGGCAACATCCTGCACGACTGGAACCTGGATAAGAAAAAGCTGCTTATCCGCAAAGCGTATGACGCATTGCCGGAAGGCGGCGCTCTGGTCGCCATAGAAAACGTGATTGATGATGAGCGCCGGCACAACGCCTTTGGCCTGATGATGTCCCTCAACATGTTGATTGAGTTGGGCGACGGCTTTGATTATACGGCCGCGCAATTTGACGACTGGGCCAGCGAAGCCGGCTTCAGAGACACATCCATCATCCCTCTAACCGGTCACACCAGCGCGGTCATTGCCTGGAAGTAGCGGCCGTTACACCCCTCACCCACAGCCTCATCCCAACCTTTTCTGCCGGGCGGTTGACGAGTTCACCGCCTGGCTTCTTTTTACCTGCTGATGACTACATTGACATCCACCCGTTACTTTAGTACCCCATTTTGCGACTATATACAGTAGGAGAGGAGGCAGCTTGCCGGCCCGGGAGTGGGAACCTGGCCGGTTATTAGCGTCGTGCAGGAATCTTGGGCGCATGGCGTACAACAAGCTGCTTCACAGAAAGGAGTAGAGGATGTTCTTACCCCTGTACAAACCATAACAGCACAAGCGTTTTACCATTGCTGCCCCTCATCCCCAACCACATCGTAGCCTGACGCCATCCGACACCTGATATGAGCATGCCGGATTCTCTTGTTATTCAGGATGCGCGTCCTTTACCAGGCAACGCTGCCCCATCGAACACAGAAAGTTTACCCGAATAACCCCACTGTTGGGTCGTGTATTAACCTGCGGCTATTTGGGGTATCCCTGCGCTTAGTGCGATTCGGATTGGAGGAGTTAGATCATGAAAATTTTTGTCACAGGAATAGGCGGCCCCGCCGGCCGCAATGTCAGTCAATTATTGATTGAACGCGGCCACGAGGTGGTGGGCGCAGATATGCGATCCGTTTGTCTGCCGGGAGTCGCTGCCTTTCACCAGGCGCCGCCTGCACGGGCTGCCGGCTATCTGGAATGGTTGGATAGGCACACGGCCGACTGCGATTGGATCATTCCCACAGTACAAGAAGAACTACCAATAGTCGCCCGGGGGCGGTCGCAGCTGCATTGTCCCGTACTTATCAGCCCGGAACTGGCGATCAATATCGCCCACGACAAGTGGTTGACTGTGCTCACATTGCAGGAGGCCGACGTTCCCTGCCCACGCTTCGTCTTACCCTCCGCGCTGATTTGCCCCCCGGATGTCGCTGATTACGTCGGCTGGCCCTGCCTGAGCAAACCACGCGTCGGCCGCGGCGGCCGGTTCGTCACCATCTACGATACGCCCGCCGACTTCCATAAGCTTCGCAGCCTGGATGACAGCTACATTATGCAGGAATTCGCGCCCGGCATTGAATATACGGCCAATCTCTTCGTCCCCAACTACAACAATATCACGGTCGTCGTCCTGGAAAAGGAAGCAATGCGCGAGGGCAGAACGGGAAACGCCACGGCCGTCAAGCGAGTTGATGCACCAGATATTGCTGAGGTCGCGGTGGGAACGGCCCAGGCGCTTGGGCTGTATGGCCCGGTAGACATGGACATTCGCCGCGACGCCAACGGCAACCCGCTTCTGCTGGAAGTCAATGCGCGCTTTGGCGCCAACATCGCTCACGCGCCGGAGGTATTTGACGCCATGCTCCATGCGCTCTTGCCGCTTTACCAGCAGCCTACAAATATGGCGGAACCCGTCGCCCAATACATATGAGTCTAACACCATGACTCTCATTACCCTCTATTTCGCCATCAGTCTCTTCACTTTTCTGGTCGGGCTGCAGACCCTAGTTTTCTACCCTTTGTCGCTGGTATATGCTTTTCGCAAGCAAAATGAGGCGCTCTACAAAGGGAAGCAACCCCTGGTGTCAATTATCGTGCCCGCTTACAACGAAGCGTCCGTGATTTCCAACTGTGTTCAATCCATTCTCAACTCCGACTATACCCACTTTGAACTGATATTGGTTAACGACGGCTCCTCAGACGACACACTGGCCCAGATGCAGCAGTTTGCTGATGACGGCCGTGTCATTGTGATTGATAAACCTAACGGGGGGAAGGCCTCTGCATTGAACGCCGGGTTGGAAGTCGCCACAGGGCAGGTGCTTTTCTTCGTAGACGCTGACGGCGTATTCCGCAGAGATACCATTCAGGTCATGCTGGAAGGATTCCGTTCATCCAGGGTAGGAGCCGTCTGCGGCAACGATTCGCCGGTGAATCTAGATCGGCTGCAAACACAGCTCCTATCCATTCAGACACATGCCACTACCGGCTTTGTGCGCCGGGCCCTGGCTATGATGAACTGCCTGCCGATCGTCTCCGGCAACATCGGAGCATTTCGCCGGGATGTGCTGGCAAAGACAGGCCCCTTCCGGGAAGGGTTTATTGGGGAAGATTTAGAATTAACCTGGCGCGTCCACCGCGCCGGCTACCGCGTCGAGTTCCAACCACATGCCATCGTGTATGCGGAGGTGCCGTCCACACTCACTGCGCTGTGGAAACAACGCGTCCGCTGGGCGCGCGGGCTTTTGCAGACTGCCTGGATACACCGGGATATGTTCTTCAACCCCAAATTCCTGCCCATCTCCCTCTATTTGCCCTTCAATTTCCTGGCTATGGCTGTTGTACCCATCGCGCAGCTAGCCACCATAATCCTGTTGATCACACTCATTGCCCTCGGCCGCAGCCCGCTTTCCCTGGATGGGTTAACATTAATGACCTGGCTAGGATTGGGCACGGCTTATTTTACCTCTATATTTGCCATTGCCCTTGATCGCGCCTGGCGTGATCTCGTATACTTGTACGTTATTCCACTGTGGGTCTTCTATTCGGTGTTCATCAATGCCGTTGCTTTTTGGGCGCTGGTCTTAGAACTGTCGGGCACAACGGCCGTCTGGAATAAGCTTACACGTACCGGCGTTGTCAGCCGCCGGGATACCAGTCTCGAAACAGCTTGAATGAGTCTATGCCCAAATCAACCGTCGCACCTGTCATCGCTCTCGCCATATTTTTATTACTGGCCTGCCGCCTTAGCCTGCTGAATCCGGTTACGGCACGGCCGGCGGCCGTTGAATTGAGCGCCGCCGCCCAGGACGAGATTGACAACACGGCCGCGTCCCCCACAAGAACTCGCCCGGCCAGGCCGACGGCTGTCACGCCCACGGAAACGTCAATCCCATCCGCCACCCCCACCCAAACCCCGCGCCCCACGCCGACAGCCACGGCCACCCCGACCATTCCCCCTGTGCGCGCCGTACGCGTGAGCTTCCCCAACATGAGCGGCAGCCGGGGCGAGGTGGCGCACTTGCAAGATCATCTGGTCAAGAGCGGCATCAACTACACCGGTTTGGCTGCCGGACGGCCGGATTGGACTTTCTTCAAATGGGCTGACCACCCCGAACGATGGTCAAGTGCGGTCACCCGAACGGGCATAGATTTTCTAGCGGAGGACAGCCGCAATTTTGACTACGGGCATGTGGACGCTGTCGTAGACGTCTTTGCACCCAATTTCATCGCTGCGCACCCGGACGCGGCCGCCGTCAGCTACTGGGGAGAGCGCAGTGACCTGCTGGTGAGCACGGCCGCACTGACCGCCGGCCCCTTTCACGACCTGCTCCTGGAAATGATCGAGTACATCGCTGCCAACTATGAAAGGGTGGACTCCATCTCCATCACTGAGCTATCCTACCATGATTTCGGGTACGGGCCGGATGACCTGGCATTGTACCGCGCCTTCTCCGGGGCCGAGGATTGGCCCCGCCAGCCGGACGGGCAAATCGATCCGGATCATCCCTCGGTGGGTGAATGGCGCTCGGCGGCCGTCGCCGGTTTCCTGGCAGAAGCGGCCGCGCGCATCCATCCATACGGCAAGCAACTGGTCATGGATGTAGAGGTAAGCTGGGGCAATCTGGAGAACGAGGGACGGGAATACGGGCATTACTACCCGGCCATGCTTGGCGCGGCCGACAAGATACTCCTTTGGGCCTACACAGACCTGGCCGGTTACCCCGCCGGTTACCCCGGGGAAATCGCTGCTTATCTGGCAGCCCGCTATGATTCCTCCCGGATCATCATCTCCCCTGGCTTGTGGGCGCGGGATGGGGGGGCGATTTCTGCGGAAGACCTGGGCACAGCCGTCAGCAGCGCCATTGCCGGCGGCATTCCCCACATCTGGATCACCCCCTCGCATATGATGGCAGAAGCACACTGGCGCGCGACAACGGCCGCCTGGCTGGCAGCGGAAGCAGATTCCATCCGGTCAACCACCCATTCCCGGCACGGCAAGAGGTAGTCCATCAAAATGGAACGCCGACCACCCCGCATGAACCGGCTGCGCCTAGCTCTAATTTTACTGTTCATCTCCTTCGTCCCTTTCGGCCGCGCCGCGCCACCTCCTGCGGCCAACGCCGCGCCTGCAAGCAATTCGCTGCTGTTCCTGCCCATCATTACGAAGCCGGCCCCACCCCCGATCCGGGCTGTCCGGGTCAGCTACGAGGATATGGCCGCCAGCCGACCGCAAGTACCCGCTGTGCGCTCCCAGCTTGCGGCCGCCGGAGCCAACATGGTCGGCCTTGCCGCCGGCCGCCCTGATTGGGCATATTTCAAATGGGCCACTCACCCAGAGATGTGGTCGAGCGGCGTGCAAGACACAGGCATTGATTTCCTGGCGGCAGATATCGTGAATTTCGACTTTGAGCATGTCAATGCGGTAGTAGACATTTTTGCCCCCAATTACATCGCGGCCAATCCGTCATCAGCTGCCCTCAGCTATTGGGGAGAGCCAAGCACGCTACAGGTCAGTACGGCCGCGCTGACTGCCGGCCCCTATCACGATCTGGTGCTCGACATGCTCCAACAAATCGCCGCCAACTACAACGTAGACTCTATTTCCATCACTGAGCTATCGTATCGCATCTATGGCTATGGCGCGGATGACCTGGCACTGTATAAGGCATACACTGGCGCCAGCGATTGGCCCCGCGATAGCGCCGGCGTCATCCTGATTGATGACCCCTCCATCGGCCAATGGCGCTCCGCGGCCGTCGCCGGCTTTCTGGCAGAAGCGGCCGCGCGCGTTCACCCATACGGCAAGGAATTATTCATGGATGTGGACGTCAGTTGGGGCGACCTGGCAAATGAAGGGCAAAAGTACGGCCAGCATTATCCGACCATACTCAACGCTGTGGATCGCATCGTGGTGTGGGCGTACACGGACATGGCGGGATATCCGGCCAGCTACACAGCTGATCTGGCCGCATACCTGGCTGCCCGCTATGCAGACCGGCAGGTTATCATCTCCGTGGGCATGTGGGGGCCGGGTACGGCCATTATCACCCCCCAGACGTTGGAGACGGCCGTTACCAGCGCGGCCGCGGGCGGCATCCCCCACACCTGGATCACGCCATCTCACCTGATGACGGCCGCCCATTGGGCCGCACTGACCACTGCCTGGGGAAACTGATCTGGCGCACCCAGGCCAAACGGCTGGCGCTTCCCCCCTGAAAAGGTTTACAATTAGACAAGGCGTTCGTGGAGGGAAACTCATGAAAAAGGCTTTGTCTCTCATTCTCCTCTTGGCCGGAATGATTCTATTGCTGGACAACCGGGCGGTGCAGTCAGCCTCTCAAGCGGGGTCGACTACCCGCGTCAGTATCAAGACAGGTGGAGCGCAGGGAAATGGAGACAGCCTGGCTGCGGATGTGTCCGCCGACGGCCGCTACGTGGTTTTCGAGTCGCGGGCCAGCAATCTGGTAGACGGCGACACAAACGGCGCCGGCGACATCTTCGTCCATGACCGCGTCACCGGCGTCACCGAACGCGCCAGCGTCAGCAGCAGCGGGGAGCAAGGGAACTTCGGCAGTTTCGCCCCGGCCATTTCCGATGACGGCCGTATCATCGTCTTCGCCTCCTGGTCCACCAATCTGGTGAGTGGGGACAGCAACAATGTGGCCGATGTCTTTGCCCACGACCGGGTGACGCACAAAACCGAACTGGTCAGCATGGTGCTCGGCGGCAGCGCCAACGATGTCAGCACCGATCCTGACGTGTCAGGCGACGGCCGTTATGTCACCTTCTGGTCTTACGCCAGCAACCTGGTCGGGGGAGATTCCAACAACGCGGCCGATGTGTTCCGCTTCGACCGGCAGGACAAGGTCATGATCCGCGCCAGCGTGGGGGCCACCGGCAACCAATCTAACGGGGAAAGCAGTCACCCCGCTATTTCCGCCGACGGCCAGCGCATCGCCTTTGAATCCGCTGCCAGCAACCTGGTATCGGGGGACGGCAATAACTATAAAGACATCTTTCTCCGCGATATAACTTCAGGCGCAGGCGGCGGGAACACTCACCGCGTCAGCGTCAGCTCCAGCGGGCTTGAGGCCAATGGGGACAGTTTCTCCCCGGCCATTTCCGGTGACGGTTTGACCGTTGCTTTCTCCTCGTTTGCCGCCAATTTGGTCCCCAGTGACAACAACGGATACCCGGACGTGTTCATCCGCCAGTGGCAGGCGGGGGTCACAGAACGGGTGAGTGTGTCGTCCAATGGGGCTGAGGCGAACAATTGGTGTGAGGCCGCAACTCTGTCGGCTGACGGTCGCTACGTTTCCTTCCAATCCCAGGCCAGCACGTTGGCCGCCGGTGACGGCAACAATGTTAAAGACATCTTCGTGCGCGATCGGACGGCCGGGACCACCACCCTCATCAGCACAGACTCAAACGGCGCACCCGGCAGCAACGAGAGCCAAGCGCCGGCCATGGCGGGACAGGGACGCTTCGTCGTCTTCCATTCCAGCGCCACCAACCTGATCCCCGGTGACAGCAACAGCGCAGTTGATGTATTCATCCACGACCGGACAGGCCCCCCCACGCTGACCGTAAATTTCGCCGACGGTGCGCCCGGCAGCGAATTCGCCTTCAGCGGCAGCCTTTACACGCCCAATACCCTGGCCATCATCTCGGTGAACACCGTTTCGTTGACCGCGGTCTCTGCAGACAGCAACGGCAATCTCGCTTTTCGCTTGAGCACGACCAGCGGAAATCAAGAAGGGGGATACATCATCACCGTCGTCCAGGGATACGAGACCATGGTAGCTCGCATCACGCTCACGGCCGCTGCCCCCGTGCGGCCGCCTACCGGTTCAGGCCCCGTCTTTCCCATCCCTACCAGCGTTACTGCCTTCACCGAGCACCTCTACCTGCCGCTGGCGTTCAAGAATTAGGCAATGGCGTTTTTACTATTCGTATATCTAACAGGAAAACGGCCATTGCTTGCGGAATCGTCTTCATGAATTGAAACGCGCTTTGTGAGCGATTCCTTAGCTCATGGTCAGGCCAGGTGCGACTTGATCGCTTCAGCCACCTTCAGCGGGATGCCGGGCACAGAGCCGATTTCTTCGGCTGTCGCTCTCCGCAGTTCATCCAACGAACCGAAATGAGCCAGCAGCGCCCTGCGCCGCTTGGGACCGATGCCGGGGACGCCATCCAGGACAGATGCGACGCCCGCTCTGGCCCGGCGCTTGCGGTGCCCCTCGTTGGCGAAGCGGTGAGCTTCATCCCGCACCCGCTGAACCAGGTACAATCCCTGGGAACGGCGCGGCAGGCGAATAGACTCAACGCGGCCGGGAACGAACAACTCCTCCTCCTGCTTGGCCAGACCTGCCACCGGCACTTCCCCTTCCAGCCCAAACTGGGCCAGCACTTCCAGCGCCATCGTTAACTGCCCCTTCCCCCCGTCCACGATGAGCAGATCGGGCAGAATCGCCCACGCCGTTTGTTTGCGAATTTTGCCGATCTGGCTGGGATCATGCAGCTCTCCGGCCAACGAATCTTTGTACCTTTGGAAGCGGCGGGTCAACACCTCTTTCATCGCGCCGTAGTCGTCGTTGCCCACCGTGCGCACGTTGAAACGACGGTAATCGCTCTTGCGCGGCGCGCCTTGAACAAAGACAACCATCGAGCCGACAGTTTGCGTCCCCTGCGTATGGCTGATGTCATAACACTCGATGCGTGATGGCGGAGCGGGCAGCTTCAGCGCCTCCTGCAATTCAGACATGGCGGTGACATGCCGGGAACGATCGGCCGCCCACTGCTGGCGCAGCGTGGCCAACGTATCGACCGCATTGTTCGCCGCCATTTGCACCAATTCCTTCTTCTTCCCCCGCTGCGGCACGTGCAGCGTCACTTTGGTGCTGCGTTTCTGCCTCAGCCATTGCTCAATGATCATCGCCTCATCTACTTCGTGCGGCAGCAACACCTCCCTGGGGATGTGGGCCGCATCGTCGTAAAATTGGGTGAGGAAATCCTGCAACACGTCCTTGTCGCTCTCGTCTTCCGTCCCCTCCAACAAGAAATATTCCCGGCCGATGAGTTTACCATGACGGATGAAAAAGATCTGCACGCAGGCGTCCCCTTTTTCGCGAGCGAAGGCGATGACATCCTGGTCGGTGCTGGCGGCCGCGATCACCTTCTGTTTGGATACGACGCGCTCAACCGCCTTGAGCTGATCCCGATATTCGGCCGCCTTCTCAAAGTGCAGGTTTTCGGCCGTTTTGACCATGCGTGCTTCCAGCCGCTTGATGATGTGGTCTGACTTCCCGTTGAGGAAATCCATCAACTGTTGAATCATGGCCCGGTACTGCGCCTGGCTCACCGCGCCGATGCAAGGCCCGTTGCACAACTTGATGTCATAGTAGAGGCAGGCGCGGTCATCCTGGCCGGAGATGGTACGGTCGCACGTGAGGTAGGGGAAAATCTTCCGCAGCAGATCCAGCGTCTGGTGCACTGCCCAAACAGAAGTGTAAGGACCAAAATAGCGGGAGCCGTCCCGGACCATACGCCGCGTCACCGTTACTTTCGGGAAGGGATCCGCCCAATGAACCTTGATGTAAGGGTACCGCTTATCATCTTTGAGGCGGACATTGTAGTGCGGCCGATATTTCTTGATGAGCGTATTTTCCAGAAGCAGCGCTTCCAGCTCGGAATCGGTGGTGATGATTTCGATATCGGCGATTTCACGCCGCAATCGACGCGTCTTGATGGAATCCAGGTTTTGGTGGAAATAGGAACGCACGCGGCTGCGAAGGTTGATCGCCTTGCCCACATAAATGACCTTCCCGGCTTTATCCTTATGCAGGTAAACGCCGGGTTTGGTCGGTAAATTCTTTAGAATCTCCTGCAGCTTTTCAGGAGGCATGAATATCTTGGCCATGCGAAAATGAGGTTGCCCTGTTTGATGACCGCAGTGTACATCCAGCTCAGGTGGGCGTCAATGGGGCTATGCATCGCGGGGTGTCGTCAGTTTCGTTGATGGCGTATTCCTGACCCGGCAGTTTAAACTGCGCCTCCCTCTGCCAAATCAGCCTACGCTGATTAGCTCACGGCCATAGGGAAAATCAGCTGCGGGCGAAACCCACGATGGTGGGTTTCGCATCCCGTAGCCGCAAATTCATTCGCTTATCCACTGGCAATTCGACTTACATTAGGAGACCATGCACCGGGGCGCGACAGACATGCAATGAAAAAGGGGGGCGGAGAACTGCTTCTCCACCCCCTTCTTGCGGGCCTGTGCCGGTTCAGGGATCAGGTCAGGGAATTCTTTGCACTTCAACTCGGTCCGGCCAGACGCCGGTAATGGTTTCGCCGTCGCTTTCCACGGAGTAGGTGCCGCTGCCGCGCAGTACAAACTTACCGCTGCCGGTGGCCTCCAGATGAATGTTCACCCCGGAAAGAGCCACGGTGATTCTGCTGCCATGCACTTCGGCTTCGCCGTCAAACCCCGTGTACCGGATCCAACCGCTGGGCAGTTCCACTTTATGGCCGTTGCCGCTGACTTCGATTTCCGCATCGCCGGCGTCATCCCGAATCCACAGGATACCATTCCCGGAAATGGATACTTCGCCATTCCCGCGGATGCCTGCCAGCCCATCCCCATCAGCGATCAGGGTTCCGCTGCCGCTGCCGGATTGTGCCGCGGCCGTTTGCGGGGCGCTCAACACGAAGGCAAACATGCCAATCATCACTGCCACTGCCAGAATACTTCTAAACTGTTGTTTCTTCATCACACACACTCCTTTTAAATTAACATAATGAACTGTACAACTTACTGGAATTAGTAATGGCGTAATTAGGCAGTTACCAGTTACGAATGACGCCATGACAAATTCCTCAACATCATGGGCTTAACAAAATAAAAATGGCCTGTTCCAGATAACGATCTGCGGCCTGGGCGTCCCCGGACAGAGAGGCTTCTAAAGAGTGGGCATATGCCTCCTCGGCTGTTTGCGTATCGGCCCCCGCAGTTTGCCCTTCATTCAGCAATTGAATATAGAGGTTGTTTTTCTCTACGAAAGACATCGCGGTCAGATCAGGCGCCTCCTCTCCCGGCTCAGGCGTCATGGTGGGGGCGGCCTGTGTGGCCGGGGCCGGGGTTACAGACGGTTCGCCTGGCTGAGCGGGCGGAGCTGCTTTTCGCCCCTGGAACCGCGCGCATCCCGTCAGAATGACGACCATGCCCAGAAAAATAAGTGTCCAACGCTTCATCCATACCTCCTTGCTGTTCAGACCTGACAATTATCTATCGCTTTCGGATACAAACCTTTGCCTGAACGGCTGCCCTTTACGCTCTAAGCTTTCCCGATTGAATCAATCCCTTCATTACCGATGTGTAAAATTCCTGTAAACGGCCGCGCTCCGACCGTTTTTCCGGTTGGCAACGCCAAAGCACTCTCCGGTATAATCACCGTATGATCCCGAACAATCACCCTGGTCGCCGCGTGCTCTTGCTCACCACCAGCCATACTTATCGCGCACCGGCGTTTCTGAAAGCGGCCGATCGTTTGGGCATCGAGGTGGTGCAGGCGGTTGATATGCCCCGGCAACTGGCGGAACAGTGGCAGGCGCCGTTGGGATTTCCCTTCGACCAGCCGGAAACGGCCGTACAGGCCATCGTTGATTTTGCTGCTGCCCACCCGCTGGACGCCATCCTGGCTGTAGACGACAGCGGCGCCATCCTCGCCGCCCGCGCCAGCGAGGTTCTAGGCCTGCCCCGCAACTCGGCGGCAGCGGCCGAAGCGGCCCGCGATAAGTACCGCATGCGCCAGTTGCTGGCTGCCGCCGGCGTGCCTGTGCCCGTTTACCGCCGCTTTTTCACCGGAGACGACGTGGACGCGATGGGCGCCCAGGTCACGTTCCCGGTCGTGGTCAAGCCCACTTCCTTATCCGGCAGCAGGGGAGTGATCCGCGCCGACAATCAAGACGAATTGGCCGCGGCCGTGCAGCGTCTCACCCGCCTGCTGGACAAAACCGGGCCGGGGCCGCACCCATTCCTGGTCGAATCATTCATTCCTGGGGTTGAAGTTGCGTTGGAGGGGATGCTCGACGACGGCCGTCTCACCGTTCTGGCTCTATTCGATAAACCTGACCCGCTGGACGGCCCCTTTTTCGAGGAAACGATCTACGTTACGCCGTCACGGCTGGCGACCGCGATGCAGACAGCTATTGCCCGCTGCACGGCCGACGCCGCCCGCGCATTAGGTCTTCGCACCGGCCCCATTCATGCCGAACTGCGCGTCAATGATGGCGGCCCCTGGATTGTGGAGGTGGCCGGGCGATCCATCGGCGGCCTCTGCTCTCAGACCCTGCGCTTCGGCCCCAATATCTCGCTGGAGGAGTTGATTTTGCGCCAGGCGTGCGGCCTGGGCCTGGGCCAGTGGAAGCGAGATACGCAGGCGCACGGCGTGATGATGATCCCCATCCCGGAAGCGGGCCTGTTGAAGCAGGTTGGCGGCGTGGCCGAAGCGGAGGCAGTGCCGCTCATAGAAAGCGTGACCATCACAGCCCCCTTAAACAACCCTCTGGTTCCGCTGCCGGAAGGAGAAAGTTATCTCGGTTTCATTTTTTCCAAGGGGGGAACACCCGAAGCGGTCGAAGCAGCTCTGCGCCAGGCGCACGACAGGCTCCACTTTGAAATAGCCCCCATGATCCCGCTCTCGCTGGTGTAAGGGATTGTCGTATTGGAACGCGAGTTACTTTTTCGCGGGTGCGCCTCCACCCGCCGGCACACCCCCGCCCTTGTTGAACAGGAAGTTCTCCATCTGTTCAAACAAGAATTCCTGTGCCTTGGGGTCAGCCAGGTTCAGGCCATAATGGTTGATGAGTAATGTGGATTGTTCCTTCCACATTCCCCACGCCAGTGCGGACACGTTTTCATAGATACGCTGCCCCAACTCACCGGGAAAAGGCGGCCGTTCCAGGGCGGGCAATTCGGAGTTAAACCGGGCACAATGGACCACGGTGATGGTTTTCATTTCCCTGGTCATGAATAGACAGCCTCGCTGTTACAATCGGTAAAGGCGGGAACATGGATGGGTCCAGCCTGCCAACAAGAGTATATAGCGGGTTGCCTTTTGGTCAAAGTGTGGAAATTTTGGCTGCACCTGACTTATGCAGTGTGAAGGAGACGTCACCGCCATGCGCGTGCTGTACTTCGGTCTGACAGGCGAGTTTTCCCTCATTCCTATGCAAGCCCTGCTGGCGTCAGGTACAGCGGTTTGCGGCGTGGTTGTACCGGAGAATGCAACGGCCGATGCTCAGCCCATCGTCCCGCTCCCACCACGGCCTCGCCCCTCATCTCTTCCGATGCAAACGACTTATGCCGCCCCCAACATCATCCACCTGGCGTGGGCGCACAACATCCCCGCCTTCGCCATGCGCAGGGCAGCGCATCCGGAAACAGAAGCTGTGCTGGCCTCGCTCCAGCCTGACGTGGCCTGCGTCGCCTGCTTCACCCACCGTATCCCGGTGAACCTGCTGGCCTTACCCCCACACGGTTTTCTCAACCTGCACCCCTCTTTGCTCCCCGCCTATCGCGGACCCAGCCCGCTGTTCTGGCAGTTACGCCGGGGGGAAACAGAAACTGGCGTCACGATTCACTTCATGGACGAGGGGTTGGACACGGGAGACATCGCCGCCCAGGCGCGCGTGGATTTCCCGGAGGGAGCAGACGGCGCGGCGCTGGATCGGCTGCTGGCGTCGAAGGGAAGCGACCTGCTGTGGGGCGTGCTGGGGCAGCTTCACTCCGGCCACGGCCGCCGTCGGCCGCAGCCGGCCGGAGATCATGCGCAGCCATCCCCGCAAGCGGCCGATTTTCGCCTGGACACGCGCTGGCCTGCCCGGCGCGCCTTTAACTTCATGCGGGGGACGGCGGAGTGGGGACGGCCGTATCCTGTCACTGTCGCCGGGCAGGCGCTGCGGCTGAAAGCGGCCGTCTCCTATGACCCCGACGCCTTTTTAGCCCAACCGCTGCTGCGGGAGGGAAATACCCTCTCTATCCAGTTCACCCCCGGCGTGTTACGCGCAGTTGCATATGATTGAACCAGGCATCGGGCCGGCGGTATAATGTGTTGGTGGAACCGGACTTGCAACGCATTGCGGCCGCCCTTCACGCCATTTCCCTTGAATTTGCTGGCAGCCCATGCTTATAATGTAACCATCCTGTGAACATCCACTCATTCGTAAATTGCGTTAACCAGCATCTTGGCTCAACCAAATATTGACGAGTTTTGATGCGGCTCCAATTTGGTGGCACAGTGTTCTCACCTCTACTATGCCTGGCTTTTTGGTTCAGGAGGATCACAGTGAAAATACTCCCCTCTGCCGCCATCTTCGCCGCATTTGCAATGCTTCTGGTATCGTGCGTTGCACGCCAAGCCAGCGTCGAACCGCTTGACGAACCAGTCACTGTCCCTGCGCCCAAAGAAGCGCCCTCCAGCACCAACTCCCACACCGGCACAATGGCCGTTTCCCCTACTCCTAAACCGACGGCTGATCCTGCCCCAGATTTGGCCGCTGAAAACAGCTATCTATCCCTTGCGCTGGCCATGATTCCCGGTGACGCTACCCGGTTCAGCTTTACACATTGGCGCCGGCTCAAGCAGTATCATCACGTCCCCGATCTCACCAGCAAAGACGACAGAAGTAAGCGAAATAGGTTTATGCGCCAGGTGCTGGACGGCAGCCAGGCGGCCGCGGCGATGGATAAAACCTTCTTCCTGTACCAGGCCAAGAACTGGGGCTGGGACAGCACCGATCTGGTGTGGGAAGCAGAGGGACAGTTTGAGCGGCTTGTGGCCACAGTACACTTACTTCGATTCCGGCCAGATTACGACTTTGCTCCGGTAGAAGATCTGTTGCAATCTTTGTCGTTTGAAAAAATTGATTATGATGGCGTGATCATCTACTCCACTCCCCTGGGAAGCAGTGGGGATTGGGAAGATGCCAGCCCTCTCGCCCACCATAACATTGCCATCCTGGCCGAAGAGCAAATGTTGGTGATGTCCCCTGTATTGGAGAGCGTACAGCACGCTTTGGATACCTGGCACGGCGTTGCCGAATCCCTGGCAGACCGCCCCCGGGTGCAGCGTGTGGCCTTCTGGTTGGAAGGTATGAGCGGCGTGGAGATTCAACTGGGTAACACCACCTGTTTGCAATTCAGTCCTGGCTACCAATTTCAGAGGAGCGATCTAGGCGCGTCCCGGCTGGCTGTTGCGTCTGTCCAAGCTTATCCTCTTTTGGCAGCAGGCCACGCCTTTAACAACAATTCCCAAAGGGACTTACTTCTCATCCATTATGAGGATTCCCATACAGCAGAAACTGATTTTGCCACGCGGCAAGCATTAATAACTGATGGCATAAGTCCCTTCAGGAACATGTCTTATAGCAAACAGTTTGTCCTGGAAAACGCTGTTAGAGAGGATATGCTCCTCATTTTTACCCTGGCGCCGTCACCCACACTGCCCGCCCGGCCTGGCTGGCCGCAAACCATGATCGGCTGGATAGACAATCTAGACGCCTTGTTTCTGAGCTGCCAGGAGTAAAACGCGCCGGGCTTGAGCAGGAAGAAACCTATTATTTTCCGGCCACCATTTGCAGCACCCGAGTTAAATTCACCGGCGTTGCACGGCCGCTTTGAGCAACCACATAACGCACCGTTTGCTCATAAAGCTTCCAAACAGCCTCCTGCTCCCTCTGCGAGAGCAGCGGAGCCTGTAAGGGTCCCAATCAGGGCGTTTGCTCCCCTGCACATAAACTGTCACCCAGGCGGACTGTGTGGCGAAGAAATCGTTGTCGTGCATCTTGACGCCAACAAAAACAGGCGCGTCGCTACTCCCGTCCGCCTGCGCCTGAGCCAGCGCATCTTCAAAGGCTGGCCCTGCCTGACGAGGCTCAATTATGGCCGCCGCCGAGTGAGGGACAGGCCCCAGACGACGACTTTATCATCTGCTGGACGGAATCCCTGCTGCCGACTTCACCCCGGGCAGGACGGGTAGTGGTGGGCTGCGGTGATGGCGGCCGCACCTGGCAGATGCTCCAGCCCATCATTGCCCGCCGAAGGTATTGATAAGCTAGGCCGGAATGAATTCAGAGCCGGGTTTGTATGGAAGCACCACTTGACTCTTCCCTCGCAGGGGTGTGTATCATAGGATGTGTTCTGGCCAGAACAAGTGAAGTGGTTAATGGTTATATGGAGTGACAAATACTCAAGATAGGGGAGTTCGCCAGCAAAGCCGGGGTTACGATTAAAACGCTGCGCCATTACGGGAAACTTGGCTTGCTGAAACCTTTCTGGATTGACCGGTTCACCGGCTATGGAAAGCTGGGATGTACCTGCCCAAACCTACGCCGTCTGTCCCTGCACCCTGAAAAACATCCCCGAGACGTGCAAATACATCTTCGGGACCTGGCTGCCCCAATCAAAATATGAAAGGGGAGACGGCCCCGACAGGATTGTATATTCCCATGCCGGTGAAGTAGGGCTTAACCTGATTTAGCGGAAACTAGAGTGAGATAATAGTCACAATGTTGGTCTTGAACGGCCGTGTCCCCCAATCGCGTCAGGCAGTACTGGCGCAGCAGTTCATGGATGTCATAACGATTGGTCGCCGCATCGAAGCGGAGCAGCGACTTATTACGCAAGGCAGCCAGGTCGCGCAGGGAGGCGTGGGCAACGGCCGTACCTTTGCCACTAACAGTCGGGAAAACTTCCCGACCTAAATAGGAACCTGTCCCCAAGACATTGGGAACTATCCTGTGTTAGCCTGAAATCAACTTATCAATTCACTTTTACGGAGGTAAAAAATGAATCCTTATCAAAATTTACAGCAAAAAGCATTAGGCCTGGCCTTTATTCTGGGGCCGACGCTGATGACCGTTGGCGCAGCCGCTTACCTGTTGGGCATTGGACTCACCCCTTTCGGGACCGATAGTTGGGTGAATGGCATTTTGGGCGCTTTCGGTTTCCTGTTCATGATCCCGGTCTGTTTTGAACTAGGCCGCATTTTGGGCCAACGGGCTCCGCTTTTGGGACTCATCTGTGCGGCGGCCGGGCTGGGCTGGGGGCTGAACACCATACCGGCAGCCGCCCGGCTCATGCAGATGGACATCATCAACGCCGGTCTCAACGAATCGATCTGGAATGTGATGGGGAGTTCGCCGGGCTGGACGCCGATCTTAATCGGGTCGCTGGCGGGCATCCTTGCCTTCCTCTTGCTCGGCGTTGGCTTCCTCTTGAAGGGCGGTCTATCGCGGCGGACGGGGGGACTGCTCATCTTAGCGGCCGTTTTCTTTGCCATCGGCATTGGCGGCGGGGCAGACATTACCTGGTGGCAGCGGAGCATCTTTTACCCGCTGGCGTGCCTGGCCTGGCTGGCGGCGCTGGCTCCGATTGGAGTGCGCTACCTGGCGGGCGGCAGCGAAGTTTTCGAATCAAAAATGGCAGCGGCCTAAACGAAATTTATCCGGTCATGTTGCAAGTGGAGCGCGTACCCTTTAGAATCTTTAACAGTGATGGGTGACGACGCTCCACTGCTCCCCAACCCCCTAAGGCGCAAATATGCTGGTAAAAAACGCAACAACACCTTCTAACCCAACCCAGATCAGATCGGTTGTGCGGTGGCTTGCGCTTGGCGGCTGGATGCTGGTCGTGCTGGCAAATCTGCTCTTCTTTCTGTTTGATCTCGCGTTAGATTATGCCCAGATGTTGGTTCCCTGTGCCGGTGTGCTGGGAATGGGCGGGGCGTGCAACTTCCTGGCGATTTCATCAGCGGAGGCGGCGGTGTTGTTATCCTGGGGGCTGACGCTGCAAATTTACGCGGTAGGGATGCTCATCCCGCTGGTGATTCTGTTGCTGGTCTATTGGGCGTTGGGCGGCCTGATTTTGTGGCGGCAGGGCGCCAGCCGGCTGGGGTTGACTGTTTCGCTGGCCTTGATCGTTTTACCAGTCTCCACGGTTTCCGGCTCCAACGATTGGTCGGGCAATCAACCCGCCCTGGTTTTCCTGGCGGTGGCTGTGGCGATTCTGGGAAACGTGATCATGATTAGTTTTTTGTACCTGCTGCCCAACGGCCGTTTCTCTCCCCCATGGGCTTATATTCCCCTCACCGTCACCATCACGCTGCTTACCACGCTCTCGCTCGATATCAACGGCATCATTGCCCTGTCAATCCAGACTGCCTCCCTGCTGCAAACCTTGACCGTCGGCCTCGTCCTTTTTGGCGGCAGTTTACAGGTCTACCGCTATTTGCATGACGCCAACACGGAGGAACGGCTGCAAACCAAGTGGATCATCTTTGGCGTATTGTCTTACGTCCTAGCGGTCATGATGTGGGTGCTCATTTTTGGCAGCGCGCTGGCGATTCCGGCCGGGCATGCCCGCCTCCTGGCCAACCTGGGCGGCTGGTTTATAGGGATTTTATTTTTACTTCTCATCTTGCCGGCCGCGATCACGATAGCCATTCTGCGCTACAAGCTGTGGAACATCGATATCATCATCAACCGCACCCTGGTCTACAGCGGGCTGACCCTGGTCGTGGTCTTGCTTTACACCCTGATCGTGGGCGGGTTGAGCCTGTTGTTTCAGACATCGGGTAATTTGGTCATCTCGTTGATTGCCACCGGCCTGATTGCCGTGGCTTTTCATCCGGTGCGCGAGCGGCTCCAGCGGGGCGTCAACCGGATGATGTTTGGCGAGCGGGATGATCCCTACGCCGTTCTTTCCCGCCTGGGCCAGCAGGTGCAGAGCACGGCCGTTCCCGCCGAAACACTGACCATCATCGTGGAGACAATTGCCGGCGCGCTAAAGCTGCCCTACGCCGCCATCGAACTGGTCGCGCGAGGAGCGCAGGTGGGGCAGGCTGCCGTGGGCGAGCCGGTGGGTGAAGTCGTCGCCTTGCCATTGAGCTACCAAAAAGAGACCGTTGGCCGCCTATTGGTATCGCCTCGCGCTGAGAGCGAAGCCTTTACCCTCCAAGAAGAACAACTGCTGGCCGATATTGCCGCGCAAACCGGCCCGGCAGCCTCGGCCACACGGCTGACTCTGGCCTTGCAGCGCTCCCGCGAAAAGCTGGCGCTGGCCCGTGAAGAAGAACGCCGCCGTATCCGCCGCGACCTGCACGATGGCTTTGGCCCCACCCTAGCCAGCCAGACCTTGAAATTAGACGAGACGCTGGATTTGCTGGCGGCGAATGATCCCCAGGCTGCCGGGCGGCTCGTCAAACAGCTAAAAAGCCAGACCCAACAGATGGTGGCCGATATCCGGCGGCTGGTGTATGAACTGCGGCCGCCGGCGCTGGATGAATTGGGGCTGCTGGAAGCGCTGCGGGCGCATGTGGCGCAAACGGGTGAGGTGAATGGAAACCTGCGGATTGCCATCGAAGCCATGCCGGAGCCGCTGCCCCCGCTGCCGGCAGCCATTGAGGTGGCCGCCTATCGCATTGCCCTGGAGGGGGTGACCAACGTGATTCGCCATGCCCAAGCCAGCGATTGCCACATTGGGTTTGTCATTGCTGAAGGGGAACGGCCGTCCACACTGGTCCTAACCATCATTGATGATGGTCTGGGATTACCCGCCAATTTGCAGTCCGGGGTCGGCCTGACCTCGATGCGGGAGCGGGCCGAGGAGCTGGGCGGCATGTGCGAAGTGGGATCGAACCAAAACGGGGGTACGCGGGTGATAGCCACCCTGCCTTTGACCGCCAGGAGGGACGCATGACCTCGATCCGGGTTTTAATCGCCGACGACCATACGCTGTTCCGGGACGGCCTGAACGCCATTCTGATGAATGTGCCTGACATTGACGTGGTGGGCGAAGCCGGAAACGGCCATGCGGCCGTCGCCCAGATAGAAACCCTGGCCCCGGATGTCGTCTTGATGGATATTAATATGCCCGATTTGAACGGCATTGAAGCTACCCAACAGGCGCTGGCCGTAAAGCCCGACACCGGCATCATCATGCTCACCATGCTGGAGGACAGCGACTCCCTGTTTACGGCCATGCGCGCTGGCGCGCGCGGCTATATTTTGAAAGGGGGCGATAAAGCGGAAGTGCTGAAAACAATCCGAGCGGCGGCAGCGGGCGAGGCGCTGTTTGGCCCGGCCATTGCCAACCGCTTAACCGCTTTTTTCCAAAAAGCCGGCGGGGCGGCCCGCCAAAACGAAGCGGTACCCCCTTTCCCCGATTTAACCGGCCGAGAAAGGGAGGTGCTGGCGTTGATTGCCGCCGGCGAAAACAATCAGGGCATTGCCCGCAAGCTCCATATCAGCGCTAAAACGGTCAGCAATCATATCTCCCATATTTTCAACAAATTGCAGGTGGCCGACCGGGCGCAGGCCATCGTTAAGGCGCGGCAGGCGGGGTTGGGTCAATAAGCGCGTTATTTTAGGGGGGAGAATAGCAGGCGCTTGCAATGTGGCCGATTACGAATTCCCAAAGAGCTTCATAGTGCCCACCATCGCCAACACTCGCGGTAAATTCACCAGTAGAACCTACCCCCCTCTCTTTACTCCCCATCTATCATCGCCAACACCTGCGGCAAATTGACCGGCAGCGCCTGCCCGTTCTGTGCCGCCACATGGCGCACCGTCGCTTCGTACAGCGCCCAAACCGCCTCCTGCTCTGCTGGGGAAAGCGGCGGCGCTTGCAGCGTGGGATTCCAGGGCGGCCGTTTCCGGTCCTGCACATAAATCGTCACCCAGGCCGACTGTGTGGCGAAGAAGTCGTTGTCGTGCATCTTCACGCCGACAAAAACGGGCGCGTCCCCCTGCTGCTTGCTCTGCGCCTCGGCCAGCGCCGCTTCAAACGCCTGCCCGGCATCCTCGCCCACATGCTCGAACAGCCGGTAATCCACCTGCTCCGGGCGCAGGAGCAGGCCGCCGCGGGTGTCGCCCAGCGCGGGCGCGCCGCCGTGGGTGACGGTCATCCTGGCCCCTAAATCGCGGAATACCTGCCAGACGGCCGTATTCACGTCAGGATTCCCCGAAAGCGCAGAAGCGGCGTAAGGCGGGTAGCCAATCAGCGCGGCCACCTGCTGGTAACCGCCGGGCGCGTCTGTCGTTTCGCCGGTCACGGGGTCAACGGCGTGGGTTTCGTAGCGCAGGATGGTATTGTACAGGTCGTCGGCGTTCATCCGCTGCAAGCCCAGCCAGTCGTTGGCGCTGGCGTAGGGGCGCGGCGGGCGGGTGTGGTAGGAGACGGCGACGGCGGGGGAGTTTTGCAGCCGCGCCAGCAAATCGGGGTAATCGTCGGCGAAAATTTGGGCCATGGCGTCGGTGAGGTAGATGTCAACGGGCACGGCCGTTTCCTCATGCAGCGTGATAATTTTGTCCAGCGACGCCGCCGATTCGGCCGGGTAGGTGAAGTCCTGGACGTTGATGGAGAAGAGGATGTAGGCAGCGGGTTCGTTGGCTGGTTGGTCGGTGGGAGTGGGCAAAAGTTCTGCCAAATCTTGCGTGGGCGTTTGGGCTGGTGGGGTAGAAACGGCCGTTGCCGCCGGGCGTGTGGGTCTGGTGACAACGGCCGTGTTTTCACCCTGTGTGGAAGTCGCTAGTTGGGGCTTTGCGCATGCCGCCAACAAGAGCAGCAGGAACAGTCTTGGGAAAAGGCGAGCTTTCATTTTTGTTATGTTTGCCTGGAAATTTACCCATCAGAAAAATGAGCATCTAATTTGTCCAGTAGCGCCAGCCCCCGCGCCGGGTCGCCGCTGGCCGCCAAAGCGCGGAAGCGCACCTCGCTGTCAAATTCGGCCAGCGCCTGCGTGGAAAATTCCTCAATCAATTTGTTAACGCTGACGCGTCGGTGTTTGGCCAACGCTTTCAAACGGGCATATTTCTCATCAGGTATCCGAATCGTTAAAGTTGCCATCCTATTCACCTCTCAACAACTGCGCCGGCGTCAAAATGCTTAAATCTGGGAATTTCAATTCTGCATTTTGAAAATCCTTCACGTTGTGCGTGATAATCGCCTGGGCGTTACCGGCCAGGGCTAATTCAATCAAAAAGTTATCCTCTTCATCAGGTAAATTAGGCCGCCACAAATAATAAATTTTTACCCAATGACAAACGCTGTAAAATGCATTCAGTAGTTCTCTGATTTCATTGTCAGTTAGCGGGCACGCATCAACAACATTTGGCCTATGACGGACATCCTCATATTCTAAAAACAAGGCATTGCTGATGACAGGACGAAATCTGCCTTGAAGACATTCTCGTAAAACCGCCCTACTGGCGCCTTTTTTTCCTATCAGGGCGCTAATCAAGACGCTTGTATCTAAAACAATTGTGTTGATCATCGCCCAAATGATAGCATATATGCTGTCAAATCAGCAAGGCAGACAGTTCTATTCCACTCATGCTTTCGCCGCATCCCAATCCCGACGTGAACCGTGAACCGTAAGCCGTGTTCCGATTACGGCTTACGGATTACGGAAAACGCCTCATCACGGCAGCCGCATCCTCGCCGGTTTGAATGACCAGGCCGTGCCGGAGCAGGTGTTGAGGCAGCCGATTTGCAGCAGCAGGTCGTAGGTGGCGGGCATGGCCTGGGTGGCGGGTAGGGTGACGGCATTCACCGGCGTTCCGGCGGCGTCGGCGGCGTAGACCACGGCCATGCCGTACAGCAGTTGGGCGGCGGTGATGTCGCCTGCGGAGGTGTGGTAGGTGGACGGCGCCATGGCGTTGGGCGTGACCTGCCAGGGCTGGCCGGGGGCGAAGTTGGGGGCTAACTGTTGGGCAATGGCTATGATTTCGTCGCGGGAGAGGGGTACGGCCGTACTCGCATCCACCGGCGACAGCGGGCCATAAGCAGTTGGCAGTTGCCACAACCCGTCACTCGTCGCCGCGCCATCCCCCAGCGCCAGCGCCAGCAGCCCGAACAAATCCCGCAGCGAGTAAAAATCTGTGCCGTCGCTCACCCAATCGGGCGGGCGGTTGGTCCAGTTGAGCAGCGCCCAACGCGCCATCACATCCAACTGCGCTGGGGACACATCCCAGTAATCGGGCGGGGCCACTATGTTGATCACGTCCTGGCTGTTGACAAAGACCGAGCCGGGGTTGGCAGGCAGCGCCTCATCCAGCAGGTAGTCGAGCGTTTGCAGGCTTTGCTGGTAAAACTGCTCCTGCTGCTGCGGCGTGTTCAGCAGGTCGGGCGGCAGTTCCGGCGCGTCCGGGTGGGCGTAGCCATAGATGGTGGGGCTGTTGTTGAGACCTTGTTTGGTGTAGATGAATTTGGATGCCAGCCCGGTGAGGACGATGTTGGGGCGCGTCCGGTCTAATCCGGCCAGCATGCCCTGGGCGTACTGTGGGCCGCGCAGGGGGTCGATGCCGCGTGTACCGTCAATGGGGCTGCCGCCGGTCATTTTGATGACGTTGTCTGCCCAGAAGATGGTGGAGGAGGTTTCGTTGGTGGGGGTGAGCCGCGTCATCAAGGCCGCTACCGCGTCCCGCCGCTCGCCGGAGGCAAAAGGGCCGTGGTCGGGGTAGCCAAAGCTCAGCAGGTGGTCGGGCAAAATTTTGAGGACGGCATGGGTGGCCGGGCCACCTTCGTAAGCCATATCGGAGACCATGAAATCGCCGCTGACGAGTTGGACGGGGCCAAAATTGTTCTGGACGGCGTACAGGCCGCCGCCGGTGGGTTCGAGGCAGCCGCCGTAGTTGATGTCTTTGAGGCAGCTTACCCAATCCACCATGCCGTTGACCATCTCTTCCCAGGGGGTGGTTTCGGTGAAGCTGTTTTGGGGGCGGTTGTTGTAGGTGCTGTCGTGGTGGGCGTGGTAGCCAAACTCGACGAACCCGGCCTGGTTGGCGGCGCGGAGCAGGTCGAGGACGCCGGTTTGGGGGTTGCGTTCGGCGACGGTGCGGGCGTCTGACCCCTGGAACATGATGGTCCAGATGAGGTTGGCGTCGGGGTGGCTGGCGGCGCGGGCTTCCACTTCGGGCACAAAGCGGAGGTACCGCTGCTCGCTTAGCTCGTGGTTGAAGGGGTCTTCGGTGTGGGTGAAGAGGAAGAAGTAGAGGGGCTGCTGGCCGCCGCTACCGCTTGCCAGTTCGGGGACGGGGGCGGGGGTGAAGTTGTCGCCGGTGAGGGGGGAAGCGGCGGGGGCAGTTGGAGCGGGGGCGACGGCCGTTTCCGGCGGTGCTGCCCCGGCCGTGCAATCCAGCGGGCAGTTTTGGGCGTTCTCAAACCGGCCGCAAACGCCGTCGCCGCAGGCGTTGGGGGACACGGCCGTTGGCGACGTCCCCTGGCCGGCGGGTTGGGCTGGGGGAGAAATGGCTGTTGGCGTTGGCGTGGTTTTGGCCGGGGCGCAGGCGGTAATAAGCGCGATAAACAGCATAAGTAGAAAAAAGAGGCGATTTTTCATCATATTCTCCTGTTTTGTGAGTGATGGATTGCGTTTTTATTATCTACCCGCCCGTGAGATTCGCTCAGAGTAATCGGCGGCTTTCCCGCCACTCCTGCATCGCTGCTATTGCCAGAAACGGCGCGGTCAGGGCCATCAATGCGCCAGTACCAAGCGTTGCATAACTGCTCCGGTCCGCGCCCGGTTCCAGCACGGCCGTACCCGGATCGGCCGGATCATACGCCACCGATACGGCCGTACCCACCGGATAGCGGCTCGCAATAGCGGCAGCGCGCTCCCAACTACCGCTGTTTTCACCAAAGCGAACCACACTGCCCGTAAACGGCCCCCCGCAACTTCGTAAACGTACTGCGCGTCGGCGTAATACCTCGCGCCGCTCTCATCTTGCGTCGTCCGGATTTCAGAACGGGTAATTGCTCCCTCTGTCTGCGGCCAATTCAAGGACGTTGACGCATTTCGGACGATTCCCCACCCAATCCATACCGTTAATAAAGCAACAGGCAAAAGGATGAGGGTAAGAACGCCTAGCCAAATTGAGTGACAACCACTTTTCAGGTTTCTCAATGCAGCACCTCCGGAAAGCGTTTACCCAGACGGCGCTGCTTTGTTATCCGGCGGCGGGAGAGGTGATTCGGAGCCTGCCCGGCCAGGCGGGTGAGCAAAGCTTTTGTAAAAGGCAGGGTGTTTTTGCCGCCAAAATATCCTCGCAAAGTGGCTAAACTGTTTACTGTTAAGTGTGTCGCGGTTTAAATTTAAGAAAAAAAGGGAAACCGTGACACCGCGAGGTTTGGCGGTTTATTTCGCTGATTTTATTATGAGATAAACCGCCAAACACTTAAACACATCTTAGCGAGAATTGTGGAGATATTATGGATAAACTGTTTACCCTTCGTAAATGGTTCTTTTGTAAGCGGCGGAAAAGGCTCTTCCGAGAAAATACGGGGACACAGAGACAGAAAGAAATTTACCCGGGAAACTCCGTGTTCTTTACCTCCGTGGTAGCTTTTTTCTGGGAACACAATAAAATTTACTCGTCCGTCACGCACCCGTTTGATGCGGATTTGACACTCTTGATGTACTTGTACAGCCAGCCCCGCGTAAACTTGTAAGCGGGCGGCGTCCAATCGGCGCGGCGGGCGGTCATTTCCTCTTCGGACACAGCCACCTCAATTGTGTTGCTCTCCGCATCAATGGTGATGATGTCCCCATTCTGCACCAGGGCGATGGGGCCGCCTTCCTGCGCTTCCGGGCAAATGTGGCCGACGATGAAGCCGTGACTGCCGCCGGAGAAACGGCCGTCCGTCAACAACGCCACCTCCTTCCCCAGGCCAGCCCCCACAATCGCGCTCGTCGGCGTCAGCATCTCCGGCATGCCGGGGCCGCCTTTCGGGCCTTCATAGCGGATGACGATCACCTCGCCTTTCTGGATTTCCTTGCGCTCCAAACCGGCCAGCATCGCCTCTTCAGAATCGTACACCCGCGCCGGGCCGGAGAAGCATTCCCCTTCCTTGCCCGTAATTTTGGCGACGGCGCCGTCCGGGGCCAGATTACCACGCAAAATCTGAATGTGGCCAGTGGGCTTGATGGGGTTGTCCAACGGCCGTATCACTTCCTGCCCCTCCTTCAAGCCCGGCACATCCGCCAGATTCTCCGCCACCGTCTGCCCTGTCACTGTCAGGCAGTCGCCGTGCAGCAGGCCGGCCTCCAGCAGCAGCTTCATCACCGCCGGCGTGCCGCCCACCTGATGCAAGTCTTCCATCACAAAACGGCCGCTCGGCTTCAAATCCGCCAGAAAGGGGACGCGCTCACTCACCGCCTGAAAATCATCAATCGTTAAATTCACCCCCACCGCCCGCGACATGGCGATCAGGTGCAGGACGGAATTGGTAGAGCCGCCCAGCGCCATGACAACGGTGATGGCATTCTCAAAAGCCTTGCGCGTCATAATGTCGCTGGGTTTGATGTCCCGTTCCAGCAAGACGTGGATCGCCTGCCCGGCGCGGCGGCATTCGGCCGCTTTCTCCGCCGATTCGGCCGGATACGACGCGCTGTAAGGCAGGCTCATCCCCAATGCTTCAATGGCCGAAGCCATGGTGTTGGCGGTGTACATGCCGCCGCAGGCGCCGGGGCCGGGGCAGGAATTGCGCACAATCGCCCGCCGCTCCGCTTCGCTGATTTTACCGGCGATGAATTCGCCATAGCTCTGGAAGGCAGAGACGATATCCAGTTTGGGATGCTCATCGGTGCAGCCCGCTTTGATGGTGCCGCCGTAGACCATAAGGCCGGGGCGGTTCAGCCGGGCCATGGCCATGATGCAGCCAGGCATGTTCTTGTCGCAGCCGGGCAGGGCGACGACGGCGTCGTACCATTGCGCCGAGACGACGGTTTCGATGGAATCGGCGATCAGTTCACGGGAAGGCAGCGAGTAACTCATCCCGTCCGTGCCCATGCTGATGCCGTCGCTGACGCCGATGGTGTTGAAGCGCATCCCCACCAGCCCGGCGGCGGTGGCGCCTTCTTTCACTTTGGCCGCCAGGTCATTAAGGTGCATGTTGCAAGTGTTGCCTTCGTACCACATGCTGGCGATGCCTACTTGTGGCTTATTCATATCCTCGTCGCTCAGGCCGGTACCGTACAGCATCGCCTGGGACGCGCCCTGGGATTGGGGCTGAGTAACGCGGGAACTGAATTTATTTAAGCTCATAATCGTCCTCTTTCTAAATTATGAATGGTGAATAACGACGAATGAATTGTGAGTGACGGCCGTTCCTCATTGGCAGCTGGAGATTCGCAGTCAATTATGAGAGCGCGGCGACAACCAGATCGCCCATCGCCTGCGTGCCGACGTGATTCTCGCGGGAGCGGGCCAGGTCGGCCGTTCTGTGACCGGCGGCGAGAACTTGGGCAACGGCCGCTTCCACCTCACGCGCCTCATCCCCCAACCCCAAACTCGACCGTAGCAGCATCGCCGCGCTGAGGATCGTCGCCAGCGGATTGGCAATCCCCTGCCCGGCGATGTCCGGGGCTGAACCGTGAATTGGTTCGTACAGGCCGGGGCCATCCTCCCCCAGTGCCGCCGAAGGCAGCATCCCCAACGAGCCGCTAATCATTGACGCCTCATCGGAGAGAATGTCGCCAAACATGTTGCCCGTCACCACCACGTCAAAGTCGCCGGGGCGGTTAACCAGGTACATGGCCATGGCGTCCACCAGCACATCTTCATACTCGACGTCCGGGTACTCGGCGGCGACTTCGTGGGCCACCTCCCGCCAGACGCGAGAGGTTGCCAGCACGTTGGCCTTGTCCACCGAAGTCACCTTACCCCGCCGCCCTTGCGCCAGCTTGAAGGCGATGTGCATAACGCGCTTGATTTCCGCCTCATTGTAGCGCATGGTGTCGTGACCGGAACGACGGCCGTTCGCCATCTCCCGTCCCTGAGGCTGTCCAAAGTAGATACCGCCCGTCAGCTCGCGCACGAAAACGATGTCCACATTTTGCACCCGATCCGGCCGCAGCGGGCTGGCCTCGGCCAGGGCAGGGAACACTTTGACCGGCCGGATGTTGGCGAAGACGCCCAACGATTTGCGCAGTTTGAGCAGCCCTTGTTCCGGGCGCACGCTGGCCGTCGGGTCAGACCATTTTGGCCCGCCGACGGCGCCCAGCAGGACAGCGTCGCTTTCCAGGCAGGCTCCCAGCGTTTCTTCCGGTAGCGGGTCGCCAAAAGCGTCAATGGCGCAGCCGCCCATCATTTTTTCAGTGAAGCGGAAGGTGTGGTGGTGTTGGCGGGCGACGGCCGTTAACACCTTCCGCGCCTCATTGACAACTTCCGGCCCGATCCCGTCACCAGGCAAAAGGGTGATATTGGCTTCCACAATCGCTCCTTTTTTTAAGAAACTGGGGTTTTCCGAGAAACCCGGTTTCTGATGGTGTACCTTCAATTTAGTCTCCCCGCCCCAACAGTCACTTACTCAGCTTCATCCAGCAAATCTTCATCATGGCCGAATCGGCCGCGGCGCTTGTTCACCCACGCTTCTGCATCCGAGTCTGGGTCCTCGGCAAAGGCCTGATCCAGACTGAAGTCCCAAACGGCGTCCGCAAACCGCTCCCCGTGGACGGCCGTGCTTGATGCATCCAACTGCTCCAACTCGCTCTTGAGCACATCCCGCTCTACCATGCGGCGGGCGATCTTTTCCTGAAGCTGCGCTACGATCTCCGCCAACAAGTCGCGCCCGTTGGCTGCAGCCTGCTCGACACGGTGCATCAGGCTGGTGCTCTTATGCCGGGCCAACACCGCCAGCTCCTCCTTAACTTCCTGGTGGCGGCGGCGGCAGCGGCCTAGTTCCCGGAATAACACCTCAGCCAGCTGCTGATCGCTCTTGGCATGCGCTGCCAGGTCAAGGCTGTCCGGCTCCAGGGCCAACTGCTGCAATCCGGCCAGGTCATGGGCAGCATAGGCGGCATTGATGGCCATCATGAGCCGGGTGCGACGTTCGCGGTCTGCCTCATCCACGCCCATATCCGGGTGGAAACGGCGGGCCAGTCGCCGGAACAACCGCTTGATTTCCGCGCTTTCATCGGCGCTTAAGGAGGGGGGAGGTGACGGCGGCGGTTGGCCCATGTATCGATAGTCGGCCGCGGCCGCGGCCGCGCTGTCAAAGACAGCTTCCGCGTCGTGGGTGAACCAGGACGCGCCGTTGCCGTCCTCATCTTGCCAAGATTCCCCTAATTGGAACAGCCGACGCCGGTACTGTTCGATATCCGCCTCGACCGCGTCCAGCCGGTTGATGAACGGCCGAAGTCGCGCCCGCAGCTTGAACTCAAAGGCATTAATCGCCGCCAGCCGTTCCGCCAGCTCCGCTTCCGCTTCAACCAGTTCATCGCGCACCTCGTTCAACAGTGCATGCAGATAAGCGACTTGTTCACGCCAGTCGCTGCCGGTCGGGGTTAATTGTTTATCAATCATCTCAGACCAGCAAGGCATATTCCATGCTGTCTGCCAGCGCCCGCCAACTGGCCTCGATGATATTGGTGCTGGCCCCGACCGTGCTCCAGCGGCGCGCGCCGTTCCGTGTGTCTATCAACACGCGCACGATGGCGGCCGTGGCGTTATCGCTGTCCAGGATACGCACTTTGTAATCCGCCAGCTTGACGCCGCTCAACTGCGGGTATACGTCTAGCAACGCCTTGCGCAGGGCGGTGTCTAACGCATTGACCGGGCCATTCCCTTCAGCGGCCGTGTGCATGATCTTAGGGCCGACGCGCACTTTAACCGTTGCTTCCGCCATCAGACCACGGCCGCGCCGCCGCTGCACCATGACCATGAAGTCAATCAACTCAAACGGGGGCACATAGGCGGGATGGGTTCGGCGCAGCATCAATTCCACCGATGCCTCTGCCCCTTCAAAGGTGAAACCCTGCGCCTCTAACTCCTTGATTTGCGTCAGCACCTCGCGTAAGTCCAGGCTCTCTGTATCCAGCCCATACGCACGCGCTTTGTCCACCAGGTTGCCCCGCCCCGACAGCTCGGAGACGACGCTGCGCTGCCGATTGCCCACCAGCTGCGGTTCGATATGCTGGTAGCTGAGCGGGTTTTTGAGCATGGCGGCAACGTGGATACCCCCTTTGTGAGCGAAAGCGCTGGCCCCGACGAAGGGGAGATGGTCGTCGTGTTCCAGGTTTGCCACTTCAGCCACATAGCGGGAAAGGTCGGTCATACCGGCAAGTTTTTCATCCGGCACACAGTCATACCCCATCTTGAGTTGGAGATCAGGGATGATGCTGCACAGGTTGGCATTGGCCACGCGCTCGCCGTAGCCGTTAATGGTACCCTGGACGTGGACGGCGCCGGCGCGGATGGCGGCCAGCGAATTGGCCACACCACATTCGCCGTCGTCGTGGGTGTGAATGCCCAGATTCACATTAGGTCCAAGCGCACCCGCCACGGCCGTCACAATCTCCTCGATCTCCCACGGCAGCGTGCCGCCGTTCGTATCACACAGCACCACGCACTCCGCCCCGTTGACGGCCGCTGCCTTCAGCGTGGCCACGGCATACTCTGGGTTCGCCTTGTAGCCGTCGAAGAAATGCTCCGCATCGTAAATGACTTCTTTGCCCTGCTGCCGGCAATACGCCACGCTCTCGCCGATCATCCCCAGGTTTTCTTCCATGGTCGTTTCAAGCACGTCTTTCACGTGCAGATCCCAGCTTTTGCCGACCAGAGTGACAGCGGGCGTCTCCGCCTCAATCAACAGTTTGAGATTGGCGTCTACTTCCGGCCGGGTACCTTTCCGCCGGGTGCTGCCAAAGGCGCAGATTTTGGCGTGCTGCCAGTTCATCGACGCCGCGCGGCGGAAGAATTCCACATCCTTTGGGTTGGAACCAGGCCAGCCGCCTTCGATGTAGTGTATGCCGAATTCATCCAGTTTGCGGGCGATTTTCAGCTTATCGTCAACTGAAAGCGAGATCCCCTCCCGCTGCGTTCCATCACGGAGGGTGGTGTCGTACAAGAGTATTTGGGTCATTTCAATTCTCAATGAGAAATGAGCAATGAACAACGAGCAAACACGCTCTGTTCATTGCTCTTTATTAACTGTTCATCGCCGCCACGCGAGGGGGATGGGCCGCCTCATACGCCGCGATCCGATCCGCCTGCTTGAGCAGGTAGCCGAGTTGATCCACCCCATCGAGCATGCAGCGCTTGCTGAACCCGTCGATGGGAAAGGTCACTGCACGGCCGTCTGGCAGCTTCACTGTCTGCGGTGCCAGGTCTATTGTCACACGGGTAGCCGGGTCTTCAGCTACCAGGCTGAACAACTGTTGGTGGGTGGCTTCGTCCACGATCACCGGCAGCAAGCCGTTCTTGAGCGCGTTGTTGCGAAAAATGTCAGCAAACGAGGTGCTGATGACGACGCGAAAGCCCCAATCCATCAGCGCCCACGGCGCATGCTCCCGGCTGGAGCCGCAGCCGAAATTGTCGCCGGCGAGCAAAATTTGCGCGCCCTGCGCCTGGGGTTGGTTGAGCACGAAGTCAGGCCGGGGCGTGCCATCCTCATTGTAGCGCCAGTTGGCAAACAAGTTCCGGCCCAGCCCGGCCTTGCTGATCGTTTTCAGGAATCGGGCGGGGATGATCTGGTCCGTATCAATATTCTCCGTCGGGATAGCCACGATGTGGCTGGTGAGGCTCGTAAACGCTTTCATAATTCCTCTGTTCGCACCGCTGTTGAGTCAACAGTTCGGCGCGCTGTGATCAATTATTCAAGAAGGCCCGCACATCGGTCACGACCCCAGTCACGGCCGATGCGGCTGCTGTCAGCGGGCTGGCGAGGAAGGTGCGGCCGCCCTTGCCCTGTCGTCCTTCAAAATTACGGTTGCTGGTGCTGACGGCATACTGTCCCGGCTGTAACTGATCCCCGTTCATGGCAATGCACATGCTGCATCCGGACTCGCGCCATTCGGCGCCCGCCTCTTTGAAGATGCGGTCCAGCCCCTCGGCTTCAGCCTGCCGTTTCACCTGCTGTGAGCCGGGCACGACGAGCACTCGCACGCCATCTTTGACTTTGTGCCCCTTGATCACCGAGGTGGCCGCGCGCAGGTCATTGATGCGGGAGTTGGTACAACTGCCGATGAACACAACATCAATGGGGTGCCCCAGCAACGGCCGTCCCGGCTGCAAATCCATGTACGCCAGCGCTTTCTGCATGCTGCTGCGCTGGCTGACATCGGGGATGGCCTCCGGATCGGGGATGGGCGCGGTGATGGGCAGCCCCATGCCGGGATTCGTGCCATAAGTGATCATCGGCTCCAGCTCAGCCGCATCGAGCGTGACCGAGCGGTCATAGACTGCGCCTTCATCGCTAGGGAGGGTGCGCCAGGCCGCGACCGCTTTTTCCCACGCGCCATTTCGGGGTGCATATGGCCGTCCTGCCAGGTACTCAAAGGTCGTGTCATCCGGTGCGATCAGCCCGGCGCGGGCGCCGCCCTCGATGCTCATATTGCAGATCGTCATCCGCTCTTCCATCGAGAGGCTGCGAATAGCGGGGCCGGTGTATTCAAACACATGGCCCGTTCCACCTCCTACTCCAATTCTGGCCAGCAGCGCCAGGATGATGTCCTTGGCCGTGACCCCCGGCTGCAACCGTCCTTCTACCTGCACTTTGAACGTCTTGGGTTTCACTTGCAGCAAGCATTGGGTCGCCAGGACATGCTCCACTTCGCTGGTGCCGATGCCGAAAGCCAGCGCGCCGAATGCGCCGTGTGTGGCCGTGTGGCTGTCACCGCAGACGATGGTCATACCCGGCTGGGTCAATCCTAGTTCAGGCCCGATCACGTGGACGATGCCCCGATTGGGACTATCCATCCGGTGCAAAGGAATGCCAAACTCTTTGCAGTTCTTCTCCAGGGTGGCGATCTGCTTGGCAGCAATCGCATCCTGAATGGGTATGTCCAGCGGCGTGGTGGGGATGCTGTGATCCATGGTGGCCACAGTCTGGGACGGCCGTTTCACCGTCAATCCCTTCTCGCGCAACCCCTGGAATGCCTGGGGCGACGTCACTTCATGCACCAGATGCAGGTCAATGTACAACACCGCCGGGCTGCCTGGTTCTTCCGTGACTACGTGGCTCTCCCAGATTTTGTCTAAGGTCGTTCTTGGTCTACTCATAGGTTCCTTTTTTCCCCGCTTTTACCTTACTCCTCCAAACAATGCCAGTTCAAATATTTTCAAGTACACATCGACATGTAGGAAGCCGATTTCGCGCAGCCATTCGCACTGCGTCTCGACCAATGCCAGCTTGTTCGCCGCCTTGTCGGGGCGGCTGTAAAATTCCCGGTCTACCTGCTCCGGCGTCTTCGGCACGCCGGCGCGGAGATGGTAATCAACCAGTGCATCAATAAAAAGGTCGGCAAAGCGTTGTTCCACCCAGGGCGACCGGGAAGCGACGTGTTCCAGGTTGAGGAAAATGCCGCCCGGCCGCAGCAGGTCATATAATTCAGCATAAATCTCCCGCTTGCGGCCGTCAGGTTGATGGTGGATGGAATAGCCGGAGACAATAACGTCAAAGCCATCAGAAACGGCAAAATGGCCGCTGACGATTTCATCCAGCCTGGCCCGCCAATCCGTTTGCCCATAATCCACATTCGCAATCAGCGCGCGGCCGTACCCGGCCAGCCGTTTCCGCGCCGCATCCAGCATCGGGGGCGAAAAATCCAGAAAGACGCCCTGCGCTTCAGGATGCTGGTCAAGCACAGCTTGTCCCAGAATGCCGTCGCCGCATCCCAGGTCGAGCACGAGGTTTACCGCCGGGCGCGCGGCGCGGATCAGGCGCAGCATGACGGCGATTTGCTCCTGGGCCAGCGGGATGGCGCTGCGCACCCCGGTCAGGAAGGTGGCCGTGAGTTCGGCCGTTTGCCACACCTGATCATCTTTACCCATCAGACACCACCTGCCAGCACACCGTTCAGCGCCTCACAAAACCGGCCCACTTCTGCCTCGCTATTGTAGTAATGGACAGAAGCACGCACCAATTCATCTAATCCTCGCTGCTCCATATCCAGCCGGGTTGAAAACAGGGTGGAGGTGGACACATTGATGTGTTGCTCGCGCAGGGCGTGACGGATCGCCGCCGCCGGCATCTGGTCTGCGGTGAAGGTCACGATCCCGCCGCGAACCACGCCCTGGTCATGAACCTGCACGCCGGGCAGTTGGCTCAACTGCCGGCGCAGTAACCCGGCCAGCGCCTGAATGCGCTGCCATATTGCTTCCATGCCCCATTCCAGGGCATAAGCCACGGCCGTGCCCAGGCCAATCTGCCCGGCTACGTTTCGTTCCCATGTCTCAAAGCGGCGGGCGTCCGGCCGCATCTCGTACTGATCCCGCGCTGTCCAGGTCGCCGCATGCAAATCGAGAAAGGGAGGTTCCAGCCGATCCAACACTGCCCGCCTCACGTAGAGGAAGCCGGTTCCGCGCGGCCCGCGGAGGAATTTTCGCCCCGTCGCCGACAGCATATCACACCCGATGCTCTCTACATCCAGGGGCGTCTGCCCCACCGTCTGGCACGCATCCAGGAGGTAGAACAGGTCGACCCCCTGGCGGCGAGCCTGGTGCACCACCTGCCCGATCTCGGCCGCCGGGTTGACGAGGCCGCCGTTGGTGGGCATGTGAGTGATGGCCACCAGCCTGACCCGCTCGTCTATCATCTTCCGCAGGGCAGCAACAGAGACCTGCCCCGATGCATCACTGGGAACCACGTCAATGACCACGCCACGCCGCCGGGCCATCTGCAAGAAGGCGATGTAGTTGCTGGCATAGCTGGCTTCGGCCGTGAGAATGCGGTCACCCGGCGCGAATGGGACAGCGTAAAAAGCCATGTCCCAGGCGCGCGTCGCATTCTCGACAAAGGCGATCTCATCCGGGCGGCCGCCGATGAGCGATGCTATGTGATCGTATGATTGCTCAATTGCTGCCTCCGCCTGCCCGGCCGCTTCATATCCTCCCACCTGCGCTTCCAGCCGCAGGTGGCCCAGCAGGGCATCCATCACAGTCCGGGGCATCAGTGACGCGCCGGCATTATTAAAGTGCAAGTTCTGCTCACAGCCCGGCGTTTCACCGCGGGCGCGGGAGAGGTCGAGGGAGGGCATGTGTGGTTCCGTATTCCGTATCACGTAATCCGTTTTCCATTCACGGGTCACAGGATACGGCTTGCGGGTCACCCTGCGGCCGTCTGCTCGACGACGCTTGATTGTTCTTCGCGCGCTGCCAGCATCTTGTTCAACGCGCTCAGATAAGCGCGGGCGCTGGCGACGACGATGTCTGTACTGGCCCCATGTCCGCTAAACGTCCGGGCGAAAGGCCGATCCGTCTGCGGATTAAAGCCGTGGGCGGCCTCATCGCTGTCCGGCTGGATGCGAATGGTCGTCTCCGCGACGGCGTCCAACCCTTCCGTCACCGCGTTGATGGTGAACTCCGTCAGCCGGTTTGACGTGCCGATAATGCGGTTGATGGCTTCATAGACGGCGTCTACCGGTCCCGTTCCCAGCGCGGCGTCCCGATATTCACGGCCGTCCGGCCCGGTCAGGCTGACGGTCGCCGTGGGGATACTGTGATCGCCACAAGAAACCTGGATATGGTTCAGCTTCCAAATTTCCGGCGGCTGGTAAATTTCGTCAGCGATGATGGCTTCGATGTCGGCATCCGTAACCACCTTCTTTTTGTCGGCCAGCTGCTTGAAGCGTTTGAAAGCGACTTCCAGATCCTCTTTGCTCAGATTATCGTACCCCATCTCTTCCAGACGGACGCGAAAAGCATGACGGCCACTGTGCTTGCCCAGCACCAACCGCGACGAATGCAACCCCACCGTCTCCGGCTGCATGATTTCATACGTCATATGGTGCTTCAACATCCCATCCTGGTGAATGCCTGCCTCATGGGCAAAGGCATTCGCACCGACGATAGCCTTGTTGGGCTGGATGATCATGCCCGTATACGAGCTGACCATCCGGCTGGTGCGCGTAATTTGGGTGGTATCAATGTTGTGGTTCAGCTTAAAGGTTTGGGGACGGGTGTGGATAGCCATGGCTACCTCTTCCAATGAGGTGTTGCCCGCCCGTTCGCCGATACCGTTGATGGTCACTTCCACCTGCCGCGCCCCGGCCTGCACCCCGGCCAGGGTGTTGGCCGTCGCCAACCCCAGGTCATCGTGGCAATGCACGGACCAGATCACCTGGTCAGCTCCGGGCGTTTTTTCGATGAGGTAGCGAATGAGCCAGCCAAACTCTTCCGGGGTTGTGTAACCCACGGTGTCAGGGATATTGAGCGTAGTCGCGCCAGCTTTGATCGCTTCGGCCAGAACCTGCACCAGGAAGTCAGGGTCGGAACGGCCGGCGTCCTCCGGGGAGAATTCCACATCATCGCACAGGCTGCGGGCAAAGCCGACTGACTCGATGACCTGTTCAATGCATTCTTCCCGATCGATCTTCAATTTGTGCTTGAGATGGATGTCGCTGGTGGCCAGGAAGGTGTGGATGCGGTGACGCGGCGCAACCTTGACCGCATCATACGCCCGCTGAATATCTTCCCGATTGGCGCGAGCCAGCCCGGCGATCACCATCGGTGTGCCGCTCTTGCGCCCTTCGGTCAGCGGGCCAATTTCTTCCGCGATGCGGCGCACAGCGTCAAAGTCACCCGGCGAAGCGATAGGAAACCCCGCCTCGCAAATGTCCACGCCCAGCCGCGATAACTGCCGGGCGATCTCCAGCTTCTCTTCGACGTTTAACGTCGCCCCCGGCGACTGCTCTCCATCGCGCAGAGTCGTATCGAAGAAGAGAACGGTATCGGTGTTCATTGGGAACTCCTTTTTCACATTGACAAGGTGACACGGTGACAAGGCAACAGGGTGACATGTTGTCACCTTGTCACCCCCCACCTTGTCAGGAAATCTCTTTGGCGTTCAACCAGGGCATCATCCGCCGCAGCTGCTTGCCGACCTGTTCAATCTTGCTGCTGCGCGCTTCTTCGCGCCGCTTGTTGAACCAGGGACGGCCGTTGACATTCTCATCAATCCACGCTTCCGCATATGCCCCGGAGCGGATATCTTGCAACATTTGTTTCATCGCCGCGCGCGTCTGGTCGGTGATGATTTTAGGGCCTCCGGTATAGTCGCCGTGTTCGGCCGTGTCGCTGACGCTGTAGCGCATGTAGCTCAGCCCGCCCTGGTACATCAAATCCAC
>JBHHTQ010000040.1:0-38814 GCA_046753445.1 Anaerolineae bacterium | reverse complement strand
CGTGCCCGGCTAGTTCCGCGTGGCGTCCCGCGCGGTTGTTGATATGCTAACACGTGGAGCACAACCAGGCGGTATGCTCTCAACCGAACAGGTTCAGAAGTATCGTCATCAGCTTGCGCAAGCTGAAGTTATCGAGTTTAAGGAATCAGGACATGAGCTTTGGATTCCAAACTATGAAATATTTATAAACGTGATCATGGCGTTTTTGGGCCAAATCGACAACACCGGAAAGCTTGAAACCGACGCCTAGCAAAGTTTAGGCCCGCGGCCGCGCGCTCATGGACTGGGCCTTATTTTACGTTTATAATGGCCTGGGCATCGCGGTAACGAAACAGGATAGCCATGAGCGACTTCAAGTTCCAGACGTGGCCGACGGAATTCCGTAAGATCACGCAACATTTCGGCGCCAATCCGCAAAACTACGCCCAGTTTGGCCTGCCCGGACATGAAGGCGTTGACATCCGCGCCCGCTCCGGCAGCAAGGTTTACTGCGTCGCCCCCGGCGAAGTCGTCCGCGTTCATCCCCGCCCCAACGGCCACAACTACGGCATTCATGTACGCGTGAATCACCAGGACGGCTACCAGACAACCTACGCCCACCTGCAAGAGATATTTGTCCGCGTCGGCGAACGCGTTGAGGCGGGCACGGTGCTGGGCCTGGCCGATAACACCGGCAACAGTTTCGGCTCCCATTTACATCTCACCCTCAAAAAACGAGGGGTACAACTAGAGAGGTGGCCGCCCGGCATTATCGATCCCACCCCCTTCTTGCTGCCACTCATGGGATGGCGGGAGCCGATCGGTCCTTACGTGGGCGGCTGGGTACTCGCCTCCAGCATCGTCACCTTCGACAACCTGGCCCAGGCCAATCCGGACGGCGTTACCCTGCGTATTGGGCCGGCGCAGGGCGTGTTAATCCCCGGCGGCACCATCATGCTCATCGCCGGGCCTGCCGCCAGTGGCTTCATGCCGGTGCAGGTGGCCAAAGCGGCCGTCGGCCTGGACGACCCAGACTTCCCCGCGGCCCCCGCCCCAGAGCCACCCGCTCACATTACCACCATCAACGGCTGGGCGTGGGCTGATTTCCTGACCATCACCCACAACCAGGGCATCGTCAACACCCGGCACGGCATCAATCTGCGCCTCCAACCGGATAGCCAAAGCCGCAATATCGGCGTGGTGCGCCGGGGCAGCACCGTCACCATCCTGGGCCGGGGGAATGGCGGCTACTTGCCGGTGCGCGTAAGGCGCGCCGATTTTGTAGGGTCGGTCAATCTACCCGCCGATCCCCCCGAACTGCCAGACGGCCCGCTTACAGACCTGCCCGACGACATTTACCTGGGCTGGGTGGAAACCCAGTTTCTACGGGCGATTGGCATCTACGCCACCGTCCGTCACCGTGGCGTCAATCTGCGCAGCAAAGCCGCGAATTCCGGCAAATTGATCGGTTCGGTCAAGGGAGATGCGACGGTCACCGTCGCCGGTCCGGCCAGGGCCGGCTACACGCCCGTCCTGGTACAAAAAGAGAGCCTGTATCGCATCACATCGCCCAGGCCGGAAGTGCAGCTGCCCGATCCGTTCCCGAACGGCCGTCCCGCTTCCGCCCCCATGCCCGGCCCCAGCCAGCAAAACCGGCGCGGCTGGGTATTGACAGCCGACATCCTGGTGACCGGCGACCACGCCACCGCCGGGCCGCACGGGCTAAACCTGCGCGACGGGCCGCACCGCAATGCGGCCAGCATCGCCTTTATCCCCCCCGCCGCCGCCATGATTGTGACGGACGATCCACAGGGAGAGTTTACGCCGGTGCGCGTGGATGAGGCGTTGTTGCAGCCGCCGGTGGACAGCCTGGCCAGCGATCCCGGCGAGGTAATCAGCCACCCGGACCCCGGCCTATTCGGTGAAGCCCGCATCGGCCTGCACGCCTCGGCTGATCCCCGCATCAGCGAGGCAGAACACCAGGTATTCGCAGAGACGCGGCCAGGGATCATCAAGGTTCTCTCCTTCCACAGCGCGCGCGACATCGCCCGGCTGGCGGCCGCCCACCCCACCGCAAGCTGGATCGTGCGCGCCTTCCTCGATTTCGGCGGCCGTGCCATCAGCCCCGACCAATTCCTCCACGATACCATCAGCGACGTCCGGCGGGCACTGAATGAACTCGCCGGCAAGGACGTGATCGTTGAGCTGCACAACGAACCCAATACCGTCGATGAAGGGCTGGGCACAAGCTGGCGGGATGGGGCGGCGTTTAATACATGGTGGCTGGAACTGCTGGATAAATACCGGCAGGCGCTGCCCGGCATCCGCTTCATGTATCCCGGATTGTCACCCGGCAGCATGGTGACCGGCGTCAAGCTGGATCATGTCCAGTTCGTCGAGGCCAGCCGGGAGTCGGTGGAAGTGGCCGACGGCCTGGGTGTGCACCTGTACTGGTCGCGGGTCTATCCCATGGCGCGTTCGCTTGACGTGCTGGACGATTACATCAGCCGTTTTCGCTTCAAACCGATCTGGATCACTGAAGCCAGCAACAACAAAGGGGGCACGCCCGCAGCGCACAAAGCACGGGAATATCTCGATTTCTGGCACGCGCTCCAGCAACGGCCGATCGTCCAGGGAGTCACCTACTTCGTGGCTTCAGCCAGCAACCCCGATTATGCGGAAGAGGTGTGGGTCGGCCGCGGCATCGGCCAGATTATCGGCCGTCGTTGATCCCAGAACAACCTGCTGAGTTTTTCAGATTTCGCGGGGGTTCACACGTGACACACAACACATGACACATGACACACGATACGCATCACCCCAGACCGACAATCTCCTGGAAGCGGGGATCGTCGCGGATGAAGTCAAAATCCGGGTCCTGCCTGGCCCAATTCGGCTCCACCTGGCGCAGATTGAGCGCCATCCGCAGCAGGGCCAGCGCCTCCTCCGTATTGCCGCAAATTGCCTCCAGACAGGCGCGGTTATATTCATTCGCCCCGGCCATCAGTTCACGGGCAATGGTGATTTCCGCTTCGCACTCCTCCTCCCGGCCCAGCTTGCGGTATAGTCCGGCCAGCGACCCGTGTGAAAGTGCATCATTCGGGTCCAGCTCAATGGCCTGCTTATAGGCGGCAATAGCGCGCTCGCTGTCCCCCAGCGCATGATACACATCCCCCATGCTCCCATACGGCGTGGGGTTCTTGGGGTTGAGCTTGATAGAGCGAACGTAAGCGGAGTAAGCGTCTTCATACCGCCCCATGTCCCGGTACACGTTGCCTAACCCATGATAAGCTGTAGCGCTGTTGGGGTCTAGCTCAATGGCTTTGCGGTACGCTTCAATCGCTTCTTCAGAGCGGCCGAGATTGGCGTAAACGGCTCCCAGACCTGCGTACGGCTCGCTGGCCTCGCCATCCAGGCGGATGGCGCGCTCATAGGCCGTCAGCGCCTCCAGCGGTTGTCCCAGTTCCCGGTACACATGGCCCAGTCCTATGTGCGGGGCCGCATATTTGCGATCCAGGCGGATCGCCCGTTCATACGCCGAGATCGCCTCCTTCATCTGGCCGGTTTCGCGCAGCAAATCTCCCAGGCCGTTACGCGTGGCGGCCCGCTGTCCATCAAGCTCGAGCGATTTCTGGTAGACGCGCTTTGCCTCCTCCACACGGCCGAGGCCGGCATAAGCCTGCGCCAGCCCGTTTTGATATTCCGGTTCATCCGGCCGTAACTGTACGGCCGGTTCGTAGGCGGCGACAGCGTCCTCATACAATCCCTGGGCCAGCTGCACCGCCCCTAACCCGGCATGCGCCGGCGCATAATCAGCATCAATCTCAATGGCCTGCTTATATGCACCAATGGCTGCCTCATACTCCTGGCGCGTCACGTACACGTCCCCCAGCCCATGATAGGCGGCCGCGTACTCGGGATCGAGCGCAATCGCCCTCCGGTATGCCTTCAGCGCATCCTCATACAGACCCAGCCGGGCATATCCGGCCCCCATCGCGTAAAGGACACGAGGCTGGTTCGGCTGCAATTCCAGAGCGCGCCGGTAAGCGGCGCACGCCTGACTATCACGCTCCATTCGGGACAGGGTATCGCCCAGGCCGCGGTGGGCTTCAGCATTCCCTTCATCCAGTTGAATGGCATGGCGGAAAGAGGCGGCCGCATCGTGCAAACGGCCGATCCCCAGGTAGACCAACCCCAACCCCACATGCGGCGGGGCAAAGGCGCCATCCAGCTTAATCGCCCGCCGGTAGGCAACCAGCGCCTCATCAAGCCGACCCAGGCGGCAGTAAACATCGCCTAACCCACTACGCGGCGCGGCCCACGCCCGATCAAGTTCCAGCGCCCGATTGTATGCGTTGAGGGCCACTTCGGTGCGGCCGAGGGCGGTATACGCATCTCCCAGCCCGTTGAAGGCAATGGCATTATCCGGAGCCAGATTGGCGCTCTGGCGGAAGGCGGCCACGGCATCCTCATGGCGACCCAGGGCAGCGTATGCCTCACCCAGCCCGTTGAGCGTATCGATACTGCCGGCGTCTATTTCCAGGGCGCGGCGGAAAGCGAGGACAGCCTGATCATATCGGCGCAGCGCGAGGTGCGCGCGTCCTTCGCCGGCATGGGCCTGCGCCATGCCGGGAGCCAGCTTCACGGCGCGTGCATAAGCCGCCAGCGCCTCCTCATGCCGGCCCAGGGCCTGAAGCGCGTCCCCCCGGCCGCAATGCGCCGGCGCATGATACGCATCCAGGCCAATCGCCTGCTCAAAGGCGGCCAGCGCCTCCTCCATCCGCTTCCGGCCAAGAAGCACGGCGCCCAGACCGGCCTGGGCCGCGGCCGCTTGCGGCACCAGCGCCAGCGCCTGTTCGAAGGCGATGTTTGCCGCATCAAACTGCTTTTGCTCAGTGTGAATACGCCCTATGCCCAGGTAAAAAGCGGCCGTGTCCGGCTGTAGTTCCAGCGCTTTATTGTAAGCCGCCAATGCCGCCTCAAATTGCCCCAACTCGACCAGAGCAGCCCCCAAACCAGCGTGAGCGGCCGCGCTGTCCGGCATAAGTTCCAGGCCGCGCTGGAACGCATTGCGCGCTGCTTCAAAACGGCCCCGCTGGTGATACAACCCTCCCAGCCGAGCGTGCGCCTGGCCGTCCGTCCTGTCCAATGCAGAAGCCCGACGGTACGCTTCAACCGCCGCATCGTATTCGTTCAAGGCGCGCTTCACGTCGCCAATGCCGATGGCGGGCTGGTTCCATTCCGGAGCGGCGGCGGCGGCGCGCTCAAAAGCAGCCAGGGCATCCTGGCTGCGGCCCAGGGAGAGGTAAACGCGCCCCATCCCATGATGGGCGGCCGCATTGTCGGAATCATGCTCCAATACCCGCTGATAAGCGGCAATGGCCTCGGCCGACTGCCCCATGCGCGAATACAGAGCGCCCAGGCCCAACTGCGAGTGCAGGTTCCCGCGATCCAGCTCAGCGGCTAGTTCATAGGCGGCGGCCGCTTCGTCATGGCGGCCCAGCGCTGCCAGCGCCTGCCCCAGGCCGGCCTGCGCCTCTGGCCGCTCCGGCTCTGCCGTCACTGCCCGCCGGAACGCCTGCGCCGCTTCCTCGTGCCGCCCCTTCTCCAAATAAATCCGGCCCAGCCCAATATGGGCGGCCGCCTCGTCCGGCTGTCGTTCCAGGGCTTGCTGGTAACAGGCGAAAGCGTCGGCGGTGCGGCCGCCGGCCCGATACGCATCCCCCAGCTTGCTCAGCAGCGCCGCTGTGACCGGGCCAGCCTCAAGCGCAGCCCGGTACGCCGTCACCGCCTCATCGAACTGCCCCGCTTCCCGGCGGAGATCGCCCAGATGCACGTGCGCCGCGGCGAGATGGGGCTGGCAGGCGGCGGCCGCCTGAAATGCTCGCAGCGCCTCTCCCCGACGGCCGGCAGCCCGGTAAATCTTGCCCAGTCCCACATGGGCAGGCGCATAGCGCTCATCAATTTTAATGGCCCGCTGGTAGGCGGCCGCGGCCTGCTCCCAATCCTCCAGAGACGCATACACATCCCCCAATCCGGTCATGAGCCTGGCCTCCTCCGGATTGTGGGCGATTGCCTGCTTAAAAATCGTGATGGCATCTTCCGCGCGCCCCAACTCTGCGTACAATGCGCCCAGACCCAGGTAACTCTCCGGGCGGCGCGGGTCTTGAGCCAGCGCCTGCCGGTAGGCAGCGGCGGCTTCCTTCACCCGCCCCATACGGGCGTACGTCAAGCCCAGCCCGTCGTATGGCGCAGGATCATCAGGGTTCATCTCGGCCGCACGGCGGAAAGCGGCAATCGCATCCTCAAACTGCGCCCGCTCCAGATGCACATACCCCATCCCCATCACAGCGGCCGTCGCTCCCGGATCAAGGCCCGTTGCCCGCTGGTAAGCGCGCCGCGCCCGTTCATACTGTCCGCTGCGGCGGTAAGCGTCGCCCAATCCAATGTGGGCCTCCACCTTTTCCGGCGCCAAGGCCACACTCCGTTGAAACGCCACAACGGCATCGCCGTACCGGCCTAATTGAACGCAGGCTGCACCCAGGCCGCAATGCGCCTCACTGTCTTCCGGGTTAAGGCGGACCGCCTGCGCATACGCCTGCTGTGCTTCCGCCGGCAGGCCCAGGCGCAGGCTGGCTTCGGCCAATCCGGCATAGGTTTCTGCATCTTCGACGCCGGCGGCAATGGCGCGCTTGTACGCTTCAGCCGCTTCCTCCGGCCGGCCCAGCGCCCGGTAAACATGCCCCAAATTGTGGAAAGGGAAGTCAGGGTCGGCATGGCGCGTCAGCGCCGCCTGGTAAGCGGACAGCGCCGTTTCAAATTCCCCCCGCGCCAGGCAGGCATTGCCCAGGCCATAGCGAGAGGGGGCGTGTTCTTCATCCAGGCTGATGGCTGTCTGGTATGCCTGCACGGCTGCGTCATACGCCTCGTTGCGACAGGCGACATCGCCCAGTCCGCAGTGAGCGGCCGCGCTTCTCGGGTCCAGCTCAATCGCCCGGCGGAAGGCAGCGGCCGCTTCCCGCATCCGGTTTTGGGCCAGGTGGCAACGGCCCAATGTGACATAGGCCGGGCTGGAACCGGGATCCCGGTCAAGCGCGCGCTGTACCGCCTGCGTCGCCTGTGCATACTCGCCGGCTGCCAGGTGAACCTCGCCCAGGCCGATATACGGGCCGGCCAGGGCAGGCTCCAGTTCCATCGCCCGTTCAAAAGCGCGCACGGCGTCATGCGGCCGACCTAATTCGGCATAAACGCGGCCCAGGCCCACGTACGGGGCGGCCGCTTTCCGGTCGCGCTCCATGGCCTGCCGGAACGCGTGAGCCGCCTCATCTGTCCGGCCCAGCGCCCGGTAAACATGACCCAATCCCACAAACGGCCGGGGGGATTCATCCCCGGCGAGAATTACCTGCTCGTAAGCGGCAATGGCGTCATCCCATCGCCGCAGCCGGGCGTAGACATCGCCCAGATTGGCGCGCGGCAGGGGGTGATTCGGGTCGAGCGTGATCGCCCGTTCATAGGCGGAGAGGGCGGCTTCCGCATCCCCGCGAAGATGGCAAACGTCGCCCAGGCCGCAGTGGGCGGCCGCATGGTCGGGCGCTAGTTCAATCGCCCGCTGAAAAGCCGCTTCCGCGGCGGCGATATCGTTCAGGGCTACATAGGCGTTACCCAGCCCGGTATGGGCTTCGGGGGCCGTCGAATCCAGTTCAACGGCTTTTTGCAGGAGCGGCAGCGCTGCCTGCGGCCGGCCGGTGTTGGTCAGCAAGCGGCCCAATCCGATATGCGCAGGCGCGCTGCCCGGCTCCAGCCGGATGGCTTCTTCGTATGCCCGCTGCGCCTCCTCGTGACGGCCGTCAGCGCAGTACACATCCCCCAGGCCGCAGTGCGCCGCTGCCAGGGACGGCTCTTTTTCCAGGGCGCGGCGGAAGGCGGCTTCAGCTTCATCCAACTCTCCCTGGCTGGTCTTCACCTGACCCAGGCCCAGGTAGGGCGCGGTTGATTCCGGTGATAGGGCAATCGCCCGCTGGTAGGCGGCCACGGCCTCATCCATCCGGCCCACCGCCCCGTACCCATCGCCCAGACCGCAATGGGCCTGAGCATCTTCCGGATTCAACTCAATTACTCGCTGGTAGACAGCGATGGCATCCTCGTACCGGTTCAGACGCTGGTACAGCGCACCCAGTTTGCCGCCAACAGAGCTGTGCTCCGGAGCCAATTCGGCCGCGCGCTGGTACGCGTCCAACGCCTCAGCCAGGTCGCCCAGTGCACCGTAGGTATCGCCCAGGCCCTGGTAAGCATTTACGTAGCGCGGGTCGCAGGCAATGGCCCGCTTGTATGCATTGAGCGCTTCTTCATACCGGCCAAGCTGGCGGTAAATTTCGCCCAGCCCATAATGCCCGGCGGCCGCTTTAGGATCAAGGGTAATGGCCCGGTGGTAGGCGGCGGCGGCTTCATTGGTTTTGCCCTGTGTCCGGTACACGTTGCCCAGCCCGGTATGGGGCGCGCCTGCCTCCCCGTCCAGGGCAATGGCCCGGCGGTAGGCGGCGTCCGCTTTGTCCGTTCGCTGCTGCTGCAGGTGAACATCTCCCAGGCCAGTATAGGCCGCAGCATAATCTGGCTTCAATTGGACGGCCGTCTGGTATGCTGCCAGCGCCTCATCCAGGCGGCCGCCGGCCAGGTACACATTGCCCAGCCCATAATGGGGCGCGGCCGATCGGGGGTCGAGGCGGATCGCTTTCTTGAAGGCGGCGATGGCTTGCTTACTCTGACCTTGCGCCTGGTACAGGTAGCCCAGGCCGGTGTGGGGCGCGGCATATTTATTCTCGAGTTTGATCGCCTTCTTGTACGCCGCCAGCGCCTCTTCGTGCCGGCCCAGCGCCGAGGAGACATTGCCCAGGCTGTTGTATGTGGCCCCGTGCTTCTTATCCAGTTCCAGCGCGTGCTGGTAAGACGCGAGCGCTTCTTCTTCCTTGCCCGACATTTCCTGCATCAGGCCCAGGTGATACCAGGCGCGGGACTTATCCGGCAGCCAGGCGACCACCTTCTGCAAGAGCCGTTCGGCCGTCTCAGAGTAACGGGGACGCCGGGCGTTGTCTTCCCAGATGTGGCGGCGCGCCAGCACTTCTAACGCCTCTCCGATCTGCTGCCGCAGGAGATGGCCCTTTTCCGGCAGACCTTGCTCCGCCTTTTCGTACAAGGCCAGCGCTTTGTCAAGCGCCTGCCGCCGATAGTAAAGCTGGCCGCGTCGCAGGTCGAGGATGGCATGGCGCTCTTGTTCTCCGACGCCGTCAAACCAGCCACGGCCGTCAATGCGGGTTAGGATGCCCAGCAAGGTTGCTTCGTCGGCAATCGAAGGGTACGGGGACTGGGCGATCTTCAGCAGCCGGTACAGGCTGCGCCCCCCCTCTTCCATCTGATCGAGCCAGTCAGCCGCAATTTGCAGTAGCCCGTCACGCAGGTCGTGGTTGTAAGCCAGCCCCTCAACAAAGCGCGGCAGTAACCATTGCCACGCCTCCCCCTCATCCAGCCAGAACAGGTAATAAGCGAGGTCTAATACCGCCTGCGTCCAGCCGTCATCCCGGCACCGCTCCTCAATCAGGGGCAGCTCGACTTCAAGCCCGACGAGACGCTCCCGAAGCGCGGCCGCAGCTCGTTGGTTAAGCGACCTCACCATCTTGCTGGTGCGGCGTACTTCCCCCTTCAAATACTCATGAATGAATAACGCTGGATCATCGTGCAGGCGGGCGTGGTTGGCGTGAACGGAAGCGTAATCTCGCTCCAGCCGTTGCAGCAACCCACCCAGATCAAATGATTCAGCGCCGGGCGGACGCAGCATAGCGCGCAACAGATCAACATCACCGCGGGCCAACACCAGCGCATACAAGGCTTGTTTGTCCGCTTCCGCCACCACGTGTTGTAAGTACCGGTCGGTCATCTTACGCACGATTTGGTCGCCGGGCATACCATCCGTCAGGTCGCCGGCAATTTCCGCCAGGGAGGTGTCCGCGCGCAACATATCGGCCACTTCGTGAATAGCCAGAGGAATCCCCCGGGTGACGCGGCTAATCGCCTCTACCTTTTCATCTGACAGGGGGATGTCCTGGACTTCGAAGTAGGTGCGAATGTCGGCGAGAGCCAGCGGCCGCATGTTGTAGGCAAGCAAGCGGCGGGGACTGTCGTCAGCGTACCCCTTAAAATACTCGCGGCCAAAGCGGCGACTGTGCACCAGATCGTTGCGGCCGGCAATCACCCACATCACGCGAGGCCCGGCAGCGCGAATCGTGGCCCTCACCCAGATGTCTGCCCGATCCACAATCTCATATGAGTCGAGAAACACGACGAGCCGCTTCTTCGCCGCCACGCGATTGAGTCCACGGGCCAGGGCGTTGGCCAACTGCTCGTCGGGATTCAGGAAATGATCGAAATGGTTGGGTTTGAGCCGGGCGCGTAAGTAGGTCTCTAATGAGGCACGCAGTTTGGCCGCCTGCTCCGCACCGACCTGGACGCCGGCATCGAGGAACTTCTGCACCAGTTGTTCGCCTGTTTCCCCAATGAAGGGCACGCGCATGCGGATGATCTCGGCGATGACTTTAACGCCCAGGCTGCGCAGGATGGCCAGTTCGTCCCAGCCGTCATCGCCAGCCAACACTTCAGCCACTTTCCGCTCCGCTTCCGCGCCTTGTTTGATGGCCCGGTTATATGCCTGAAATTGGCGTCCCCATTTCTTACGAATGGCGGCCGCGTGTATTCCTTTATAGACGGCCGTCGCGCTGATATACTCCCGCCCCACTTGTAAGCCGGCAAACTTCTTGCGCTCGTCTTCCCAGTCTACCCAGAGATGTTGGAAGGAGTCGGCAAACGCCTCTTCCGTGTTGGCGATGTCCCGAAACCGCTTGGCGAGTGTAGTTTTACCCGTTCCCCCGTCCCCGTACAAAAGGCATACGTACGGCAAATCATCCGTATCGGCCGAATCCAGCAACTCTTTCAGCGCGGCGCGAAACTGCTTCTGCTCTTCCACGCGCCCCAGAAAAAGTTCACCGTCCACTGTAATGCTGTGTCTCGCCACGGGCGACTCCTCAACATCAACACGCGGGCAGGTCGGCCAGATAACTCAAACTGGCAAACCAGTAATTAGGTAAGGCATCGTTCGCTATCCAGTCTCGCTTCTGATACCCAAAAGCCTGTGATCCATGTCGCAGACTACTCCCGATAATGGCAGACAGATAGCTGCGCCTCGCAGAAATATTAGTAACTCTTGCAATACTACAACAGGATGTGGTGCAATGATAGAACCAATCAAATAGGGTGTCAAGCGCGGCGCGGCCGTAGTTGGGGAGGAGAACTGTAAGTCGCACGTGCGCTGGTGCGCCATGGGTTTTCCGTGTATTCGTAACAAATTATAAAAATTAGTTGACACGGGGGCGACTTTGGTGCATTATTCTGAGAAGCTGGAACGTAGTGTCAAAATTGTATAGTGTGCCACGACTTCATTGGGGTCAGGTCGTTGTTGGTTGGGAGCTGGCAAAGGGAATGTACCCTAAGCTCAACATACCCCGTGATCGTTTAGACATTACGCCAAACGAACCAGTTATTTTGTGTCGTAGTATCGAAATTGAATAGCAAGCGTTTGAGCCAAATTCGCACGGATCTACCCGCACTCATTGCGGCCGTGGTCTGAGCATCTCTCTCGTGGCTCCAGTGACGCGCGTGATGCATCCAATCTGTTGGCGGCACAACAGAGTGGGGTTCTCGTTCCTCTATGGAATGCGTGCTTTCTTATCTGTGCCGGCAACATCTTAGTCCCGCCAAAACTGGAACCGCCTGTCGGATCTGTTCTATGTTCTTGGGCAAATATACGCACACGGTGGACGACAAAGGCAGGCTGACTCTTCCGGCAAGCTTTTATGGCCCGCTGGCAGCCGGGTTGGTCATCACCCGCGGATTTGAGCGGAACCTGATGCTCTTCCCGATGCGCGTCTGGCAAACAGTCGCAGACCGGGCTGCAGACGGCCGACTCACCGATCAGACAATGCGCGCTTTTCGCCGCCATTTCTTTGCCAATGCTGTGAACGTGACGCCAGACCGGCAAAGGCGCATCAGTCTGACTCCCCCATTGCTGAACTACGCCGGCCTGGCCGGTGAAGCGGTCATCGTTGGCCTTTACAATTACCTGGAAGTCTGGAGTAAGGAAGCCTGGCAGACCACACGCCAGGAGATAGAAGACAATAACCTTGCTGAACGATGGGAAACGCTTGGTGTTTAATCAAGGCAGGTTAACCCATCGCGATTTTTAATATCAGACGTGTGTCTTACTTTCGTCAGCGGCAACTCTAGCGTTGTAGAGCAATATAGGAAGGGAGAGAGATCATGTTGAATGGAATTCCGGAATTAGAGAACCTGGTCTGTATTCGTGTGGTCGGCGTCGGCGGGGGCGGCAACAATGCCGTCAACCGTATGGTGGCCAGCAACATCGCGGGCATTGACTTCATTGCCGTCAATACTGACAATCAGGCGTTACTGTTGTCGCACGCCCCCACCCGGGTGCGCATCGGCGGCAAGTTGACGCGGGGGCTGGGCGCTGGCGGCAACCCGGAGCAAGGGGAACGGGCGGCCGATGAGTCTGTCGAGGAACTGTACGAGGTGCTCGAAGGCTCTGACATGGTGTTCATCACTGCCGGCATGGGCGGCGGCACCGGCACCGGCGCAGCGCCTGTCGTAGCCAGAGTGGCCAGAGAGCTGGGGGCCTTGACCATCGGCGTGGTGACACGGCCGTTTCTCTTCGAAGGCAGCAAGCGGGCCAGAGCGGCCGAACTCGGCATTCAGCGGCTTCGAGAACATGTGGACACCCTGATCGTCATCCCCAATGACCGCCTGCTGGAGCTCACGGATAAACGCGCCTCGCTGGCTGATGCGTTCAGCGCGGCCGACGATGTGCTGCGCCAGGGCATACAGGGGATCAGCGAACTGATCACGGTACCCGGCCTGATCAACCTCGACTTTGCGGACGTGAAGATGATTATGTCTGAAGGCGGGGCAGCGCTGATGGCCATCGGATATGGTGAGGGAGAGGATCGGGCAAAAATTGCGGCCGAACAGGTCGTAAGTTCCCGCCTCCTGGACGTGAGGATTGACGGGGCGCGCGGCGTGTTGTTCAACGTGACCGGCGGGCCGGATATGACGCTGCACGAGGTGAACCAGGCGGCGGCCATCATTCAGACCACCACCCACCCGGATGCGAACCTGATTTTCGGCGCGGTGATTGACGAAAGCATGGAAGACCAGCTCCGCATCACGGTTATCGCCACCGGCCTGGCCCCAACTCCGGCACGGCACCAGGTGCTGCCGCAAATCTTTGCCCGGGCCACACCGGAAGCTGCGCCGCAGTCCGCGCCACAGCCCGCGCCCAGGCGTGTTTCTATCCCCATCCCGACGCGCGCGCCGCGGCCGTTGCAGGCTCAATCGCTCTCTTCCAATCTCGATGTTCCCACATTCCTGAGAAAGCGATTCTAGTTGTGATGCGCGCTGATACCGGCGGCCGTCTGTTTTCTGTTTTTCCAGCGCGATGGCCTATCGGTCACTCGCGTATACTCCCCTCTGCAAAGGCTCCTCCTGTCATGCCCGGCAGGGGGAGCCTCTTTTATCGAAGGGAAAACGTCGCCGGTCAATTCGTGGAGTAAGGTGTTGCGAAGAGAACGTTATCTTTCGGGGTTGATTCCCATTCGAGTGGTCGGCGTGGGCGGCAGTGGCGGAAATGCCGTCAACCGGATGATCGCAGAAGGCGTCCAGGGGGTCGAGTATCTCGTTATTGACACAGACGCGGCCGCTCTGGCGGCTTCAAGCGCACCAACTCGCATCAACATCAGCGGCAAGGGAACGTGTGGGCCTGGCACCGGCGGCAGCCCCAGGCTGGCTGAACGCGCCGCTTACAAGGCGCGCGCGCAAATCTGGGCCGCACTGGCGGGAACCGCGATGCTGTTTATCACAGCCTGCATGGGGGGTGGAACCAGCACAGGGGCCGCGCCGATCATCGCCGAGATCGCGCGGGATTTGGGCATCCTGACCATTGCTATCGTCACCCGCCCGTTCTTGTTCGAAGGCGGCCGTCCGGCACGTCTCGCCGAGGCCGGCATCGAGGCCCTGAAAAACAGGGTGGATACGCTCATCGTCATCCCCAACGACCGCCTGTCGGCCCTGTCCGGCGAACAGGCTGGATTGGCCGGCGCTTTTCGTCTGGCGGATGATGTGCTGCGCCAGGGCGTCCAGGCAATCAGCGAGCTGCTCACTCTGCCCGGACTCATGAATGTGGACTTTGCCGATATTCAGCGGGCGCTGTCAGGGCAAGGACCGGGATTGATGGCTTTCGGCCACGCCTCCGGCGAGGATCGGGCCTGTCTGGCCGCAGAGCAAGCGGTTCACTCTCCGCTGCTGGGTGCGCCGTTGGATGGCGCGAGTCACCTGCTGGTCAATATCACCGCCGGGTCGGAGATCAACGTGCGGGAGATAGAAGAGGCGTGCGAGGTACTCAAGCGTGCTGCCCATCCGGACGCCAATATCATCCTGGGCGCGGCCGTGAATGAGGCGATGCGTCATGAAATGCGGGTGGCGCTGATTGCTACAGGATTCGCTGACGCCGCCGCCGCCCGGCGGCCGTCTCCTCAGGTATCCTGCCGTTCAGCTCAACTTGAACCGCAGCCGCAAGAGAGAACGCCACGGATCTCCTTGCGCGACTACACAGTTCCCCCCTTCTTTAACGACGGCGAATAAAAAAGGGCGCATAGATTGCGCCCTTGCTGATTGTATTTTTTCTCAGGATGGTCGGCCGTTACGGCATCTGCTCCAGTTGGATATCGTCAATGAAAAAATCCTTTGGTCTCGGCCATTTGCTCTTGACCTGAATCACGAGCGTCGCCTGTCCGTTCCCCGGCACAGTGAACACAACCACATGATTGTACCAGTTCCGATCTCCCATTGTCCCGCCATTCACCCAGCTCCCCACTCCGTTGATCTGCACACGCGCTTCGGCCGCATAGGGATCGGTGTCTCCATGTAAATGCACCTGGATAGGCACGGTCAGGCGCAGAGTTGCCCCCGCCGGCAGCCCGGTGATTGTCTGCCTTAACTCTGACCCGAACGCAGCACCGCCGTGGAATATTTTGTATACGGCCGTTCCATCCAGGATTAGCGCATCAGGACCGCCCGGCTGTTCATTAGGCGGTAGTTGGCTGGCTAACTTATGCACGCATTCACAAACCCCGCCCGCTGTATCGGTCGAATCGTAGAGGAAACCGCCAACGGGAACCCAGGAAAGCGCCCAGCCGTTCGGTTGCTGGTTGGTCACATTTCCCACCGGGGGAAGGTCAGTCCACCCGTCTTCAAACGACCGGTTCACCAGCAAATGGTTCAGGGTCACTGGGGTTGGGGTCTGAGATGGCGTGGGGGTGTTCGTCGGTGTAGGTGTGTTTGTTGGCGTCGGTGTATTCGTCGGCGTGGGTGTATTGGTAGGGGTGGGCGTAGGGGTATTTGTTGGCGTCGGTGTATTCGTCGGCGTAGGTGTGTTTGTTGGCGTAGGTATGTAGAACACCATCGGCAGATAGGATTGCGGCGACACCTGCGCCGCAAACACCGCGGCAATTTTCCGGCTAAAGGAGCTGTTTGTAAACAAAACTACCCCTACAGCCAGCATCCCAACGACCATTCCAATGTACAGCCAGTTCTTACGCATTCAGTCTCCTCGGAAGGTTTTTGGATAGCGGGGAAGAGAATTGGCTCTGTTCTGGTGCAACTTGATATCTTCCAAGATACCGTAAGCGGGCACGGGATGCAAGTTTGGGGAAGCGGTCGCTGTCCAATCCAGAAACGACAGGGAGTTGTGAACCACAGCTTCGCGGCAAGTTTTCCTCCTGGTCCAGGACACGACGCCGTTCTCTTGAGGTACGGTTACCGGCTAGGGTGTCTTCGTCTACGCTTGTGGCGCAATGAGTGCTAAAATTTAGATACAGAACACAAACCATTATCTGGGGTTCGCACGAAAATACGTTTTGGCTTTGGAAAATGGGATACGAGCGACTGGAGAACGACAATCTCTAGTCTCCGGTCTCCCAATCGGACAGAAAAGTTCATAAAGAACGAACCCCTGAAACAGGATAACAAGATATATGCATTTGTACATGATCCGACACGGACAAAGTTTCGTCAATCTGAAGGATTGGGGAAACGGGAACACGGATGAAGGCTTGACTGAATTAGGGCAGCAGCAAGCGGCCGCATTGGCCGCATGGCTACCGGCAAGACTTCCGAAGATTGACGCCCTGTACGCCAGCACCATGAAGCGCGCCCGCCAGACGGCCGCCTGTCTAGCTGAGGCTTATGGGGCCTCTATCCATTTCGACGACCGGCTGCGCGAAATCGGCAACAATCGGCTGGACCACACGCCCTGGCCCAGCGAAGACCTGCCGGAATATGGCGAGTATTGGGGCAGCGAACGGCCGTTTTCTTCCGTCACTCCAGAGCGCGACGGCGGCGAGAGCCTGATGCATTTCCGCGTGCGTGTGGGCCAGTTCATCGAGGACCTCATCGAGCAGCACCGGGGGCAAACCGTCGTCGCCGTCTGTCATGGCGGGGTCATTGAAATGAGCTACGACCACATTTTCAATATCGGCCCCTGGCGGCGTTGCGAAGTGTGGACCCACAATACGGGCATCACCCGCTTCGAATATGTGGAACATCCAACCCGCGAAATGTGGCGGCTTTATTATCACAGCCGCACCGATCATTTGCAGGCGATCACGGAACGGTAACCGATTCTCAGGAAAATATCTGATGCCGCCTAAAGTTGATCCACTTTCCAATGTGGATGCCGCCTGGTTGGGAATGGAAGACCCGACCAACCTGATGATGGTCACCGGCGTTCTTACCTTTGACGAGCCGATTGATTTCGAGGAACTGAAGCTGCTCATTGAACGGCGTTTGCTGAAGTTCGAGCGGTTCCGGCAGCGCGTGGTACAACCGCGCCTTCCGCTCACCGCTCCATATTGGGAAACCGCTCTCGACTTTGACATGAGCGCCCATTTACAGCGCGTGACGCTGCCCGATCCAGGGGACCAGTCGGCGCTGCAAGCATTGGTGAGCGATTTATTGAGTACGCCGCTCGACTTCTCGCGGCCGTTGTGGCAGTTGCATCTGGTGGAAAACTATGGCGATGGCTGCGCCATCATCACGCGCCTGCATCACTGCATCGCCGACGGCATGGCCCTGGTATACGTCTTGCTCTCCCTTACCGATCTGTCTCCCGACTCGCCCAAGCCGGACCCGGAGCCGGAAGCGACGGGGGATGAGGAAGATGGGCTGAGTGGCCCTTTGGGGGCGCTAATCAAGCAGGCATCGTCGGCCGTCAATGCGGCCCGCCACGTGACCGGCAAGATCGTGCAAGAAGGGTTGGAAGCGATACTTTACCCGGCCAAGGCGCTCGATCTGGCGCTGCAAGGGACAGACCACGCCCTGGCTGCCAGCCGTCTGCTCCTGCGCTCGCCCGATCCTGAAACGATTTTCAAGGGGGAACTGGGCGTGGCGAAGCGGGGCGCCTGGTCACGGCCGCTGCCGCTCAAGGAGATCAAGGCCATCAAGACCGCGCTCGGCGGCACGGTAAATGACGTGCTGGTCACCGCCATGACAGGGGGCTTGCGCCGCTACATGCAAAAACGGAGCGAGGCGGTGGATACCCTCAACTTCCGCGCGGCCGTGCCTGTGAACCTGCGCAAGCCCCAAGAAATGGGCGAGCTGGGCAACAAATTCGGCATCGTTTTCCTTTCACTGCCCGTGGGCATCGCTGACCCGCTGGCGCGGCTGGCGGAAGTGCGCAAGCGCATGCACGCGCTCAAGCATTCGCCGGAAGCCATGGCCGCTTTCGCCATCCTCAACGCCATCGGCCTCTCCCCTCAGGAATTGCAGTCAACCATGGTGAAGATGTTCGGCAGTAAGACCACGGCCGTCATGACCAACGTGCCCGGCCCCCCCATCCCCCTCTACATGGCGGGAAAACAAATCAAGAGCATTATGTTCTGGGTGCCGCAGTCAGGCCGCGTTTCTCTGGGTATCAGCATCATCAGCTACGCCGGCAATGTCTGGCTGGGCGTGGCCGCGGATGTCGGCTTGGTTCCGGACCCGGAAACGATTATCGAGGGTTTTTACCAGGAGTATGAGGCTTTGCTGGCGATGGCACAGCGGAGGAAACGCGCGCCCGCCCCGGCCACGGCCGTCCAGGATGATCCGGACCGCTGCCGGGCCGTCACCCGAAGCGGCCGTCGCTGTCGCAACCGCTCACTGGACGGCTCTGATTACTGCCGGGTGCATCAGCGAGCAGGGGCGTGACCTTCGCTTTCCACCCCTCCTGTCACCGACGCCAGCCACCGTCGCGCACCACATCAGATCATTATTCTTGAGCAGGTCATGCGCCAATTCCCGCTCGGCCGCATACGGGTTACGCTTCAAGTTCAGCGGCTTTCCTTTGCCGGGCAAGTCGTCGAACATGCCTTGTTCCCGCGCTTCCTCGATCAGGTCGTCAATCAAGCTCTTCCGGTCTCGGCCCATACCCGCATTGTATGACATGTGTCAAGCGTCAAGTGTCAAGTATCAAGTTCAGGCGCTGGACACCCCGTTTCACCATCCTACTTGGTACCTGGCACTTGACGCCTGGCACGACACAATACCCTTCAATGACCGCTCACAGAGAGTATATTTGCCCGGCATTTGCCCGGCATTTGCCCGGTAACCCAAGACCATGTACGATCACGCTCTGGAAACCTTGCGCCCACGCTTACGTAATGGCACAACAGTGTGCCCAACGTAGCAGTATTGACTTTATCAGCTAGCAAACGAGTTATGGCAATAGCAACAAACCGGCAAATCAACCCAGTCAGGGAACCATCCCAGGCTATTAAAAAGCACCCATGGCGGCAGCGCACACTAATCTTGTTGGCGCTTGCAGGTCTGGTTGGATTATGGATCGCCCGCCAACCGGTGGCGCAGATGCTCTCTATGGTCGGCGACCAGGCGGCCGTCAGCGCCTATCTGCAAAGCTACGGCATCTGGGGGCCAATTGTGCTGATCCTCGTCCAGATCGTCCAGGTGCTCGCCGCCTTCATCCCCGGCCACGTTTTTCTCATCGCCGCCGGATACGTTTATGGCTTCCCCCTCGGCTTCATACTCAACCTGGCCAGCGTCGTGGCCGCCAGCCAACTGGCGTATGCGCTGGCCCGCTGGGCCGGCCGACCGTTCGTCAGCCGGTTGGTTTCTCCCGAACTACTCCACCGCTGGGAAGGCATTGCTGAAGAAAAAGGACTCCCCTTTTTTACCATCGCCTTCGTGCTGCCCATGTTCCCCACCGACGCCATGAACTTCGTTGCCGGATTGAGCGGCCTTTCCCCGCGCAAGTTTCTGGCGGCCAATATCCTGGGACGTCTGCCCAGCGCGGTGATACTCACCTTGATCGGCTCCCACGCGCTCAAGCTGTCGCGCACGACCTGGGGGCTTCTCGCCGCGCTCGTGATCATTGTTTACATCCTCGGCCGCACCTGGATCAGCAGAATAGAGCGGCATTACCGCGGCCGTTGACCCTCGACGGCCGTCCCCAATTCATGTAATCTTGTCCCCATGAACAAACGAGCCATTCTTTCCGTGTATGACAAATCTGGACTGGTTGCACTGGGCCGCGGCCTGGCCGAGTGCGGTTGGGAGCTGATTGCCAGCGGCGGCACGGCGCGCGCCCTGCGGGAAGCAGGGCTGGCTGTAGTGGGCGTAGCTGAAATAACCGGCTCGCCGGAGATGCTGGGCGGCCGCGTGAAGACCCTGCACCCCGCCATCCATGCCGCCATCCTGACCCGCGACACGGCCGCCGACCAGGCCGACCTGGCCACGCACCACATCCGGCCCATTGACCTGGTCGTGTGTAACCTGTACCCATTTTCGCAAACCGTCGCCCGGCCCGGCGTCACCCTGGCGGAAGCAGTCGAGCAAATTGATATCGGCGGCGTGACCCTGCTGCGCGCGGCCGCCAAGAACTTCGCCCGCGTGACCGTCGTCTGCGATCCGGCCGACTACGACGCCCTGCTGGCCGATTTGAAGGCGGGCGCGCTGGACGAATCGAGGCGGCGGCAGTTGGCGCTTAAGGCGTTCGCGCACACGCGCGATTACGACACGGCCATTGCCGCTTACCTGCAATCAGACGCGGCCGAGGCCGCCCTACCGCCGGCGTTGTCGCTCAACCTGGTGCAGGTGCAATCACTGCGCTATGGCGAGAACCCGCACCAGGCGGCCGCTCTGTACGCCGCGGACCCGGATACAGGCCCACTGGGCGGGGCGCTGCTGCAAGGAAAGCCGCTCTCTTACAACAACCTGCTCGACCTCGATGCCGCCTGGCAGGCCGCCGCCGCCTTCTCCAGGCCCACTGTGGTCATCGTCAAGCACCTCTCCCCCTGCGGCATCGCCTGCGCGGACACGGCCGCCGATGCTTTCCCCCCCGCTCTCGCCTCCGACCCGGTATCTGCCTTTGGCAGCGTTATCGCCGTCAACCGGCCGGTGGGCACCCCCTTCACCGAGGCATTGGGCGCAGCCAAGCTGTTTGTGGAAGCGGTGGTCGCGCCCGGCTTTAGCGCGGACGCCCGCGCATGGTTCGCCGCCAAGAAGAAGAACTGCCGTCTGGTTGAATTGGCCGGCGACGGCGCAGCGCGGCTGGACATGCGGGCCATTCGCGGGGGAATGCTGGTGCAGGAACTGGATGCGGGCGATCCAGCGGGAACGGAGTGGCGGGTCGTGAGCCGGCGCCAACCCACCGAAGCGGAATGGGCGGCCGTACGCTTCGGCTGGAAGGCGGCCCAGCATGTGAAATCGAATGCGATCGTGTTCGCCAGGGGCGAAGCCACTGTGGGCATCGGCGGCGGGCTGCCCAGCCGGGTGGATGCGGTGAAGTTGGCGGCAGCGAAAGCGGGCGAGCAAGCCAGAGGCACCGTGATGGCCTCAGACGCCTTTTTCCCCTTCCCCGACGGCGTGGAAGCGGCGGCCGCAGCCGGGGTAACGGCCGTCATCGAGCCGGGCGGCTCAATCCGTGACGAGGCGGTGATTGCGGCCGCTGACAGGCTGGGCCTGGCGCTCGTCTTCACCGGCGCGCGCCATTTCCGCCACTAGGCCGCAACCCGCCAGGCGGTGATTACCGCCCAAACGCCGCCACGGTAAAGTCAAAAATCTCCGACTCAGCGATCTCTTCCCCCTGCTCGCCATACGCATACACCACCCAAACGTAGCGGGCCGGGGCCAGTTCACCATTGAGCGCAAAGCGCGTCTCATTGACCGGCACAAAGTCGAGAACCTTGGGTTTCTCCGGGTCAGAATCATTCCACATCAATATCTTATAGCTGACCGCCATCCCGTTCGGTTCCCAATCCAGGACAATGCCGGAGCCGGATATCTCATCTCCGTCGAGAGGTGAATTGATCTGCAAGGTGCAGGACACCTTTCCCCCTGACGCCCGAAAACGGGTGAAGGTGGGCGTCTCGGCGATTTTTACGCCGTCCCCATTAAACGCTTTTAGCTGCCAGAAGTAGTCGCAGTTAATGGGGCGCAGCATGGTTGTGATCTCGGTGAATTCCACCTGCTCATTGACGAATATCGCCTCCCCTTTGTCGGCCGATAGGTAAATCTGGTAGTAAGCGGCCCCCGGATACACCTCCCAGGAGAGCGTCAACTCGCCCGTTCGCACCTTATCCTGCTCCTGCGGATAAATCGGCCGCAAGTCCTGCTTGTACAGGTTGAACGGCTCCACGATCAGGGTTTCGTTCGCCTTGACCACGAAGTCGGTGGGGCGGAAGAGGTCTCCCTCGATGGTCAACCACTCATCCGTGTCGAAGACGCGGACAGCGATATTGTACGCTCCCGACGGGACATCGGTGAAGCGGTAGGCCCCGTCCCCGGTCGTGGTCGTCGTAAATTCCTGGACGGTGCAGCCCAAAAGAACACGATACTCCCGGCACAGCGTCACCTCCACCCCGGCCGCGGCCGTCCCGTTCCACAACACAGTACCCAGAACGCCACCAAGCCCCGGCTCCGGCGTCGATCCGTCACTGCCGGTTGAGTCCGCTGTGCCCGACTGGGAGGGATCGCCTGTATCCGGCGGCGGCGTGCCGGTCACGGCCGTATCCAGCAAGCCACAGCCCAGCAGCAACCATACGGCCGCCAGCCACCACACTCCTTTGAGCCACCATGTTTTTCGATGCCTGTCCATGCAACTCTCCATCTGGGATGACGCGGTGACAAGGTGGCCGGGTGATAAGGCAATGCCCACACCCTTTGCGTCTCCACATTTTATGGCGCTCAATATTACGACTCTGCCCCGTTTCCGCAAGATCGACCCTCTCCGATTGTTAAGTCCGCGGGCAAACCCACCAAGGTGGGTTTTGCAGCCGTAGTCGCAAATTCATTCGCCGGGCTTTAAGGCATTGGAGTATACCACCCCCCCCCCGCGGCCGAAAACTGCTTGTCGCCTCATACCCTCCTATGATAAGCTTCCCCATCTCTCGCAAATAAGGAGCAATCATGGCCAGGTATGTGGCAGCAGTTGACCAGGGAACCACAAGCACACGATGCATGATCTTCGACCACAACGGGCGCGCGATCAGCATCTCCCAGAAAGAGCACAAGCAAATTTACCCCCAGCCCGGCTGGGTGGAACATGACCCGCTGGAAATTTGGGAACGTACGCAGCAGGTAATCAGCGAAGCGCTGGCTCAGGCGAACGCCACGGCCGCCGACATCGCCGCTCTGGGCGTCACCAACCAGCGGGAAACCACGGTCGTCTGGGACAGGCGTACGGGGCAGCCGTTCCACAACGCCATCGTCTGGCAGGATACGCGCACTGATCGCATCTGTGACGAACTGGCGCAGGAAGGAGGCCAGGATCGTTTCCGGGAAAAGGTGGGGTTGCCGCTGGCGACGTACTTCTCCGGCCCCAAGATCAGGTGGCTCCTGGATCATGTGGATGGCCTGCGCGCCGCGGCCGAACGGGGCGACGCCTTCTTCGGCAACATAGACACCTGGATCATCTGGAATCTGACCGGGGGTGTGAATGGCGGCGCCCACGTGACTGATGTGACCAACGCCAGCCGCACCATGCTCATGGACTTGCGGACGTTGGACTGGGACCAGGAAATCCTCGACATCATGGGTATCCCCCGCCAGATGCTGCCCCAGATTCGGCCATCCAGCGACCCGGATGTGTGGGGAGTGGCGCTGGGCCAGGTCCCTGTTTGCGGCGACCTGGGCGATCAGCAAGCAGCGACGGTGGGCCAGACTTGTTTCGCCGTGGGCGAGGCCAAAAATACGTATGGGACCGGCTGCTTTATGATCCTCAACACGGGCACAGAAATCGTTCATTCGCAAAACGGCCTGCTGACGACCGTGTGCTACAAGATGGGGGGTGAGGCGGCCGTCTACGCCCTGGAAGGCTCCATCGCCATCACCGGGGCGCTGGTGCAATGGCTGCGCGACAATCTTGGCTTCTTTGACTTCTCCCACCATGTTGAGGATTACGCCGCGGCCGTGCCCGACAGCGGCGGCATTTACATCGTCCCCGCTTTCTCTGGCCTGTTCGCCCCTTACTGGCGCTCTGATGCGCGCGGCGTCATCGTGGGGCTGACTCGCTTCGTGAACAAGAACCATATCGCCCGCGCCGCGCTGGAGGCAACCGCCTATCAAACACGGGAAGTGCTGGACGCGATGCACAAGGACTCAGGCGTGGCATTGAAGACGCTCAAAGTGGATGGGGGTATGGTGTACAACGACTTGCTGATGCAGTTCCAGTCTGACATTTTGGGGGTGCCGGTGGTACGGCCGCAGGTCGCTGAAACCACGTCCCTGGGCGCGGCCTACGCCGCCGGGCTGGCGGTCGGTTTCTGGAACAGCCTGGAAGAGACGCGCGCCAACTGGCGGGTGGGTAAAACATGGAAGCCGCAGATGGCGTCAGAGCAACGCAAGACATTGTACGCAGGGTGGCTCAAAGCGGTCGCGCGCACCTTTGATTGGGTGGAGTGACGCCCGCGCCGCGATGCACGCAGACCTGGCTGCATATCTCAACGCACATGAGCCTTTGGCAGAAGAATCGGCCGTCTGGGGTAACGGGACCCTGCCGCTCCGCATCACCTCCTACCTGAGCGAGAAGATGCCGCCTCTGCACTACGTCACTTCGGTGCGCGCCGTCCTATTTCGTGGGGAATCGGTCATGGTTGTGCGCAGCATTCAGAACAGCATCCATATTGTGCCTGGCGGCCGTCGGGAAGAAGGGGAATCGCTGCTGGAAACACTGCGCCGCGAACTTCTGGAGGAGACGGGTTGGACAATCGCCAATCCTGTCTTGCTGGGCTTCGTCCACTTCCATCACCTGGCCCCAAAACCGACCGGCTACCCCTACCCTCACCCCGACTTTCTGCAATTGATCTACACGGCCGACGCTGTCCGATTTGTACCGGAAGCCAGGGTTCCCTGCATGTATGAGTTGAACTCAGGTTTTCGACCTATTGCCGCCGCTCGCACTTTGAACATGGACGCCAGCCTGTTATTATACCTGGATGCGGCCGTTGCTCGCAGGAGTGCGTCAATCAATTGAGCCAGGGACATATCATCCCGCGCCCGCCGCTGGGCATGCACTGCCTCCCGGTCAATTGGACGGCCGAGCTGCGCCTCCAGGTACAGATACGGGTTGAACAGGTCAACCGCGCCGATGTTGCGATTCCATACGTCCAGGGGTAACTCGATGCCGAACGCGGCGTAAGTTTCCTTCCAGGAAAGATAGTCGGGCGCCTCCGTGTCCAGGATCAGCCCGTCAAAATCAAAGATAACGGCTTGAATCAACTGTTGCCCTCTAAAATCACCGGCGTTGTCGTTCAAGGAGTGCTCCCACATCGGCCGGCTGCCAGCCGGGAGGTTTGAGCAGCTTGCCGTCGGCGCGGCGGGGGCCGTTCATCTTTTGCATGTTGGCCCGGTGCACTTCAGCGAACACCTCGTCCGGGTCTACCCCGCAAGCCCAGATCGAACCATAGGTGACGTAGAGTAAATCGGTGAGTTCGTGCACCAGCGCAGCGACATCGGCCAGGCTGTTCGTTGCCGTTCCGTTCTGATGCAGCGCCATCAATCGATCGAATGCGGCCGTCACTTCTTCATACTCTTCTTTGACCAGCGCCTGGCGCAGCGCCAATGTTTGGGCGTCCGGCAGCGCCGGTTGGGGCGGAGGCGGCGCGCCAGCAGCCACCTGGAACTCGCGCAGCCGCTCCGCATTTGTCTTGTAATTCACATCATCCATTCAACACCTGTTCATCTCTCAAGGAGGGGTGGTTCCAGCTTTCAGGGCCGTAACATCCCCCCATTTTATCCGCTTAACAGAATTCCCCACAAGAAGTTGACTGTGGCATGAACGACGGCCGAAGCTGTGATCTTCCCCGTCTTGCGCCAGGTCCAACCGTAAGCCAGCCCGGCCAGCGAGGCCATCAGCACGTACATCCAGTTTGGCTCCGGGTAGCCCGGCGTGGCGTTATTCAGATGGGCCAGGCCAAAGATGACGGCCGCCACGCCCAGCGCAGCCCACTCCCCCTTCAGCCGTTGGTGAATCTGATTCTGGATGATACCGCGAAACAGCATCTCCTCTGGCAAGGCGGTGAACAGGTACCCCAGCGACCAGGCCAACACCCACTCTCCCAGGTTGAAAGGGGCCACGCCGAAAACGAGAAAGCGGACAGCCAGGCCCAGAGGAATGGCAACGAGGGTGTAAGCGGTAAGGGCGGCGCTGATACGGCCGAAATCAGCCCGCGTCAGCCGGAAGGTGTAGCCGATCCCGCCGGCCAACGGCCGCAGCACCAGGAAGCAGAGAAACGCCAATACCACGCCCGTCAGCAAAGGGATAGGGATGCTCACCCCACCTGCCAGGCGGGCGTCCACATCCGGCAGCCAGTCGAATTCGATGGGGAACCAGATCGCCAGGGTAGCCAGGATGTCGAGCGGGTGCAGCGCCTTGGCCGCGCGCGGCCGAAAAATCATGGCCAGCGCCGGCGTCAGCAGGTACAGCAACATCCGGCCGGCTCCGTGCAAAAAGGAGACTGGATTCGACGCCTCGCCAGGGAGCGCCGCCAGCAGGAAAGGGATGAGCAGCACAAGGGCCAGAAGCACCTGCTGGTGGCGGCCGTCGGCAAAGCGGCGCAGCGCAGCCACAAAGCGTGAGGCGGCAAAGGCGAAAAACAACGTCATGAGCAGGAGGAAGGCAAGCCAGTCTAAGATCGTTGTCACCTCAAGGCTGTGGCGGCGGCCCGGCATCCTCAGGGATTGGCGTTCCGTCCGGCAGGCCGCGCAAGTAATCGCACGAGGTATCTTGGATGTCTTCCCACTTGAACTCATTGGCCTCAAAGGTGGGAATGTCCTTGATCCAGCGCTTCTTGCCGTCTTCCAGCGCGTAGACATGGGGGCTGGTTCTGCATTTCAGCAGCAGGTAAATCGGCCGTCCCTCCTCGAAATTATTGAGGAACGCGTCATCCACTTCGTGCACCTGCCCCCAACGATAGCCGTAATATTCGAAAGCGTCCAGCGTCGTGATCCAGCGCCGTTTGTTGTCCTCCAGCACATAGACCTCGTCCCCACTCCCCTTTAGCACCAGGCCGTCCCTGATGACCAACGCCGCACTGTCCGGCATGGCGCGGGCCAGGCTGGTACCGTATCGGTTGAATGGGATGTTGATCACGAGGAGCAGGACAACGAGCGCCAACGACAGGCGGGCCAACATGCGGCCGAGGTAAACCGGCGGCAATGGCTCCGCGTAAGGTGCTTCTCCCTCGTCCGCCGGGTCATCTTCCTCAGCCGGGGCGAACGGGACATCATCTGTTGGTTCCGGCGGCGCCGGAGCTTCATCAGGAATAGGTGGATGGGCTTTCATCTCCGGCGCGGCCGTCTCGGGGGCGGCTTCTCGCGCCCGTTGTCGCTCTTCCAAAGCCTCCAGCAGCAAATCCAGGATTTGGTCTGTGACCGGTTTCTCTTTGTCGCTCATGACCGCCCCCCTACTTCACCACAAAGAAGCCGAGAATCTCACCGATGCTGGCGAAGATATTGGTGTAAAAGTTGCCGCCTAGCTGGCGGAACAATTCAAAACGAATGCTGGGCGCGCCGATAAACGGCCGAATCGTCCACGCCATCTGACTGCCCACAAACGCGTACAGGATCATCCACACACGCAGCACCCACGACCGCGCCTGCTCGCCCGTCCGCCCGCCTGCAGCCACGATGCGCATGCCCTGGCTGAGAAACAACACGCCCATTCCCCCGGACACGGTGAACACGGCCACATTGAGCAGCTTGAAGAACTGGTATTGGCTGGTCGTCAGCAGGAAAAAGAGCGTGATGGGGGCGAAACTGAGCAGCAGGACGGCCGTGACCGTGATCGCGGCCAGTATGAGAGCCACATTCTGTGTCAGGCTTTGGTTAGAACCAAAGAGGACATTGAAGAAGTAAAGTGTGGGCGCGCAAACAAAGAGCGTAGTCAGGAAAAGGACCGGCAATTTCACAGCCGAACTCAACGCCTGCCACAAGCTATGACTGGATCCCATCACTGCTCCATACAAGGCCAGGAAAGCGATGCTGGAAAGGAGCATGGCGCGAATCTTGGCGTGAAGTGCTACTCCATCACGGATTTCGGCGAAAAAGTGGCGGCGATTGCGCAGAATGGTCTCAATAATGGCAAAGTCTGTCATTTGCACCTCCGTGTAAAGCATCTTGGTTCATTAGGCAAGTCACCAGTTACGAATTGCGGGAAAGACGACGAAAAGGATGCTGATAGTCCAGAAGAATCCCCAGCCGATCAGCGCGTAGCGCCAGCGCCGAAATTGCAACAAGGGAACCAGCAAGGCCACGACGGCGACAATCCAAAACGCAGGCCGAATCAGTAGTTGAGGCCATCCCAACGCCGACCCATCAGGAGAAAAAACGACCCAGCGCAAAATAAGCGCGCACAACACGGGCAAGGCACAGGCGATGACCGCATCGGCCGATTCCTGGCCGGCGTGTACCTGCTGCAACTGACGCCCGGTTTCATCCGCGCCAAAGGAGTTGACCACCGCGCGCAAAGCTGCTTGCTCATCCAGCCCGCTGGCTCTGGCGGCCGCAACAGCATCTTCCAGGTGCGTCCGCACCTCCGTCAGGATTTCCCATTCCGCCTCGCTGCTCAAGTCCAGGCGCCTGCGGACGGCTTCCACGATCTGGTCTATGGTGAGAGGCGTCTCAATCATTCGGCCGCTTCCGCCCCCTTGTCCTGATCTGCACCTGCCAGAAGCGCCTGCAATTTCTCCATGAACACCTGCCATTCGGCCGACTGCTCCTCCAGCATCTCCCTGCCCCGTGCCGTGATTGCGTAATACTTGCGGCGGCGCGATGCGCCCGCCTGCCTCCATTCACTTATCAACAAACCCGCTTGCTGCATGCGGTGCAGCGTCGGATAGAGCAATCCTTCCTTCATATTGAAGTAACCGCCGCTGCGCCGGGCCAGCTCACGACCGATCTGGTAACCGTACATCGGTTCCCCGGCCAGCAAGCTCAGGATGAGAATCTCGGTGCTGCCCTTACGAATCTGGTCTCGTAGTGGCATAAACGCCTCCTCAAACAATACCTATCTTTCTAATGCATAAGAAAAGTTAGTATAGATAGCGCCATTTGTCAAGCGAGAACGGGAAAGCGAAGGAGAATCGTAGCAAAAGCGAACACCCCAACATTGGAGCATGTGCGGGGTCAGACTACAATAGCGGCATGAAACTGGCTATCCTCTCCGACATCCACGGCAATCTTCCCGCGCTGCGAGCAACGGCCGAACATGCGGCCGCGTGGCAGCCGGATTACATTATCATCAACGGCGACATCGTCAATCGTGGGCCATGCTCGCCTGCTTGCTGGCAGTTCATCCAACAACGGCAAGCGGCCGATGGCTGGCTGGTCACGCAGGGGAACCACGAAACCTATGTAACCAAACATGCGCAGCCGGCGGCCGGCGCCAACGGGAGGGAGTTCGAGATCAACCAGCTCTCTTATTGGACATACCAGCAGTTGAACGGGCAAGTCGCCGCGCTGGATGCGCTGCCAAAGCGGATCAGCCTACCCACCCCCGACGGCCGTGAAATCCGCATCTGTCATGCCTCCATGCGGGGAAATCGGGACGGCATCTTGCCTCATTCTTCCGCAGAGGAGGTTCGCCGGCAGATCGCTCCCGCCCCGGCGCTGTTCGCCACGGCCCACATCCATTTCCCCTTCATCCGCCAGGTTGACGACACCCTCATCGTCAACTCCGGCTCGGCCGGTTCGCTGTGCTATGGCGATACGCGCGCCAGCTATGCTCAGGTTACCTGGCGGCAGGGCCGGTGGCATGCTGAAATCGCCTACGTCCCCTACGACATGACCGAGACGGAACGGGACTTTCAATCGTCGGGCTTCCTGGAAGAGGCCGGCGCGGTAGCGCACATAATCTACCACGAGTGGCGCACCGCCCGGCCGCTCATTTATGAATGGGTCCAACAATACCAGGGACGTGTGCTGGCGGGAGAGATCGGCTTGGACACGGCCGTGTCCCATTACCTGGCACAAAAAGGGCTGAGGAGACCGTAGTCATGGGATCTCATTCGATCACTCTCGCGTTTCGCCTTCTGCCTGAATTGGGAGCCATTGCCGCGTTGGTGGTCGCCCATTACCTGGTTTCATACGATCGCGTCGCCTGGCTAATCCGGCAGTAACGGGCCGCCTGCATCACTGCCGGACGGCCGCCAACTGCGCCAGCAGCCCCCGTACAACAGCTTCGGTCGTCGCCCGTTTTCCTCCAGGCAAACCGTTGTGTTTCGCCAGCATGCGGCCTACGGCCGTTTCAATCTGGTCAGCTGCGGCCGTCCGCCCCCACACGTGGCGCGCCAGCAGCGCCCCGCTGAGGACGGCCGCCAGGGGATTGGCCATGCCTTTCCCGGCGATGTCGGGCGCGGAGCCATGCACCGGCTCGGCCACCGCGGCCGTGTCTCCCCAATTGAGCGACGGCGCGACGCCCAATCCGCCGCCCCAATAGGCGGCTGCATCAGACAAAATATCGCCAAATAGATTCGTCGTCACAATCACATCGAATCGCTCCGGCTCGGCCACCATCTTGAGCGCGGCGACGTCCACGAGCAGCTCATCCACTTCAATCATGAAGCCATCCTGCCTGAACTCAGCCGCTACTTCGCGGACAGCATCCCGAAACAGCCCGTCGGTCAGGGGCAGCACATTCGCCTTATGAACGATGGTCAGCCGGCGGCGATCCGATGACCGGGCCAGCGCCATCGCTTTCCGGGCGATCCGGCGCGAAGCGGCTCTGGTGATGACGCGCTCAGCCACGGCCGTCTCCCCCTCTCGCCGCTCGCGCCCACTGTACAACCCCTCCGTGTTTTCCCGCACAATCAACATATCCACACCCAGCCGGGGCGAAAGGTGCGGCCAATACTGCACGGGGCGAATGTTCGCGTACAGATTCAGGGCCTGGCGTATGGTGAGGATGGCGCTGCGGTATCCCTCAACTTTGCGCGACGGCGAGGAAACCGCCCCAAACAGTGCCGCGCCGCATGCCCGTATGGCGTTCAGGGTATCGTCGGGAACGGAGACGCCCCGCTTTAAAAAGCATTCCCACCCCGCATCCGCTTCCACCGTTTCCAGGTCAGGGATCACAGCACGCAAGACGGCGACGGCCGCGGGGATTACCTCCTGCCCAATCCCATCGCCAGGAATCACACACAGTTTCGGCATCTTTTACTCCTGACGGCCCCCACCCCGCTCTTCGCCGGGAAAACGGCCGTGCGTTCGCACATAGGGCACAATCCCGCCCGCAGCCACAATCTCTCGGGCAAAATCAGGCAACGGCGGCAGAGCAAACTGCTGCCCGCCTGCGAGCAATTGTCCCTCCTCCAGATCAAGCGTCACATCACTTCCGTCTTCCACCACGCGGACGATTTCCGGGGCCACAAACAAGGGGATGCCCAGATTGACCGCATTGCGAAAGAAAATGCGGGCGAAACTGGAAGCAATGATCGCTCCAATTTGGCGCCGCTTCAACGCCAGCGGCGCATATTCGCGGGACGAGCCGCAGCCAAAGTTGTTCTCAGCGACGATGATGTCACCCGGCCGGGCGTTCCGGGCGAACTCCGGGCGCGCCTCGATGAAGGCCGCATCGGCCACATCCTCGTTCGGCCGCATATAGGGCGCATATCGCCCCGGTACAATTTGATCGGTATCTACATCAGAGCCAAACTTCCAAATCCTCGCCATCTTGCGCCCTCCATTGTTCATTGCTAATTGCTTATTGTTCATTGCCAACCGCCAACCACCTCTCTCGGATCTACAATCTCCCCCGCCACGGCCGTAGCGGCCGCCACCGCGGGAGAGGCCAGGTAAATCTGGGACGAGGGCGCCCCCATCCGCCCTCGGAAATTACGGTTACCTGTGGAAAGGCAAACATCCCCATCCCCCAGCGTGCCCTGATGCCGCCCCATGCACGCGCCGCAGCCAGGCGTTGTCAGCGTCGCCCCGGCTGCTACCAACGCGGCCATCGTGCCGTCCGCCAGTGCCCGCTGCAACTCTCGATTCGACGCGGGCGTTACCAGCAGCCGCACATTGCCGGCAATCTGCCGTCCGTCGAGGATCTCGGCGGCCGTGCGCATATCTTCGTAACGGCCGTTGGTGCATGTCCCCAAAAAGATCACGTCCACCGGAGTCCCGGCCACGGCCGACACATCCACCACATCGTCCACAGAATGGGGGCGCGCCACTTGCGGCTCCAGTTTATTCAAGTCCAGGGTTACCGTGCGCGCGTATTCAGCATCCGGGTCTATGCCCAGCCAATCAGGCAGGTCAAACCGCCCGGCCACCTCCCCTGTCGGAGGGAAGATGCCTGCTTTTGCGCCCAGTTCAATGGCCATGCTGGCAATAGTTTGCCGCCCCGGCAACGGCAGCCAGTCCAGTCCATGATATTCCACTGCGGCGTAGGTCGCCCCGGCGATGGTCATCTCGCGGCACAACTTCAAGGCCAGGTCTTTGGCATCTACGCCAGGCCGGAAACAGCTGTTTCCCACATCACCCACGACTTCAACCCGAATCGTCTCCGGTACACGCAGCCAGGTACGCCCTGTGGCCCAAACCAGGGCAATATCGGTAGATCCCATGCCGCAGCCAAACGCCCCAACCGCTCCGTAGCTGGTCGAGTGCGAATCTGATCCCAGCACAACGCCCCCCGGCCGTGCCACCTGTTCTTCCACCAACACCTGGTGGCAGATGCCGCGCCCAATCTCGAACAGCCGGATGCCCTGCTCGCGGGCGAAACGCCGCACTAGATTCTGGTTATTGGCCGTCCCTACCGTTGAGGCCGGCGCAACGTGATCTAGCACCAACACAATCTGGTCGGGATTGTACACATCTTCAACCCCCAACTGCTCTCGCATGATCTTGATGATGCCCGGCGAGAGGGAATCATGCCCCATCGCCACATCCGGCTCTACAATGATCAGTTCTCCCGGCCGAACTGGTCGTCCCACTTTGTGGGATAGTATCTGTTCCGCTAAAGTCTGCCCCATGATCTCTCTCCTATGCAACCCGCAACAAACTATCAACATCATCCAACGTCAACAGCCGTTCATCAGACATCGTCTTAATCTGAGCCGTGATTCGTTTCACCTGATCATCCGTCAATTGCAGCCCCAACTGCGACGCACGATGTCGCACCGCGTTCCAACCTGTCAGCCGGTGAGCAATGTGGATGTAGCGCGTCAGGCCGAAATCTTCCGGTCGCAACGCCTCGTAGGTGGACGGATCGTTCAACACTGCCTTGGCGTGAATCCCCGCTTTGTGAGTGAAGGCGCAAAAGCCGGTGATGTAATTGTTGAAGGGAATATCCACCCCCACCCACTCCGCTATTAGGTGATCAATCTCTTGCAGCAGCGGCAAATTGTATTTACTCACCAGGGCCGGATTCGTCGTGTATAACCGGGCGATTAATCCCCCCAGCGGCGTGATGCCGTTCCGTTCGCCGATGCCCAGCACGCTGGTATCCACATGGGTGGCTCCTGCTTCTAACGCCGCATATGCATTGGCGATAGCGCAGCCTGAATCATTGTGCCCGTGAAACTCGATGTCCGCTCGCACCTGCCGCCGCACGGCTGTAACCAGTTCATACGTCTGGCGCGGCGTGCTGATGCCCACTGTGTCCGCTATCCCCACCCGGTTTACACCTAGCGCATCAACCGCCGCATACACGCGCAGCAAATCTGCCGGATCGCTGCGAAAACTATCCTCCGTGCTGAAGCGTACTTCTACCTGATGGCTTTGCAAATAGGTGATGACCTCTTGCGCCAGTTCGATGATGGCGTCAATGCTCTTCCCGTGGCTGAATGTGCGCAGGTAAGACGACGTGCCGATGACCACATCCACCCCATCTACGCCGGTGTCCACCGCCCGCTTTGCATCCTCCAGATGGCAGCGAACGTGCGTCAATACCCTGGCCCGCAAACCCAGGTCAGCAATGACACAGCAATCCCGGTAACTTTGTTGTGATGCACAGGGAGACGTCAGTTCCAGATATTCCACGCCAAAGGCATCCAGCAAGCGGGCGATATGTACCTTTTGCTCGGTAGTGAAAAACGCATTTACAAACTGTTCCCCTTCACGCAGGGTGGATTCAATAATATAAAACTTAGTCAGACTCATCTCGTATTTCGATCCTGTTTCCCAAAATCAGGGACGACGATTACCCGCCCCTGATTTAGGCGTGTCTTACTAACAAAAAAACGGGCTTACCAGCGTATCTGGTAAGCCCGCTCCTCAACTGTCCTGGACGCAGAAATCAGGGACAAGCGTAACAAACCAGAGGCCTCTCCGGCTTACCCTTCTTGTTCTGCTTCTTTCGCTTAATCGTTAACTGCTGAATTAGAGGCAACATCATTTATTGTGATCCGTACTCAAAAAAAAGCGCCCTGCCGTTTTCTGGCAGGGCGCTTATCAGTTACATTCAGGATTTGGGCAAGCACAAACTACCAGACAACGGGTTGGTGTCCGTTCTTCTTGCCCTTCTTGGTCAATGCGCTCACACTGTTATTCTTCATAACGGGCAACAGTTTAGCAAAGTGCGCCGATATTGTCAACGCCAATTTCCTGCCCCCCCCAACGGCCGTTCATGGGGCAGCTCCGTCAGCGATATTAGGGGCGAAGTCGGCGATGAAGTCAGCGGGGATGCGAATAGGGAGGCCGTTGGTCAGGCTTACCCAAACCCACAGCACATGCGCGCGCGCCAACAGCGTCCCATCGCGCCGGCGGGTGATGGTGTAATGGCGCACGGCCGTGGCTCGCTTTACGTCCGATATCCAGGTAGCGATCTCCAACTCATCACCCAGCGCGGCCGGTTGTTTGTACTCAATGCGGTAACGGCGGGCAACGATGCCGAACCCGGCTTCCATCATCCTGGTCATTGGCCACCCATGTGCGGCCGCCACCCACACACCGCAATCCTCCGTGTAAGCCATATACATCGCGTTGTTGACATGCTGCTCCGCGTCCACATGCCGCCACTCAACGTGCCGCCTGATGGTAAACACGCCCGGCGGCGGTGGGGGCGCCTCCGGGAATGGTTCGCGCCGGGGCGCTTGTGTGGGAATGCCCTCAGGCATGAACGCCCGCACCATTTCGTCAGGCACAGTGACCGGCCGTTGGGTGGCCCGATCGAGGAACACCCAGTCAGTGTGAGCAGTTGCTACCAACGCGCCTCCGCCCGCCAGACGCATTTCGTAAGCGCGGCGGGAGCGAACGCGGCGAAAGTCGGTCACCCAGGTCCTGACCACCACGGCATCTCCATAAGTCAGCGGCCGGACATAGGCAATGTCCGTTTCCCGAATCCACCACTGCTGCCCCATGGCCCGGTAGCGGGCGAGGTCATACCCGGCGGCGGCTGAAGCGTCGAGAGCCGCTTCCTGCATGAAACGCAGGTAGTTGGCGTGGTTTACATGCCCGTAAGCATCACACTCGTAATGACGCACACGAAAGGTTCGTTCATGACTCAGCGGCATCAGTCACTCCCATTGGTCGGAGAACTGTAACAACACAATCGGGCCGGGGCAATAAAAAACGGCCGCTACTTCCCCGGTAGCGGCCGCTGCGAACCAATTTTGTTCGCCGTATAGGGGGGTTGCTCAATGATAAAGCACGGTCATCACCCCATTGGCAATTGTGATGGAATCCACATACGTGTAATCGTGGGCCTGGGCCATCTCGCTTTCCAGTGCGTTGGCGAATGCGGCGCTGACGGCCGCCTTTCGGGCATCGGTCATATTAAACTGGCCTATCGTTCCCTGCACCACCAGGACTTGCACATCCCCGTTGGCTGCCCACACTTTCACCGCCAAGACCCCTTCCACAATCCGGCCAGCCGGAATGCTGTAAGTAGAGTATTGGGCGATCGTGCCGTCTTGCAAGGAGATAGACTTGGTTGCCACATAATCTGCTCCAGAAGCAGCCAGTGCCTGGCTGATCATTGCGTTGATCTCGTCTTCTTTGAAAATCAGCGTATATTGCGTGCCGCCGGGGTCGGGGTCTGTCTCAGCCGTGTCCGGCACAGGCGTCGGGTCTGCCGGCTCCGATTGCTCCGGCTGAGGATCGGCCGTCTCCGTTCCGGTTCCAGCATCACTCACAGCCACCACTTCTGCTTCCTGGGCTGCGCTGCTGTTATTAGACCCAGCATCCGCTTCCACGGAATCGGCCGATTCTGTCTCTGTATTTTGCGCCGCATCTTGCGCCGCATTTTGCGCCGTCCCTTGCTGGGCTTCCCCCTGTTGTTCTGATGCGGGCTGCGCTTCGGCCGTCGGCGCTACGGCATCGGATGAGGCTGATTCGGCAGAGCCAGTATCAGCCGCGGGCGTTTCTGCATCGATGTGAAGGGTTGCTACCTCCTCCTGATTGGCATCTGTGATAGTCACTGTGTAATTTTGGGCGTCACACGCAACCAGGAAAAATAGGGCAACGAAGAAGAAAATAGGAGTGTTTCGTTGAATATGCATCGGTGTCACCTCTTTACATGAACCATGATTACAATGAAGATGGTTACAGTATAGAGATGCGCGCCACGACTTTCTTGTGCCTGGGGTCACAACCGGGGATGACGCGGGTCACGCAACCAGCCTTTCATCAGCTATGCGCGCAGGATCAGCGGCAGATAGATAGTGGGGTTCTTCCGCTTCAATCACCCTCTTCTTGCCTATGCGAAGGAAAATCAGTCACTCACGCTTCTTCAGCTTGTTGCCTCACTGCCGGCAGATGGCTCAAGTAAAACAGAATCCACCCCCCTGTGACAACCAGTCCGGCTGCCCCCATCAGTGTAGCTACCCGCTGCGCCGGCAGCGCAAAATGGTCCAAGGCTGATCCGGCCCAAAATATCGAAAGTGACTGCGTCATGGTCAATACGGCAAACTCGAAGGCAAACACACGGCCCCGGAAGCGGTCGGGAACTACAGTTTGCAACAATGCGGCCGAAAAGACCCACAATGTCCCCGTCCCCACTGTGCGCGCCAGCGTCGCCAATAAAAGCAGTGTGAACGTAGGCGCTGCTCCCAGGCCCAATATCCCTGCCGCCATCAAGCCGAATCCAATGGTAATGCCAAACAGCAAGCGAGTCGGTGCATCCCCCAACCAACGGCGCATCAGCAGCGGCCCCAGCCCCGTGCCCAACCCGCTCACCACATAAATCATTCCCAATGTCGCCGCGCCGCTGTCCTGAATATGCAAATACTGCTGGATAAAGGGGTGGTGAGCGGTGAAAATCTCGTTGGCGAACTTCACTTCTAACACATTGATCGCGCCCCAAATCAGGGATCCGGCCCCTTTGACCAGGCTGATCCCCAGGATGAACAGATCAAACTTCAAATAACGCAAGCCGTCCAGGAAATCAAGCCATCCCCCTTGCTCGATCCCCCCGTCTTTCAGGCGCGGGGCAACAATCAGGCGAATAAGTAGCGCAGAGGCCAGGTAGGTCACTGCATCCAGCACAAAAGCTGTCTTTCCTCCCAGAACGGCCGCGACTACACCACCCAAAAAAGCGCCAATCGCCAGCATTGTGCTCCAGGTCAGGCTGTCCAGTGCATTGGCCGTCACCAGGTCTTCCTGGGCCACGATATTCGCCAGGAAGGCAGAACGCGCCGGTGTAAATAAAGCACTCAAAGCAAACTGTAGGATCGTTAAAACATACAGTATCCAGACTTGATCCGGGGAGCGCACCACAAGGAAACCGAGTACAGTCATCGCCCGCAACAAGTCCGTGATAATCATAATCCCACGGCGGCTGTACCGGTCTGCCAGAACGCCCGCTAAAGGGCTGAAGAGGAATAGGGGTAAAAAGCGTGCGAGGAAAAGATAACTGACGGCAATCCCGGTCCCTTTAAGCTCAGCAATAAGTTGCGCGGAGGCTATTAGATTGAACCAATCCCCAGCCAGGGAAACCACATTGCCTAACCAAAGCAGGCGAAAATTACGGTTTGTGCGTATTAGTACAGCGTACTCATTCATACCACAAGATACGCCCCCCTCAAACAAAAAAAGATTGGGAATTCACGACTAGAGAGCGCGATTTCTCGCGCTCACCAATCCCAAACTCCCAATCACAAAACGAAAAGGTCTCTTGGCAATGACCTACTCTCCCAGGGGGTCGCCCCCCAAGTACCATCGGCGCTGACGAGCTTAACTGCCGGGTTCGAGATGGGACCGGGTGTACCCTCGCCGCTCAAATCACCAAGAGACCTTCTATCAAGGGCTGACTGTAGAACAGCACATCCCTAAAACAGCACATTAGAATAAGATAACAAAACCGATCACATACACGTAGTCAAAATCCCAAATTCTCCGTACCATGCTTAAAGTAAGCCCTCGACCATTAGTACGGCTTAGCTAAATACATTGCTGCACTTACACATGCCGCCTATCAAGCTAGTAGTCTCCTAGCGGTCTTACCTGGTTAACCCAGTGAGGGATCTAATCTTGAGGCAAGCTTCCCGCTTAGATGCTTTCAGCGGTTATCTTTGCCAGACGTAGCTACCCAGCGATGCCGTTGGCACGACAACTGGCACACTAGAGGTCTGTCCACCCCGGTCCTCTCGTACTAGGGGCAGCTCCTCTCAAATCCCTTACGCCCACAGCGGATAGAGACCGACCTGTCTCACGACGGTCTGAACCCAGCTCACGTACCGCTTTAATGGGCGAACAGCCCAACCCTTGGGACCTTATCCAGCCCCAGGATGCGATGAGCCGACATCGAGGTGCCGAGCCTGGTCGTCGATGTGAACTCTTGGACCAGACTAGCCTGTTATCCCCGGAGTAGCTTTTATCCGGTAAGCCACGGCCCTTCCACTCGGAACCGTGGGATCACTAAGCCCCACTTTCGTGCCTGCGCGACGTGTATGTCTTGCAGTCAAGCTCGCTTGTGCCTTTACACTCTGCGGCTGGTTTCCATTCAGCCTGAGCGAACCTTTGGGCGCCTCTGTTACGCTTTCGGAGGCGACCGCCCCAGTCAAACTACCCACCAGGCACTGTTCCCACGCCGGATAACGGTCGCAGGTTAGAGCCAAGACTTAACCAGGGTGGTATTTCAATGGCGGCTCCACCGAGACTGGCGTCCCAGCTTCAAAGCCTCCCACCTATCCTACACAAATTAAGCCCTAACTCAATGCCAAGCTGTAGTAAAGCTTCACGGGGTCTTTTTGTCCTGCTGCGGGTAACGCGCATCTTTACACGTACTTCAAT
>JBHHTQ010000039.1:0-38870 GCA_046753445.1 Anaerolineae bacterium | reverse complement strand
CTAACATGCCACCGTTTATCTTTTTTGTCACATATCACTTAGCGGAAACTAGTGTATTTTGGCAACAGCGAATTTTAATGAAAATGGATGGGATACATTAAAAGGGTAGGGGTTTTAGCTCTTGCATTGCGACTTGTCCGATGGGTTGGATGTTCAAGTCTTGTCCAGCCTCTATGATGGTTTGCCAGAGATATGCGGCAAGGGAGCGGGAGCCTATGAGGGCGTAAGTGGGCAATTCGTTCATGTCGTGACGAATAATGAGTTGCTTTGTTTTGGCAACGCTGCTCTGTTTGGCAGCGCCATCAGGAAATTGACTGTCGTCAAAATCAAGACCGCACAATCGGCTGAGAAGTTCAGCGCTTTTGGGGCCAATCAGCCACAATTCAGCGTTGCCCTGGGTCATATCGGTGACGGTGACGAGATCGGGGTTGTCGTTGGCTTGTTGGGTGAGGGTAACGGCCGTTTCCGCCCCATCGTCCGTTGTACACACAAAAAACAAATCCCGCCGCAGCCGGTAGACCCAGCCAGCGCCAAATGGTTTCCCGGCATTGATGGATAGTTCATCGGCATCCAGCATTTTCCCGGCCGTATGGCCTTCGATGCGGATTTTGCCGTTGTGGGATTGGTCACAGAGCGCGACGGATTGGTGGAGAACGGCCGTTTCCCCCATTACATGTCCATAATTCTGAACCGCCTGCCAACCATTCAATTCAATAAATTCCGCGTTTAACTGCTTTGCTGTCTCATAAATTGGCGATAATTTCATTACATCCTCAACCTTTCCCCTGCTGGGTCATAAAACGCCCCATGATGCACGGCCGCTTCCACCAACTCCCCATTACGCCGAATCATAAACGGCGCGCCAACCTGCTCCGCCAATTCTGGCGGCAGCCAACACAACCCAATTGACTCGTTGAGCGTCGGGCTGAAGCGGCTGGATGACACCCAGCCAATCGTCTCCAACCCCAACGGTGTCCCTTCCTTTGGCTGCACGGCTTGCAACCCTTCTTCCGGCACAATCGTCGCGTTCGCCATCTTGAAACCAGTTAGTTTTTGCTTGGAGCCGCCTTTTGCCGCAATATCCACCAACGCCCGCTGGCCGAGGAAATCATCCTTGTCCAGCTTCACCGCCCAGCCCAACTCCGCGCCGAACGGATTACTGAGCGCATCGGTATCGGCGCCAATGATGATGTGACCTTTTTCCAGCCGTAAAATCCGCTGCGCTTCAACGCCAAAGGGTAAAATGTCAAATTCTTTGCCTGCGTCGAGGATGGTTTGCCAGAGGAAACGGCCGTATCCCGCCCCACAATGAATCTCATATGACAGCTCACCCGTAAACCCGATTCGCAGCAGGCGACAAGGCACATCAACCAACGCCACGTCACGCACGTGCATGTACGGGAACGCTTCGTTGCTCAAGTTGGCGTCTGTCAGTTTTTGCAGCAGCGTTCGCGCCTGTGGCCCAGCCAGATTAAACGCCGCCCGGCCTTCGGTGACACTGGTCACGTGGACGCCCTCGCCCCAGCCCGACTGCGCCCACCATTGAATCCATTCGTAAACGGCCGTCGCGCCCGACGAAGTCGTCGTCATGTACCATTCCTGCTCGCCGACCCGCGCCGTCACGCCGTCGTCCATCAAGACGCCCTCGGCATTGACCATCGCGCCATAACGTACCCGCCCCACCTTCAAATTGTTGAATTTGTTGATGTAGAGCTTGTCCAACAAGGCCGGAACGCCGGGGCCGGTCAGCTTGATTTTTCCCAGCGTACTGACGTCAATCATGCCCACCCGTTCGCGCACCGCTTTTACTTCAGCCGCCGGATCGCCATAATGTTCCGGCCGCAGCCACAGCCCGGCAACCATCATTTTGGCCCCGTTAGCCAGATGCCAATCGTGAACAGGCGTAACCTTCACCGGCTCCATCATTTGTCCGGCGAGGTTGGCCAGCTTTAACGGCCGTACCGGCGGCCGCGCCGTCGTCGTTCCCGTCTCTGCTATTGTTTGTCCATTCACCTCTGCTGTCAGATGAATCGTATTAACGCTGGCCCATTTCCCTTGCGACGGCCCCATCGAAATCGTGCTGTACCGCTTCAAAAGCTGCATACTGTCATACCCTTCGGCAATGGCGTCCTGAAGCTCTTTGTCGGTCACATCTTCGTCAAAATCAATAAACCGCTTCCCGTTTTTCTCGCCTACGACGCGAATCAAATCAGACGAGCGCACCGGTTCGGCGTTTTTGCGGCGGGTGACGGCCGCTTTCTGCTGTGGACTTGGCCCTCCACCCATTCCTAAAAACGCAGCCGCCTGCCATCCAATCAACTGGCCTTCATCAAGCTCTGTTTGTAATTCATGTGTGCCCGACACCCGACCGGCCGCAAAAACGCCTTCAGGCATTGTGGTTGGCAAAAATTCGTGACGCTTGTTGTCGTATTCAAAACGCCCCCCGGCCAGGTAAAGTAGTTGATTATCGGGCGCGAAATGAGTGCTGAGAATGATTGTGTCGCAGGCTATCAGGCGCCGGTTGCTGAGATTATCCAGGGGCGCAATGTCAGCGGCCGTCACCTCTTTCTTGCCATGCGCTTTGACGATAGTATGCTGCCAATAAACCGGCACACCAGAGCGGGCAATCGCCTCGCCCAACTCGCTGCCGCCTGCCCGATGATCGGCCACGCCGACCACATCCACGCCAACCGCCTTCAAATCGCGGGCCAGCTTCCAGCCATCGTCGTTGGCGGTCACAATAAAAACTTTTTCGCCGGGCGCGACGCCGTACAGATGCAGCAAGCGCCCCGCGGCGCTGCCCAGCATCACGCCGGGCAAATCATTGTTGTCAAACAAAATGGGCTGATCCAGAGCGCCGGTGGCAAAAATGGTGGCTTTGCCGCGCACTTTATACAGCATGTTACCCCTTACCGCTGCCAGCCAATGCTCTTCGAACCAGCTGGTGACTAATGTTTCAGTGAAGGCGTGAATGTTGGGGTGGGTGGTAACGGCCGTAACCAACCTCTCCAACCCCTCTTGCTCCTCCCCACTGTACCGCCAATGCCCGCCCAAATACGGCGCTTCCTCAAACAATAATACCCGCGCTCCCGCCTCCGCCGCTGCATAAGCCGCACTCAATCCGGCCGGCCCCGCCCCCACAACAACCACATCCCCATGCAAATATTGCTTCAAAAATCCTTTGGCCAGAGGCGCATCAATGTTTAGCTTGCCCAACCCGGCCGCCTTGCGCAACATCTTTTCATACGTCGGCCACAACCGCTGCGGACGGATAAAGGTCTTGTAATAAAAGCCAGCCGGCATAAACCTATCGCCCTTTTGTGTCAGGCTCATCACATCCCGTTTCACCGACGGCCAGGCATTGACCGACTTAACTTCCATGCCCTCCGCTACCTGTCGCAGCCAGGCGCTGACGCTGGGTTCGTCGCCAATCTGAACCATCGAGCCAGTCGCGTGCCCATACGCCATCAACCCGCGTGGACGATGGTATTTAAAAGAACGGCCAATAACCTTCACCCCATTGGCCGCCAACGCCGAAGCAATCGAATCGCCCGGACGCGCCGTATACGACTTGCCATTAAACTTAAAATGTATCGTTTGAGAGCGATCAATCAACTCATTTTCTTGTGCCGAAAGACGTTTGATTTCTGGTCGAATACTCATGGACAAACCTTACTGAAAAACGTATAATTTATACGTTATAAAAGCCATGTTATTGGAGGTGTAAAAATGACGACAAAGGAGAAGGTTACGCTTACGATGCCACGCAGTTTGATGGAAACGGTACGCGAAATGGCTTCGCCGCGCGGACAAAGCAAATTTGTGGCCGAGGCAGTTGCGTATTTCATTGAGGAAAAACAACGCCAAATGCTGCGTGAAGAATTGATTGAAGGTTATAAAGCGACGGCCGAAGAATCTCTGGCCATCACAAAAGAATGGGAAGCCACCGACAATGCAGATTGGTTGAAGCACGTACCGCCTTACGAAGGGGAGGAGCCGCCTAATGACGCGCAAGATTCGTAGAGGTGATATTTTTTCGGTTGATTTTGAGCCAGTACGCGGTTCGGAACAAGGCAAAATCCGATCAGTGCTCGTTATCCAAAATGATATTGGCAACCAATACAGCCCCACAATTATCGTAGCTCCCATTACTTCAGGGGATAAAGCGAAGTTTCGCGTAAATGTAGAAATAAAAATGCCCGAAGGTGGGTTAACAAACAACTCGCTTATTCTCCTCAATCAAATTCGCACTACAGATCGAACTCGCTTTGGACGATATTGGGGGCACGTTACATCAAAAACGATGAAAAAAGTTGACGAAGCCATTAAAATTAGTCTCGGTCTCGAATAATCTCTTTCCCAAAATAAGCGCTTTCGACCTTATTAGTTTTCGTGTGCCGTTCTGCCAGGAACCAGAGGCCGCAGCCTGCCCGGTGATACCACCACTCCTTTTGCACCCCGAGCCCATTTTCTCGCAAGAATACGTAATCTGTCCATGCCTCATTGGAAACGGCCGTCATCGCTTTGGGTCGAGGATTATACTCCCCACCAAACCGAAACTCACTCACATTCCGCATCCCACAATTCGGGCAATCAATTTGAATCATTCAACTGTCCTTTCTCTCATCTGATGCTGCCTATTTCCCCACCGACGCTGCGCCTTTTTCACCGACTGGGTCATTTTCATAGAAGCGGGAGAGGCGAAACGGCCGTATCATCTCCGGCGTTTCATTCGTAGCAATCAGCTCCGCCATCCGTTTACCAGATGATGGAATTGCCTTAAAGCCATACGTGCCCCAACCCACATCCACCACAAACCCATCCACCGGCGTAAACCCCATAATCTGGCTGTAATCCGGCGTCATATCGCACAAACCGGCCCATTGGCGCATGACGCGTACGTGGCTCAAGCTGGGGAACAGCTCCAGCATATGCCCCGCCAGCCCTTCTGTGAACCCTAACGAACCCCGCATTGAGTACGAGGCATACGGATCAACCGACGCCCCCATTACCAATTCTCCCCGGTCTGACTGACTGACGTAGACATGCAAACTGCCGGAAACAATGACCACATCCAAAAACGGCTTCAGCGGTTCAGTGACCAACGCTTGCAGAGGGTAAGTGGTAATTGGTAATTTGACGCCGGCCATATCAGCAATAATCGAAGACCATCCGGCAGTTGCGTTTAGGACCATGCCTGTTTTAATCGGGCCGCGATTGGTTTGGACACCCGTCACTTTGCCGCCTTGCACATCAATGTCCGTCGCTTCGGTCAATTGGTGAATGTGAACCCCCATCCGGTCAGCGTGATGGGCGTAGCCCCACACCACCGCATCATGGCGCATGATGCCGCCGCGCGGATGGTACAACGCCCCCAAAATCGGGTAGCGGGGATGGTCGCTGACATCCAGCGGCGGGCACAGCTTCTTGATTTTTTCCGGCCCAATAACGCTCGATTCAACCCCTTCTAGCAAGTTCACTTCGGCGCGGCGGCGCATCGTGCGCATCGCGCCGTCACTGTGCGCCAGTGTCAAATGCCCGCGCTGGCTGAGCATGACGTTGAAATCAAATTCCACCGACATTTGCTCGTACAGCTTCAGGCTTTCATCGTAAAAGCGCACCCCGACCGGTGTGAGATAGTTGCTGCGGACGATGGCCGTATTACGGCCGCTTCCCCCCGCTCCAATATAACTTTTCTCCAACACCGCCACATTTGTAATGCCATGATCTTTCGCTAAATAATAGGCGGCTGCCAGCCCGTGCCCACCGCCTCCGATAATGACGACATCGTAGCTCTTTTTTAACTCATGACTGTGCCACATGCGGGGTAACGGCCGTCCCCCCCGCAGCACTTGTTTGATTAATTTAAGCGACATACCTTCCCCCTAACCCGTCATCATCTTCACCAAACGCTCTTCCAACAACCCATAACCCGTGTGTCGAATCTCCAGTGGCAGGCTCAAATAGTCTGCGGCCTGTTTTGCCTGGGTAAGCAATTCCTCATTGACATTCTGGGTCAAAAATACGATGCGTTTGTAATTACGGAAATATTCATCCTTTAGCTGTGGAAACCGATCCAGCCCCAACCCCTTCAGAATGGCGCCCCGGAAGCCACGCACCAAAAAATCGGTCAGGAAAAAGGTGCCCGGTTCTTCGTCCATCAACGTCTGGAAGGCGCTGCCGCCATACATTTCATAGCAGTGTGGGCCATCCACCCGTTCCAGGTCATACTTCGCCAGCAGCTCATCTACCGCGCCGCGCGATCCGCAGTCGCCATAAACGACGATAACCCGGTCAAACTGTTCCCGAATCGCCAGGTAACGCTTCTCCACATCCGGGGCAATCCGCTCTGGGAACATGTGATCGAACGCCGTCACGCCAAACACTTCGACCTCCCAGCCATGCTTGCGGATGATTGCCAGCACTTCGCGGGCCAGCGCGCCGCAGATAATGAAAGCGGTTTTCACGGCAACAAAATGTTAAACCGGTCGCGAACGGCCGTATCAATTTCCGGCGGAATGGGCGTGGGGTGGTGCGTCTTCAATATCTGACTGGCTTTTCTACGGGCGCGTTCCCGCATATCCAAGCTACCATCCGCTGCCCAATCGGCGCGACGTTGGCGGTCGCCCGTATGTGGATAGTAATACTCGCTGTGCATCAAATCCAGGCTTTGCTGCGTGCCCAGGTAATGCCCTTCACCCTGGCAGACCTGCGCAATCACGTCCAGCGACAACGTTTCCTCCGTCACCTCAATGCCGCGCACCATGCGCATGATGGAACCGTTGATTTCGTCATCAATCACATACTGTTCGTAGGCGACGGTGAGCATGGATTCCAACATTCCGGCCGAATGATGGATGTAGTTGGCTCCGGCCAGAGCGGCCGTCACGCCGGTGATTCCCTTTTCATAGCCGGCCTGAATGTCCGGGATTTTGGAATCGGCCAGACCGGAAGAGTTGTAGACGGGCAGGTTGTAGAACTGGCCCAGTTGGGCCACAGCCGCGTGCATCAAAGCAAACTCCGGCGCGCCGCCGACGAAATTACCTGTGCGTAAATCGGAAACAGAGGGGACATAGCCCAGGATAACTGGCGCGCCCGGTTTGACCAGTTGGCAATAGGTGAGGCCGGATAGTTCTTCGGCGTTGATCTGAACCAGCGAACCGGCCAGCGCTGCCGGGCTGGTGGCCCCAGACTGGGGCGCAGATGACAAAATCACCGGCATTTCCTGACGTACGATCTCGGTCAGGACTTCAACCGTTTCCGGCGCGTAACGCAGCGGACTGACCGTCCAACAGGTGACGAAGGAGATGAACGGCCGAGCCCTTAGCTTCTCCATCCCCCCTGCAACCATCGCCGCCATCGCCAAGACATCCCGGACTGTCTGCACCGAAAAACAGTTGCCGGTCACATGCTTCGTTGTGTTCGCTATGGCCGCGTAATAGGTGTTGATGTCCAGCAGTTCCGCAGGAATATCGCGGGCCACGCAGGCGCGCAAGTAAAAATGGATATTGTCTAGCGCGTCCACCAGACGGCCGATCTCGCCCACATCCGCCAGCGTCGTCTCCCTGGCCCGCTTCGTCTCCAGGTCTAGAATTTTAACGGCCGCGCCGCCGGTTCCCATGTACACTCGCGCCCCGCCCAAAAGCATATCATGCCGGGGATCGCGGCCGGCCAACAGCACCTCATGGCGGGCCGTCGCCAGCGCATCTTCCACCATACCGCGCGGGATATAAACCCGGTTCTGTGCCGCATCCACCCGCGCCCCTGCCTTCTGGAAAATCTGGCGGCATTCCGACGCCTGCACTTCAATACCCACCCGCTCCAACAGTTCAAAAGATGCCTCGCTGATGCGCCGCACGTCCTCGTCCTTGAGTGGTTTGTACTGTCCGCCTAGCAGCCCTGGCGGCGCCACTGTAGGATGGGCCGGTTCTTCCCGCTGCTTTCGGTGGCGACTTCTTACCTTTTTCCTTGCCGTCATACGCTTTTCCTTGCCATCATACGCTCTCCGTAATTATTCGCGTTTTACCTGGCCTGCTTAATCGCCATAAATTTCTTGGCCGTTTCAACCGCTACGGCCGCATCACGGCAATACGCATCCGCTTCAATATCTTCAGCAAACGCATCGTTCAACGGTGCGCCGCCCACCAATACAACAATATCGTCACGAATTCCCTTTTCCTTCAATGCATTAATGACCACCCGCATGTATGGCATGGTCGTTGTCAACAAGGCGCTCATGCCCAAAATATCGGCATTGTGCTGCTCGACGGCGCTCAAGAACGCTTCGATATCGTTGTTGATACCGATGTTGATGACTTCAAAACCGGCACCTTCCATCATCATCCCTACCAGATTCTTGCCGATGTCGTGGATGTCGCCTTTGACTGTGCCAATGACCATTGTGCCTACCTTCGGCGCGCCGGTTTCGGCCAGGAGCGGCCGTAAAATCGCCATCCCCGCCTTCATCGCCTTAGCCGCCATCAACACTTCGGGCACAAACAAAATGCCATCGCGGAAGTCCACGCCCACCACATCCATGCCGGCCACCAGGCCATCGGTCAGCACGGCGTAAGGGGTCATGCCCCGCAATAACGCTTCTTCCACTCCTTCAACCACTTCCTCGGCGTAACCGTGATAGAGATCTTCGCCCATCAATTCAAATAATTCGTCGGTGGCAAGTTCCTTGATGTTAATCTCGTCGCCCATTATGAACCTCAATTTGGGGGCAATTTACTAAATTGCCGGGGCTTATAAATGATTCTTCCTGTGTAGGTTTATGGATTACCGGTTGGGTGTTTGGTTTTGGTGAGGTGTGCAGCTGCTGCTGAATCTCGGCAATTTGGTTGAGGTGGTTAATGTCGTGTTCGACCAAAAATTGCACCAGGAAACGAAAAGTAACGTCGCCGCGTGTTTCATGAACGGCCGTGCGTTGCCAACAATCGGGCGCCACCTCCTTCAAAAACAACACTGTCTCACCCCGCGTCTCTTCAAAACAGGCGATAAGTTCAGATAACGTCACTTGTGTATGGTGCTTTGTTTCATCTGGCATAATGACCGGGAGAGACGGCCGTTCTGTCTCCAATACCTGTCGCAATCGTTTCAAATAACGGCGCTCAACGTAAACTAGATGATTGATCACGTTAATAATAGCCCATTGATCGGGGGCCGGCCGCTGCCAGATAGCCGCGTCAGCCATGCCTTTTATCATTAACGCCAGATCTTTGGGCGTGGAAGCCAGGGCTTGCAACAAAACTATGCGCTTGCTCATACTACTTTAAATTCTACAAGGGAACACACAAAAAATTCAAGGGGCGGGACGCACAACACTTTGAGTTTTTCATTGTGCGCCGTGTACAAGTCAAAAAAATTTGCACAACCATAGATCTCCTCTAGGTTCCGCTAAATCCTTGCCGAAAAGAGGCAAGGTTACTTATTCAAAGCAAGGCTTTGATAAACTTGAACCTTAACAATACCCAATGAGGCCTCGGGATCATTCCCCCGGACAGAAACAACCCGGCTCATGCCAACATGCCTGCAATGACGAAGGAAATGCAGTACATTGAAAGGCATCAGGCAAAGAAACCGTTATCAGATTGGTGAAAACGATCCCGATTAACAATATGGTTGCCGGTCAAGATGATTCCCACACTGGTGGCAAAGACCCCGATGGGGAAATTAGGAACATGATATAGGCCGGGCCTGATAAGGAAAAATCAGGTTATGGAGGCCAAGACAGATGAGTAGACTGAGCAAAAGAGATCAGTTAGACAGTAGTCAGCACCGACCCTTTGCTGGGATGAGCAAGATGCGTCCCGATGCGGCGGGATTGGATATTGGAGCGCATGAGATAGGAGCCTGTGTTTCTGGAGAAGAGGAGAACACCCAAGAAGTACAAACATTAGAAGCGACGGGATATGAACAACAATTCAAGGAACGACAGATTCGATTTAAAACGCAAAGCTGCCAAATTAGGACTTCAAGTTGTTCCGACCTGATTGTTGTTTCTGAGGAAGTTGATTACGTTCCGTTATTGGACATTTTGACCAATTTGCAGCAATGCCTCAGACAATGCTTCGGGGGCAGTTAACATCGCATCATGACCGCTCTCCACCGCAAAAACCGGCCAGCCCAACGCCCGCGCTTTGTCTGCCTGAGCGGCCAGGTAGGGGAATTGGGTACAGCGAATAAAGACGCCTGGAATCGCCCGCACTGCGCCGGGTCGTTCCAGGCGTAATTTTTCTTCAAAGGTGCGCACCGGCTTGTAGACCAGCCGGGCTTGCAGCCAGGCCACCTCTGCCTCATCGGCATCGTCGCCCAGGTAAAATCGAGCGTCTCCAGGGGGCAGCAGCCACACTTCCGTCGCGCCGTCAGCTTTGCTTTGACCTGCCGCGTTGACCAGCCCGGCCCGCATCCCCGCGGCCGACTCCGGCCCCATGATGTCAAACAGGGATTGGTTATTTTCCGGGATGAAGGCGTCCAGGTAAACCAGTTGGCTCACCCGTTCCGGCAGCCGGTCGGCCACGCCAGTGATGACTATGCCGGAATAGCTGTGCCCGACTAATATCACGTCGGTCAGGTCTTTTGTTTCGATGAGCCGCACGATGTCGTCAATGTGGGTGGTGAGACCCACATCGGGACCGCCGGGGTTTGCCATTGACGCCATCCCAGACAACGTGGGTGCGTAAACTGTGGTCCCGCGCGCTGTCAGGATTTTTTCGACTTTGTGCCACGCTTCGCCGGTGTGCCAGGAACCGTGAATGAGAATGTATATCATTGCATAAACTCCTCTATAAATGTTGGGCGATTAGCAAATCGCCCCCCGATTTACAAAATCGGGCTACAACGGTACGCCGTTTTCAACCAAGGCTGCGGTTTCAGAGTTTTTGATACCAATCCACAATGGCTCGGCCAATCTCGTGGGGGTGGTCTTCCTGGATGTAGTGCCGTCCCTTGCCCACAAACACCGCCTCGGTCTGCGGGAATTCGCTCTGGATTTGCCGGGCTGCCGTTTCACCGGCAATAATCGCGCCCGGTTTGGCCCACAGCAGCAGCTTGGGCAGATGCGATGTTTGCAGCCAGGCATGGTATGCGCTCACAATCTCATGCACGTCGGCCGGCTCGCCATCGAAAGGAATTTCTCGCGGCCAGACGGTCACCGGCTTGCGGCTCTGCTCATCCGGGTAGGGCGCGGTATAGGCCGCTTTTTCCGCCGCCGTCAGCTTGCGGCTGACCATCATCGGCAGCATTCGCCTGACAAAGAAGTTCTTCTTCGCATTCATCCGCCACCCCTTTTTCGGATGGCGAAAGCGTTTGAAGAGCAGGCGCATCATCAACGGGGCGTCTGCCCATCTTGAGGGGCGCGTGATGGCTTCCATAAAGGCGATGCCTTTGATATTGTCTTCGTGCCGCCGCGCATAATGGAAGCCCAGGCCAGAACCCCAATCGTGTAGAACGAGAGCCACATTTTTTAGGCCCAACTGCTCGATGAACGCTTCCAGGTAGCGGGAATGGGTGACAAAGCGGTAATCGAGATTGGGCTTGTCAGATTTGCCCATGCCGATCAGGTCTACGGCCAGGCAACGGCCGTATGGCGTCAGATGCGGAATCACATTGCGCCACAGGTAGCTTGAGGTGGGGTTGCCATGCAAAAAGAGGATGGGATCCCCCTCTCCCTCGTCAATGTAGTGCATCCTGGAGCCAAACACCTCCAGATAGCAGGATTCAAACGGGAAATCGGCCGAAATCGTTTCTGCTGCCATCACAATCATCTCCTACATTTTCCCGGAAACCTGAAGGGTTCCAGGAAGGTGGCTTACACAATCGCCGGATCCATCGCCCTTTTCATCATGCCGCCAAACATGTTGGCGGCGGCGCTGCGGGACAGCACCCGCGTCATCATAAAGCGCATCACCTTGTTCATGCCGCCGGGAACCACGACCCGCTGCCGTCCCAGGCCGTTCAGCCCGGCGGCGGCCACCGCGTCAGCGTTCATCCACATCATATCCGGCATACTGCTGCTGAAATCCATCCCTTCGGACTGCACCATCTCTGTGCGTGTTGGCCCCGGAACCAGCACAGTGACATCCACGCCTTGCGGCTTCAGTTCAACATGCAAACCTTCGCCCAGGCTGAGAATGAATGCTTTGGTTCCGGCATAGTTGGCCATGTAAGGCGCGCCGGAAAAGGCGGATGTGGAGGAGACGAAGAGGATACCGCCGCGCCCTCGCCGGCTCATTTTCTGCCCAAAGAGATGGGCCAACTGCATTGGCGCGGTGACATTGAGCTGCACAACCCGGGTACGGCCGTCAACTCCCTGCTTGAGAAATGCGCCCGGCACGACGCTGCCGGCATTGTTCACCAGCAGACCAATCTCGATGTCGTTGGTCGCCGATTCGATCACGTCCAGATAATCCGGCGCGGTCAGGTCCACCGCGATTGCCCGCGCCTCAACCCCATGTGCCCGTTCTAACTCATTGGTAAGGACGTCCAGGCGTTCTTTGCGCCGGGCGGCGACCGCTACATTCAGCCCTCTCGCCGCCAGTTGCCGCGCCAGTTCCGCGCCAATCCCCGACGATGCGCCAGTAACCAGCGCCCAGGGGCCATACATTTGTTTGAAAGTTTGTTGGTTATTCATCTTATCTCCAGAAGTTTGAAAATTCGAGATTGGTTCAATCTCCATGATTGAACCAATCTCACTCAAGCAGCGGCCATGACTGCATTCATTTTAATGGGTGTACCGGCATTTACAATTTCGCCTGTTTCACAGTGATGCTTCAAACCGGCCAGCAGGCGGGGAAACGCTCTCTCGAATTGGGGGCTGACCATGAACCGATCCATCAAAAAGCCGATGGGACCATATTTCAATGTATAGCTGAACTCGCCAGTCACAATCGTTCCCCCTTGCCCATCATCGCGGACGGCCAGGCGGGCAACGGCCGTTTTGAACGGCGGCGATTTTTGTCCATCGAAAATCTCGATGGCGTATTCACGACCTGCTTGCCAGTCGGTGATGCGCTCCTCAACCGAAGCGCCAAACAACGTCAAATCACAATGCCGGGTCGCGCCCACGCCGCCGTTGGCTTCAGAGGTCGAATATGATTTTTTGACCGAGGGGTTGTAGTTTTGTACACCGCGGAAATCGGCCAAAACCTGCCACACCTTTTCCTTGGGGGCATTAATCTGAACTTCACGAATTACTTTTGTCATTTTTTCATCTCCTAAAATGTTTGTTTTCATGGCGCACGGGCAGCGCCGACCGCATGGCAGCATTTACCGGCATCGCCAAGATGTAAGATTTACACGAATAATGAGTTGATGTTTAGTTGAGCAGCAGCGAAGCGGACTCAGCCCGCTTGATGGGGTATTGGATTTCCATCACCGTTTCCTGTTCGCGGCCAGGATAAGGAGGAACGATGAAGAGTTCACGGCCGTTGCCGTCAAACTCATACCCGTTCGCTTCCACCCACGTCGCCAGGGCGGCGCGGCAGGGGTGGGCTGTATGGGGGACGCCCACGCGAACGGCCGTAACCATCATCTCCACAGCCGGTAATGTTTGTACAGTCATCGCCCGGCCATCAGACAACGTGTAGGCGGCGTCGGCCGTCTTGTGCAGGACAAAGCCCATTTCCAGATCCACCAGCTCATCGGGGGCAAAGGACTCCGAATGCATGATAACCGTAAAATAGCCCAGATTCTTTTCGCCCACAACGCCCGGCAGCGCCCGGTGCATCTCCAACATCAGCAAGCTGGCCGCGTCAAACGAAGCGCACATCTCGCGCAGCGAGAGGTAGGGCTGCGCCGGCAGCGATTTGACCACAATGTCGTAATTGTCAAACGAATCACCTTCTTCAATTTGCTGCAAGCGGGCTTCGATTTGCTGCAAACGCAGCAGTTCGTCGCGGACGGACTGCTCGGCCTGCGCTTTTTTCAGCGCAAACATGCCTCGAATTTCTTCAGGCGAAATTTCGTTGCCCAACATGCGCCTGATCTGATCCAGGGACAACCCTAACTCTTTCAGAGCCAAAATTCGGTTGAGATGCGGCAATTGTTGGGCGCTGTAGTAGCGGTACCCCGTCCACTCGTCAATCTTCGCCGGTTGCAGCAAGCCGATCTCATCGTAATAACGCAGTTGGCTTACAGAAACCTGGGCAATTTTGGAAAACTCGCCTATCCGAAACATGATGCCTCACTTTTGTTTTTAACTTGGGGCATTATAAAGTCTCAAGTAACTTGAGAGTCAAGCCCCTATTTTGATTTCTCTGCAATCATTTCCGCTACGACGCTTGACCAATCATAAGATCGCCTTATAATATTTAGAAGTCCTAAATAATTTTACGAAATTTGCCGCTTTGTGCCACTGCAGACGAATCGTGGCAAATTGTTGGCAAAAATCACATTCAGTAAGGAGAAATAACGCATGACAGTTCAAACAATTCCTGGTTACACCTATAGCACAGAGAAAGTCGCCCATTCGCCTTTGACAGTTGAGGAATTCGAGAATCTGAAAAAATCTGTTCTTTTCGACGCCGAGGACGAAAAGTACCTGCGTCTGGCCGGTGAAGTGTTTGCCGACCAGGTGGATGAGGTGCTTGATTTATGGTACGGTTTTGTCGGATCGCATCCCCACCTGGTTTACTATTTCACCGACGGCCGGGGCAACGCCAACAGCGACTATCTGACGGCCGTGCGCCAGCGGTTCGGCCAGTGGATTCTGGATACCTGCAACCGGCCTTATGATCAGGATTGGCTGAATTACCAGCAGGAAATCGGCCTGCGCCACCACCGGACGAAGAAGAACCAGACCGACGGCGTGGAATCTGTACCCAATATTGACCACCGCTATCTGGTGGCCTTCATTTACCCCATCACGGCGACCATCAAGCCCTTCCTGGCGAAAAAAGGGCACAACGAGGAAGAAGTAGACAAAATGCACCAGGCCTGGTTCAAATCGGTGGTGATGCAGGTGGCGTTGTGGAGCGCGCCTTACGTGCATGAAGGCGACTTTTAAGGGTTGCTTTGCCCTAAGACCTCGTCCAACTCGTCATTGGTTGGTTCGGTCAAAATTGTCTTCCGCTTCCCTGTACCAATTACCAGCGTGGGCGTGCTGCGGTAGCCGCCGTTGACGAAGATGACGAACTGCTCCGCCGCCGGGTCGTGGTCAATGTTGACTTCGCGGAAGGGGATACCCCGCGCCCGCAAATGATCGCGGCTGCGCTCGGTGTCGTCACAGGTTGTAGAGCCGTACATTGTAATAGGAGGAGACATCACGCTTTCCTTCTCTTTCCGGTGTTCAGTGAGCGGTAATCAATGTTCGGATGTTTCCTGACACTGCTTACTGCTTACTGAACACTGTTTACTGTTCAGCCGGTACAAAATCCGGGCATTCAAGATACGTCTGGGGTTCCGGCAAGGGCGCGTCCATGAAGGCGCAGTGATGGGGGCCGTGCGGGTCGTCGGGGTGGGCATCCTGTTGAAAGAAGTGGCAACCCCAGCACATTTCGTAGACCTGGACGTAACCGGCGGTATGCAATTGGCGCACGATGGCCTGGGCAGCCCGCACTAATGCCTGTTGTTCAGCTGCCGGCAGGGTGTTAACGGCCGTTTCCACCTCATCCAGCAAATCCTCCAACCGGGCCGCTTCCTGGCTGCCTTCCTCTGTCAGCGACAGGGTGATGGTGCGCCGGTCGGCGGGAAACGGCCGTCTTTCCACCAGTTGTTTTCGTTCCAGCGCATCCACCACCCCGCTGGCTGTGGCATAGGACACTGCCAGCCGGTTGGCGACGCCGCCAATCGTACATACGCCCGGACGAGCAAATTCCAAAAAGAGAAGCGTCTGCATTTGGGCCGGGGAAAGGCGATGCGTCTTGCCGCGTGCACGCAGCAGGTGGCCGATGGCCTGGCTGATGCGGTAGAAGGCAATCGCTGCCTGGCCGCCGGGTGTTTCCTTGCGGTGGCGTGGGTCAAATGAAGTCATAGCGGTCTCGCTTATTTAGGAGTTCTAAATTAGGGTAACGCCCTATATTGGATTTGTCAACTCCAGTTTGTTTACCCGCGAAACCCCAGTTAGAATATCATTATTCTGAACCTGACCATCTGGGGGCCAACGTTAGCACAGGTATTAGGAAGATGAGTGAAACGACCGGAGTAGATGCTTCGCCGCCTGCTTTTGGCAGCGATTTGGTCGTGCGCACCCGCTTCATTCCACCGCGTCCCAAACCCCATTACATTCCCCGCCCCCGCCTGGACGCGTTGCTCACTCGTCTCACCAACTACCCGTTAACCTTGCTCAAAGGCGAAAACTCTCTCGTACTTCATGAGTACGGATCTGAGCAGCTCGACCAAAGCGGTCTTGCAAGGATACTCTTGGCGGTGGTCATGCGAAGTTGTCAACTTCTACACAAAAACGCAGCTTGGATTAGCTGATTTTCGTGCACGTTCCTACGAGGCGGTGGACAGGTATATGGTCGTCGTTCATCTGGCTTGCGCACCCCTTTTGATAGATTACAGAGCGTCTATTTTTTTGTTCATGCCCGATTTTCGCCAATGTCGAGTACGTAATACGTTCTTTTTTCACGCTACTCGAGAGAATCGTCAATCACAGACAGGGAATTTCGCCTGATTTCTTCGGCTGAGTTGGGCGGCGATCCTTTTACTCTGGCCAGCCGGGACGCCATGGATATCAAAGCACGTGATTTAAATTTACGGCTGCATCCGGGGGCTAATATCCATATTATACCGGCGGATAACGTGGGGGTACTCATCGCCGAAGAACCGCGCATCCAGCCCCACAGGCCCGGCTTTTGAAGGGGCGCAAATCAGCTCTGGCATGAGGGCGACGCCGGGAACCATCGAACTGTTGCTTTGCATACGCATTCTCACAGCATCAACCTGGATGCAGCCGGTAGCTTTTAACGGCCGCGTGTAGATTCAGGCGATGCAAAGGATCGCGCAGATTAACCGAACACAACTCCTCAATATGCTTCAGACGGTGGAGCAATGTATTGCGGTGAATAAAAAGAGCCTGGGACGTCTCTACCAGCGAGCCGCCGTGATCCAGGTACGTCTCCAGGGTTTGAATCAATTTTGTGCCCCGCCTGACATCATACAAATTCAGAGTGTAAATCCACTCCAGATAAATGTTTCCGGCCCGCTTTTCCGGCGGCAAATGGTACAGCCAATGCAACACTCCTAACTCATTAAAGGTAATAACACCCTCGCTCTGGCCAAGTGTCAAACCTATGTGAAGCGATTCTCGGGCTTCTTCATAACTTCGGCGCACGTGGCTCGCACTACCTTCAAGTGATTGGTATGTTTTGCCGACGCCGATCAATAATTGCTGCCCGGGATGATTAAATTCGTCCGCCAACGCAGCTGCTATCTGTTTGCCCACTTCATCGGCATCACTTTCGAGAACGACCACAAGCTGCTCTTCACGCCAGGTCATCAACGACACGATCTCCTGTGCCTGAAGCCAATCGCCAACACTTTTTTGCAGAAAAACAGGATCGCCCCCCATTTTAAGGGGTGCATAAATAAGTAATACTTGATGCGGCCGAGCGGGATGATAGTTTAATTGAACAGCCTGCTCAGAAAATGCGTCCGAATCGTTCGCACCTCGTAATAGCCGCTCCAGGAAATCGCCGCGCAAAGTTTCTTCGGCCTGGTGTACGGCCTGGTCTTTGAAGAGGATGAGGGCAGCCACCGTAGCCCCATGGCTGATGGCTAACTCGTCCAGATCGGTGAGAGGATGATCGCCGGCAATTATCCAGATGTAGCCGTGAATCTCACGGCCCACAATAATCGGGGCCACGAAACGTTCCATGATCATGTCTAGTTCGGGTATGGGTGGGACACGTAAGGGGCCCATTCGTTCCAAGAGTTGGGCGTAAATCCCGGCATCGAGAAGGTGTTGGGCGACTTTGGGGGTGGTACGGCCGTTGGCCACACTCCGCTGCCGCGCTTCATCAACTGCTCCATGCTGGGCCGCTGCCAAAATGCGAAAAGCCGGATCCTCAATCGTAATAGATCGTTTCAACAAACCGGCCAGCCTGGATGCCAGTTCTTCCAGATTTGCCCCTTGTAAAACAAGCTCTGTCAACTGGGCAAATATCTGGTTCGATTGTTGCAGCAAAACAAACTGTTGATTTACAATTCGTTCCAGGATAGCTTCAGTAATTTCGATAAACAACAAGTCAGGCGGCGTTTCAATAATGGGGAAACCCAGTGCGTCAGCAGCTTGCTTTATCTCATGTGGCGTACTATCAAAATAATAACCCACACATAACACCATGCCGGCAAATCCTTGCTCTACAAGCTTGGGGATCAACGCCGCCTGACGTTTAGCATTCTCCCTTAAGCCCAAACCGGCCGTCAACAATAACACACCCCGCCGTTTCCATTCATAGTGCGCCTCGGGAATATCTACAATATGTACCCAATGAATTTGGCTATCCAATCCCGCCCGGCCCGCGACTAAACTGGCAGAGGAAAATACCGGTAACTCCAAAGCCTGGCAAACAGTTAACATAAATAATACCTAAAGATTTCACCCGTTAACAACTTGGGTCATCAGGTTAGCTCAATCCCCAAGATTAAACCAATCTCGCCAAGTTAAAAATGAATAGGGCCAAAACATCGCGCACGCAATATAATGCGGGACTTGGCGTATAAGCGAAGCCATGTTACTATGATGGTACTATCAGACTGTTTACCGTGCATAGATTTGATTAGATTTATTTCAAAGTTGCCCACACCACGCCACGCATCAGCATCATCACGATTAATGTGGTGTTTATAATTACAGTTCTTCTCGCAAATCCTGTCTTATGATCTTCTACACCGAAGGTTCGCCCACTTCTTCTCAAAAGTTTCTCCACCTGCGTTTATTTTCTCTAGTTTCCGCTAATTTCTAGCCAAAATGAGGCAAGACCACGTATTCAAAGCATTGCTTTGGAAAATGAACTTTAACAATCTGGTAATATATCTTGATTATATCTGAAGCTCAAAGAAGGGAGGTGATGCCAACGAAATAAATCATAACATGATACATTTGGTTATATGGTTAGGGTTGCACTTAAAGATTAGCAAGGTGGCTTTCACCATTTAATTATTGTGTCTCAAATCTTTAAGTCCTACAAATATTTGGAGGAGAAAGAATGCAAAAGCCCACAGTTTCTAAAAAACAGATGGAGAATATCCATCCTTATATCCCTGAAGCCTATGATAAGTTGACCCAGGGTCGCATATCTCGACGCGAGTTTATGCGGCTGGCAACGTTATTGGGTATGTCTGCCGGGGTAGCCAGCATTGCCGCTGCCTGTGGTGGGGGAGCGGCCGAACCGACAGCGGTGCCGGCGGCTGCTACAGAAGCCCCAGCAGCAGCCGCGACAGAAGCCCCGGCCGTCAGCGCTATCAAGCGTGGCGGAACTCACACCAAATCGATGCAATTGCAGCTCTTGGACCACCCCGCCCGCCTGTCTTGGGTGGAAGGGGCCAACATTGTGCGTCAAATTGGTGAATATCTCACGGAAACTGGCGCAGACAACATCACCCGGCCGTACCTGCTTGAACGGTGGGAAGCCAGCGAAGATGTCAAAACCTGGGATTTGTTCCTACGCCAGGGTGTCTTGTTCAATAACGGCGACGAGCTAACGGCCGATGATGTTATGTTCACCATGGGCGAATGGCTCAATCCTGATGTGGGCTCCTCGATGTTGGGCTTGCTCTCATACCTGAGTGGCATGCAAGACGTGGAAAAAGTGGACGATTATCACATCCGTTTGCATTTGCAATCAGGTAACATCGGCGTGCCAGAACACCTCTTCCACTACCCTGCCATCGTCTTGCACCGTAACTTTGAGGGTGACATCATCAAGCAACCTGTTGGCACTGGCGCGTTTCTCCTGGAGGAATACGCCGAAGGCGAACGGGCTGTCTTCAAACGTCGTGAAGATTACTGGCAGATGGGCGAAGATGGCAGCCCGTTGCCCTACCTGGACGAACTGATCTACGTCTCCACTGACAAGGACGCCGGTGTTGCCGCCTTGCAATCAGGCCAGGTTGATTCGCTATATGATCCTCGTCCCAGCGATTTCCAGGCTTTGAAGGACGTGCCTGGATTGGCGGTACGCTCGGCCAGCACAGCCCAGGCCCTCATATTGCGAATGCGCGTTGATCTGGAACCGTGGGATGATAACCGTGTGCGCACAGCCCTCAAGATGGTCCAGGATCGGGCTAAAATTTTGCAGCTTTCCTACTTCGGCGAAGGAGACCTCTCTATTGACGCCCACATGGCCCCGGTTCATCCATCGTATTGCGAGAAACCAATTCCCGCCTATGATCCTGACGGCGCTAAAGCATTGTTGGAAGAATACGCGGCTGAAAAAGGCATTGAACTGCCGTTGAAGGTAACGCTGGCGACAAAGAATGATCAGGCTGAGCCGGAGATCGCCCAGGCATTGAAGGAGCTGGCTGCGCCGGCCGGTTTTGACATCGCCCTGGACATCACCGAACCGGCCGGTTACTGGGACCGCTGGACGGAAGTTGACCTGGGTATTACTTCCTGGACGCACCGGCCACTGGCCACCATGGTGCTGCCGCTGGCTTATATCGAAGATGCCATTGGCGCCTGGAATGAGACGCGCTGGTTCGACGATGAGTTCACCACGCTGCTACGTGAAGCGGAAGCAACGCTCGACGTGGAAGCACGGCGTAGCCTCATGTGCCAGCTTGAAGAGATCATGCAAGAACGAGGCCCGATAGGTAATAGCTATTGGAAGAATGTGTGGAATATCACCCACGAAAAATTCCAGAACATGAAAGCTCACCCCACTGCTTACGACCTGCTCTATGATGTCTGGATTGACGAAGCGTAGCTGAATTCTTTAGAGTTGGCCTGTGTGAAAACGCAGGCCAACTTTTTATTATCTGCGGTACGGTGGCATCTCGCTGGATAACTCAACGATTTGTCCTACTTTATCAAAGGAATAAGCGATGGCTCGTTTTTTGATTCGTAGCGTAATTTCGACAATCGTAACGATGCTCCTCGTCTCTATCGCCCTCTTTTTCTTGTTAGAGGTGGGTAGTGGCGATATTACGGTGAAGATTTTGGGCGTCTTTGCCACGCCAGAACAGCGGGCGTCGTACCGGTCCCAATTGGGGTTGGATGCACCGGCCTGGCAGCGATACCTGGACTGGCTGGTGGGCAATGATTGGCGGGCGGAGTCGGTGGTCGGCTATCCATTGGTCGCGGTTGAGAATCCGCAAACAAATGAGAAGGAATGGTGGGCGGACGTTGATGGCGAACTGACGCGCTGGAAATTGGAAGAGGGTCGCCTGCTGGCCTTGAAACGCCAGCCGGATGGTTCCGCTTCATCGCACCTGGTAAGTGGCGCCTGGACGACGGATGAAAGTGGCGGCGAGGTGTTCTGGGGGTTGGACACAAAAAATAATGCCGTCAAATGGGTGCGAGGCTCAGGTGAAACGGTTTGGGTGCTGACGAAGGCTGGTCTGCGCCAGGAGGGAGATGGGCCACAGGAGTATATTCCCCTGCGTAAAGGGTTGTTACGCGGCGACGCCGGTAAATCGTTGCAGTTTGGCCGGCCCGTTTCGGTGACGTTGGTGCCGCGGGTAAGGAATACGGCCGTTCTCGCTGGCGTCGCGTTTATCATCGTCATGCCCCTGGCCTTGTTTTTCGGCATTCTGGCCGGCATCAACGAAGGCAAACCGCTGGACCGCATCATTTCGATTACCAGCCTGGGCGCAACGGCGACGCCTGAATTTGTCACCGGTATTTTTTTGATCCTCATTTTTGGCATCTGGCTCAAGTTGCTGCCGGCCGTTGCTATCTTCACCAGCGCCAACGCTATTTTCGAGGACCCGACCTTGCTGGCGCTGCCGGTGTTGACGCTAACGGCCATTGAACTAGGCTACATCGCCCGCATGACCAGAGCCAGTATGGTGGAAGTCATGGACTCAGCCTACATTCGTACCGCCATCATCAAGGGCATGCCTTACCGCCGCGTCGTCGTGCGCCACGCCATCCGCAACGCCCTGATGGCCCCCATCACCATCATCATGCTCCACGTCAATTGGCTGGTCGGCGGCCTGGTCGTCGTTGAGGTCATCTTCGGCTTCCCTGGTTTGGGCAAATACATTTACGACGCCGCCATTTTTGGCGACTTTAACGCCGTTGAAGCCGCGGCCATGGTCACCGTCACCATTGCCATCGCTACCCGGCTTATCGGCGATCTGGCTTATACCTTCCTCAATCCTCGGATTCGGTATGCCTAGCAGGACAATGTTGCAAAATTGTCCTACAAACGGAGGTATTTATGGCTGTAGCACAACCAACCGCCAGAGCGGCCCCGCGTCCTTCGCGGTGGCAACGCTGGTGGAAAAGCATTTCTATTGTCTTCGAGTCCCGGGTAGCTACTGTGGGTCTGGCAATGGTGCTATTTTGGGTGTTAGCCGGACTCATTTCGCTCGTCTGGACACCCTACCCCCCCAACGCCACCGACTTTATCCAAAACCAGGCCCCTAACTCCGTTAATCTGCTGGGGACCGACCATTTGGGCCGGGACATCCTTTCCCGCTTGATGCAGGGAACCCAGGTCATCCTTCTCAAAACCAGATTGCCCTGGGGCGAGGTCTCCATACCTGGCGGCGTGGCCATTTGGGGCGTGCTTGGTTCGCTGACTCTGGGGGCGGTGCTGGGGCTGAATGCTGGCTACCGCGGCGGCTGGTGGGATCAGGTCATCATGCAGGTACTCGACGCCCTGATCGCTTTTCCCCGGATTGTGCTTTACCTGGTGGTCATTGCTGCCCTGGGGCAGGGCGACCTGGTGGTCATTTTGGCGATTACTATCACCGGGGCGCCCGGCGTGGCCCGGCTGGCCCGCAGCCTGGCCCTGGACATCAAAACGCGGGATTATATCCGCGCGGCCGAAACGCGGGGCGAAAATGTCTGGTTCATCATGTTCCGCGAGATTTTACCCAATGCGCGCGGCCCCCTGTTAGTGGACGCCATGCTGCGCGTGGGTTACGCCATTTTCGCCATCGGCACACTTGGCTTCCTGGGCATCGGCCTGCCCCCGCCCGACCCGGATTGGGGCAATATGGTCAACGAAGCCCGCCGCAATATTTTCTCCAACCAATTGGCCGTCATCTGGCCGGCGCTGGCGATTGCCACCCTGGTCATCGGCCTGAATCTCTTTGCCGATGGTTTGCGGGAAGAGCTAACCCGGTATCAGAAGTAGGGGGCATCCATGCCAGACACGACGTTCGACACACAGAAAGGAGCACCCGTTCTCAGGTTAGAGGACCTGGCCGTCGCTTATAAAGTACGGGGCGGCGAAATTGAAGCCGTTCAAAATGTATCCTTCGACATTTATCGCGGTGAAACGCACGGCATCGTCGGTGAATCGGGCTGTGGCAAAAGCACCGTTGCCTGGGCCGTTGTCAATTTCTTGGGGGCCAATGGATACGTAAAAAGAGGCAGCATCAAGTTCCAGGGACAGGAACTGGTGGGCAAAAAGGGGGAGGAACTGCGCCGTCTGCGCGGCGACCAGATCGCCATGGTGTACCAGGACCCGATGCAGGCCCTGAATCCCTCCATGCGCCTGGGCGACCAGCTGAAAGAGGTGCTGACGGTACACCGGAATATGCCGGAAGATGAAGCGACCGAACGGTGTATCCAAATGTTGGAGCGGGTCTACATGCCGGACGCAGCCAACGTGATGCGCCGTTACCCGCACCAGATTTCGGGCGGGCAGCAGCAGCGGGTGGTTATCGCCATGGCCCTGCTCAATAACCCGGCTTTGTTGATTATGGATGAGCCGACGACGGCGCTGGACGTGACGGTGGAAGCGGCTGTTCTCGACCTGATCGCCGGACTACGACAGAACTTCGATACAGCTATCATGTACATCACCCATAATTTGGGCGTGGTGGCCCGCGTTTCCACTCGTGTGGGCGTCATGTATGCCGGTGAAATGGTGGAGCGGGCTACAGTCGAAGAGATTTACCGCAGCCCACAGCATCCTTACACCCAGGGCCTGATTCGCTGCGTGCCCAAGTTGGGCGCGGATAAGGCCAGCAGTATCCTGTACCCCATTCGGGGACGTGTGCCGCCGCCGGACAACCGGCCTACCGGCTGCGTTTACGGCCCTCGCTGCGACTATGTTCAAGATTTGTGCCGCCAGGAACGGCCGCAACTACGCCAGTTGCCCAAGGGTAGCTGGGTACGCTGCCACTTTGCCGAGGAAATTGACGCCAACCAATGGCAACCATCCGAAGACCTGGCCCTGCCAGAACCGGCAGCGACCAAAACCGGGGATGGCCAGCCAATTCTGCAAGTCAACAACCTGAAGAAATATTATGAAGTACAGGGCAGTTCGCTGAAAGACGTGTTGGGTTTGGGCAAGACCCGGTACGTGAAAGCGGTCGAAAATGCCAGTTTTGCCATTACAAAGGGGCGCACGCTGGGCATCGTCGGTGAATCGGGCTGTGGCAAAAGCACGCTGATCAAAACCATCATTGGCCTGGAAAGCAGCACTGGTGGCGAAGCGGAGTTTATGGGCTTTGACATTACCAGGCACATTTCCAAACGAGAGGAACAACTCATTAAAGAATTGCAAATGGTGTTCCAGAATCCTGATTCAACGATGAACCCTTCTTACACGGTGGGCCAGCAAATCGGCCGGCCAATGCAAAGGTTTGGCACGGTACCCAAAGAGCAGATTCGGAGCGAAGTCATCAAGCTTCTGGAAGCAATGCGCCTGGGCGAGAATTATTACGACCGCCTGCCGCGCCAGTTGAGCGGCGGCGAAAAACAGCGCGTGGGCATCGCTCGCGCTCTGGCCAGCCGTCCAGACCTGGTTTTGTGCGATGAGCCGGTCAGCGCGCTGGACGTGTCGGTGCAGGCGGCCATTCTCAATCTGCTGCTGGCGGTGCAACATGAATTTAACACGACCCTGGTTTTCATCGCCCACGATTTGAGCGTGGTGCGCTTTTTCTCGGACGATGTGGCGGTGATGTACCTGGGTCAAATTATGGAGATTGGCCCGGCGGACGCCATTTACGCACCGCCTTACCACCCGTATACCGAGGCGTTGTTATCGGCCGTTCCCATACCCGACCCCAGGGCCCAACAAAAACACATTCGCCTGGAAGGGAACGTGCCTAGCGCCATTGACCCGCCCAGCGGCTGCCGTTTCCACACCCGCTGCCCGCGGCGACAATTACTACCCGACGGGGGCAAGATTTGCGAAACGGACATCCCACCCTGGCGCGAGGTTGGCGCAGGACATCGCATCTTTTGCCACATTCCCACGGAAACATTACGCACGTTTGAACCGGTTGTGACGGTGAATAGTGACCAGTAAGCAGCGTTCAGTTTCCAATGTTCAGTTATGGATTTCAGAACACAGACTGATTACCGATTACTGAAAACTGATGACTGGTGATTGAAAAAGAGGGACCTAAATTATGCTCGTTAAAGATTGTATGACGCGACACCCAATTATGATTGCGCCGGAAACGCTGGCGACCGAGGCGCAGAAAATTATGTCCGAGAACAAGGTGCGTCATCTGCCTGTCGTGGGGGATGGCAAACGCCTTGTGGGGCTGATTACACGGGAACGCCTGTCGTTAAAACCGGACGTGTTGGGCAGCCTGGATGTGTGGGAGATTACCCGTTATCTCTCTAATTTGACGGTGGCAAAGGTCATGCTACGGGTAGACCAAGTATTTATAATTGACCCCTCACGAACGATCGAACGAGCTGCCCGCATGATGGCGGAATACAAAGTTGGCTGTCTGCCGGTCGTTGAAGATGACGTTGTGGTGGGGATTGTGACTGAAGTTGATTTGTTGCACTCTTTCCAGGAAATGCTAGGCCTGCCGGTGGAAGGCGTGCGAGTCACGGTTCGTATGCCGCACAGGCCAGGCGAGTTTGTCAAGCTGACGTCCACCCTGGGACAGCAAGGGTGGGGAGTAATGGGCATTGGCACATTTCCCACACCGCGCCAGGAGAATGCTTATGACGCCGTGTTGAAAATTCCCAATGTCAATATGGAAGAGGTCAAGCAGGTGCTCAATCAAATACCGGATCAGGAAGTGGTTGATATTCGGGATGTGGTTTAGCAGTCTGGTGCTCTGGTAGTCCCCAGTCACCGGTCCCTATTTCAGGGAGGTGGAGCGGGAGACGAATATCATCTGGCCGCCGGGGGTGTTACAGACGAAGACGCTGATGGAACGTAGCAATGAATATTGCTCGTTGGTTCCCTCAAGTAAGAGACAACGACCCAGTGCCCGCGCTTCCGCTCCCAGGTCAAAGGTGATGGAATACCAGTTGTAAACATCGGTAAAATTATCAGTCGTGCGGTAAGTGTCATCCCAGCGAAATCCATTGGGCAGGCCACTGTAGTTGCTGTGGCTGGCTACAGGGATCGAGCCAGGGTAGCGGGTTGCCTGCCGTTCCTGATTGATGGCTAAAACAAGCAACCAGGCCAACCCAAACAGAGACAGCATGACGGCCGTACCGCAACCAACGAGAATTTTGCGATTGTAATCGGAATTCGTAGGAGTTATGGGTCTATCACCTGTCATAACGCGTGTGCTGTCTGTGCCGGGCCTGGAGACGAATACGATTTTTGTCGGGCTGGTCGTGGATGGCAACCGCATCGCCTGGGGAAATTGCGTTCAGGCGGCGAGTCCTTTTCAACCAGAAAGTTACCCGCATTTTGAGGCCGAGGAAGCCCGGCAATCCATTCAGGAAATGGTGGTTCCTATCCTTACGGGCCGGCCGCTTGCGGATTTCAAGGTATTGGTGGCCGGGATTGATGCGGTGCGGGAAACGGCCGTCATCACCCATCACCAACCGCAACCACAAAACCCAACGGGCAGCGTATCGCGCCGCGATTTCCTCACTGGCAGGTTGTGGGCCACTGAGTCGGGTACAAAACAAATTACGGTGGAACGGCCGCTCCATCCAGCCATTCGTTTCGGCGTCAGCCAGGCGTTAGCTGCTGCTCTGGCCCAGGAACAAGGCGTTACCCTTGCCGAACTCATTGCCGCTGATTACAACCTGCCCCGGTCGCCGCTGCCTGTACCCATTCACCTGGAATTGGACGGCGAAGAAGCCGTGCCGGAGGCCTCATTGCTAACGCCCAAAATCGGGTCATTGGGTTATAGGATAGCAGGAGATAACCCTCAGGCGCAACTCGGAAAGAGCGGTGAGCGGCTGCAGCAATTTGTGCGCCAACTGGCAGCGTTCATCACCCACGCCGCCCCACCCTCTTACCGGCCCACGATTCACCTGGACGTGGCCGGGGGCCTGGGACAGCTTTTTGACAACGACGCCGGCCGCATCCTGGGCGCCCTTTATGGTTTGGAACAAGCGGCCAAACCTTACCAGGTGCGCGTGGCGGATCCGGCCTTGCTGGATGAACAGGAAACTCAAATGGAATTAATGGGCCAGATCAAGGAATACATCCGCATACGCGGCCTGAAGTTACAACTGGCGGCGGTCGCCGGAATCCACTCGCTGGCCGATGTGGAGGCATTTGTGCAAGCCGAGGCAGCCGATTACCTGGTGCTGTCCATGCCCCGATTGGGCAGCATCCACCAGGTTGTTCAGGCGATTTTGACCTGCCAGCGGGGGGAGGCGGCCGTTATCCTGGAAGGGCCTGCGGAAACGGCCGTTCCCATTGCTCTGGCTGCTCAACCCCAACTTATCGCAGCTTCGGCAGGGCCGCATGGTCATCGGGCCTTGTCAAAAGTACACGACGAAATGACCCGGACGCTGGTCTGGCTGATGGCGTGAAACGCGACCCAAAGGCTTCACGCATCATCCCCGTGAAACCCGCAAAAACCAATCATCTCTAACTTCAGAAAACCAGATTGATTCCTGTCATCAACTCCATTATAATTTAATCATTCATTTTCGGAACGCGGTTTCATAATACGCAACACAAAAGGAACTATGCAACAATGAAACGACGACAACGTACACGCAGAACCCAGACGGAGACGACGGCCGTGTTGCCCGCTCTGCCGCGTATTCCGCCGAAAATGACCATGATGTTGCGGGAAGATCGGCTGCGGCTGCATCGAGCCTCATGCGAGATTTTGCGGCATACCGGGGTGGAGGTTTTTTGCCCGGAGGCATTGGATTTGCTGCGTCAGGGGGGGGCGGCCGTTACCGGAGATTTAGTCAAAATCCCGCCGTCGTTAGTCGAGTGGGCATTGGCGTCGGCGCCCGGTTCATTCAATTTGTATTATCGCGGTTCGGATGAAGTTGCGGTGAAGCTGGACGGTCGGCACATCTACTTTGGCCCCGGCTCAGATACCTTCCGCTATCTTGATCCGCGCAGCGGAAAACGCCGCGACTTCACTCTAGCCGACATCGCCGACACCATGCGCTTATGTGACGCCTTGCCGGAAATCGGCTTTGTCATGTCTATCGGCGTCCCCCGCGATGTGCCTGCCGACCTTTACTTCCGCTACCAATATGCGACCATGCTCAAATACACGACCAAGCCAATGGTTATTGTGTGCAACGATTTGGCCGACATGGAAGCCATCGCCGGCATGGCCGCGGCGACGATGGGCGGCATGGACAAACTATCCCAATACCCCAATATTTTGCTTTACTCCGAGCCAACAACCCCATTGCAACATTCGTTGGAAGCCGCCGAGAAATTGCTCTTCTGCGCCGCACATTCGATTCCCGTTACCCACTCGCCGGCGCCGATGATTGGCGGCACAGCGCCCAGCACAATAGCTGGGGCTGTCGCTCTGGGTAATGCGGAAATGTTAAGCGGGTTGGTGATGCACCAACTCAAAAATCCCGGCGCGCCTTTCCTTTATGGACATGGCGTCCATCACCTGGACATGAAGACGATGATCAGTGTTTACGGCGCGCCGGAGTTCCAATTGGCGCGGGTGATGGCGGGGGAGATGGGGCAGTTTTACGGGTTGCCGGTCTGGGGTTACGCCGGGCATAGTGACAGCAAAGTAGTAGATGGACAAGCGGCCGCTGATACCCAATTCTCGGTGTTGGTTGCGCTGCTGTCCAAAACGAACCTAAACCATGACGTCGGCTATCTGGAAGCGGGACTGACCAATTCGCCGGAAATGATGGTCTTGACGAATGAGATCATTTCCATGACACGCCGCTTTGTGCAGGGCGTGCGTCTGGATGACGAAGCCCTGGCGCTGGATGTGATTGACGAGGTGGGGCCGGGCGGCGAGTTTTTGAGCCACGATCACACGATGGCCCACTGGCGCGAGTTGTGGCTGCCGCAGGTATTTGACCGGCAGCGTTTGGAATCGTGGCAGGAGGAGGGGAGCAAGGATATAAACAGCCGGTTACGAGAAATGACCCTGTCTTTGATGGATGAACATGAAGTCCCGGCGTTACCAACCGCGGTGGAACAGGAAATTGAGGCGATTTTGACGACTTAAGAGACATGCCATGAGAACAGAAACTATTGCCAGCATGTGCGGGATTTGCCCGACTGGATGCGGCGTGAATGTTCATCTGGTTGATGGCAAGATTGATCGACTTGTGCCGCTCAAAGGACATCCGCAGGGCATCGTTTGTCCACGCGGACTCCAGGCCAAGGAGATCGTTTACTCGCCCGACCGGATACTTTATCCACAGCGGCGCGTGGGCGAACAAGGTTCGGGAGAATTTGAGCGCATCACCTGGGATGAGGCTTACGACATCATCGTGGAAAACCTTCAGCGGGTTGCCAAAAAATATGGCCCGGAAGCAGCCTGCATCTATACAGGTCGCGGTAATTTTGAGTATGGCCTGAATGAAGCCTTTGCGCCTGACGGCACGGCCGAATCATCGGCCAACGCCGTCCTTTTCCCCTTTGGTTCTCCCAACGCCGCCGGCGTCGGCTCTCTCTGCTACGCCGCTTATGGCATGTTGGCTTCCCGCGCCTGCTTCGGCGATTACATGCGTAATTTACTTGAGGACATTGACAATGCCAGCCTCATCCTCGTCTGGGGCGGGAACCCAACGACAGATTCGGCGCCCGTCAACCTACCCCGGCTGCAGAAGGCCCGGCGGCGCGGGGCGGAAATCGTCGTCATTGACCACCGGCGCAGCGAGACGGCCGTGTCCACCCATGCCCAATGGATTGGCGTGCGGCCAGGCACAGACGGCGCGCTGGCCCTGGGTCTGATTCACGTCCTCATTGCCGAAGACCTGTACGACCACGACTTTGTGGAAAAGTGGACGCACGGCTTCGCCGAGCTGCGCGCCTACGTGCAAGAGTTCAGCCCGGAACGGGTGGCACAAATCACCTGGATTCCGGCGGACACGATCCGCGAACTGGCGCACAAAATCGCCCGCGCCAGGGGGTGTTCCATCCTGACGTACACCGGGCTGGAGTATTCTAACAGCGGTGTGCAGGCTATCCGCGCCGTGTGGACATTGCAGGCGATTGCCGGCCATCTGGATGTGCCCGGCGGCAAGCTGTTCAAAGATCGGGATCGGTTGCAGCTTAACCGCATCCTGACCGAACCGAAAAACGGCGCGCCCAAACCGATTGGCGCGAAAGAGTACCCGCTGTATTACGAGGTGCGGCGGGAAGCGCACGCCGCCTTGCTGCCGCGCGCCATTCTAGAGGGGCAACCGTATCCAATCCGCTCGCTCTTCATCAGCGGGGCTTCGCTGCTGACCGCCTGGCCCAATCCATCGCTGTGGCGGCGGGCGCTGGCCGCGCTTGATTTTCTGGCAGTCGTCAACCGCTTCCCAACGGCCGATACCCAGTACGCCGACATCATTTTACCGGCGACGACGATGTTCGAGATTGAGTCGTACATGATTTACGATGGTTACATCCAACTACGGAATCGGGTGATTGAGCCGTTGGGTGAGGCGCGCAATGATTACCTGATTTTTGCTGAACTGGCGCAGCGGCTGGGCTACGGTCACCTCTGGCCGCAAACGGAAGAAGAATTGATCAGGGTGGCGCTGCGAGATAAGCCGGTGACGCTGGAAACGTTGCGCGCCCGTCCTGAGGGTGTGCCTTTTGCCGTGCCGGAGATGCAATATCGCAAGTATGAAACGGGGCTGCTGCGGGTAGACGGCCGTCCCGGGTTCGATACCCCCAGCGGCAAGTTTGAGATCGCTTCCGAGTGGTTCCGCCAGCACGGGTACGAGCCGTTGCCGGCCTACACGGAGCCGGTAGAAGGTCCCCTGGCCGCGCCGGAATTGGCCCAGGATTTCCCGTTGGTTTTCAACTCCGGGGCGCGGACGCAATTTAGTTTTCGCTCGCAGCACCACAACATTCCCTCGCTGGTGGCCAAACACCCGTATCCACTGGTTACCATCCACACTGACGATGCGACAAAGCGGGGCATTCAAGACGGCGACGAGGTTTACGTGTTGACCGCGCGCGGGCGGGTGCGCTTTCGGGCGCAGGTGACGGATGGCATTGTGCCCGGCGTCGTCGAGGCCAATATGGGTGGCGGCGGGCCGCTCGGCCCGGAGGCCTGGCAGCAGGCGAATGTGAACGAGTTGACTGACTTTGAAAATCGGGATCCGATTTCGGGGTTTCCGGTTTATAAGGCATTGTTGTGTGATGTTGTGAAAGCAACAACGGAGTAGAGTCAATAACTGATTTTTATCCGTTTCTTACTCCTATTCGTTATTACTCTTTACTATGATCCAATCTATTCAGCGGGCAGCCGCCATTTTACGCAGTTTTACAGAATTGGAACCAGAGCTGGGCGTGCTCGAACTCAGCCGCCGGTTGGGATTGCATAAAAGTACGGTCTCGCGCATTTTGGCTACCTTGCAAGCGGAAGGGCTGGTGGGCCAGAACCCGGAGACGGGAAAGTACCGGCTGGGCGTGGGCTTGATCAGCCTGGCCGGAGTGGCGCTGGGCCGACTGAATGCACGGGCTGCGGCTCAACCCTATCTGACGGCGCTGGTGGAAGCAACGCTGGAAACGGTGAATGTGGCAGTGATAGACGGCCGTGAATGTGTCAACATCGAACGCGCCTTTAGCCCACAGCCAATACGGTACATGGGCTGGATCGGCCGGCGCACGCCGCTGCACTGCACCGCCAGCGGCAAGGCGCTCCTGGCTTACATGCCGCTGGCCGAGCGGGATGCACTTCTGCTCTCGCCATTACCGAAGTACACCGACAAAACAGTTGTTGACCGGCAACTGCTGGAAGCTTCGTTACGCCAGATTTGTGAGCAAGGGTACGCCATTGTCCATGAGGAATTTGAGGAGGGATTCAGCAGCATTGCTGCGCCGATTTTTAATCACCTGGAGCAGGCGGTGGCCACTATTTCAATTTCCGGGCCTACTTTTCGCATGGGGCCGGGGCAGATTGAGGCTTTCGTTGAGCCGCTGAAGGAAGCGACACAAAAGGCATCGGCCGATCTTGGCTATACCGGACCTTTTATTTAGCACGGACAGGTTGGAAGCTTGTCCTACCCTGGAGGTCTCCATATGGTGCAAGGGGTTATTTGTTTGCAAGCGAAGGAGATTGTGCGAGCACGGCCGTTCACCGACCCCGATCACATCGCCAATGACCGCAACACGTTGCGCTACATGCTGACCCAGCTTTGCCTGCTGCTGGAATATCCCTACCGTATCCCTCGTACCGTCTTGTTCACCCGATCTGAAGACGACGAATGGTTCCACCGTCTGGTGCTACCCCGGCCAGAGCAGTTGCGCGTCCAAAAGCCAGTGACCGTCGTCGGCTTCTTCGGCCAGCGCCGGGAAAAGGCCAACCTGGAACTGGCCCACGAGTTTGACCGCATCTTGATCGCCGAAATTGACGACCACCCCGGCTTGTTGAGTTACAGCACCATGGCCCTCGCCGGCGGCAATTATGGCAACCTGGTGCTCTTTGCCAATCGGAATGCACGGAACCACTGGAGCACCAGCCAGGCTCACGCCCAGGCGGTAAATATGCTGGCTCCCGGCTATTATAGGTCCGTGCGCATTTACAACGGCCGTCTCCCGGATGGCATCGCCAACAGCCGCGGCCTGCGCCTGACCCGCGCCAAATATTTCGATTATTGCAGCGACCCGCTGTGGCAGGCGGTACGGGAGATTGAGTGACTTAGTAGATCGAGATTTTCACCACGAATGACACGAAATAAAAGAACCCGAACCCGCCCCCATCGCCCGGCCACGCCTCTGGCCGACAAGCCATTTCGCCGGCTGCGGAATCCATTGTCTCCTATCGAGGTCTTATCAGCCGGGCAAATCGAGCAAATTCATGACGCCTCCATGTACATCCTGGAAGAAATTGGCCTGGATTTCCTGGATGATGAAGCCCTGGATTTGTGGGCTGCGGCCGGCGCGAAAGCAGACAGGCACGGCCGTCACGTCTGGCTGGATCGGGGGCTGGTGCTGGAACTGGTGGCCCAGGCGCCGGCCGAGTTTACCTTGCAAGCGCGCAATCCGGCCCATTCGCTGACTATCGGCGGCAACCATATCAACTTCGCCACGGTGGGCGCTGCGCCCTATTACTCAGATTTGGCGGACGGCCGTCGCCCCGGAACCCTGGCCGACTATCAGCGGATGGTCAAACTGGCGCAGCAATGCGGGCCTGTCCATATAGTCGAAGGATTGATGGTGGAGCCTCAGGATGTGCCCGTCCCCTGGCGCAATCTGGAGAAAGCATATAGCCTGCTCACCCTGAGCGACAAAACCTGCACCACGGCTGCGCACGGCCGTGAAGTCGCCGGCGATTACGTGAATATGGCCGCCATCGTCTACGGCGGGCTGGAAAAGATTAAGCAGCAGCCCGCTTTCGCCAGCAACGTCAACGTCAACAGTCCACTACGCTACGATGAACAGATGTTGGGCGCGCTCATCATTTACGCCCGAAACGGCCAACCGCTTATTATCACCCCTTTCATCCTGGCCGGGGCCATGAGTCCCATCACCATGGCCGCCGCCATCGCCCAACAGAACGCCGAAGCCCTGGCCGGCATTGCCCTGACGCAGCTGGTGAACCCGGGAACGCCGGTTGTTTATGGCGGTTTCACCACCAATATGGATATGCAAACCGGTAGCCCGGCGTTTGGCACGCCGGAAGGGGCGCTGGCCTTGTTCTGCGGAGCGCAGTTGGCCCGGCGGTATGGCTTGCCTTACCGGGGCAGCAGCGGATTGACCACGGCCAAAACACCAGATGCTCAGGCTGCTTACGAGACCCAGATGTCGCTCTGGCCGGCCGTCCTGGCCCATGCCAACATCGTTTTCCACAGCGCCGGCTGGCTGGAATCGGGGCTGGTCTGTTCACTGGAAAAGTTCATCCTGGACGTGGAAGGGCTGGCGATGATGCACCGGCTGCTGGCCGGCATTGACATCCGTGACGAGACGCTGGCTCTGGATGCGATGGCGGCGGTGGGGCCAGGCGGCCATCACCTGGGCACGCCGCACACGCTGGCTCGCTTCCGGGAGGCTTTTTATTTGCCCATCGTCAGCGACCGCCAAAATTATGAATCCTGGCAGCAAAACGGCGGCCAGGATGCGGCCCAGCGCGCCCACCAGGTGGCCCAGCAACTGCTGGCGGCGTATGAACGGCCGTCCCTGGATACGGCCGTTAACGAGGCACTGCGTGATTATGTGGAACGCAGAAAAAAAGAGTTAGCAGATGAAACGTGAAACGTGAAAGAGGTGACCACGTTTCGCACGGAGGTAGAAAATGAGTCAAATCCCCCCATCCATTCAATATGTGATAGTGGGGGCGGGAGTCCATGGGTTGAGCACCGCCTGGCACCTGGCGCTGGAACTGAAAGCGCGGGGGCGGGGAGACGGCCGTGACATCGTTGTGCTGGACAAAACAGGGCCGGGAGCAGGCGCGTCGGGCATCGCCTGCGGCTGCGTGCGCAACTTTTACATGACCGAGCCGATTCATGCCTTGCTGCGCCACAGCGTAGACGTGTGGATGCACGATCCGATCGCTTTTGGCTTCCAACAGGTGGGTTATGTCTCTGCCGGAGAAGCGAACCAGGTTGCCGATTACGAACGCATCCACCGCAGCCAGAACGCCGTCGGCTACCATTCCGACCTTTATGTCGGCCAGGACGCCCACAAATTTCTCAAAAGCCTCTGGCCTGATTTCAAAACCGGCGGCATAGATGTCGCCCTTCACGAAAAAGTGAGCGGTTACGCCGGCACGCGCCAGGTGATCAGGGGGCTGGCCCAAAAATGCCGGGAGCAGGGCGTGCGTCTCATCAACGGCGTCACGGTCACCCAATACAATGTGCAGAGCGGGCAGGTCCGTAGTGTCGTCACCGACCACGGCGAAATCGCCTGTGACCTGGTCATTTGGGGGTTGGGCGCCTGGACGCCCATTCATTGGGAAATGCTAGGCCAACCGCTGACCCTTGACTGCCACTACCCAGATGGTTCCATCGTCAAAGATAAAGATATGTGGACCTACTGGCGACTGCTGGAAGGAGAAGTCTACGATGACCGGCCTTACGTGACGCCCGACGGCCAGAACCCCCCGGTGCTTCACGTGGAGAAGATGAACACGCCGGTGATTGACGAAACGACCGGGCGCAGGCTGCGCGATTACACCTACGTTTACTTCAAAAACGGCAACGAGCGCATGGATCGGCCCGGCCTGCAAGGGGGGGCAACGCCGGTCAAGATCGGTCCCCAAGCCGTCACTGATCCCTATGGCCATGACAATGACGAATACCAGGCCGAGCCGGAATTTGCCGATTACCTGTGCGCGGCTATGGCCCAGACGATGGCCCGTTTTGAAGGCTGCCGGCCCAATTTCCGCCAGCGGCGCAACGGCGGCATCGGCGCTTTTACGCCGGATAATGTCCCCATTTTAGATTGGGTGCTGCCTAATGTATACATGATCGCCGACAGCAATCACGGCTTCAAGATGCTGGGCGCGGGCCGGCTGGCCGCCCGCTACCTGATGGGCGACGACGTGCCCGACTTGAAACCATTTGCCTTCGGCCGCTTTGCCGAAGGCCGGACGTTTGGCTCGACCAACAGCCACTCTCCCTGGGTGTAGAGGAAGTCTGAACCCGCCGCCAGAAAAGAAGCCGTAATGGGATAATTACATACTTGTTCCGTCATTTCGTGACCCAGGAGGAATCATTGTGAAGGCTCTTAAACTAACAACTTGCCAGGCCATTAACACCGTCCCTGTCAGCCAGGCCATTGCCGGCTACCTCAGCCAACGACTGGGCATCCCTGTTGAATTTGTGGGCGACATCCACTGGCGGGAACGGTACCGCTTGCTGGACGCGGGCCAGATTGACATTGGCTGGATTTGCGGCTTGCCCTACGTGGTTCGATTTGATCAACTTGATTCAAACATCGAGTTGCTGGCCGCACCAGTCATGCAGGCAAAGCGATACCAGGATCGGCCGATTTACTTTTCCGATGTTGTCGTCCGTCACGACAGTCCATTTAAGACCTTTGCCGATTTGCGCGGCGCATCCTGGGCGTATAACGAGCCAGGCTCGCAGTCCGGTTACAATATTACACGCTACCACCTGGCTGTTTTAGGCGAAACGTCTGGTTTCTTTGGCCGGGTCATTGGCACCGGCGCGCATCGGCTTTCTTTGCGCCTGATCCTCAAAGGTAAAATTGACGCCTCAGCTATTGACAGCACGGTTTTGGAGTGGGAACTACACCACCACCCGGAAATCGGCTCTCAAATTCGGATCATCGAGACGTTAGGTCCCAGCCCAATCCCGCCTCTGGTCGTCCTGAAAAGCGTCCCACAAGAAATCCGGCAACAACTGCGCCGCCTTCTGCTACAAATGGAGAAAGATGCGGAAGGTCGCGCAATTCTGGCAATTGGGCATTTGGCCCGATTTGTAGCCGTGCAGGATCGTGATTATGATCCGATCCGCCACATGGCCCGGCAGGCGGCACAGGTGGCCTGGGCAGCAAACATATCGTAACCAATCGCAATGGCGCCTGATTATTCCCGCTCCTGCCGGATACGGCCGATCACTGGCCAGCCCCGTTCGGCGGCCAGCGCGGCCAACCGCGCATCCGGGTACACAACGGCCGGATGCCCCACCATCTCAAGAACGGCCGTATCCGAAATCGCATCCGTATAAAAATAAGACGTCGCCAGATCAATCCCCTGTCCCGGCCCGGCCAGATAAGCGCGTAATCGTGCCGCCTTGCCCTCGCCCACGCCCAGCGGCGGGACGATCTTGCCCGTGTAACGGCCGTTTCGTTGCGCCAGCGGCGTTCCCACAGCCCCATCCATTTCCAGGCGGGCGGCAATCAGTTGCAACAGCGGCAGGAATGTACCCGACAGCAATATCACGCGCCGCCCTTCAGTCCGGTGACGTTCAATCGCCGCCTGCATCTCCGGACGCAGGTTGGGCAATATCTCTTGGTCGGCGACCCAATCCCAAATCTCCCGCGCCCGCTTAACTGACACTCCCCTCACCAACCAGGACATGTGCGTTCCCCACATCCAATGAAAGAATTCGTCTGAGATTAGGCCGGCATTCTTCAACGGCCACAGAGCAATATGCGTACCCAGGTAGACGTAAAGCGACGGCAGCTTAAAACGATGTGCCTGATGATGCTGGCGCAAAGCGCGCCAGATGTAATTATTGTACAGCGTGCCATCCAGATCAAAGAAGGCAGCTGCATTGCTGCCGTCTCTCATTCCTCATCCCCCGGCGTCACTACCACTCGCGCCCCGTCGCCGCGCTGTTCGGCCACCAGTTGGAAGGCGCCGTTAATCTGCGACAATGGCAGCGCCTGCCCCACTGACTCGCTCAAATCCACCTCGCCGGCCGCCGCCAGGCCGATGATTTTCTCCAGATCGGCGCGATGAAAGCCCATCGAGCCAATCAGCGATGTTTCTAGCCCCACAAACACCTGCAGCGGCGGCAGCGTCACCCGCTCCGGCCCCACGCCGACAACGACGAGACGGCCGCTTCGCCGCAATGATTTCATCGCCTCCGTCACCGTCTCTGCCCGGCCCACAAATTCAAGCGCCAGGTCAACCCCCAATTTGCCAGTGAGGGACTTGATTTGCCGGGCTGTGTTCCCCTCGCGGGCGTCAATCACGTCGTCCGCCCCGGCCGCTTTGGCCCGCGCCAGCGCGCCGGGAGCCACGTCCACGGCGATAATGCGCCCCGCGCCCTGCTGCCGCGCCCACATGACGCCGTGATGGCCCACGCCGCCACAGCCAAACACCGCCACCGTCTCCCCGACCTGCAAATTTCCCCGGCAGACGACGGCATGGTAGGCGGTAGAGACCGCATCCGTCAGGATGGCCCCCACAGCAAAAGGCACGCTTTCTGGCAGGGGGATGAGGGCGTCGGCCGGAATCTTGATTCGCCCGGCAAACGCGCCGTCAAAATGGACGCCCAGAATTTGTGTGCGCGGGCAAAGCGCTTCCTCGCCGCTGGCGCAGTAATGGCATTCGCCGCAGGGCACATGGGGCATCAGGCAAACGCGGTCGCCTGCCTGCCAACCGGTCACCCCCTCGCCAACTTCAGCCACGACACCGGCTCCTTCATGACCTAGCGTGATGGGTTGAACGGCCGTCGGCACACTCCCCTCCACCGCAATATGCAAATCCGTCCCGCAAATCCCGGCCGCCTTCACCGTCACAACAACCTCGCCCGGCCCCGGCGCCGGATCGGGTACATTTTCAATCTTGAACGGTTGGCCTGATTCATAAAAACGTGCAGCTTTCATATTTTATATTCCTCAGTTCGTAGTAACGACTTTAGTCGTCTGAAACCAAAGGTTGCCTACCGCTAAAGCGGTTACTACGAACCAAATTAGACGTTCACTAATTCCACAAATCGCCGTAAGGATCATAAGCTCGAATTTGACGGCGATCTTCAATTGTAGGCAGAGGCA
>JBHHTQ010000038.1:0-39044 GCA_046753445.1 Anaerolineae bacterium | reverse complement strand
CTTCTCGCCCGCGGCGACGATATGGCGTTCGCGGATGCCCGTGCGCGTCACGATCCACTCGTCGGACGTGTCCACCATGGTCGCCAGTTCGGCGTTGGTGAGGACGCGTTCGGGCAGATAGGAGCCACACCCAATGATCCGCGCGCGTACGGTCATCAGCTGGCGACCGCCCTCCGCGGGGTCCGCTGAGCGGTGCCGAGATGCGCCAGGTCTCGCTTGATGCCCTCGTTGAAACCGTGGGCGATCATCTCCACCGCGATGCGGATGGCGTTGGCGAAACCGAGCGCGTCGGTGCCGCCATGGCTCTTCACGCAGATCCCGTCCAGGCCCAGCAACACGGCCCCATTGTAGCGGCGCGGATCGACGACGGCCGGGGAAGCGCTGGTCGGAGGATGGCCGCTGCCGAAGCATGCGTCCAGGGTGCGGCAGCACATTGGACTGGTTTCTCATCAGCCATTATTGTATGGGGACTTAACCGCGGCCGAAAACCTGACTTTCTTTGCCCGTCTTTACCGACTGGATAATGCGGATGAGCGCGTGGCCCAGGCGTTAAAGAAGGTGGGCTTGATGGCCAGGCAGCGAGACGCGGTCAGTTCATTCTCGCGCGGGATGGTGCAGCGGTTAACCATTGCCCGAGCCACATTGCACGAGCCGGAGATTTTATTATTAGATGAACCGTATACCGGCCTCGATCAAGACGCGGTGCGTTTGCTGGATGAATTGTTGCGTGAAGAAGTGGGAAAAGGACGCACCATTCTAATGATCACCCATGATTTGGTGCACGGCTTGAATCTATGCCACCGCACGGTGATACTCAGCCGCGGGAAAATTGTGCAGCAAATTAACAGCAGCGCAGTGAGTCCAACGGAGCTTCTTGGCATTTACGCGGACCATACCAAAAGGCGCAGGAGGGGGAACCGTGACCGAAAATAAGACGGCAAATCGGACCAGTGACCGGGGCCATTCCGCTTTTTTTGCGGCCGTTCGGACGATCGTCTGGAAGGACTTGCGCATCGAGCGGCATACCCGGCAGACGTTGAGTGTGATGGTCATGTTCTCGCTGGTCACGGTGGTGATGTTCAACTTTGCCTTGGAAGCGGACCTGGCGGCCGCACGAAAGGTAGCCACAGGCTTGTTGTGGTCTACGATTTTATTGGCGGGCACGTTGGGCTTGAATCGGTCATTGGGCATCGAGCAAGAAAACCAGACGGTGGACGCCATTTTGATAGCGCCCATTGAGCGGGGCGCCATTTATCTGGGCAAAGTCATCAGCGTCACCTTGTTCTCCCTGATGTTGGAAACATTCCTGGTCTTCATCTTCATCATTTTCTTCAACAAACCTTTCTGGCGGCCGCAGGTTTTGTTGATCCTGGTGCTGGGCACTATCGGCTACATTGCGGCCGGTGTGCTGGTGGCTTCGATGACGATCCAGACGCGAACGCGGGCCGTCTTGCTGCCGGTCTTGCTGCTCCCGCTTTCCCTGCCGCTTGTGTTACCGGCTTCGATGGCCGTCGCCACTTATATGTTTCCCCAGTTGCCCGATTGGCGGGAGGTACAAAGTCCGGTTGCCCTCGTGATCATTTATGATTTACTCATGTTGGCGACTGGTTTTTCGACGTATCATTACGTTGTCGAATCCTGATAAATGGGCAATGGATCCGGCAATACGAAACGCTTATAAATGGAGAGACACGATGGAGCTAACTCGCTTAAATCGTAATATTCGCATTTTGAATTGGGCCGCTGTCATTGCCATTGCCATCAACCTTTTGGTTGTTTTCACCTATGCTCCGACCGAGCGGACGATGGGCAATGTGCAGCGTATTTTTTATTTTCATGTGGGGTCTGCCTGGGTGGGGGCTGTGGCCTTCTTCGTGGCGCTGGTTTGCGGCGTGATTTACCTGCGCCGTCCGGAACATAAGTGGGATACGGTGGCTGTCGCCTCTGTAGAGATTGGCCTTGTCTTCCTGACGATGGCTACGGCGGCCGGCTCTATTTGGGGCAAACCGGCCTGGAATACCTGGTGGCTTTGGAGTCCCCGGCTGACGCTGATCACCATCGCCTGGCTGACCTATGCCGCGTATTTCATGTTGCGGGGAGCGATTGAGGACGAGGGGAAGCGCGGTCGTTTTTCGGCTGTTTACGTGATCATCGCCTTCGTCACCATTATCATGGCTTACATCAGCATTCGTATCCTGCGCGACATTCACCCGGTTGTTGTCGGGGGAACGGCCGAATCGGCCCAGGGCGCGGCAAAAGGACTGCAAGAGTTCTCCGGCTTTGATTCCACCAGAATGATCATAACGCTCAATGTCAGCGTCATCGCCTTTTCCATTTTATATGCGGCCTGGCTGGCCAATCGCATCCGGCTGCAACGCCTGATGGATGAGGCCAATTCACTCAAGCTGCGCGTTGCGGCCCGTCTCCAAGGAGAACACTCATGAACATCGCAGCCTCGATTATGCTAAACATCTTGCTTCAGGTAAGCATTGGGGACCCGAATCAATTTAACGGGTTTCTCATCCTCGGTTACTTTGCCATGTGGCTCATCGGGATGATATACATCGTCAGCCTGGCGACCCGACAGCGCAACATCGAGCAGGACGTTGAACTCATGCAAAGATTATTACAGGAAGATGAAGAAGCGGCGCAATAAGTAGGCCGCTTTACTTTATCTTTTTCATAAGCGGCATACGCTTTCAGGAATCATTCTGGGCTGCGTGTGTGTAAGATCGCTCACGCCAATGTTGTCTAAGCGGTGGACAATATGCGCGTCCCAATCAGTACTGCTAGCTGGAGATAAACCTATGTTGAAAGACTCTTCATTACCTGCGCCACTCAGGTCTTTATCGACCGGGAAACGCCTGCTCCTCATTGCCATTGGCTTGGTTGTTGCATTTCTCATCTTTGGCTCAATCAGCCAATCTTCAGGCGGCACATCCTCGGTTGGTTTACAAACACAGCCGTTTTTGATTTTGGCTGTGCTTGCTTTTGGCGGGGGCCTTCTCAGCTTTGTGTCTCCGTGCACACTGCCGGTTCTCACGGCGTACTTCGCTTTCGCTTTTCAGAGCGGCCGAACCCGGATCGCGGCCAATACGATGGCGTTTATGCTTGGTCTGGGGACCACATTCAGCCTTTTTGGGGCGGTCGGGTTCGCACTGGGGCGGGTGTTGCTGCAAAACCAGCAGTTAATTTTGTTGGTGGGCGGCGCGGTCATCATTTTATTCGGCGTCATGAGTCTCTTGGGTAGAGGGTTTGGCGGCGTCAAAACGGCCGAAGCCGGCCCGCAGCCTCGCAGCGCGACCGTAGGCGGCTCTTACCTCTTTGGCCTCACCTTTGCCGTCGGCTGGTCAAGTTGTGTCGGCCCCATCCTCGGTTCTGTGTTGACCCTGGCCGCCCAGACCACCTCAGTTTGGAACGGGATGATGCTCTTGTTCATTTATACGCTGGGCCTGGGGCTGCCCCTTCTGGTTGTTTCCACATTCTTCGGCCGTATGAGCCGGCAGAGCCTTTTCTGGCGCGCTTTGAAGGGAAAAGGATGGGATTGGGACACCCATGTGTTGGTCGTTGGTCTGGTTTGGGCGTTGGCGATCTGGCGCGTGCTGGCGGCCGTCGGCGCATACGCCTTCCGCACCTTCTCTATTTTCGCCGGTCAAGAATTTACCTTTGGACATGAAATCGGGTTGCTGGTTATATCCTTGTTGGGCGCAGCTTTGTGGGTCTTTACCAGCCCCGGCGAACGGCGTACGACCATTCATCTGCATACGACCCAATTGGTGAGCGGCGCACTTTTCATTCTCATGGGCATGTTAATGTTGAGCGGCACGCTGACAGCGTTTAACTCATTGGTTCCGCCAGACCTGGCGATCTGGTTTATTGATCTGGAAGAAAAATTAATCGCATTGTTCAGTTAGTGTGTCACGGTTTATCATTTAAGAAAGGAAAACCGTGACACCGCGAGGTTTGGTGGTTTATTCCCCTGATTGTATTTTGAGAGTATGCTGCCAAACACTTAAATCGCTTGATTAACATACGCACATGTTAGCGGTGCGCACGCGAACGACGTAACGTATTGGAAAGGTAGTGACCATGTCCACCCAAAATCAGACAGACGAAAAACGTAACGGCCGCAACCCGCTTGTCCTGGCCAGTGGAGCCATCTTACTGGTTGCCGCGGCGGCCGTGCTGTTCCTGGGGGGGACGCTCTTCGGCAATGGCGCAGCCGGAAACTCGGCCGTGTTGGAACAGGTACCCAAATTTGACATTCAGGCCAAGTCAGCGCCTGTGGAGAGCAGCGGCCCGCTGGCGGTTGGTGATGTTGCCCGCGATTTCACGTTGAGCGATCTGGACGGCAATTCGTACACCCTTTCAGAGTTGCGCGGCCGTCCGGTCATCGTCAATTTTTGGGCTACCTGGTGCGCGCCTTGCCGCGTTGAAATGCCTGAATTACAGGCGGCTTTTGAGCAGTATCAGGATCAGGGATTACTCATTCTGGCCCTGGATCAGGCAGAGCCGCCTGAAGTCGTACGCGACTTTTTCTACGATGAAATGGGCCTGACATTCACTCCGTTGCTGGACGAACAGGGCAGTACCGCCGAGCTGTACAGCGTCTTCAACTTCCCGTCCAGTTTTTTCATCAACCCGGAAGGAACCATCACGGCGATTCATCGGGGGTTGATGGTGCGAGAGCAGTTAGACGGTTATCTGGCACAGACAATTCCCAACTTGTAACGTCATTTGCGTTACTCAGGTGACCTCGTGTACACTCATGCAGGATGTCGTTTGTCCTGATAACTCAAGTCAGGTGAAATGGATCGGCCGTCGGCCGGTCATTTCTTTTTCCAGGGGAAAGTTATGGCCCACTCTCCACAAAAGCAACCCGTCACCGGCTGGCAAAGGACGCTGGTCATTCGACTGGATCGGTTGATCTACCGCTTTAGCCGGCGCTGGCTGACCGTGCTGAATGTGATCGTCGCTTTTTACATCGGCCTGCCTGTTCTGGCGCCTGTCCTGATGAATGCGGGCGTGACCGCGCCTGCCCGCGTGATTTACGCTGTGTACAGCCCCATGTGTCACCAGATGGCGTCTCGATCTTTCTTCCTGTTTGGGGAGCAGCCTGCGTATCCACGAGAACTGGCAAACACTGATTTGCGGCCGCTGGAAGCGTACACTGAGAACATCCCAGAGTTCACCGGGGTTGATCCGGTCAATTGGATAGGTTTCTTTTCTGCTGCCCGCCAATTTGTGGGCAACGAGCATTTGGGCTATAAGATGGCTTTGTGCGAGCGGGACATCGCCATCTATGGCTTTGTCCTGATCGGCGGGCTACTGTACGGGCTGCTGCGCCGCCGGTTCAATATCAAACCGCTTCCTTTCCTGGCGTTCCTCATCATCGGGATGGGGCCAATTGGGTTGGATGGCTTCAGCCAGCTGTTCGGCTACTGGTCTACGCCCCTGGACGGCTCCGCGCCACAAGGCTTCATGGCGGCCGTGCAGAGCATCTTTCCCCTGCGCGAGAGCACGCCCTTCTTGCGCACGTTCACCGGCGGCCTGTTCGGCTTGATGCTGGTCTGGCTGACTTACCCTCATGTGGACACCGGGATGCGGGAGACAGCGCGTGACCTGGAACGAAAGCTGGGGCGGATCGGCGAGCTACCTTAATATCCGCCCCAGCACAGGGTACCATTTATTCTGGATACCGGCCGAAGATAATGGTCGCGTTGTGCCCCCCCAGACCAAAGCCATTAGACATCACGATACGCAGATCTGCCTTTCTGGCTGTGTTGGGCACATAGTCGAGGTCGCAGTCGGGGTCGGGTGTTTCGTAGTTGATAGTGGGGGGAAGCAAGCCTGCTTCCAGGCTCTTCAGGCAAACGATCGCTTCCAGGGTTCCAGCGGCTCCCAGTAAATGGCCGTGCATGGACTTGGTGGAGCTCATCGGGATATCGTAAGCGTGTTCGCCAAAAACGATTTTGGCCGCGGCCGTCTCACTCCGGTCATTCATCGCTGTGCCGGTACCGTGAGCGTTGATGTAGTTGACGGCTTCCGGGGGAATGCCGGCATCGGCCAGCGCGTTACGCATGGCGCTCACAGCCCCTTCCCCGTTGGCGGCTGGCATGGAGATGTGATACGCGTCGGCGCTGCTGCCATAGCCGAGAACCTCGCTGCAAATGTGGGCTCCTCTGGCGAGCGCGTGGTTCAGTTCTTCCAGGATGAGCACGGCCGCGCCTTCGCTGGCAACAAACCCGTTCCGGTCCTTATCGAACGGCCGCAGCGCCTTTTCCGGCTCCTCGTTGCGCGTGGAAAGCGCACCCATGATGCTGAATCCAGCAATGGCTAGTGGCAGGATGCAAGCCTCTGATCCCCCGGCGACGACCACATCGGCCGCGCCCCGCTCAATCAACTTGGCCGCTTCGCCGATGACATTGTTGCCCGTCGCGCAAGCAGTTGCCACGGACATATTCGGCCCGCGCAAATCATGGCGAATCGAGATGGTTGCTGCCGGTGTGTCCGCCAGCATCATCGGCACAAAGAAAGGGCTGACGCGGGATGGCCCGCGCTCGTTGAGGATGTTGCTGTTGGCGATAATCGGCTCCATGCTGCCCATGCCGCTGCCCAGGATGACGCCGATCCGCTCCCGGTTTTCTTCCGTTACTGCCAGCCGGGCGTCTGCCAGCGCCTGATCCGTGGCCGCCAGCGCCAGTTGGGTGACGCGCGACAGTCGCCGTGCTTCCTTGCGGCCGAATAAGGCCACCGGGTCAAATTCTCTCACCTCGCCGGCAATGCGTGTCTTGTAATCGCTGGCATCGAAGTGGGTGATTGGCCCGATGCCGCTCTGTCCGGCAGCGACCATCTGCCAGGTTGTGTCTACGTCGTTTCCCAGCGGGTTGTATGTGCCCATTCCGGTGACGACGACGCGTCGCTCACGTTGTTTCATGCCTACCTCCACAAAAAAACGGCCGTTTACGGCCGTCATGCTTTGTCATCTAAATCAGCTACTGATTATAACCCATACTGGGAGGGGAAGATGCGCGCATCCGCTTCCGGGTAGCGGCTGTGGGGCTTGCCGGAATTGAAAACAGCGGCTGGGGAAACAGATTCCCCAACCGCTGCCAATAGTTGTGATGAACGACTGATCTGGTCAATTAGCATCAACCAGCAGGGTGAACTCACCCACATCCTCGAAGAAGTCGCTGATGCGAATGATAACCAATGCATCTTCTTCAAAAGTATACGTGAGTTCCTCCGTTTCACCGACGAAGGCCTCGTCTACTTCGGCCAAAATATTGTCATCGAGGCCCGTGAATTGGAGGACCAGGTCAAGATCGTCAATTGGCTCAGCAGTCAGCGTGATGGATTGTCCCGCTGTGCCGTTAAACCAATACTCGATAAACCCGGTGTCACCGAAACGGCCGACAATTCCATCCCCGGTTGCCAGCTCAAGAATAGCCGTATCTGGACCGATAAAGGTCGCATCATAACTACCCGTACTGCCCTCAAACCCATTCACCTGGAAGTAGTAATTTCCGGTTTCCGGGGTGACAAAGACCATTTCCTCGAAGCCGGTTGAAGCATCAATTTCATCCAGGAGTTCATCAGTGTCTTCGTTATACACCTGAAGGACAACATCCATTTCAAGTTCGGGGTCTATCTGAAGCGTCACGATTTCACCGGCCGTGGCGGTGAAGGGGAACGCATGAGTTTCGTCCGCAGTATCCAGGCTATTGGAGGCGAAGACAATGCTGCCGGGCAGCCCGCTGTTGGTGAGTTCCAGCGAGACCTCATATGCGCCGGTTGCCCCTTCAAAGCCGGTGACGGCAATGGTATACAACCCTTCGGCGGGCAGCCGGAGCACGCGAATATTCTCAATGTCGAATGAAGAGTCTTCCGGACCGTCGGGTAAGATGGACTGGCCCAGATCATCCCACACATCCACAACCAGATCGAACCCGTCGTCCAGCGGCGTCACGGTAATGTCCACAAGATCGTCCGCGCCGCCGGCGAAGGTGAAGGTGGACGCTTCATCTGCGGAGATGACTTCGCCTTGTGCCGTTTCGCCGATTTGGAGTCCACCTTCGACGCCGCCGATCGCGCCTGCTTCGGTGAGGGTGAGTTCGTAATCGCCCACAGAATCGGCAAAGCCGCGAACGGAGATAAAATATTCACCCGTGGCCGGGATATCCAGCCCGCGGATTTCTTCGACGCCAAAGGAATTATCCAGCTCCCCGCCGAGAATGGAGGCGCCGGATTCGTTGATGATGTCAATGACTACATCGAGACTGTCGCTGAATGGTGTGACAACCAGATCAATGGTTTCGCCCTCAAGGCCGATGAAGCTCCATACCGATGGGCCGCTGTCCGTGACCGTTCCGTTGATGGTGTCCCCATAAAGCAGGACGCCCTCAGCCTCAGGCAGTTCTACTACCGGCTCTGCCCGTTCGCTCACAACGAGTGTGTCGGCCATTGCTTCAAAAATGGGACGGAAGTCTGCCTCTGTATCGGATGGGGTGACTCCCAGGAACACGACGCCGTTGTTTCCTTGTATGACAGCAACGGCATAACCAAATAGGGTCCGGCCGTCTTCGGTCTTTCCCAGCAACGCGGCGGTGGCGGCGTCCTGGCCGTTCAATGTCATTGCTTGCGGCCCTTCGGTGATGGTTATTTCCTCGGCAAAGTTAATATCCCTGGAAAATGAGTCCAACATATCCAGTGGATTGTCGCCAATATCGGCCGTGTCGCCTGAGATAAGGAGTACGACGCCACCTTCTTCTCCGGGATCGGCCGAATCGAGCAATGCCTGATTCGACGCCAGCACAGTAAAGCCAAAGACCTCATTGGTGACCCAATTGGCCGGATATTGCAATGAATATCCCCCCTCCGAGCTGGAAATGTTGATAAAATTTTCGCTAATGGAGGGGGTTGGCGTTGGCGCTGGCGTGTCTGTAGGAACGGGCGTGTCCGTGGGTACAGGGGTGTTGGTTGGGACCGGCGTATTCGTCGGCTGGGGTTCTGGTGTGGCGGTGGGTTCTTCCTGGCCCCCGCACGCAGTCAAGAACAGACCCAACATCAATGTCAGTAACAATGTGAGCTGCAATCTGGAGTGTGATGTGTTCATAGCTGGATCCTCCTGTTCAGGGTGAACGTAATGCGATTGAATATAATAAGGAAGCAGGATATTTGAATGGTTGCAATATCCTGACACTTTGTACATAGGATTATAGCCCTATTTTGGGCGAAAGGTAGCGAGGAGGGGGGCATGAAAACACGCATTTCGGCCGTCGGCAGCAAATTCAGGAATCCAGGCGCGGCTGGGACGCTTTTCCTTGGCCGCGAATGTTTTGCAAAAGTTTCCCGATTTGACGCAATCCAGTACAATTCGCATAAATCAGCACCCTGCACATTGTGCAAGATATCCAATTCGCCTTGATTGTGGTGTGATGTCGCCATCGTTCACAAGGAGGATCCGTAAACATGACTGAGAATTTGAATCCATTTGCCATTGCACAGGCACAGTTAGACAAGGCTGTGGAGATTCTGCAATTGGACCCTGATATGCATGCATTCTTGCGGGAGCCGATGCGCGAGTTTCACTTTACGATCCCGGTTCGGATGGATGACGGCCGTACCCGGATTTTTCGCGGTTTCCGTGTGCAGTACAATGATGCCCGCGGCCCGGCTAAGGGAGGCATTCGCTTTCATTGGGAAGAAACCGTAGATACGGTCCGCGCCCTGGCGGCGTGGATGACCTGGAAGACGGCCGTGGTGGATATTCCGCTGGGCGGCGGCAAAGGGGGCGTGATTTGCGACCCCAGGGAGTTGTCCCGCGGGGAATTGGAAAGACTCAGCCGGGGGTACATGCGCGGCATCGCGCGATATGTCGGGCTGACCAAAGATGTGCCCGCGCCAGATGTGTACACCAACCCGCAGATCATGGCCTGGATGATGGACGAATATTGCGTACTTTCCGGACATCAGGAGCCGGGTGTGATCACCGGAAAGCCGCTTGAATTGGGCGGCTCGGCGGGACGGGGAGATGCCACGGCCCGCGGCGGCGTCTATGTGACGCGGGAAGCGGCCGCCGCGCTGGGCATTGATCTAAAAGGCAGGACGGCCGCCATTCAAGGGTACGGCAATGCCGGTACCTTCGCCCATCGTTTGGCCCAGGATATTCTAGGGATGAAGGTCATCGCCGTCAGTGACTCACGAGGCGGCATCCTCAACCGGAATGGGATTGATGCGGCCGCGGCTATGGCCCACAAAGCCAGCAACGGGACCGTGCGCGGCTTCCCTGGTGCAGATGAAATCAGCAACGAAGAGCTTCTCGAATTAGACGTGACGGTGCTCTTCCCCGCTGCGCTGGAGAATGTGATCACCAGCAATAACGCAGACCGGATTCAAGCAACGATTGTCGCGGAGTTAGCCAACGGCCCCACCACGCCGGATGCAGACGACATTCTCTTCGAGAAAGGCGTGTTCGTTCTGCCCGACTTTTTGTGTAATGCCGGCGGTGTAACCGTCTCTTACTTCGAGATGGTGCAGAACGCCTACCAATACTATTGGCCGGAGGAAATGGTGCATGAGCGGCTGGACCAAAAAATGACCACCGCCTTCCGCGCCGTGCACCAGATGGCGCAAATGAAGAACGTCAACAATCGTGTGGCCGCTTACCTGGTTGCTGTGGATCGTGTGGCACAGGCGGTGCGGTTGCGCGGCTGGGTGTGATCGTTTGGTGTTTGACTTGGAAATCGCCTAAATGGGGATAACATTATAAACTTCCTGTCTGGCGTGTATTGAGATAGGCGCGGTTTTGAAAACCGGCTGAATCGAAACGCCTTGCTATTTAACAAGGCCGTGATGTGGGGGCACACCCGGATGTGCCCCCATTTGCTGTCGGACGCCAGGAAATAAAACAAAATTCGGAGCTTAGGAATTTCTGATGAACGAAAATTTGAATCCGTTTGCCATCGCGCAGGCGCAGTTGGATGAAGCGACGGCCGTGCTGCAACTGGACCCGGATATGCACGCCTTTCTACGGGAGCCGATGCGCGAGTTCCATTTCAGCATTCCCGTACGTATGGATGACGGCCGCACCCAAACCTTTCGCGGCTTTCGCGTACAATACAATGATGCCCGCGGCCCGTCCAAAGGGGGTGTGCGTTTCCATCCCGATGAGACAATTGACACAGTGCGCGCCCTGGCCGCATGGATGACCTGGAAAACGGCCGTAGCCGACATTCCACTTGGCGGCGCCAAAGGGGGCGTCATCTGCAATCCGCGCGAACTGTCTCAGGGGGAGCTAGAGCGGCTGAGCCGGGGATACATGCGCAACGTCGCCCGATTTGTGGGATTGACACAAGACGTGCCCGCTCCCGATGTCAATACCAATCCCCTGATCATGACCTGGATGCTGGATGAATACGAGGTGCTGATGGGGCACCGCGAGCCGGGCGTGATCACCGGCAAACCACTGCCTCTGGGCGGATCGGCCGGCCGGACCCCGGCCACGGCGATGGGGGGCATGTTCGCCATTCGGGAAACGGCGCAAATCGTGGGGCTGAATCTCCGGGAAGCAACCTGCGCCATTCAGGGATACGGCAATGTCGGCTCCTTTGCCCATAAGCTGGCGCACAATCTGCTGGGACTGAAGGTGGTTGCTGTCAGCGACGAATTTGGCGGCATCTACAGCCCAGACGGCCTGGACCCGGAAGTAGTGTCAAATCACCTTCGTCAGGCAGGGAAAGTGCTGGACTGCCCCGGAAGTGACAACATCACCAACCATGAATTGCTGGAACTCGAGGTAGACATTCTGATCCCGGCCGCTATTGAAAACCAATTGACCAGCCAGAATGCAGATCGGGTCAAGGCCCGTGTTGTGGCAGAGTTCGCCAACGGGCCGACAACGCCGGAGGCGGATAATATCCTCAACGATAAAGGGATTTACATCATCCCAGATTTCCTCTGTAATGCAGGCGGGGTCATTGTCTCCTATTTCGAGATGGTGCAGAATGCTTACCAGTTTTACTGGGATGAGCACATGGTTAACGAACGCCTCGACAAGAAAATGACGGCCGCCTTCCACGCAGTGCATCACATGGCCCAGACAAAACAAGTGGACAACCGCGTTGCGGCGTACCTGGTGGCCATTGATCGTGTGGCTAAGGCCGTTCGTCTCCGCGGGTGGGTGTAAGCGCCCGGCGAGGTTGATTTCGTAAATTGAAGAAGTAGTTGAGACAGAGAGGCGACGCTGTTCAGTTCATGATTTTGGGGCGCGCAATTGGGCGGTTCCCCTTTTGTGAATCATCCAAACATGATAATATTTTCATGTTGCATCTCAAGATCATTTTTTTAGCATCGTGCCGCAGGTGGCGCCCTTTAAGGAGCGAAAAATGTACCAAAAAATTATAGTTGTCGGGAATTTGGGCCGAGATCCAGAAATGCGTTATATGCCGGATGGTACAGCGGTGACAAATTTCAGCATTGCCTCCAACCGCCGCTGGACCGACCGGGCCAGCGGTGAACCGCGTGATGAAACAACCTGGTTCCGCATATCCGTATGGGGACGGCAAGCCGAGGTCGCCAATGAATATTTGAAACGCGGCCGTCAGGTACTTGTAGAAGGTCGTTTACGCCCTGATCCCCAGTCGGGTGGGCCGCGCCTGTTCACCCGTCAAGACGGCTCGGTAGGCGCGTCCTTCGAGATTGTGGCCGACACGGTTCGCTTCATCGGCGGCCGGGATGGAGCTGCTTTTGAAGGAGGCGATGGAGCTTCTTCCGACGCTACCCCAGCGCAGGAAGAGGATGACATCCCCTTCTAGGCCGGGCTTGGCGTAAAAAGTGGCGAATTGAATTAGGGGCGCAGCGACTTGATGTCGCTGCGCCCCTTTTCTTTGGTTAAGGTTGGTTACCCGGGTTTCTGGCCGATGGCAACGAAGATGCTCAAGGTGACGGCATCCCCGGCGGGCGCAGTGCAATTGCATGTGCCTTCAGCACAGTCGATGTCTATGGCTGCCAGATGAACCGCTTCATACCATGTCCGGATGTCGCTCCGGTCGAAGCCGAGCCACCTGTCGGCCATCGCTTCCCGCATCCACGCCTGATCATGGCTGTCCAGGTCTATGATGACCAGACGGCCGCCCGGCTTTAAGATGCGGGCCATTTCGGCGATGGCGGCCGCCGGGTCCGGCGTGTGATGCAGATACATATTGGCGAAGATGGCGTCAAAGCAGGCGTCCTCAGCCGGAAGCTGTCGCCCTTCTGCCTGTCTCAGTTCGACGTGGGGGTACTGGCTCAGTTTTTGCCGGGCCACAGCTAGCATTTCTTCGCTTTCGTCGAAACCCACCAACCGGGCCGCCCGGTTGACCAGCCCTTGCAGAACGAAACCGGCGCCTGTGCCGATATCGGCAACGATGGCCGATTCCGGCAACTGAGCCTTCTCAATGGCCGCATCCCGCATCGCCTCGGTGAAAAAACCGGTGCGAATCTCGTCCCAATCTTCTGCGACCTGGGCAAAATACGTTTGGGAATCAGACATCTTTCACTATCTCCTGGCGGCGCTGATGCAGGTTGTCTCGGGCCATCCGGCAGGCAAGGGTAGAATCAGCGTGGCTCATTGATTCATATCCCTTGGCTTGACGGCCGTGACTCGCGCGCTGAACACACGTACGCGCTCTTCCAGGCTGATGGATTCCGCCAATTCTACTTCCGGCGCGGCTCTGTCGCGCACTGAAATCTCGACGAACCCGGCTGCCCGGATCGCAGCCACATAATCCCCCACATCTTCAGCCCCGGCGATGCACTCGGCCCACGCAGCCATATCGGTCCGTTCCTCTTGGCTGAACCGGCCCTGGGTTACGATGTCGGAAACAGCCAGTTTGCCGCCCGGCTTGAGGACACGGAAGGCCTCGCGGAAGACGGCCGCTTTGTCGGGGCTGAGGTTGATGACGCAGTTGGAGATAACCACATCCACGGTTTCTGATGCGACCGGCATCTCCTCGATGTGGCCCAGGCGAAAGGCGACGTTTTCCAGCCCCACCTTTTTCTTGTTGCGGTTCGCCTTTTCGATCATGGCCGGCGTCATGTCCACGCCGATGACGTATCCGGTCGGCCCCACCTGCCGCGCCGCCATGAAGCAGTCAATCCCGCCGCCGGAACCGAGGTCCAGCACCGTCTGGCCCGGCTGGAGCGCAGCCAGGGTCACAGGATCGCCGCAGCCCAGGGATAACCCTGTCACATCCTCCGGCAGCCAACTGGTATCGGCCGTGTACAGATCGCAAAACAAATCAGCGTCATTGTCACAAGCCGTATCGGTACTGCAACAAGAAGCGTTGGCATCCAGCTTGAACGCTTCCGCAATACGGCCGTATCGCTCGCGCACTTCTTCATGAATCCTTTCTGGGGTTAATTCATTCATTTGCTCACCTCATATTGATAACCATCTATTTAATTTGTTAAAAAAAGCTGGGGATTAGAGATTTGAGACTTCAGTCTTCACTCTCCAACTCCCAACTTTTCCGGCGCAAAATTCTGCATCAGCATGCCGCAGCATACCGCCACCTCGTCCTGATTGAGCGAATAGAAAACCTGTTTTCCCTCGCGGCGGGTGTGCACCAGGCCAGCCTGGCGCAAGATGCTGAGATGATGGGACACCGTCGGCTGGCTGACGCCGCCCAGCTTTTCCACGACGTCGCTGACGCACAGCCATTGGCAGCACAGGAGCCGCATGATCTTTTGCCGGGTATCGTCAGCCATCGCCTTGGCGAAGGTTACCGAATTCATCTCTCCCATCCTATAACAAATCGAAGACTGTCTATATGAAGGGATTGTAGCGGTGATTTTCTGGTTGTCAAGCGCTTGGAGTGATCGAGGGTATGCGTCAGTTTTGTTGGTGGCATATTCTTGGCTCCAATCGTCTGCCATTCCGAGCGCAGCGGGGAATCCCAACGGCGTGGTTATACCATTTGCTCTGACGAGCATAGGGGGCAGGGATCCCTCAGGCTTTGCCTTCGGAATGACATGTCAAGGCCGTAAGTTAGCGGCAACTTGTTCGTAGACTCCGGCGCTGCGGCCCGTTTGACTTACAATCAGCCGACCGATAGAATCCGACCACTTAACTTTTCAGGTCTTCAGGGAATCGCGCACGGAATACCAAACACGGAATACGGATTACGGAACACGAAAAACTGCCACCCGCCGCGAAACCCCAAAGAATCAACATCTTTCTCACGAAAGGGCGTACGCGCATGCAAATTGCTGTGGATGCGATGGGAAGCGACCACTATCCTGAACCGGACGTGGCTGGTGCTGTAGCGGCCGCGCGGGAATTCGGCATCGGTATTATCCTGGTCGGCGATCAGGAGGTAGTGGAGGCTGAGCTGGCTAAACATGATACGGCCGATCTGCCCATTGAAGTGGTTCACGCCAGCCAGGCGATTGCCATGACGGACAAGCCCTCGCAGGCCGTCAAGCGCAAGCCTGACTCCTCCATGCATGTAGGGATGGCGCTGGTCAAAGCGGGACGGGCTGATGCGTTTGTCACCGCCGGCAATACAGGCGGCGCTTTGGGTGTGGCCATGCTGCGCCAGGTGGGCCTGGGCCGCATTCCCGGCGTCAAGCGGCCGGCGCTGGGCGTGATTTTTCCCACCAAGGAGCGGCCGCTGCTGGTTGACAATGGGGCCAACGCGGACTGCAAACCGGAGTACCTGCTCCAATTCGGCCTCATGGGCAGCCTGTACGTGGAGCGGGTGCTGGACATCGAAAACCCGCGCGTAGCGCTCATCTCCAACGGCGAGGAAGAGGGCAAAGGGAATACGCTGATCAAAGAAGCGATTCCTTTGTTGGCGGAAAGCGGCCTTAACTATGTGGGCAACATCGAACCCAAAGAGTTCATGGGCGGCGCGGCCGAGGTCGGCGTGACAGACGGCTTCACCGGCAACATCATGATCAAGACGGCCGAAGCGGTTGCCAGCTACATGTCCGACCTTATCCGCGATGAGATGATGGCCAATCCGTTCACCATCCTGGGGGGGCTGATGGCGCGGCCCGCCTTCCGCCGCGTTCGCGCTTATCTGAACCCCGACGAGGTGGGCGGCGCGCCATTGCTGGGAGTAAATGGCGTCGTCATTGTGGCTCACGGCCGGTCCAATGCGTATGCCATGAAACAAGCCGTGGGTCTGGCCCGGCGTGTGGCCGAAAAGAAAGTTGTAGAAGCCATTACGGTTGGGTTGGAGCGGATGCCGTCTCTATGAGCCGGAGACATCTCCCGGACAAGACAAATATCTTTTTTGAGAACAGTCGATTGAGGAAAAGGGCATGAACCCTGTATTAGACGAACACAGCCGGCCTCGCGTGGTGATCACCGGCGTTGGGATCATCAGCCCGTTGGGGCATACGGCCGCAGAAAGCTGGGAAAGCTTATTGTCCGGTCGCAGCGGCATTGGCCCCATCACCCGCTTCGACGCTAGCGGGCTTCCATCGCGGATTGCCGGCGAGGTTAAAGATTTTGTCCCCAGAAAGTACATAGATTTCAAAGAAGCGCGCCGGATGTCGCGGGCGTCACAACTGGCCGTCGCCGCAGCCCGTATAGCCCTGGCAGACGCAAAACTGCCTGAGCCGGTTCCGGAAGCGGAGCGCACCGGCGTGCTGATTGGAACTGGGATGGGGGGCTTTGAAAAAGCGGACGAAAATCTGGTTACCCTGCGCACCAAAGGCTTTGGCCGGGTCAGCCCCTTTGCCATGACCGGGGCGCTGGCCAATATGCCCAGCCATCACGTCAGCCTCGTCGCCCGCGCATTGGGGCCGATCAGCACGGTTGTGGCCGCCTGCGCGACTGGAACCCAGGCGATAGGGGAAGCGGCCGAAATGATCCGGCGCGGCCGGGCCGATGTAGTGTTGACGGGCGGGGTCGAAGGATTGATTCACGAAGCGGCCATCGCCGGCTTCGGCGCGATGCGCGCCCTATCCACCCGTTACAATGATGCGCCGGAGAAAGCCAGCCGGCCGTTCGACAAAGACCGAGACGGGTTCATCTTGAGCGAGGGAGCCGGGGTGATCGTGCTGGAGCGGCTGGAGTACGCCCAGGCGCGCGGCGCGCATATCTACGCCGAACTTCTGGGGCATGCTTCTGCGTCCGACGCGTACCATGTGGCCGCCCCTGACCCGGAAGCGGCCGGGGCGGTTCGGGCGATGCGGTGGGCGCTGGAAGATGCCCATGTACCTTTGACCCAGGTCGGATACATCAACGCGCACGGAACGTCAACGCCGGTCAATGATGCCTCGGAGACCTTTGCCATTAAGAAGCTGTTCGGCGAGTATGCTTATGAGATTCCGGTCAGCAGCAGCAAATCTGTGCTGGGGCACGCCATGGGGGCGACCGGGGCGATTGAGGCGATTTTTTGTGCGCTGGCGTTGCATGAAGGGGTCTTGCCCCCCACCTGGAACTATGAGACGCTGGACCCTGATTGTGATCTGGACTATATCCCTAATGCACCGCGCCGCGCCGATCTCAAAGTGGCGATGTCCAATTCTTTTGGGCTGGGAGGGCAAAATGCCTGTCTGGTGCTGGGGAAATATGAAAACAACAAGACGTGAGCACGCCCCGGCGGGCATCGTCATGATTGGAGGCAGATTTTAAGAAATGGTAGTTCTTCGCGACGAACAACGAATCGCCAGGATGGCTAAATTCGGCCAGGTGGCCAGCCTGGTCGGCATGGTCGCTTTAATTGGCGGGCTGATTATTGCATTTACCAATGTAGAGAATGTCTTTCTCTACCAACTCCTGGCGCTGTCGCTTGGCTGGATTATGTCACAGATTGGCATTTATCTGGCGCAGCGTTACCTGCGCAGTCCGCGGCCGGATGAAGTGCTGGATGAGGCGCTGCGCAAGGTGGCGAAGGACGGCCGTTTGTATCATTATCTGCTGCCCGCTCCCCACGTTTTGCTCCAGCGTGACGGCGTCATTGTCCTGGTTCCTAAGTTTCAGGGGGGTAACATCAGCGTCAAGGGAGACAAATGGAAGCAAACCGGGGTGGGGTTGAGGCGATTTTTTGGGCAGGAGTCCCTCGGCAATCCGACCCGTGAAGCGGAAACGATGGTCAGAGTGCTGGCCGGGTATATCAGCAAACATGCGCCCGGCGTGGAAGAAGTCCCCATCGGGGCATTGATCGTGTTTACCACCAAAGGGCTTAAAAACCTGGATGTTAAGGATTCACGTATTCCGGCGATGCATTACACCAAACTGAAAGGGTTCCTGCGGCAGCAGAAGCGGGACAAACTACTCTCCCAGGAAGATTATGAGGCGATTCGAGCGGCTTTTGACAAGAAAGCGGCTCACCTGATTGGCAATGACGGTGAAGACACTGCCTGAGCAAGCGCTTCCCGCGGAGATTTCGCCGGGCGTTTATTGGCTGGACGGCCGTTCCAGCAACTTTTACCTCTGTGTGGGTGATGACGGCCTTACGCTCATTGATGCGGGGATGTCCAGACGACAGCAGATAGTATGGGCGGCGATGGCTGCCATCGGGCGGCGGCCGTCTGAATTGAAGCGATTGGTGATCACCCACGCGGATATGGACCATGCCGGCAGCGCGGCCGTGATTCAGGCGCAGACCGGTGCGACTGTGTACACCGGGCCGCAGACTGCCGAATTACTCGCCGCCGGAAAATCTCCGCAGCATATGCCCCGGCTGATCCAATTTTTCATGGATCGGTTTGTCAGGTATCAGCCCGTCCCCGCAGCCGCCATCGAAGTGGTTGAGGATGGGGATATTTTACCGGGGCTGGGCGGGCTGCATGTACTGGCCACGCCGGGGCATACGTTAGACCATCATTCCTTCTACAGCCCGGCGGTGGGGATTTTGTTTGCCGGGGATGCGCTCAACACGAGAGACGACCGGTTAAACCCCACACCGCCCCGCATTACAGCCGACCGGGAAGCGGCTACGCGTTCCGCCATTCGCTTGTTGCAGTTAGCGCCGGCCGTCATCGCCTGCGGGCACGGCCGTCCTATGAGCGGCCACAGCGCAGATGACCTGATGAACCTCTTTAACGAACTCAGGCAAGGCGGCTGACGCCCCCAGGGGACTACTGTCGGTCGCTTTCATGGCGGAACAGCCTGTTAGAGACAAGGCCACAACTCGCGCAAAATCCGGGTGGGTTGACAAGAGACGATAATCCACTAGAATTTTAGCGTTACATGAGAATGCTTGCCCTCAATACAAACTAAGTCATCCCTCAATTCTTGGGAAGAGGAGGTGGAATGCGCTCATAGACTGCGATACCCCATCTTGGGGTTGGCCCCCCCACTAGGCGGCACGATCGTTCTGCTGCCACTTTCCTGTTTGAAGTCACTGTGGCAATATTGTTTCGGAATCCTTTATTAAGGAGGAGTGAAAAATGAAACGCGTCGTATATTTCCTTGTTCTTTTGCTGGGTTTGACGCTCGTGCTGTCCGCTTGCGGTGGGCAGGAATTCGTGTGCGAAGATGCCATTGGATGTGTGGATATCGCCCCAGATGAACCCATTCACATTGCGTATATGCTGGCGACATCTGGCGCTGTTGAATTTCTGGGCGCTGACTCGCTGGGCGGGATTGAGATTGCCATCGAAGAGCGGGGCCAGATTCATGGCCATGATGTTAAGCTGACCGGCGAAGATTCGCTTTGCAGCGCAGAAGGTGGCCAGACGGCAGCCCAGAAGGTGGCCGCTGATCCCACTGTCCTGGCTGTGATCGGCACTAACTGCTCCAGCGCAGGCACGGCCGCCAGCCCGGTTATCAGCGAGGCGGGCATGCTCATGATGTCGCCCACCAACACCTCGCCTGCCCTGACTGATCCCAGCCAAACCTGGCAGCCAGGGTATTTCCGCACAGCCCACAACGACAAGTTCCAGGGCCGCGTCGCCGCTGAGTATGCGTACAATGAGTTGGGCGCACGCACAGCGGCCGCAGTCCATGATGGAGACCCCTATACTGAAGGTCTGGCTAGCGTATTCCGCGATTCTTTCACGGAACTCGGCGGTACCATCACCTCTTTTGAGGCGATCAATAAGGGTGACACCGATATGCGGCCTGTCCTGACTTCTATTGCCGCTAGTTCCCCGGATGTGATGTACTTCCCCATCTTTGAGCCGGAAGGGAACTTCTTGGCCGCCCAGGCGAGAGAAGTGCCTGGTCTGGAAAACACCGTTCTGATGGGGGCTGATGGCCTCCTGGTGAAGAGCTATGGGCCTAACACCGGTTCGGCCGCTGATGGAATGTATCTGTCTGGGCCGTATGTATCCGGGCCGGAATACGATGCCTTCCTGGCGAAATATGAAGCCAAAACAGGCGGGCCGCCGCCGGCCGGGTTCGCTGCTCATGCGTATGACGGCACCAACATTATCCTCGACGCAATTGAATCCGTGGCCGTCGTAGATGATGATGGCACCTTGCACATCGGCCGTCAGGCTTTGCGAGATGCTGTGGCCGCCACCAGCGGGTTTGATGGCCTGACCGGCCTCCTCTCCTGCGATGAGAATGGCGACTGTGCGACCGGTGAAGCTTTAGCAATCTTCCAGCTCACGGCCGACCAGGTGGCATCCGAGGACAATTGGCCTCCCCCGGTTGTATATACGCCTTAGTTTCAATGTTAGTGCTTGTAAGCTGACAAGAATCTGAAATACGAGGCTGAGCCAGGAGACAGACGCCTCCTGGCTCAGCCGTAACCTATTCAGGTACAGACTATGATCAATGTGATACAGCAGCGGTTTTACGAGCGGTTTTCATGGATTTCATTTCTATTATGGTTGCTCCGGGTTGTGGTCTTTGGTCTTATCCTGTGGGGATCGCTCAATACGCTCGCTTCGGGCAAGTACTCGACAGACAACTGGATTAGCCTGGTCATTTCCGGATTGGCGCAAGGCAGCATTTACGCCCTGATCGCGCTGGGCTACTCGCTGGTTTACGGTATTCTCTTCATGATTAACTTCGCCCACGGCGAAGTATTCATGGCCGGCGCGTTTACTGCCTATTTTGTGGCCAGGTATTTCGCAGAAACCGGCTTCCTGAATAACAATCCGATCGTGTCTATCGGGATTCTGCTTGTGGTTGCCATGGCTGTGTCCACATTTGTGGCCGTGCTGCTAGAACGAATAGCATATCGGCCTTTGCGAAATGCGCCCCGGCTGGTGCCCTTGATCACGGCCATCGGCGCTTCTTTTTTCCTGCAATATACTTTTCGCGGCCTCTATGGTTCCGGGTTTAAGTCTTATCCGGAGGTAACAATCCTGCAAGGGGCATGGAACATCGGCGGCGCCAACATCCGCATCGTCCAGGTGGTCGTATTGGCGGCCGCGGTCTTGATGATGGTTGGCCTCAACTGGTTTGTGGAACACACCAAGACGGGTAAGTCGATGCGGGCTGTGGCTGAGGATAAAGAGATTGCGGCCTTGATGGGTGTTGACGTGGATCGCGTCATTGTGGTCACGTTTGCCATCGGCGGCATGTTGGCGGGAGCCGCCGGTATTTTCAGGGGATTGTATCAACCCCAGGGCGTTTCAGCGTTTATGGGATTTCTCCCCGGGCTAAAGGCCTTCACGGCGGCCGTCTTGGGCGGCATTGGGAACATCCCCGGCGCGATGGTAGGCGGGCTGTTCCTGGGAGTTTTTGAATCCCTCGGCCCCAACCTGATCCTGGAAGGATTAGGGATACCTGGAGCCAACCAGCTCAGGGACGCCATCGCCATCGTATTGCTGGTATTCGTATTGATCTTTCGGCCGCAAGGTATTCTGGGCGAAAGGCTGGCCGAGGAGAAGGTCTAACCCTCCTGGCCCCCGAAGAGAAAGAATTGCCGGATTGCGGCTCCAACTTTTGTAACCGGCCACTCAACGGGCAGGCTATACGGCCCCTCCGAGCAGTGTAAAACAGGTAAATGCTTATGGAAAAGGCGAATCCTTCCCTTAAGATCGGTTTTTATGGCGGCATCGTAGCCGTTTATATCAGTATGGTGGGTATGGTCGAGACATTTGGCCAACGCGATTTGATCAAAGATATCATTTCGCTGGGTCATTTGTTACTCCTGATTACGGTCTTAGGAGTCGGCTTCCTGTCTGCCCGCCAACTCGATCAACGCCTCGATCCGCTGCACCAAAAGAGACGGCAAAGCTTACAGCGTTCCCAGGTGCTGTGGAACGGCGCCCTGGCAGGTCTCGTCGTCGGCGTCATGATGGCCCTGCTCGTCATCATCGCTGAGCTGATTGACATTCGCAGCGTCCTGGTTAATGTTTCGCCTGTCTTGATTGAAATCATCACATTTGGTCAGGGCACGTGGGTGGGAGCTGTTATCCTCGTGATTTTAGGCACTGCCTTAGGCGCGCTTGGCGGCGAAATTTTCATCTTTCCGGATAAGCCTCGCCGTGCCATTGTTTCAGGGTTTCTCTGGGTGGCCTTTTTCGGCACACTATCTGAGTTGATCCGGGTGACTTTGTCTCGCCCTGGCATGCCGGCCGGTTTTTCCAGAATATTTGTCACCAGCAACGGACTCACTATACTTGGAGCGGTTATCGTGGTCGTGGTGGCTGTGGTTTGGGCGCTCAAAGGGAAGGAATGGCGAGGTAGGATTGGCGAGCGAGTGGCACAACTTCCTCCCAATCAGCAGCAAGCAGTACGTTACAGCCAGTGGGGCTTTGGCCTTCTTATTTTGCTATTGCTCCCCTGGATCGTTGGTGTTTTCCCCAGCGAAGTCCTCGTTAACATCGGCATCTATGTCTTGATGGGGTTTGGCATTAACATCGTCGTCGGTATGGCTGGGCTGCTCGACTTGGGCTATGTGGCCTTTTTTGCCGTAGGCGCGTATACCACCGCCATTTTAACGACCACCGACGCCAACATTGGAGGATTGACGATCTCCTTCTGGGCGGCGCTTCCCGTTGTGGTCATTCTCACCGGATTGGCCGGCCTCCTGGTGGGTACGCCGGTATTGAAGATGCGTGGTGATTACCTGGCTATTGTCACTTTGGGATTTGGTGAAATCGCCCGCTTTTTAGCGCTTTCGGATTGGTTTAAACCGTGGTTGGGCGGGGCGCAGGGCATTATTAAAATTCCCGACATCAGTATCGGCGGGTTGAAATTTGTTGGCCCGCAGCAACTTTACTATTTGTTCCTCATAGCCAGTATCGGTGTGTTGTTTATTTCCTGGCGGCTTAAAGGCTCCCGCGTCGGCCGGGCCTGGGTGGCGATGAGAGAAGATGAACAAGTAGCTGATGTCATGGGCATCAATACTGTTTACTACAAGCTGCTGGCTTTCGCCATGGGCGCGATGATCGCCAGTCTAAGCGGGGCGCTTTTCTCCGCCAAACTGGGCACGATTTACCCCCATAGTTTTAATGTGCTTGTCTCCATTACAGCACTCAGCCTCTTAATTGTGGGCGGTATTGGGAGCCTGCCTGGCGTCGTAGTGGGTGCAGTCGTGCTGGTGGGTCTGCCGGAATTATTGCGTGAATTCTCGGAATTTCGATTGTTGTTCTACGGTGCGCTGCTGATCGTGATGATGATTTTACGCCCCGAAGGCCTGGTGCCCAGTGTACGACGAGGGCGAGAGTTGCATGAGGGGGAAATGGAACAAGATGCATGGTTGAAGGCGCCCGCTGTTGAGGCAGCACCTACTGAATCTTAGTTGGGAACTTTCCCCACTCAACCAACCAAAGGAGTGTTTAGGTGGCACTACTGGAAACAAAAGGATTGACAAAGGCCTTTGGGGGATTGCTGGCCATCAATGACCTGGACTTCCACGTTGACGAAGGGGAGATTGTCAGTGTTATTGGCCCCAATGGCGCCGGTAAGACGACCTTCTTCAATTTGGTGACCGGCTTCTACCCGCCGACATCTGGTGAGATTACTTTTCAGGGTCATAACCTGGTGGGGTTGGCTCCATACCAGATTACGGAACTGGGGATTGCCCGCACCTTTCAAACTGTACGCTTGTTCCCAAACATGACCATCCTGGAAAATGCGATGGTGGCTCAACATTGCCGCGGGCGAAGCGGGGTGCTTGGGGCGATTTTCCGTCCGCCTAGTTATCGTGCTGAGGAAGAGCGCATTCAGAAAAACGCGAAAGATGCCCTCTCTTTCTTTGGTTCACGGTTGGTTGGATATCGTTTTGATCAGCCGGCTTTTTCCCTTTCATATGCCAACCGCCGCCGTCTGGAGATCGCCAGAGCGATGGCCACAGAGGCGAAACTGCTCCTCCTGGACGAGCCGACTGCGGGGATGAACCCGCGAGAAACCCTGGAAATGACAGAACTCATCGGTCGTCTGCGGGATGAAAGAGGATATACAATCATTGTGATTGAGCATGATATGCGCGTGGTCGGGGGCGTTTCCGATCGAGTCTTCGTCCTTGATTATGGCAGTAAAATCGCTGAGGGTAGTTACGCCGACATCTCTCAGAATGAGCGAGTGCTGGAAGCGTACCTGGGCAGAAAAGGAACGGAGACGGCATGAATAAAAACGGTCAAGAGCCGGTGCTGGAATTGCGGAATGTAACGACGCACTACGGCCTAATTTTAATGCTTCGCAATGTCAATGTGACCATTTATCCGGGCGAGATCGTCTGCTTGCTCGGCGGGAATGCCAGTGGGAAGACGACTACGCTCAAAACAATTTTAGGTATGGTGGTTCCCACAGAAGGAGATGTCTATCTGGCTGGCGAAAAAGTGAGCGGCCTGCCTACAACTCAGATCGTGGCGAAAGGCATCTCCATGGTGCCTGAAAACCGCCGCTTGTTCAACCGCATGACTGTCCGCGAAAATTTGGAAATGGGGGCTTTCCTGCGCACGGATAAGGAAGAGGTTGAGCGGGAAATGGAGCGCATATTTGAGCTGTTCCCGCGGGTGAAAGAGCGTCTGAATCAGCAGGCAGGGACGTTGAGCGGCGGCGAGCAGCAGATGGTGGCGATGGGCCGGGCGCTCATGGCCCAGCCGAAGGTGCTCCTCATGGATGAACCGTCAATGGGGTTGGCGCCGATCTTGGTGGAGCAAAGCTTTGAAATCATCCAGCGAATTAACGAGCAGGGAACGACAGTTTTTGTCGTAGAGCAAAATGCCAATATGGCGCTCTCGATTGCCGATCGAGGGTATGTTTTACAGACGGGGCAGATCGTGCTGGCCGACACGGCCGCTAATCTGCGCAACAATGAGATGATGCGTCACGCCTATCTGGGGGAGGGCTAGCCTTCCCCATAAGGTCGAGATGATTGAGTAAAGAAGCGCAGCGTGCCTGTCGGCGCCTGCGCTTTTTCTGTGTACAGAGGAGGTCGGATGATCATCTTAAATGCGGCCGACGTGCGCCGCGCTTTGCCGATGGATGAAGCCATCACCGCCATGAAGCGCGCCTATGCTGCGCTTTCCGATGGCCGTGCAGAAGCGCCTCTGCGTTCCCGTTTGCCCGTCCCCACACAAGAAGCTGTCAGCCTGTTCATGCCCGCCTTTATCCAGGACGATGAAGGAGATGCGTTGGCTGTCAAAGTGGTGTCCCTGTTCCCGCGCAACCTGGCGCGGGGCATGCCTCTGATTCATGCGGCCGTGCTGGTGCTAGAGGCGGACAGCGGTCGGCCGCTGGCGTTGCTGGAAGGCGGGGTCCTCACCGCGATTCGCACAGGGGCCGGAGCTGGGGCCGCCACTGACCTGCTGGCACGGCCGGACAGCCGGGTTGTGGCTATCTTTGGCGCAGGGACGCAGGCGCGAACGCAATTGGGTGCAGTTTGCACCGTCCGCGCCATCGAAACAGCCTGGGTTTATGATCCGACCCGGGCCAAGATGGAGCGCTTCATCGAGGAGCTGGCCGGACAGGGGCCGATTCCCGCCGACTTGCGCGCGGCCGAATCACCACGGCAGGCGGCGGCCGCGGCCGACATCATTTGTACGGCGACGACGTCCGTCTCGCCGGTTTTCGCCGATGGCGATCTGAAACCTGGCGTCCACATCAATGGGGTCGGCTCCTATTCGCCGGAGATGCAAGAGGTTCCGGCAGAAACCGTGGCCCGCGCTTTAGTCGCCGTGGATTCTCGCGCTGCCTGCCTGGCCGAGGCCGGCGATCTCCTTCGGCCCATAAAAGAGGGTCTGTTCGATGAAGCGCATATCCACGCCGAATTGGGGGAGGTGGTGCTGGGCCGCAGGCACGGCCGCGCCGCGCCGGAGCAGATCACTTTTTTCAAATCTGTTGGCGTTGCGGTGCAGGATGCGATGGCCGCCCGGCTGGCGCTGCGCCATGCGCAATCTCTGGGCCTGGGCCAACAGGTGGCGTGGTAGCGGGGCGAATTAGAGCATGAACCTTCCGCAAACGGCCGACATCGTCATTGTTGGGGGCGGTGTGATGGGAGCCAGCATCGCCTACCATTTAGCTGCCCGCGGGCAAGAGCATGTGCTGCTGTTAGAAAAAGAAGCGTTCTTCGGACAGGGCGCAACCGGCCGCTGCGCCGGTGGGGTGCGATACCAGTTTGCCACCGAGGTGAACATACGCCTCTCGTTGGAAAGCGTGCCGATGCTGGAGCGGTTCGAGGAGGAGCTGGGACAGGCGGTAGATTACCAACAGTGCGGCTATTTATTCCTGCTCACGAATGAGGACGACGTGACCGCCTTTCGCCGCAATGTGGCCCTGCAGCACCGCCTGGGCGTTGAGACGCGTTGGCTGGACGGGGACGAGATCCGACGCCGGCTGCCCATGATGCGTCTGGACGATGTGCTGGCCGGAACGTTCAACGCCCGTGATGGCCTGGTGGATCCGAATGGGGTGGTGATGGGCTACATCGCGGCCGCGCGCCGGTTGGGCGCGGTTACCATGACTGGGGTGGAAGTCACCGGCATTATCGTCAAGGGTGGCCGGGTCGCCGGCGTGGAAACGGCCGTCGGCCGCATCGCTGCCCCCATCGTGGTGAACGCCGCCGGCCCCTGGGCGGGATTGATTGGCAGCATGGCCGGGGTGCAACTCCCCATCACGCCCATACGCCGCCAGATGCTGACCACCACGCCGCTGCCGCAAATCCCGCGCGACTTCCCGTTCGTCATTGATTTTGCCCAATCTCTCTATTTCCACCGGGAAGGGGACGGCTTGCTCACGGGCATGTCAAACCCGGACGAGCAGCCCGGCTTTGACCAGCGGGTGGACCCGGAGTGGGAGCTGGTCAACCTGGAAGCGGCCGCCAGGCGCATGCCGCTGCTGGAGCAGGCGGGTCTGGTGGCTCATTGGGCCGGTCTCTACGAAGTGACGCCCGACGCACACCCAATCTTCGGGATCACGCCTGTGTCCGGCTTCTTCGTCTGTGCCGGTTTTTCAGGGCATGGCTTCATGCACGGCCCCATCGCGGGCAAGCTGATGAGCGAGATCATTCTGGACGGCCGTGCCCAAACAGTGGATGTTTCTGCGCTTGACCTGGCCCGTTTTGAGGAAGGGAGGCTGTTGCACGAATATAACGTCGTCTAAGGTTGTCTGGCGCACATGCCTTGTCATCTATCCCTGCCTTGCTATACTCGCTCGACTATCGAACCTAAGGGATTGTGTGCATGAAATCAGTGACAGCCTTGTTATGGAAAACGTTTGCCGTCGTGCTGTTGGCCGTTTTAGCCGGCTGCAGGAATGGGAGGGCAGAGACGGCCGCGACGGCCATATCGCCCACAGCTACCCCGGCAGGCGCCCCCACCAGAGAAACATCCAGCCCGCTGACCACGCGGGATTTCATCGTCATTGCCACCGACGCGCCCAACCCTCCCTTTTCCGACTTCGACCAGTTTGGCAACGTCATTGGCTTCAATAACGACCTGATGGCCCGAATTTCGGCCGTGGCTGATTTCGATTACGAATTCGTCGTGACCCCACATGAAGGCGTCCTGGACAGTGTGGCCGTCCATGCTGACTTTGACGCCGTCATGTCGGCGCTCATTCTCCCCGAAGAGCCGGAGCCTGGAATCGCCTACACAGACCCCTACCTGGAAGTGGGGCAGGCCATGGTCGTGCTGGCAGACGAGCGGGAACTGCTCAGTTACCGGGATATTCAACCTGGCATGGCTGTCGGCGTGCAAACCAACAGCAACAGCGCAGAAACAGCCTATCAGATGCTGAATCTAAACGCCGCCGATGTCTTTGAATATGAGAGCGTTGTCGGGGCGCTGCAGGCGCTGGTAGAGGAAGCGGTGGACGCGGTGATACTCGACAGTTACATCGCCGAACATTTCACCCAGGCGTTTCCAGAACAGCTCAAGATCGCAGGAGGCGCGGGCCGCAATGCCTGGATCAGCAGCCGTGCGTACAGCATAGCGGTTGCGGCTGATAATGTTGAACTCTTAAGCCGGCTGAATGAGGCCATCGCCCAGGCGAAGGAAGAACAGACCATCGAACGCCTGATCGTAGCCTGGATGATCCCGGGCGAAAGCATTGACGCAGGCGAATCGCGCGTAGGCACGCCCGCCAGCGAACTCATCATCGGCATCATGGGTCAATTGACCGATATGGACCCGGCTACCGGCCCCAGTTTAATCGGGTGGGAGCTGAAGATTAACACCATGAGCGGATTGTTCATGGTTAACAGCCGCAATGAATTGGTTCCAGTGCTGGCGGCCGATTCCCCTACCGTTTCTGAGGACAAGTTGGAATACACATTCCCTTTACGCCGTGGGCTGCGTTTCCCGGACGGGAGTGAATTCACGGCCGAAGACGTCAAATGGTCTATCGGCCGGGCGGCCGGGTTGGGCAGTTTCCTCATCAACGATTTTCTCAAAGACAGCAATGATGACACCTTCGCCGACGAGGATGCCGTCCAGGTTATTGATCAATACACGGTTAAGTTCGTCCTGCAAGCGCCTACTTCTTATTTCCTTAGTTTGTTGGCCACGCCCCCCTACTTCCCGATTAGCGACGAGTGTTATGCGGCAACCTGGGACTTCCTCAGTACGTGCGGCGGCATTGGCCCGTATACGATTGTGAGCTGGTCGCCTAATGAGCGGATGCGGCTTAAGGCCAACCCGGAATGGCCGGGACGCCCCGCGCCCGCCTTTGAAAATATCCAGGTGCGCTTCTATGAAGACGTGACCAGTATGCGCCGCTCCCTGGAAGAATTCCAATCCCTCGATATCGCCTGGACAGGGCTGCCGTTTGCCGATTATATGGAGTTGCGCGAGCGTGACGCCGACGGGGAAGGGGTGACTGATTTCATCAGTTGGGAAGGCCCAGCTGTGTTCAAGAGTTACTTGATTTTTGAGCAGGAGACTCGTCCCTGGAACAGTAAAAAAGTGCGCCAAGCGGCCGCTTATGCGGTGGATCGGGAAGCATTGGCTGCGGCCGTCTTTGCCGGCAGCCGACGGCCGCTTTACAGTCCTGTTCCCGACGATGTGCCTGGTTTTGTGCCTGCTTTGCCCCAGCGTGACCTGGAGAAAGCGCGCGCGCTGCTGCGGGAAGAAGGGTACAGCGAGGATAATCCATTGGCCATTACCATCTGGTATCTCAATGACGGCCGTTACACTCCGCTGGAAGAAGCTTACGCCAACGCGCTTAAACAGCAGCTAGAAGAAACGGGCATTTTCCAGGTGACCCTGGCCAGCGATTCCTGGGATGCGTACCGGACGCAAATCGCTCAGTGTAATTACCCCGCTTACTTGCTGGGATGGCCCTCACCCGGCCAGCCGGTGAACTACCTGGACATGACCGCCTGGACCGATTTCTTTGTGCAAAACACCGACCGCGTTTTCTGTTCCAATTACAAAAGTGAGACGATGGATCAACTGGTTACCGCTGCCAGGGAGGAGCTGGATCAGGCGGCCCGTCTGGACTTATACGCCCAGATTCAACAGTTATGGGCAGACGAGCTGCCCACCCTGGATCTGATGCAAGAGCCGCGCCACGCAATATCCCTGCCCAAAGTGGAAGACGTCCGCATTGACGCCATGGGCATGCTCCATTACGAGGTCTTGACGAAGGGGGGCGGATAAACCCGCCAGGATCGGGTGTCCGGCTCCGGACATTGCCGGAAACGGCCGCCTGACGCCTTGGAACACCCGGCCTGACCGCTTTTATTGTTGTTGCCGTTTTGCCATGCGTTTGGCGCGCGGCCCCACCACGCGTTCGGTGCCGTTGAGAAGGCGTTTGATGTTGGGTCGCAAGGCCCAGGTCACGATGGCGGCCGAAGCAAGGCCGCCGATCAGGTAAGCGAGCGTTTCGCTGTACCCCGGCTCTCCGGTAAAGTACAGAATAGCAAAGCTGATGGGGATGATGGCGGCCATTGCCAGGGAAGCGACCGAAGCCATCCCGACAACCAGCAGCAGCGCGATCATCACGATAAGGCCAATCGGGAACATCGGCCACCAAAGAGCCGTAGCCCAGCCGATGTTCGGCCCGGTGCCGGCGCCGCCGCACCAGTTGATGAAAACGGACCAGTTGTGCCCGACGACAGCCATGACACCTGCGGTCACCAGAACCCACGGCAGCCACCCTTCTCCGACTGCGCCGCTCAGCAGCAGCCGCGACAACCACACCCCGGCGAAACCTTTCAGCACGTCGCTAAGCCCGGTCAGGACGCCGACCCCGACGCCGGCAGCCCGCAGTGAATTGGTTCCCCCGGTACGGCCGCTTCCGATTTCGCGCAGGTCTACTTTCTTCGTGAGCTTCACGTAGAGAAAGCCAAAGGGAAGCGCGCCGCAAATATACCCAATTAATCCGGCGACAAGCAAAAACAGGATGTTCAACATACCCTTTCCTTAAATCATGGTAGTGTAGCGCAACGGTAGGCGGCTCTATCCGCCATTATGCACAAGATAAAACACACGGCCGCCCTCATAGTTGCTCAATCAGAAAGGGTACCTCCCGGACATGGCCGTCCACGATGGTGAACGCCCGCGTCACCGGTCGGCGGCGCTCTTGCAAGGAGATGATCAGCTGCACAGTTTCTGGATAAAAGGCGCGGGCCACGTCCGAGGCGGAGGGTTTTTGCGGCCCGTGAGGGTGTGAGTGATAAATGGCCAGCAGCTCCAGGCCCTGGGCCTCAATCTGGAGCATAGCCTCCACCTGTTGCAGGGGATCCATCTCAAAGGCGGTCGGGCTGCGCAGGATGTTGTCAATCGGATATAACTGGGCGGCGCGCTCGCCCTGTCCTGCGAGCAGCCCGCATGCCTCAAGAGGATATGCAGCCTGAACCAGAGCAAGCATTTGCTCGTAGGTTGGCTGCTGAAGGATTAGCCTGCCGGGTGGGCCGGGCAGTCCGGTGTGCACGGGGCATGCCCCTTTACTTGTGAATGCCGCCTTCAGTCAGGGAACGCACGTCCAGCAGCCGGTCAGCTTCCTCGGCCGTCAGGTACCCCTTCTCAATGACGACTTCTCGCACAGTGCGATTGCTGGCCATTGCTTCTTTAGCGACCTCAGCCCCCTTCGAATAGCCGATGACCGGGTTGAGCGCGGTGACCAGAATAGCGTTCTTTGCCAGCCAGCCTTGCGCCTTTTCCCGGTTGGCCCGCACGCCGACGACGCATTTCTCGGTAAACGCAGTGACCGCGTTGATGATGATGTCCATGCTCTGAAACAGATTGTAAGCGATGATGGGCATCATCACATTTAATTCCAACTGCCCCGCCTGTCCCGCCATCATAATGGCGAGATCGTTGCCCATGACCTGGAACATCGCCATGTTCAGCATTTCGGCCAGCACCGGATTGACCTTGCCGGGCATGATGGAGGAGCCGGGCTGAACCGCCGGCAAGCTGATCTCGGCCAGGCCGGTGCTGGGGCCGGAGGAGAGCAGGCGGAAATCGTTGGCAATGCGGGTCAGGTCTTGGGCCAGCGTGCGCAGTGCGCCGCTGAAATGAACCGGGTCAGCCATGCTCTGCATGCTCTCAAAAAGGTTGTCCGACTCGTACAGCGCCAACCCGGTTAGCCGCCTGAGGACGGCAACCATGCGGCGGTGGTATTCAGGATGGGCGTTGAGACCGGTGCCGGTGGCTGTCCCTCCGATGCCCATCCGGCGCAAGCCGTCGGCCGCCTGGTCAATCTTCTCCCGATTGCGTTCAACAGCGCGGGCATATGCGCCAAATTCCTGGCCTAATCGAACCGGAACCGCATCCTGCAGGTGGGTGCGGCCGCTTTTCACGACATCGTCAAATGCTTTTTCCTGTTCGCGCAGCGCGGCCGCCAGCCCGTCCAACGCAGATAGCAGCGCGTCCAGCCGCCACAGGCAGCCCAATCGGATGGCCGTGGGAATGGTGTCGTTGGTGGATTGGGCCATGTTCACGTGGTCGTTGGGATGCACCGGCTTCTCCGGCGCATCCAGCTCGAAGCCGAGCTGCTTGTTGGCCAGGTTGGCGATAACCTCGTTGACATTCATGTTATGGCTGGTGCCTGCGCCCGCCTGGATGGGGTCCACGACAAACTGGTCATGGTGCTGGCTGTCCAGGATTTCATCAGTGGCCATCATGATGGCCTGGGCGATAGCCTCATCCGAAATAACCTTGCCCCCCGCTTCTTTCGCCTGGAATAAGCCCAGGTCAGCATTCACTTCGGCCGCAGCCCGTTTGATCACCACCATCCCCCAGATGAAAGCGGGATATGGCTTCAAGCCCGTAATCGGGAAATTATGAATGGCTCGCTGTGTTTGCGCCCCCCAGTAAGCGTCAGCCGGTACGTTAATTTCCCCCAACGAATCCTTTTCAATACGATACTCAGACATGTTCCCCTTTCCTAGAAAGCAAATTAGCTAACCTCGCCTGCTGGCGTCTGGTTAGCTAATTCGGCATCCTTTAGGTCTGCCGCTCCAAAAGGCGGCTAATACGATATGCTGATATGTCGTGAACCCTAATCCAGGGCGTCGTAGCCTGGGCCTTCTGAGAAGAACTCGTAGTTCGGTGCGATGTCTTCAGTCAAGTCCAGGACCTCGCCGCCAGCCAGTTGTTTTGCATTGAGCAACTTAACTGCGTGGCCGTCAATCTCGCCCTCGAACGGCTCGCCGTCCGGCAGCAGTTCCTTTGTGTTGGCGATCCAGACGCCGGGCGGGGCCTCATAATCGAACGGTACTTCTTCTTCCGGGAAAATTGCCTCGTAAGGGCATTCCGGCACGCAGGCGCCGCAGTCAATGCAAGTATCCGGATCAATGTACAGCCAGGGCCATTCTTCTTCTGGTTTGCCGAGGACCATACACTCCACCGGGCAGACTTCGACGCAAGCCGTGTCGCGCAAGCATAATCTGGTTACGATATGAGTCATTGATTATCTCCTTCGGTTGCTGAGCTGCCTTTTGTGAATTGGGGCAGATTGACCATGATTTGTTTGGTTGTTAAGATACCGCATGGTCGGTGACCAAATTCTAGCCACACGAAAGTTCTTTGTCAATTTATGTGGCGAAAGTCAGAAACTATCACACTGTATCGGGTACCCCTGTATTTTTCCTGGCGAAATTTTGTTCCCAGAGGAACTAACTGCCTGTGAGCCCAGGCAAAGTACAGAGCAACAAACTGCCGTCGTTTATTAGCCCATTTCTTGGCCCATTCATGGAGTCATTGTGTCCCGACGCCCCCATCCCCCCCCTATTCTGATCATGACAATCGGTGTATTCGCTATCTCGTTCAGCGCCATTTTTATCCGCTGGGCGCAGGTGGAAACTGTGCCTTCGCTGGTCATCGCCACATGGCGGACGGGTCTCGCGGCCGTGTTCCTGCTCCCATTTGCCCTGGCCGGCCGCCGCCGGGAGTTGGCCGGATTGACGGCCGTGGATTGGGGACTGGCGTTATTGTCCGGGGGGATGCTGGGCATCCATTTTGGCACCTGGATCAGCTCCCTGGCTTATACCACGGTGACGAGTTCGCTGGTGTTAGTGGCCACGTCGCCGTTGTGGGTGGGGTTGGCCTCGCCGCTGGTTCTGAAAGAGCCGCTCTCCCGTTCGTTGAAGCTGGGGCTGCTCATGGCCATGGTTGGCAGTGTGATCATCGGCATGAGCGAGCTGGTCAGCATCGTAGACGGCCGTGTCGTGTTGAACCTGGGCCAACTCGCCGGGGCATCGCGGCCGCTGTTGGGGGATGGGCTGGCGCTGCTGGGGGCGGTCACGGCCGCCGTTTATCTGATCATCGGCCGTCGCCTGCGGAAAAAGCTCTCGCTGCTCAGTTACACGACCGTCGTGTACGGCGTGGCAGCGGTGACATTGTTGCTCACCAGTTTACTGCGCGGGCTTGACCTGATCGGCTACACGCCCAGAGTGTACCTGCTCTTCTTGCTGATGGCTTTGTTCCCCCAGTTGATCGGCCATTCTTCGTTCAACTGGGTGCTTGGCTTCCTGCCGGCGGCGTACGTCGCGGTCGTGGTCATCAGCGAGCCGATTGGGGCCAGCATCCTGGCCATGTTCTTCTTTCGCGAGTTTCCGGGGCCGGTAGTGATTCTGGGAGGGGCGCTTATCCTGGCGGGGATTGTGAAGGTGTCGCGGCCGGACAATGTCCCTACGGAAAGCGGCTAGTGACTCGGCCCAGGATATGGCTTGGGGGAATCAGGCCAAGGGAGCGGCTGTCTGTGCTTTCGGCCGTGTTGTCTCCTTCCAGCCGGCAGCGGCCGTCCTCCAGCACGGCCGTAACCCGTTTGATCAGCCGCACATCTTTGCGGAATGGGTGCCGGGCCACCACGATGTCGCCGGGGTGCGGCCGTCGGTTCCGGTATGCCCGCCGGTCTACCAGTACCTCATCTCCCGGCTGAAGCAGAGGAAACATAGAAGCTCCGGCAACGCGTACGCGCCAACGGAAACTCAGTAACCACAACAGCAGTTCTTTCCCGCTGCTGTCCTTCAATTTATGCTGCATTGCCCACAGCGCGGCCGTTAGCTGGCCATGTAGTAGGTGACGTCCCGGTTTTTGGTCGCCCAGAAGATATTGTGGATGTTCTCGATAGCTGCCATCAACTCATTGGCATGATCCAGGTTCACTTCCACCTTGCAGGCGGAGCAAAGCTTGGCCGCTTTCCAGAATGTATCGTGTAAATCGGGATACTTCTCCAGGTGCACCGGCTTGAAGTAATCAGTCCACAGGACGAGTAATTCTGTTTTCGCCAGGTGGGCCTGTTCTTCCTTGATGGCGGCGTAGCGGGACATGGTGTTCAGGTAAGAGGCCCACGCCTGGGAATCATTTCCTTCCGGCGGCTGGAGGGCCAGCATTTTCTTGGTCATGGAGAGCACGGCTTCGGCCGCGATGCGGGCGGAGGCCGGGTCGTAGACGCCGCAAGGGCCGTCACAATGTGCGCTGACTTCCTCTGCCGGGAATAAAGCCTTGATGGTTGAAGAGAGAGCTTTCATTTTTTACCTTCCTATCTTTTTTAATGTCGAGACAACGTCGGTTTCCAGAGGGATCTTCCCGTTCTCTTTTATCGGTTAATGACTGCTGCATCACCGATGGCCAGAGCACAGGCTCCCCTCTGGATGATCATGATTTAGCGATGGCATCAATGGCGGCCAACATGGGATGGCGTCTATTGTGCAACTCGCGCCGATTCGTGCAACTTTGCGCCAGAATGCACAATTTGGCTGAGGCCCGTGGGGGAGTTGCCCTAATAAGCTGTCTCGTCGAGCGCTTCGTGTTCTTCGCGCAGGCGGAGGTAGCTGTCGTAGCGCGCCTGGGAGACACGGCCGTCGGCTACGGCCGCGCGGACAGCGCAGTTGGGTTCGTGACGGTGGCTGCAATCGCTGAACTGGCAGGCGGTGACCAGGGGGGCGATCTCGCGGAAGTAGGCGTCCAGTTCTCCCGGTTCGACATTAAACAGGGCCAGGCCGCGGATGCCGGGCGTGTCGACTACGTAGCCGCCCATTTCGAGCGGGAATAGTTGGGCGTAACGTGTGGTATGCATCCCTTTGCCGGTGGCCCGGCTCACTTCTCGCACTTGCAGTCCCAGGCCGGGTTGGATGGCGTTGAGCAGGCTGGATTTGCCCACGCCGGAGGAGCCGGACAGGACTGTTAGCTTGCCCTTCAGGCGCGCTCGCAGCTCCTCGATGCCGGTCCCGTCCGTGGCGCTGGTGTAGATGACCGGGTAGCCGATCGCTTCGTAGACCTGGAAGCGCTGCCGCACCGAATCCAGGCCCGTCAGGTCCACTTTGTTGGCGCAGATAATGGCCGGGAGATTATTCATCTCGGCGACCACGAGAAAGCGATCCAGTTTGCGCAGGCTGGGGGGCGGCCGTTTGACGGCGAAGACGAACACCACCTGATCCGGGTTGGCGACCAGCACTTGCTCCTGGTCACTGAGCAGACGGCGGACCGTGGCCGAGGCGCGCGTGCGCGACAACACCGAGCGCCGTTCGGCGATGGATTCGATGATGCCTGTGCCGTCATCGAGGATGGAAAGCGTGACCTGATCCCCCACGGCCACCAGCGTCGTATTCTGCCATTCCTGCTTCAAGCGGCCGGGAAGCTGGGCGGAGATCTCCCCCTGGTCTGTTTTCACGGTGAAGAAGCCGCTTATCGCTTTGATGACAATGCCTGTGGCCTGTTGCTTCAGACGTATACCTCCACAATCGTTATCACCGGCCGCTGCCGGCTGAGATCAGGGGGATTATAACGCAAAGCGGGGCACAAGCGATGGCGAAGGTGGTTGGCTACGTACTCCACTTCCTGAGCCACCATTCAAAACTGTACTTTCCCTGGCGTTTCTCCCAAAGTACCAACAGGCCGTAAAATGAAAGCACGAATAGAACGGTCAAGCTCAGGTCGGCCGCATAACTCTCGACGGAGAGCGGGGCCTGTCCGGATAGTCCGACAAAGAGGAGAGAGACAACCCCATCAGCCCGGCCCCAAGCCCCGGCTTTGCTGGCCGGGTAACGGCCGCGTATGTGCGTCGCTTTTGAGAATGAGCGAATGAATTCGCTGCTACGAGATGCGAAACCCACCTTCGTGGGTTTGCCCGCAGTTGATTTTCCCCTCAGTTGTGAGCGAATCAGCGTAGGCTGATTTGGCAAAGGTAGGCGCAGGTTCGACTGCCGGGCCAAGAATATACCGTCAACAGAACTGACGCACGCCCTACGGCCGTTATGTCCTTGACAGGCGCTTTTCTGAGCCTTTATACTGCCGTTGGCGGCCGGTCACGTTTCGGGACGAATTCGGTTTGTTTGCTGCCCCCCCAACAGAATGAGGAGGTTTTGATGTCGGAATTAACCCACACCCAACTGCGGAATATTTTAGTGAAATATTTCAACCTGGGAGAACTGAAAACCCTGGCTTTTGATTTGGGGATCGAGTATGAAGAACTGGAAGGAGACAACAAATCGGTCAAGGCGCTGGCTTTGGTGCAGTATGCCCAGCGGTATGAGCTTTACGATGACCTGGTGGCTTACGTGCAAAGAGCCAGGCCGCATCTTGACCTGGGTCAATACACAAGCCCATCCCCGGCTGCCGGCCCGGCCGGTTCCCAACCTGCCGGCGGCCAACCCCCGGCTGGGGGCGGCACAACTATCAACATTCACGGGGATGTGATTGGGGGCGTCATTGGCGGCGGGGAAGTCCACGCCGATAACGTCGCCGGGGGAGACATCGTGATCAACGACCAACCCATTCCCCAAACACGGGAGGAGTTTGCTAAACAGTTGGCCGAACTGAACAAGCTGCTGCAAGAGGCCCTGGCCAATAATGAGTTTGACAAACCCCGCGACGCCCAAAAATCCGCCGATGCCGTCGCTGAAATTGAAGAAGAGTTACAGCAGGAGGAGCCGGATGAGGTGACGGTGCAAACCCGTTTGGACGAGTTAAAAGAGCGGCTGGAAGGGGCGGCGCAGGTGGCCGAAGCGGCCGGAAAAGTGGGCGCGGCCGTGGTCAAGGCGGGGCCGATCCTGGCGGCGCTGGTGAAACTGGCCCAGATTGTGTTCTAGCGCCGATCCAGGGAGTATTCCGATGCCCGATTCCCCAACCAACCGGGATGAGATCAACGTTCACGGCCGTCCAGTTGGTTCTGCTGTGGGCGGCGGCCGTGTGCAGGCCCGCAACATTGCCGGCGGTGACATTCACGAACACACTCATTACCCCGCCGCCGAAGTTACCTTCCCCCTCATTCACCTGCCCCCGGCCAACCCCAACTTCACCGGCCGCGAAAAGGAATTGACCGCCATTGAAAACGCCTTACACCACGATGAAAACACGCTGGCCATTACCCAGGCGATTACCGGGCTGGGCGGCGTGGGCAAAACGCAGCTGGCGCTGGCCTACGCCCACGCCCACCGGGACGACTACGCCCTCATCTGGCAACTGCGGGCGGATGAGGCAGCCACGCTGGATGGCGACCTGCGCCAACTGGGGGCGGCGCTGAACCTGCCGCTGGCGGACAAAGATGCGGCAACGGCGCGGGCGATGACGCTGGCCCGGCTGAACGGCATGGACGAAAAATGGCTGCTCATTTACGACAATGCCGACGCGCTGGCCCCGCGAGAACTGCGCCCCTACCTGCCCGGCGGCCGGGGACACCGCCTCATCACCACCCGGCGGGCGCGCTGGCAAGGGGCGCAAACGCTGCGGCTGGGGGTGTTTTCGGTGGATGAGGCGATGGATTTTTGGCAGCGAAGGTTGGCGCAAAGATTTGTCAAATCTGCCGGATTTGACAAATCTTGGGCAGACCTGGCGGCGGAACTGGGCCGCCTGCCGCTGGCGCTGGAACAGGCGGCGGCGTACATGGTGGCGCGGGGGAAAACAGCCAGCGATTACCTACGGCTGTACCGGCAGCAGCGGGCGGCGCTGTGGGACAGGCAGCCGCCGCCGGAGGATTACGAGAAGACGGTGACGACGACGTGGGAAATGGCGTTTGAATATGCCCGGCAGACGCCGGGGGCGGCCGCGCTGCTGAACCTTTGCTGTTTCCTGGCCCCGGAAGAGATCCCGCTGGAGGTGATCATCACCCACGCCGGCGCCCTGCCGGAGGACCTGGCGGCCGTGTTGGCGGACGAACTGGCGCGGGACGACGCGGTGGCGGCGCTGACGACCTACTCCTTGATGACGCAGGCGGACGGGAAGCTGAGCCTGCACCGGCTGGTGGCGGCGGTGGCCCGGGAGCGGATGGGGGCGGAACGGGCGACAATGTGGGCGGAAGCGGCCGTGAA
>JBHHTQ010000037.1:0-39970 GCA_046753445.1 Anaerolineae bacterium | reverse complement strand
CCCCAATTCCCCCATTACGGCCGTTTCCAGGCCGCCAACAGTTCGCGCGCCGCATGGTAGCCGGGCAGCCCCGTCACCCCGCCGCCGGGATGCGCGCCTGCACCGCACAGATACAGGCCAGCGATGGGCATGCGGTACCGGCTCCAGCCGGGTACCGGCCGCATCACCAACAGTTGATCCAGCCCCATCTGCCCCTGAAAAATACTACCCTCCGTCAGGCCCAATGTCCGTTCCCAATCCAGCGGCGTCATCACCTGGCGGTGCAAGAGTAGGCTGCGGATATTGGGTGCGTATTGGGCCAGGGTCTCGATGATGCGATCACCCAGCGGCTCGCGCATCTCGTCCCAGTTCCCTTCCCGCAGATGATAAGGGGCAAACTGCATGTTGATGGAAAGGATATGGCGTCCCTCCGGGGCCAGTGTGTGATCCAGCACGGTGGGAATGACGATATCGAGGACGGGCTGCTCTGAAATACGGCCGTACTTGGCGTCGTCGTAAGCCCGTTCCAGATAATCCAGGCTGGGGCTGATGACGATATGCCCGCTGAGTTGACCCGGCCCCGTCTGCCCCCGGAACTCCGGCAGGCCGCTCAGCGCCAGATTCATCTTAGCTGTACTGCCCCGGAACTTGATATTGCGCACGGCGCGCACGAACCGCGGTTCCAGGTTCGGCGCCCCCACCAGTCCCAGGAATGTGCGGCGCGGATCCGCGCTAGAAAGGACCGCGCGCGCCTCAATCTCCTCGCCGCCGGCCAACACCACACCCGCCGCCTGGCCGTCCCTGAGCAGGACGCGGGCCACGGCCGTGCCGGTGCGGATCTCAGCCCCATCCCGCCGGGCAGCCTCTGCCAACGCCGCCGCCAACTGCCCCATCCCGCCATGCACAAAGCGGCCGGCGCGAAAGCCCCCCTGCCCGTTGGCGGCCATGAGCATCATTACCAACGTCGTTCCCGCCGAACGCGGGCCTTGCATCGTCCCCGTCACGCTGGCTGCGCCCAACGCCCCTTTCAGCGCGTCGCTCTCAAACCACTCGTCCAGGTACTCACGCGCCGGCATGGGCAGGATGCGCATAAATTCCATCATTTCCTGCCCGCCCAGCCCCTTGAGTTGCAGCGCTACTTTGCCCCACCCGACCAGGTCGTTGACATTACGAGAGGCCGGTTCAGGCGGGGGGATCAGCATCATACGCCGGAGGACGCGGGCGACGCGCGCCGCCTGTCGCGCATACGCCGGGAACTGCTCCGCATCGTGCTTGCTAAATCGGGCGATCTCGGCCGTGTTCTGCGCTTCTTGCGGCCAGGGCGGGCGGTCGCGCCACAACGTCAGCGCACGGCCGTCAGGCTGCGGCGCGAACAGGGCGACCGGGCTTTCCCGCAGCTCCAGGCCGTGCATCTTCAAGAACAGGGCGTGGACGATCTCTTCCTGTAACAGGCCGGCATCGTGCGCGCCAATATTGACTTTGTAGCCGGGGAACAGCTCCTCGGTAGCGGCCGCGCCGCCCAGCACGTCTCTTTGTTCCACAACCAGCACCTTCTGTCCCGCCTGGGCCAGGGTAGCGGCCGCGACCAGGCCATTATGCCCGGCCCCAATGATAATCGCGTCGTATTGTTGGTCCATAGTCCCGATTTTTATAAGCGATTGTCCGTCAACGATTCACTGGGTGGGGATAACCGCCTCACATTTCCTTCAGAATTTCCATCGCCGCCAGCCTGCCCGGCGCGCCCATGATGCCGCCGCCGGGGTGCGTGCCGGAGCCGCATTGGTAATAACCCCGGATGGGGGTGCGGTACTGGGCATGACCGGCCGCCGGGCGCAGGAAAAAGAGCTGGTTGAGGCTCAATTCGCCGTGGAAAATATTCCCCTGCGTCAGGCCGGCAATACGCTCAATGTCAGGCGGTGTGATCACCTGCCGGTGCAGAATGATCTCCTTGAGATTGGGAATGTACTCCGCCAGTGTATCCACAACGGTGTCGCCGAACGCCTCCCGCTTCTCATCCGTCCAGCCGCCGTTGAGGTCGTAGGGCGCGTACTGGACGAAACAGGACATGACATGCCTCCCCGGCGGGGCCATGTGGGAGTCAATGACCGAGGGGATGATACAGTCAATGTACGGCCGCCGGGAGTACTCCCCATACTTGGCATCATCGTACGCCCGCTCCAGGTAATCCACGCTGGGGCTGATGGAGATGGCCCCCGCCAGATGCCGGCCGGGGCCGGGCATGCACGCCAGATCGGGCAGCGCATCCAGCGCCAGGTTCACTTTGCCGGAGGAGCCGCGAATGTTGAAGCGGCGAATGGACGCTACCAGGTCTGAGGGCAGTTGGTTCGTTTCCACCAGTTTGAGGAAGGTCAATTTGGGATCGAGGCTGGACACCACGATTTCGGCCTGGAATTCATCCCCATTTTCCAGGGCGACGCCGACCGCACGGCCGTTCTTGACGATGACCTGAGCCACGGGGGCATTACAGCGAATTTCCGCGCCAAAAGATTTGGCCGCACGGGCGATGGCGTCGGCAACGCCCCCCGTGCCCCCTTTGGCAAAGCCCCAGGCCCGAAAAGCGCCGTCTATCTCCCCCATGTAATGGTGCAGCAGCACGTAGGCGGTACCCGGCGAGCGCGGCCCCATGAAGGTGCCGATGATGCCGCTGGCCGACATCGTCGCAATGAGCGGGTCACACTCAAACCACTGCTCCAGGAAATCGGCCGCGCTCATTGTCATCAGCTTGGCCAGCAGGTACATCTGCTCCTCTCCCAGGCTCAAGAAGTGGCGGGCCAGCGCCGCCATGCCCAACCAATCTTTCGGGTTGAGGGTGGTGGGATCGGGCGGCAGAATGCCCAGGAGGTATTTGACCGCCTTGGCCATGAAGTACATGCTCCGGCCGTATTCGTCGTACGCTTCGGCATCTCGCGGCGAGTGGCGGGCAATGTCGCGCATCGTACGATAATGGTCGCCGTCCCGGTACAGGTAGTCGCCGTTGGGCAGCGGGGTCAGGGTGCTTTCTAACGGCAGCATCGTCAGCCCATGTTTGGGTAGGCGCAAGTCGCGGATGATCTCCGGCCGCAGCAGGCTAACGACGTAGGAGAAGACGGTGTACTTAAAGCCGGGAAACAGTTCCTCGGTGACGGTGGCGCCTCCGACCAAAGGTCTCCGCTCTAATACCAGGACGCGCTTACTCGCCCGGGCCAGGTACGCGGCCGCGACCAGGCCATTATGCCCGCCGCCAATGATGATTGCATCGTATTTGTGTGCCATGAAAAAAACCTCGCCGAGAGGGAGTGCTCTCGTGTCAAGCGCCGGGGCTAAGTGTCAGGCGTCAGGCGCGCTTCCGCTCCGGGTCGAAAAACGGCGTCCTGACCACCGTGGCTTTCACGCGTTGGCGCGTCTGCAGGCGGCTGTGTTCTATCGTGATCTCCATCTCCACTGGCGTACCCACGGCCGCGTACCCGTCCATCACGGTGCCGATGCCGATAAGTTTTTTGAGGATGGGGGAAAACGTATGGCTGGTCACCTGGCCGATCTGGCGAAGGTCCCGGTAAATGGGCACGGTGATCCTGGAAGCACGCCCGGCTACCTGCGGCGGCAAGCCGACCTTGCCATACAGCCGTTCCAGGTCCAGCCAATCTACTTGTATGCCGACAAAGTGCCATTCCGGCGGCCGTTTTCGCTCTGCTAGCAGCGCCTTGCGGCCGATGAAATCCACTCCGCTGAGCGCCACCGCCCAGCCCAGGCCCACCTCGTAGGGCGAGGATTTCTGCGACTCAATCAGCGCCTTGTGCGCCGAGATGTAGTCCACTTCGATGAGCAGCAGTCCAGCCTCGATACGGGCGATGTCGAGGGCCACGAGGCCGGCCGGAAGCAAGCCATAGGCCGCCCCCCGCGCCATCAGCACATCCCATAATTGCTCCGCGAATTCCGGCCGTACCCACAACTCGTAGCCCAGGTCGCCAGTATAGCCGGTGCGAGTGACGATCAATGGGAGTCCGTCCACCTCGCCGTGAGCCAGCCGGAAGTAGCGCAGTCCATCGAAATCAATCCCACGGACCACCTCCTTGAGGATGGCGCGGCTGTTGGGACCTTGCAAGGCCAGCGCCGCCAGGTCCTGGGTGACATCGGCCACCTGTACGTTCATGCCGTACCCCACATCCTGAAACCAGCGTAAACTGGGATCGGCGGCCGTGATACGAAAATGCATCTCGTCCAGGCGGGCCACAGTGCCGTCGTCAATCATCTTCCCTTCTTCGTCGCACCAGGGAGAGTAGAGCGCCTGCCCTACCCGGCATCGGGTCACATCCCGCGTCATGATGCGATCCACCAGCCGCAGCGCATCCGGCCCGGTGATCTCATACTTGAACAGCGGGGAAACATCAATGAGCGCCGCGCTGTTGCGAATGGCGAAGTACTCGCGCTCATGGGACGGCTCGTAGAGACCGGCCGCCAGATAGCCGGCCCAATTGCGCCATTCATGGCTCTCGCACAGCGCCGAAACGCGGGAATAAAATGGGGTTGGCAATGGCATACACAGATCCTCTGACGCGTTTTCCGTCACCCGAAGGCAGTCAATTATACTGTGTTCCCGTGCAAAGGCCGCTTTTCCCCGCGACGGCTCCAGGCTTCAATTGACTTTCGATCTCCCGTTCTGCTAAACTGATGCCAGCCGGGAAACCATGTAACTATTTTTGCCAACGAGGGGAAAAAACGTGGGCAAAGTTTTCGTCGAACCAAAGCGGCCGCACAGTCGTTTTCCACCCCATTGCATTATAACCCCCTGTCATTTACTGACATTACTGCTGAAAGATAAAGGACTGTCGTCTACATAGACGGCAGTCTTTTGTTTTTCCGCAGCCACCCGAACGTGGCACACTGTTTAAAGGAGTTATCCAAGGAGTTACCCATGAGATATAGAAAGTCGTCCCTCACCATTGAATCTACTGTAGCCTTGTTCTTACTGGCGATCCTCTTCACTGGGTGCGCCAACTCCCTGCTGCCTCAGATGACTTACCAGGGTCGCCTGACCGATGCCGGCGGCAATGCCCTCAACGGCAGCTACACACTGCACTTCCGCTGGTATCATCAAGATACCGGTGGGACGCCCTTCCACACAGAGAACCACGCGGTAACCGCCACGGACGGCCTGTTCGACACCGTCGTTGGGCCGGCCACTACTGTTGCGGGGTTGACGCCAGAGGAGTTATCCCAACCAATCTGGGTGGAGATTGCGGTGAACAACGGCACTATCAGCGAGACATTAAGCCCCCGGCAGCGGCTGTATGGTGCGCCGTACGCTTTTTCGCTTATGCCCGGCACGGTGATTTCCAGCTCTATGGACAGCAATATTTTTGGCGCTGGCGGACTTGATGCTGTCGTTAATATTTATAACACTCACGCAGACACCGGCGGCAACCCGGCCCTGCCGGCGCTGCGCCTCGTCGGCGAAACGTCAATGGAGCTTACCTCGCCAACAAGCGACGATGGCACCATATACAGCGATCAGTCCTCAACAGTCAGCGACTTGTTAATACACTCTAATGACGAGATTTGGCTGTATTTAGACGACGATAATAATTCCATATCAGCCTTTAGAGTTTATAACGGGGGCGGTACCAAGGTTTGGGAAGTCAATGAGAGCGGCAACACTTTTGCCTCAGGTACCAAGAGTGCTGTTGTCCAGGTAGCCGAGCAGCAGCGGCTCATGTATGCCATGGAGAGTCCTGAGGTCTGGTTTGAAGACTTCGGCTCGGGCGCGCTGCAAAATGGCTCCACGGCCGTGACCGTAGACCCCCTCTTCGCCAAGACGGTCAACCTCGGCAGCGGTTACCACGTCTTTCTCACCCCTCTGGGGGATTGCAACGGGTTGTACGTGGCAAACAAGAGCAGCACCGGGTTCGAGGTGCGTGAACTGGGCGGGGGTACATCAAATGTCAGCTTTGACTACCGCATCGTCGCCAAGCGCGCCGGTTACGAGACGTTGCGCCTGGAACCAGCGGACACCGGCCCCCAAGCGGAGGATCAATAGCCATGACGAAGCGTCTCTTTTTCCTCACGCTGGGCGCCGCCGGATTGGCAGCCATTGCGGGTATCGCCCTCCTGCTCTTGGGCGGGCAGACGGCCGCGGCCCAGGGATCGTTGTCGCCCGTAGCCAATGCGGCTCTGGAGGAGCTGGGTCCGACTGGCGCGCCGATGAGTTCGACCAATTTTAAGTTAGATTGGAACATCGCGGCCGCCGGCGGGAGCACCATCACCTCATCCAGCTTCCAGCTTTCCAGCACGATTGGGCAGCCCATTGCCGGCACCAGCAGCAGCGCCAATTTCGATCAGCATATCGGCTTCTGGCAGCGCATCTTCGTTAAGTTCGGCATTTATCTCCCCGCGATCATGCGCGACGCATGATTCCTGTACATAAAACGCACAGGCCACGATCAAGGGTGATCGTGGCCTGTGCCAGTTCCATAGTACACATGAGCCGGGACGGTTACTCAACCAGTAACGGCCGTAAAAAGAGCGCGTCATTCGCGGGCAATCCAGGCATCGTCACCTGTAGACGGCGGCCCGTATCGGCAATATACAGCCCAACTTCGATGGGATACTTACCGGGCGGCAACGTTTCTTCCAGGACGATTTGATACGCGTCAACGACCACTTCGCCCGCCAGCCAGCGGCTCGTCGGGTATTGGTTTTGCCGGGGCATCGCGTCCTGCTGCCAGTGGCAGCAAACCCCGTCCAGACCCAATACGTGGACAAAAACGGTGTAATCGGCTGACGGCCGTGCCAATGCTTGCCAGATCAGGGATAACGTGAACTGCCCTTTTGCTTCCCCTGCTTCCAACTCGTAGCCCACCAATTTAATCTCGCCGCCGAAAGTGGCCGCCAGCGGATTTTCGCTGGCCGGCGGCGTGAAAAGTCGTTCCGTGGCCTCGACAGTCAACGGGCCGAGATCGGCCGTCAACAACGTGCCATCGTTGTCGTCAAGAAGCTGCAGCCGCAGATTGTAATCGCCGGGTGGGACGTTGTCGGGAATGCGAGGCAGCATACGATCAATCAAGAACAGCGGCGTGTCCCAATCAGGAAAGGGATAGGTTCCATGCACCGGCTGCGTATCGAGCAAGAGGTAATCCGTGTCATCCGGCTGGTACAGTTCCAGCCGGGTGGTCAACCGGGGGAGAGACGCCGTCGCCTGCCACCAGAGGGCCAGGCCGAACGTATCTCCGGCGCTGGCCTTGTCGCTGCCGCGCTCGTAACCCAGCAGACGCAGTGCGGGCAGGAGTTGTTCATCGAGCACATGAGGGGGGTGTGGCAGCACCTTCGGCGGCGCGGCGGCGTGCACCGGCGCTGCTTCAATGATAAAGGTATCCCCCGCATAACGGCCGTCTTCGCCCAGTTGCGGCAGGCGGTCCCCGGAATCGGGATCAAACAGGCCCAGGCGCAGCCGGTAAGCGCCCGGCGGCGCGCCTGGCGGCACGGGTAATTCCACGTGCTGGACAATAATTTCTCCCGGCTGCCACTGCTCCGCCGGATAAGCGAACGTCTCCACCTGACTCCAACGATACCCCCAGGCATCCTCCAGGTGAACGAATGGGGCGAAGCCGGCCGCTGGTTCCCCATCCACCCGCCAATACAGCGTCAGCGGCATCGTCGCGCCGGCGGCCGCCCCATCCACTTCGTACCCCAATAGGGTGATGTGATTGCCAAAGTTCACGCTGACGGGATTGGGGATTGTCAGCGGCGGAGGCGCGGCTAATTCGTAGGCGAGGAAAGCGGGCTGGCCATCCGGCGCGGCAGGGCTGTCTAAAGAGACGGCCGTTTCCAGAAAAGGGGCAGCCCAATCGGGAACAGGGCTGTTATGCGGGTAAATATACATCGCAGGCCCTTCCGCGGGAAAGACAAACGCCTGACTGTCAGGCAGCCATTTAATCTCATCGTAATGCCGGCTCAAGAAGGCGAGTGTGGGGTGGCGGTAGTGTAATGCCGAGACATAAATCGTTTTCCCGGCGATATCGGCCTCTGCCAGAAATTGGGCCACGGCCGCTAAATCCCCATCCGACGCGTAGTAAAGCGCGGGCTGGAGCGCCCACGCCCGAAAGTACGCCCGCCCGGCTTCCATGCTGCCAACCAGCAAGATCAACAAGCCGGCAGCGAGAACTGCCTGCGGCAAAGGCGGCCGATGAAATCGCTCTTCTAACCCGTCTAACAGCGTCACCAAACCGATGGCGGGCAGATAAAAAATGAAAGGGAGAAGGCCAACAGCGCGCAGATTGCTGGGCACGATCTCGCCGGCGGCTAACGCCGTGGGCAAAATCATGAAAAAGGGGGTGAGTATGAGCAAGAGCGCGGCCGCCCGCTGCCGCGCTGACGGCAGGCGGCGCCAGCGCAGGGCACAAACCAACCAGCCACCCATCAGCAATCCGCCCCAAAACCAGTCGAATAACGGCCGTTCCGGCAAATTAAAGCGCCAGTACGGGTCGCCGGCTACAAAGAACATCCCCAACGATTTCAGATAACTTGCGGGCAAACCCAGAGCATCGGTATCGTTCACCGGGGCAACCTGGGTAATGCGCACCCAAAACGCCTCAGGATGAGACGCGAAATAGCTGAGCAGCGGGGCCAGAACAATCAGGGCCACAATCCCGAAAAGGGCCAGTTGCCGCCGGTACGGCCGTTGGCTGAACAGGAGAGGCAGCGCTGCCACAAGTAACAGTATCGGGAAAAGGCGCACGGCCAGATACGTGTAAGCGGCCGCGCCCAGGAAAACGCCGCCCACGATAAACCAGCCCCATTGTTGCCTCCGCAATCCCCGAAACAAGGCAGCGACGGTGAACGCTTGCAACAACGGCTGCGTGATGGCCCGGAAACCAAGCCGGCTGAAAAGCAGATGCCAGAAGCTAACGGCCAGCAAAGCGGCCGCGATGAGAGCGATGCGCCGGTCAGCCAGCAGTTCCCATCCCAACCAATAAGTTGCGGCAATCGTGAGCAAACCCACAAACGCGGCCGTCAGCCTCAGCACAAAAACCGAGCCGCCAATTAGGCGCATCAGCCCGCCGGCCAGGTAGAAGAAGAGGACTTCCTTGCCAGTATAACTGGAGATGAAGATCGGCCGTTCGCCTTGCAGACCAATTTCCGCCGCCAACACGCCGTTGGCCGCCTCATCGTAGTGCAAACCAGGCGGGGTAGCCGGTAAATCAGGCAGGCGCAGCGCCGCTGCTGCCAGCAAACAGAGCAGCATAAGGGCCAGGGCGTGAGTACGACCGACAAAGCGCATATTTGAACTGTGCCTCACTTAGAAGGCGTTCGTTATGACTTAGCAATCACGATCTTCGTGTTCCGTATTCCGTCGTCCGTTTCCGTAATTCGCCTGGTAAGAGAACACACTTTACAAACGCTCACTTAGGCTGAGGATGAGGGACGATCTCGGTTGCCGGCTCCCTCGATGGCGCCATCTGCAACCAGCGGAGACAGAGGGTAAACCCGATGAGCATGACGATCCCTCCGCTAATGTAAGGCGCACTCATATTCAAGTCAAACAGGTAACCTGCCCAAACAGGGCCAACGATCCGGCCCAGGCTCATGAATGAATTGTTCAAGCCCATGGCAATGCCCTGCCCCCCTGGCGCGCGTCTGGAAGTGAGTGAAGCGATGGCCGGCCGCAGCATGGAGTTACTGATGATGAAGATGCTGACAGTAAGCAGCACGGTGGTGAAATCCACAGCCATCAACATCAAGATAAAACCGGCGGCGCTGGCTAACAACGAGGCTTGAATGAGCCGCCCCTCCCCCCAGCGCCGCGTCAATGGCCCGGTCAACATGCCCTGAATGACGGCCGAGATGAGGCCGACGACGGTGAGGATCAGGCCCACCTGCTGCGGGCCATAGCCAAAGCGGTTGAGGACATACAACCCGAAGATCCCTTCAAAGTTAGTCAAGGCGAAGCTCAACACGAAAGCCAGCACCAACAGAAACCCAATCGGCCCGAACAGCGCCTGCCACATCTCGCTGAACTGGGAGCCGCGGCCGTCCCGGGGAAGCTGACGCCGCTGCGATTGAGGCAGCGACTCCGGCAGGGTGAAGAAGATGAGGAACAGGGTCAGTACCGACAGCCCGGCAGCGACGAAAAAGGGGAATGAAAGCGACCAGGTTGCCAACCAGCCGGCAAGGCCCGGCCCCAGAACCATGCCCACGCCCATCGCCGCGCCAATGATGCCCATGCCCCCGCCGCGGTCTTCATCGGCCGTGCTGTCTCCGATGTAAGCCATGGCCGTAGGCAGCGTCGCCGAAGAAAGAATGCCCGCCAGCGCTCTGGCGACAAACAACATCCATAAGCTCGTCGAGACCCCGAACAAGAATTGGGAGATGGCGTTCCCCAGCACACCTACCATCAGAATAGGTTTACGGCCGTACCGATCAGACATCTTGCCCCAAATTGGCGCGAAGATGAACTGGGCGGTGGCGTAGACCGCCATGAGCAGACCCAGGTCGCTGCCGCTTGCGCCAAACTTCTCGATCAAAAAGGGGAGGATGGGGATAACCATACCAAACCCCATCATGATCACCACGAGGGTTATGAAGAGCAGCATGATATTACGGCGGTTCGCTTGCATGATTCGGGAAACTCCTTTCCAGGGCATCGTTTTGTGTCTACGCGGGGGGTTCCGCTTTCGCCCGCGTCATTAAAACAGCTTCCGGCACGGCCGTCAATGATCGCTAATCCCAGTTTCACCTACCGCATGGAAGGTGCTGTTGGAGCTGCTTTGTTGGAGAAATATCCGATGACAAATGGCAGTACGCCACAAGGGGTTGACTGTCTATGCTATAGTTATCGAAATAACACACTGTCTTGGAGGAGACAATGGCCACAACAAGCTGGGTGACAGTCAAGAAACAATGGTGCGAGGTGCTGGGCGCTGAAGCTGAGTTAATGGAGAAGCGCGTCTACCCGGACGACCGCCTTCCTGATATGGAGGCTTACCGGGTGGTTGCCCACAAATGCACGGCCGCCGTCACTTGTAACATGATTGGCTGCCAATGCAAATGGGCGTACACCAATCCGGCTACTGACCGCATGGCGTGACCTGCTTCGCCAACGTCTAACCAACCCGCCATCTCCCCTGGAACGCAAGCGGGCGGCCGCTCACTTGCGGGAACGGGCCAGACCCAAAAGTACTGCAGCCGCTGCGGCCGCGCTTCCCAATACGGCCGCCAGTTTTCCTGCCTTCTTCTCGCCGTCCCCCCCGCCCCACATCGCCAATGCCTCGGCCAGCGGTTGCAGCCGTTGCTTTGTGGTCACGCCAAAAGCCAGCCGCATAACGGCCGCCCCCAGGCGGTAATGACCCGGCTCACGCATGCGCGTCGCCAGATCAATCGGCAGCGGAGGACGGCCGATAGCGTAAGAACGAAGCTGTGTGAATTGTAGTACTTCCTGCTGGCCGTGAGTGCGCGCATTCCCCGACTGCTTCACCCCGCCAAACGGAAGCAGCGACACAGGGTAATGGGAAATCGCATCGTTCACATTTACCGAGCCGACATCCAGACGGTGAGCCACCCGTTTCGCCTGCCGCATATCCTGGCTCCACACACAGGCGCTCAACCCGTACTCATTATCGTTCGCCAATGCCAGCGCTTCCGCCTCATCTTGCACTTTCATGATGGGCAAAATGGGGCCAAACGTCTCTTCCCGCATCAGCTTCATGCTGTGATCCACATCCACCACCACCGTCGGTTCCATGAACAGGCCCTCTATTTTGCCGCCGACCAGCACCCTGGCTCCTTTGGCCAGTGCATCCTGCATGTGATCTTCAATAATGTGTACCTGGCGTTCGAACGTTAACGGCCCTATGTCATACTGATTATCGAACTCCGGGGAGAAGCCCACCTTGAGCTTTTGCGTTTGCGCCACCACCTCGCGCACAAACTCATCATAGACTGGCTCGACCACATAGACGCGTTCGACCCCCATACAGGTCTGGCCGGTATTGTAGAACGCGCCCCATGCCCCCCACCGCGCGGCCGCCGGGATGTCGGCGTCCTCTAACACAATCATGGGGTCCTTGCCCCCTAATTCGCACAAAAAAGGAATCATGTGCTCGGCGGCCGCCTTCGCTACTATGCGGCCGGTTGCCGTTGAGCCGGTGAGGAAGACCAGGTCCGGCCGCGAATCTACCAGCATGGCCCCTACGACTCCGTCACCATGCAGCACACGCACAAAAGGGGCCAGTTCCGGCACGCGCTGAAACAGGTCTTCGATGAGCGCGCCGGTCGCCGGTGTCACTTCGGACGGCTTCAGGATGACCGTATTGCCGGCCAGCAACGCCGAGCAAACGACCGGCACCGTCAGGTCAAACGGGTAATTCCACGGGCCGATAACGGCCACCACGCCCACCGGATGCGGTTCGGTGTAGTACCGCTTAAACATGTATAGGCCCGGCGGAACCCGGCGGCGGCGCAGCCAGCGAGGTGCATGTTTGTAGTATTGATGCAGGCGGTCTACGGAGACCATCACTTCAATCAGGCCGTCCTGGCGGCTCTTGCCGGTATCCTGATTGATGACGGCCGTAACCTCGTCCAGCGCGTCAATGATCAACGCCTGAAATTGGCGCAGGATGCGCACCCGTTCGCGCACGGACTTGCGCCGCCACACATCGAACGCCTGCCGCATTTCCTTGTGCGCCCGCGCCACATCGTCGGCCGTGGCCATGGCAACTTCGCCAAATCGTTCACCGGTAGCAGGGTTGATAAAGGGCAACACAGCTTGTTCATTCCTGGTCATCTGAGTTCCTTGCCTTTTTGTCGGCCGAACAGCTTCGCCGCCAGCAGCGCCAGAGGCACGACAAGCAGCAAATAAGGCGCGCGCTTCTTAGCGCCGGCCCGGTTCGGCCGCTCATTTGCGGATACTCCGACCGGGGCAGCCAACGGCCGCACCGCCGGGGCCTCACTCGCAGCCGGCACCAGACTCATCGCCCGCTCGGCCAGCGCCGTAATCGTCAGGCTGGGGTTTACACCCAGGTTCGCCGGGATGACCGACCCGTCCACCACGTACAGGCCGGGGTAGTTAAACACCTCATGGCAGGTGTTAATCACGCCCGTCGTTTCATCCGTGCCAATACCGCAACCTCCCAGGATATGCGCCGTCGTTGGCGTATTGAACAACACCTCATTCACGCTCGAAACGGATACGCCATTCACCATCCGGGCAAAGCGCTCCGCCACCGGCCGTCCGGCGTTAATGACGGCGGGGATGGGCTGGCTCTTATCCTGCCGGCTTACCAGCCCTTTGCGAAACAGCGTGAACAGGCTGCGGCCGCGCTTCAAGTGAATCCGGTTCTCCACCGTCTGCATCACCATCAGAATCGTTGTCCGGCGCGCCCAGCCGGGTAACACTTTGGCAGTGAGAAAATCAGCCGGATGGCGCACGCCGTCGGCGAGCATGCGCCACAACCGCGCCCAAAAGCCCCCGTCCAGATCAACCAGGGGCATGGCGATGCTGCGGATGAAGCTTGAACCGCGCGGGTAGCGCACCGGCTCCACGCTGGTTTCGTCATTGATCCAGAAATGGGAGGTGATGGCCACGCCCTGGGAATAATCCGCGTCATCCTTTCGCGCCGTGGCGCCCATGAATGCCTCGCTGTTGCTGCGCACCATCTGTCCCAGCCGCGGCGACAGTTGGGGCAGGGTCCGCAGTTCGTCGCGGCATTTCAGCAGCAAGTTCACCGTCCCCAGCACGCCGGCCGAAAGGATGACATGGCGCGCCTGCACGCGGCGCCTGCGCTTGAAAAACCAATCGGTGCTGCGCTCGTACACCACCTCGTAGCGCGCACCGCCCGGCTGCGCCCCACATAACGGCCGTATCTCGCGCACGTTCGCCTCCGGCCGGATTTCGGTCCCGTATTTCTCGGCCAGGTAGAGATAGTTTTTATCCAGCGAATTCTTGGCGTTGTGGCGGCAGCCCACCATACAGCCGCCGCAATGAATACAGCCGGCCCGCGCCGGCCCTTCGCCGCCAAAATAGGGGTCGGGGGCTGTCTTCCCCTCCTCGCCGAAGTAAACGCCTACGGCCGTCGGCGCGAAGGTGTGTTCCTGACCCAATTCCGCAGCGATCTGGCGCAGGTGCTCATCGGCCGTCCACAGCCGGGGATTCAGCGCGACGCCCAACATACGTTCGGCCGTATCGTAGTGGGGGGCCAGTTCCTGTTCCCAGTCGGCTAAGCCACGCCACTCCTCCGCTTCAAAGAACGCCCGGCGCGGCCGTAGCAAGGTAGCTGCATAAACCAGACTACCGCCCCCTACCCCGCTCCCGTTCATGATCAGGATATCATCGAAGAAATTAAGCCCCATGAAGCCAAAACAGCGCGCGACCGGCAGCCACAGGTACTTAAACAGGTTCCAGTTTGTCTTGGGAAAATCCTCCGCGTTGTAGCGCTTCCCCCGCTCCAGCACCAACACGCGGTATCCTTTCTCGGAAAGACGCAGGGCAGAAACACTGCCGCCAAAACCGGAGCCAATGATGACAAAATCAAAAACCGCTGCGTCGTCCGCGTTCTGTTTCTTCATACACTCCCCATCCTGCTCAGGAACATTTCTCCGCTCAAAATGGCGCATCCCCGGCCAGGCTTTGATGCCACTCTGTCAGGAATTTCATCGCCTCGTCGAAGCGTTTGGCCGGCAGCAGCTTGTAGCTGGTGATGCCGAACTTACGGTACAGCTCGCCATAAACCGCGCCAAAGTTTTTCTGCGGCGAGGCCAGGGCCACCGCTTTTACCGCCTGCGAAATCTGACTGGCTTGCTCTTCAGTCACCGGCTTTCCCGGAGCCACGCGCTCTTCCAATGAAGCCACGCGCTGTCCTAATTCGCCCACAATGACGGCCGCCCGCTCCAGCCGGGTTTCTGTCGTCGAGAGCCTCCGCTCAAACTCCATCTGCTCTTCCGCCATCTGCATGATGGCCCGGCCCATCTCTCGCACCTGAACCAGCGTGGCCATGGAGGGGGATAGATCGGCCGCGGCCGTACGGGCCGTAAACGCTTGAGCCAGCACCCGGTAACATTCCCGCTGGTAGCGCAGCAGCCGCTCCCGCACTTCCGCTTTGACCCGCGTGGCGTTAATGCCGAAGAGCCACCCGTTAAGATAATCTAGCGGCAGGCAGAGCATCTGCCCGCGTTGCCCGGCCTCTGTGACCGTAACGGTCACAGAGCGCACCACTTCAGATAGGATAGGGTTTTGGTTGACGCGTCGCCGCTGGGGCGACCAGGCGACGCCGAGGAACTTGCAAATCGGCCGCAGCGGAACGAAAACCTGGGTCTGGTCTCCCTCCTGCACCAGGACGGCCGTCAACTCATCGTCGTAAAAGACGACAGTCCGTTCTTCTACCGGCACCAGTGCTTTCTCTGCCATGATCCTCTTCCCTGTTGACTGTACTCATCTGCCCATCCGGGCAAGGGCCATTGTAGCCGCCCGCCCCCCGTTTGCCTAATTTTTCCAATGCCCGAACAGCATCTTAACCGGGGGGGGTCTGGGGCGCTTTTGGCAGCATCAGAATAGCCGGCAGCGTCAACAACGCGCCTGCCCCGCTCCAGAGATAGGCTGTCTGCAACCCAAACCGGTCAGCGGCCGCTCCCACCGACCAGATACCCACTGCCCGGATGAGAAACCCAAGCGCCAGATAGGTGCCGTTGGCCAGGGCGCGACTCTCCGGAAATTGATCTTGCACGACGGCCAACATGACCGGCTGGGGAGAGATCACGGTCAGGCCCAGCCCGATGAGCATAGGCACGGTCAGCCAGCCCGGCCCGTAAAGGAAACCAACCAGCAGCAGCGGGGAAACAGCGAACAAGATGAATAACACGCGCGAACGGCCGAGACGGTCACTCAAGGTACCAGTAAACAACGCCCCCACCACGCCGGCCGCTTCCAGGATAGAGAGGGATGCGGCCGCCAACCATAAACTGGCGTGCAGCACATCGTCCATGAAGAGCGGTAGGTATGTGGTCAGAGAGGAGAGGAGGAAGACCCGGCCCAGTAGTAGCCAGCCAAGCGCAGGAAATACCCGCCGCGCCTTCGGCCAGAACTCGGCAGCGGCGAACTGCTTCTTCTCCGGCGGCCGCGCCGGCACGTGGCGCAGACGAAAGTAGAGGATGACCGAGACCAACCAGCCCACCACCGCCAGCCGCCATGTTCCTTCCAGGCCAAACCACCCCACACCGGCCACGGCAAAGATCGGGCCTAGGGTGCGCCCCAACTCGCCGCCCGCCATGAAGAGGCTCATCCCCCGCCCCACACGAGACCCGGAAATGCGGCCGACCATCGCCGGGGCGGGCGCGTGGAAGGCGGCGATGCTGACGCCGGCCGCCAGCAGCAGCATGGCCAGCGCCAGATAGTTTGAGGCCCGGCCCATGCTGCTTAACAAGGTAGCAGTCACCGCCGGAGCCAGGATGATGAAATAGCGCAGGCTCACCTTGTCTGCCAGGTAACCGATGAACGGGTTGAGCAGGCTGGGCAATTGGGCGTAGACGGCCAGCCCGCCGGTCAGCGCATACCCGGTCGCCAGCCGCTCCTGGAGCAGCGGCAGCAGCGGGGCGATGAAGGCGCTGTACGTGTCGTGCATAAAATGACCACCGACAATGGTCATCACCTGCCCCATCTGGAATGCCTGTTCCGGCCGGGTAGCATCAACGGCCGTCCCGTCCGGGACAGCCTTACTCAAGTCTACTAACGGATCATCCATTGCCATCACTCATACCCAATTGTTGCACACTGTGGCCGGCGAGCGGCCGTTGGGGAAAACGCTTCCGGCATGATCCCCGGCCAACTTACTCGCCCACGGGCGTCAACACGACAATTGGAATCTTGCGCCCGCCTGTTCGCTCCCGGTATGCGGCATAGCCGGCATACAGCTCAACCGCACGACGCCAATACGCATCATACTCCGGGCCGGCCGCCTCATGAGCCATGTACTTGCGCGCGCGTCCCGATCGTGAAAGCTCAACTTCAGGATGCGCGCGAAGATTGAAGTACCATCCCGGGTGATGCGTCTGCCCCCAATTAGAAGCGATCAAGATCACTTGCTCGTCATCCGGGACGCCGATGAGCGGGACGGAGCGCGCCATCCCGCTTTTCGCGCCGATGGTGGTGAGGGTTACGACGGGCAGCCCAGTGAGCAGGCCAGTCAGGGAAAAACGGCCGCGGGAAAGGCGGATGACGGCCCGATCCAGGGAATGAAGGACATGTGCAAACAGGCGGGCTGCCAGGGGGACGGCCGCGATTCGTTGGTTGAGCCGCCGCCACCAGGAAGGACGAAAAGGTTGTTCACTCACCGGCGTACTTCATCAACCAGACGTATTTGTGGGGCTGCCTTCTTTGAGTTCCACCAGCGGCAGCAAACGTGAATCTTCTAAAGCGGCAATTCGATGCCCTATCCCCGCCTGATATTCCGGGTTCGATACAAAGGCCATGAAGGCAGACAGGGACTTTTGGCGAACGAGTATAACCAGGTCCCACCGTTGCTCTTGAGGGCCAATGAAATAGTCCCCCCCCTCTCCCAAGAATATGACCTCCCCGCCGCTTTCCCGTAAGAATGGCGCAGTATGCTGCATGTACCGCTGATATGCCTCTCGCCCTGAAATAGCCTCACTCGGCGCCAGTTCCGGCGTGGCAGAATAGTCGGCGACATCCCGGAACCGGAGAAGATTCAGCATCACGACTTCGCCTGAAATATTTCGTGAGAAAAGTGCTGCCCCGGCTTCTTGGGTGGGTTCTATGTAACGCTCTATCATTTATCTTTCCTTTCCTTGATAGCTGTTCAGGTAACAGTCACTTTTTCCAGGGATCCCAGTTGCAACAAAGTCGTTTTAAGTGACTGTCACCTCTGGGGCCGCATATTCTTTCCTGCTCCTAATCGATTCCAATGGAGTGTATCCGTCTGCGAGAAATCGGATGTCAGAATTGTTACTTTGTACTAATCATGGATCTCACGAGCCAAACAACCGGGCGTCCCATTAACCCAGGCCGTTTCGTCATAAAGGGAGGGATCATTCACGAATGCCTCCCAATCTGCCAGCATTTGCGAAAGTTCGTTCAATCGTTGTTCTCGTACTTCAGGGGAAAAAAAGAAGAATGGGCACGTATGGACCGGATTACCCTCCCGTGTTGCTGAGAGAACCCCCAGTTCCACTGTGCCCAGCCCTGCTTGAGCTTTTGCATTCAATGGGCCAACTTCAGCGATTTCCTGGCCTGCTTTGACTCTATCTCCTTCTTGAACGGCCGGATTCACAACATGTTCTAACTCAACAACCACATAACAAGATTCAGCCAACCCATCAGGTAATATGTGAATCGACACATCTCCCAAAGATGGCGTGCTCCACAAGGTAGTCACGATATTCACCACCGTGCCGTCAAGCGGAGAGTAAACTTTGGTCTTCAAGGGGGCTATAAAAGTCGGCTGCGGATTTGCTTTGTCTTGGCCTGTATTAGATGTGTCGGCCGGAATCACAAATCCAAATGGGGTGAAGATCCGATTAAACATGACCGGCGTTGAGGGGAAATATATATCTCCGGCCTGGTTCGTTTCAGGCTGGTATTCGGCGAGTTTGATGATGTGTTGGGTCAGCACCGGCGGCATACAGGTGGGTTTTTTCTCTGCTTCATGATTGCCGGGCTGAGAAATTGGCACAGTAGGAGCCACGCTTGTGTTTGTCGGGACTGGTATCGCTGTGGTTGTCGGTGCGGCCGCGTTTGCCGGTCTTGATATTTCTGTCACCGTGGGCTTCGCGTTTCTGTTTGTCGGGTTTGCCACAGCCGTTACAGCAGGCGATGCAAAGTCAGACGTGGGGGGCGCCTTGACATTTGCAGGATCGGCCACCTGCCCGCAGGCTTGCAGCAGCAACAACACAGGCAACATCCTCATGACCCAATTCAGCCGCAGCATTCTATCAAGCCTTTCTTCTGGCGATCCCAACATACGTGGGCCTCGTAACAGGCGCTGTCAACACATCTCACCCGTCAAGTAAAGACAATACAGCGTCCACGGCCGCTTCGGCTGTGATGCCCAGCTTCTCGTAAACCGTCTTGTACGGGGCAGAAGCGCCAAAGCGATCCAGCCCGATGGCAATACCGTCGAGGCCAATATGCCGCTCCCAGCCCAGGGTAACGCCCGCTTCCACTGACACCCGCGCTCTGATTGCCGGCGGCAAGACGCTGTTCCGGTAATCGGCCGGCTGTGCAGCGAACAGCTCCCACGAAGGCATGGATACGACACGCACTGCCACACCTCTGGCCGCCAGGGCTGCCTGCGCCTCAAGGATGAGCGGTACTTCGGAGCCGGTACCGATGAGGATGGCCTGCGCCTCCTCGACGTCGCTGAGCACATACGCGCCGCGAAACAGCCCCTCAGCGGCCGCATATTGCGTGCGGTCGAGCGTCGGCAACCCCTGCCGGGTGAGGATAAGCGCTGTGGGGCCATGTTTATTTTCCAGCGCCGCACGCCAGGCCACGGCCGTCTCCGTCGCCTCGGCCGGCCGGATGACAGTCAAATTAGGGATGGCGCGCAGGGCCATCAACTGCTCAACCGGCTGGTGGGTGGGGCCATCCTCGCCCAGGCCGATACTGTCATGGGTGAAGACGTAGATCACAGGCAGCTCCATCAGCGCGGCCAGACGCACAGAGGGGCGCATATAGTCGGAGAAAACCAGAAAGGTGCCGCCATAAGGCCGGATGCCGCCGTGCAGCGCCATGCCGTTGAGGATGCCGCCCATCCCATGTTCGCGCACGCCGAAGCGGATGTACCGTCCGGAGAAGTCGCTGGGGGCCAGGTCCTGCTCCCCCTTGATGTCGGTCTTATTCGAACCGGTGAGGTCGGCCGATCCGCCCAGCAGTTGGGGTACATGCCGGGCGATGGCATTGAGCACCTGGCCGGACGAGGCGCGGGTGGCCATCACCTTTCCCGGTTCAAACTCAGGCAGATCGTCGGCCCAGCCCAGGGGAAGCTTGTCCTCCAGCATTTGCCGGAAGAGGGCCGCCTCCTCAGGGTATTCTTCCATGTACTGTTCCAGCAGTTCCTGCCACGCCTTATGCCGCGCCATACCCGCCACGCCCGATATCCTCATAAATTCAGGCACGCCGTCAGGCACGTAAAATTGCTTATCAGCCGGCAACCCGAGCCTTTCCTTCGTCAGCCGAATCTCCTCTTCGCCCAGCGGTTCGCCGTGAGCCTTGGGCGTGTCCTGCCGGTGGGGGCTGCCGTAACCGATGTGCGTCTGGCAGGCAATGAGTGACGGCCGCTGCAAATCAGTTTGCGCCGCCCGAATCGCCCCGGCCACATCTCTCGGATCATGCCCATCCACCCGCTGCGTATGCCAGCCATACGCCTCAAAGCGGGCCAGCACATCCTCAGTAAACGCGATCTCCGTCGAGCCGTCAATGGTAATGCGGTTGTCGTCATAGAGGACGATGAGCTTGTGCAACCCCAGGTGACCGGCCAGCGAGCACGCCTCGTGCGAAATACCCTCCATCAGGTCGCCGTCGCCGCAAATGACATAGGTGTAATGGTCAACCAGGTCAATACCGCCCCGATTGAAGCGCTCCGCCAGCCACCGTTCCGCCAGCGCCATGCCTACCCCGTTGGTGATCCCCTGCCCCAGCGGGCCGGTCGTCGTCTCAACACCCGGCGTTAAATGATTTTCCGGGTGTCCCGGCGTGCTGCTCCCCCACTGCCGGAACTGCTGCAGATCAGCCAGAGATACCTCATAGCCGCACAGGTAAAGCAGGCTGTACAGCAGCATAGATCCATGCCCGGCCGAGAGCACAAAACGATCCCGGTCAGGCCAGTCGGGCGCTTTGGGGTTGTATTTCAAGAATTGCGTCCACAACACAACGGCAACGTCAGCCATACCCATCGGCATACCGGGGTGGCCGCTGTTTGCTTTCTGCACGCCATCCATTGCCAGACCGCGGATGGTGTTGGCAGCGAGTTGGTGCTGTTCCTGGAAATCTTTGGGCATCTTATCCTCCCTTTTGGCGTTACGGCCGCCGATGACCGGCGCCGGTGAATGTGGTTTGGATGAGCGCTTGACGGTACGGCCGCGCACGCTGCATCTCGATTATCGCGGAGCCATCCGAATCGCTCCGTCGAGGCGAATGATCTCGCCGTTGAGCATCTGGTTCTCGATGATGTGCTGCACTAGCGCAGCATACTCATCCGGCCGTCCCAGGCGCGAGGGGAAAGGAACCTGGGTGGCCAGCGACTGGCGCGCCGGTTCCGGCAGCCCCGCCAGCATCGGCGTGTCGAAGATGCCGGGGGCGATGGTCATGACGCGGATGCCGTGCCGGGCCAATTCGCGGGCGATGGGCAGCGTCATACCCACCACGCCCCCCTTCGAGGCGGAATAGGCCGCCTGTCCAATCTGTCCGTCGAAAGCAGCCACAGAAGCGGTATTGACGATGACGCCCCGCTCGCCGCTGTCGCCCGGCTCGCCCTGGCTCATGGCGGCCGCGGCCAGACGGATGACATTGAAGGTGCCCACCAGGTTGACCTGAAGGACTTTGCTGAACGCGCCCAGGTCATGGGGGCCGCTGCGGCCGATCACCTTGGACGCGATGGCGATGCCGGCGCAATTCACGGCTCCGCGCAGCCCGCCAAAGGCATCCAGCGCCTGATTGACGGCCGCCTGCACCGCTGACTCATCACTCACATCCGTGGCGGCAAACCTAGCCCGGCTGCCCAGTTCGGCCGCCAATTGTTCTCCCGCCGCCACGTTCACATCGGCGATGACCACATTCCCCCCGGCCGCCGCCAACCGGCGCACACACGCCGCTCCCAAACCGGAACTACCGCCGGTCACCAGGAAGGTTCGCTCATTGATTTGCATGGATCAGACACCTCCTTGTTGTGGTCGTTAGATTGTATCAAGCGGGCATCAATGGGGGTAGTTTCACTCCGGGGTATCTTCGCCGGGCCAGCTAACCGGTTTAGAATGAGGGGGAAACTCACCCAAAATTCACTTCTATTATGTCGCATCAGCATGGAGTTTTTAGGTGAAATAGCGTACACTAGGAAACGGATTGGAAGCTGGTGTCGCCGGCGTTAGGCTGGTCGCACGCGCCAGGAAAACTCAGACGCAATGAAAACTGCACAGACAAAAAACGGCCAACCCATTGTGGCCTCAGCCACAGCCCCAAAGGAAGCGATTTGTCCTCAATGCGGGGGAGTACTGTTGTTGAGAAGCCGGCGTCCGATGAGAAACGGGAAAGTCACCTACTTTTGGCGCCATCACAACAACAAGAATCCTAACTGTATTGCCCGGCGACGGCCGATTGGTTAGGCGCATTGTGGCAGTACGGCTCCCCGGCTCTATTCAATTTAGGCTCCCCAACCAGATAGAAACCGCTCGCAAGTGAAGCATGTGCGGCCGTTTTGTGTTGTTTACCCCCGGCGAGACCCTGTTCCAGCTATTTGGGGTGGAGGCATCGGCCATGCCCGGACAAATCTTGAACCCCCGCTACAACATCGCCCCGACCCAACCAGTCGCGGCCGTGCGGCTGGCGCCCGATAGCGGCCGGCGCGAGTTCACCTTCTTTCGCTGGGGCCTCATCCCCTCCTGGGCCAAAGACCTCAAGATCGGCGCCCGCCTGATCAACGCCCGTGCCGAGACGGTGAGCGAAAAGCCGTCCTTTCGCGCCGCATTCAAGCGACGGCGCTGCCTGATCCCGGCAGACGGCTTCTTCGAATGGCAGCGGCTCAGTAGCCGGAAGCAGCCGGTTTACGTCTACGCGCGGGACGGCCGTCCTTTTGCTTTCGCCGGGTTGTGGGAGACGTGGCACAGCGCCGATGGGGATCGCATCCACTCATGCACCATTCTGACAACAGAGCCGAACGAGTTGGTGGCCCCCATTCACAACCGGATGCCGGTCATCATCGAACCGCCGGATTACGCCCTGTGGTTAGACCCCGGCCCCAATCCTGAGCTTGCCCGTCACTTACTGCGGCCGTACCCCGCTGAGAAGATGGTCGCTTATCCCGTCAGCACACGGGTCAACAGCCCCCGGAATGACGATCCGCGGTGCATCGCCCCTCTGGAAGGGTAGGAGCATGGCAGGGGCACAGAGGCTTTTGTGCCCAGCCAGACGATTATCGGGCGCTAGAACAATGTATAAATAAAGGGAGCCAGTCCGGAAGTTGAGGCGAAAATCAGCATCAATCCAAACAAAAGCAAGACGGTGACCATCGGAATCAACCACCATAGCTTGCGCGCCCACAAGAAAGCCAGTAACTCTCTAACAACACCCAGGTTTGATGTCATACTGCGCAAGAAAGTCTTCATAAGCACCCCTGTTTATTCACACTTACGCACGACGAAGCCATCCAGATACAGTGTGTCAATGCCGCTCCGGGCAAAGGTGTTGAGCGCGTCAGCCGGGGAATTGACGATGGGTTCCCCGCGCAGGTTGAAGCTGGTATTGAGCAGCACCGGCACCCCGGTGGCTTCGCCAAAAAGTTCAATGGCCCGGTAATAGAGCGGGTTCCATTCGCGGCGCACCGTCTGGATGCGGCCGCTGCCCTGATGGTTGACCGCCTGAATTTTCTCCCCCTGGCCATCTCGGGTGGGGCAGACAGCCAGCATGTAGCGCAGGGGATGATTGCCGGCGGGGTCGCCCACCCCTTCCCAGAAATCGGGGGCGCGTTCCTCCAGCACGACCGGGGCGAAGGGGCGGAACGGCTCGCGGAATTTGATCCGTTCGTTGACGATCCCCTTCATTTCGGCGCGGCGCGGATCAGCCAGGATGGAACGATTCCCCAGCGCCCGCGGCCCCCATTCGCACCGTCCCTGGTAAAGGCTGATCACCTTGCCGGCCAGGATGTCGTCCACCATCATCGCCGCCAGCCGATCGGTGTCCTCCACCCGTTCCCAGGCGTACCCGGCCGCTTCCGCGGCCGCTCTGATTTCATCCGGCGTAAACGATTTACCCCAATACGCATGCTCCATCACGAATTTACGGGGCTGCCCCAGAAGGACGTGATAGGCGTAGAGCGCCGCGCCCAACGCGCCGCCCGCGTCTCCGGCGGCCGGTTGGATGTAAACGCTCTCAAAAGGACTTTCGCGCAAGATACGGCCGTTGGCCACCGAATTCAGGGCCACGCCCCCGGCCATGCAGAGGTTCTTCAGTCCGGTCGACTCATGGGCATAGGCCACCATTTTCAAGATGGCGTCCTCGGTCACCCGCTGCACGCTGGCCGCGATGTCGGCGTAATGTTGATTCCGCTGTGCTGTAGCTTCGTCCCACTGCGGATGGTCTTTATGCGGGTGTGTGGTGGGCGTGTAAAACGTGGCATCATGGACGCGCGGCTCGCCAAACAGCGCCACAAATTTGTCGCTAAACGTCCGCTTTGTTGAACGATGGAAGGAGAAGCAGTCCATGTTCAGACGGAAGCTGCCATCGTCGCCGACCTGGATCACTTTGTACACATCGTCCATGCGATTGGGACGGCCGTACGGAGCCATGCCCATCACCTTATACTCCCCGTTGTTCACGCGGAAGCCAAGAAAGGCAGTGAAAGCGGAGTAAAAGAGACCCAGCGAATGGGGGAAGCGCGACTCGCTGAAAAGCGCGATCTGGTTGCCGGACGCCGTGGGCGCGCCCTCACCGGGCTGTTGATCCCACACGGCCGTCCCCTTCCCCACCGTCGCTGTCGTCCATTCCCCCACCCCGTCAATGGTTAAGATGGCCGCCTCTTCGTACGGAGAGCAGAAAAAGGCGCTGGCCGCATGGCTCAGGTGATGCTCCACAAATAGCAGCTTCTCATCGGGGATGTCCAATGTCGTGAGAATCTGCCCCTTGATCCACAGCTTCTCATTGAACCAGGCGATCATGGACTCGCGAAACACCGCCCACGACCGGGGAAACGTTTCCAGCGTGCTCACCAGAATGCGCTCAAACTTGAGCAGCGGTTTCTCGTAAAAGACCACATAGTCCAGCTCCTGTGCGGTGATGCCCCCCTGTGCCAGACAAAAAGCGATGGCTTGATGCGGGAAGCCAAAATCATGCTTCTTGCGCGAGAACCGTTCTTCTTCCGAGGCGGCCACCAGCATGCCGTCGTGCAGGAGCGCTGCGGCTGCGTCATGGTAGTGGCAAGAGATTCCCAGGATGTACATCGTCAGGAGAGCCTCCGCGCCTCTTCCAGGTTCGGGTCTCGCGTCGAGCGCGCCAGCCAGCCCGGCCCGGCCCGGCGTTTGATATCGAGCCGGTCTCCCCACAGGCGCATGCCCAGGCCAAAGGGGAGGAACAGGGTGAAGTAGAAGAGCGTGAGCACGAGACGGCCGATGAAGTCCCCCATGAAACGGCCGACCCGCTTCCACCCTTCCCACAGATTACGCAGTAATTTCATTCATCACTCCTCAAACAGTCACGGCGCCGGGCGCCGACGATGGGGGATTTTAGCACGTGACAGGGTACCTTATCCAGACGCTATATAGGTGGCAACACTTGACACCTACTTTCCAAGGGATTAAACTTGTTTTTATCATGTTAAAAAGTTCAAATGATTAAATCACGCACAATGGTGAAGGAAGATTTAATGATCGATCAGCATCAACCACAAGACGAGTTTGTCATCAAGGATCTGGAAGCCGTGAAATTTGTGGCGGATCCGCTGCGGCTGCAAATTATGCGGGAGTTAAAGCAGCCTGGAACGGTCAAAGGGGTCGCGGCCGCGCTGGGCAAGCCGGCTACCAAGCTATATTACCACGTCAACCTGCTGGAAAAACATGGCTTCATCCGCGTGGTAGACACTAACATCGTGTCCGGCATCATTGAGAAACGGTACCAGATCACCGCTCATCGTTATCGCGTAGATGAGTCGCTCCTATCCGGCACGGATGTCACTGACGCCCAGGTTGGTGCGCTGTTGAGCACCATTTTTGATGTCGCCAAGACGGAGATCAAGCGCAGCATCGCCGCCGGGCTGATGGACCTCTCGCAGGAACCTTCTCGCCGGCACGATCTGCTCTGGCACACCAGCTGCACGCTAACGAAGGCGCAGGTGGCCGAGCTGTATGAACAGTTGGAATCGATGCTGAAGCAGTTCGAGAGTTACGCCACGACAGACACAGCCCCTCCCGATGCGCGGCCGTACGGCCTGACCGTCGCCTTCTACCCCATTTCCCGTCCTCCAGATGGGGATTCCCCTGATGACGATTAAAACCGATACCGGCAGTCAATCAACGACCGTCAGCGCCCGTGACTTGCTAAAAATCCTCGATTTCCGCCGTTTGTGGCTGGGTCAAATTGTCTCTCAATTCGGCGACGCTCTCACGCACCTCACGCTGATCCTTTTCCTCAACCGAATCACCGGTGGCTCTACGCAGGCTATCGCCGTCCTGCTCATCGCCCTGACCCTGCCCACGGCGACGCTCGGTCTGGTGGCCGGCGTGTTCGTGGATCGCTGGCAGCGCAAGCGGGTCATGATCGTATCGGACGTACTCCGCGCAGGATTGACGCTCGGCTTCGCTGCCGCCGTCGTCTGGGATCAGCTGTGGCTCATCTACGTCATCGCCTTCCTCCACGCCAGCGTGAGCGCCTTTTTTGACCCGGCCCGCAGCGCCACACTCCCGCGAGTGGTGCCGGAGGAAGGGTTACTGGCGGCCAATTCCCTCTCGCAGATGAGCACCATCTTCTTCCGTGTGTTAGGCACGGCCGCCGCCGGGTTCCTGGTGGGCACGCTCAACAACTTCCAACTCGCCTTTTACGCCGACGCAGCCACGTTCTTCGTGTCTGCCCTGTTGCTCAGCCGGCTGCGCCTGCCGCCGCGCGAACTCGCCCAGGCAGCACAGGTTAACCTGCGCGCTATCTGGCGGGAACTGAGCGCCGGCCTGGGCATCATCGTGCGCACGCGCGTTCTGGCAGGCATCCTGGTGGCCATGGCCGTCACCATGCTGGGCATCGGCGCGCTCAACGTGCTCCTGGCCCCGATGGTGGTCAACGAGTTGCGCCTGCCCGAAACCTGGTTCGGCGCATTAGAATTTACCCAGACCAGCGCCATGATCGTGGGCGGAATGTTCGTCACCATGCTCGCCGCCCGGTTCAAGTCCACGAGTATCGTCAGCAGCAGCCTCATCGTCCTGGGCCTGGGCGCGGCGGCGTTTTACACTGTCACAAAGATTTGGCATCTGTTCCCTATTCTGTTTGGCATCGGTCTGGTCGTAACCCCGCTCAATGCTGCTATCACAACGCTGATGCAAACAGCTGTGAGTAACGAACTGCTCGGCCGTATTTCCAGCGCGCTCAACGCCGTCATCCAGAGTAGCAGCCTCATCTCCATGTTCCTTGCCGGTACGGTAGCGGCGCTGGTAGGCGTGCGCAACGTCTTTGTTATCAGCGGGGCCATCATTGTCATCGCCGGCTTTGCCTCGGCCGGGGTTTTTCGGGGGTATGGACGGCCGTCACTGTCGCCGGGCCTAGTCCTCACAGCGTCACCAGCGCTCGACAACAAGGAGTAAGCATCACATGTTTCGTATCGAATCCTTTCTCTCAGCCCGTCTGTTCCTGGTCCCGCAACTGGTCGGAGACCGCATCTACTTCATCAGCAATTTAAGCGGCCGTAACAGCCTATACGTCATGAACTACGGCGGAAGCGTCCCCAAGCCATTGCTTCCACCCCACATCTCCCTGCAAAATCCTCATCTCATGGGTGGTTCCTCATTCGTCGTCTTCCCCCAACTGGATAAGATTCTGGTGATGATTGACCAGGATGGCGACGAGGACTACCTGCCCATGCTCATTCCCATCAACGGCGGCTACCCCGAACCCATCTTCACCGGCACCTTCCAGGGGCACAGCGTCATTGCGGATGAGGGAGACCTGGAACGCAACACTATTCACTTGATCGCCCAATCACGGCAGGAATCTATCTTTCGCTCATACCGGGCCAACCTGGAAACAGAGGAGTTGGTGAAGCTTGGCGAGAGTCGTTTCGGGATGTACCCGGCTGGGACCAACGAAGAGCAGAGCAAATACATCTTGATGGAACAATTCGGGGCCGGCGATCACGTCCTGTACCGCTTCGACGACGGAGACGATGCCCCTCGCCTGCTCTATGGAACGCCGCTGCAAGCCCGTCAAGCCGGGCAGCAGGTTCCACCCAATGCCATCGGGGAATGCCACTTCACCTCGGACGAAACCGGCATCATTTTCACCACCGTTCTTTTCGAGGATACCTACAGCATCGGTTATATGCCTCTCGATGACCCGGAAGCCATCCGTCCGGTGGCCATCACCGGCGTGGCCCACGAGGGGCTGGGCGAATTGACCGGCCTGACGTACCTGGACGAGAACCGATACCTGATCCAGTACAATATTGACGGCTGCTCCTGGCTGTATGAAGGGGAGTTCGATGAAGAAAGCCTGACTGTTAATCTGAAACACGTGCTGTGCGGACAGGGTGCATTATCAAGCGGCGTGCTGGAATCAGTACGCTATGACGAGAAAGGGGACCGGTTCGCGCTGTCGTTCTCGACAGCCACTTCCCCCACGCAGCTATACACTATCGAAGGAAAAGCGCGGGATCAACTCGCGCAACACACGGCCGAAAGCATTCTGGGCGTCCCGGAAGCGTACCTCTCTCCGGGCGAGGATGCCTCGTTCACCTCATACGACGGGCTGCGTATCTCGGCGCGGCTATATCTCCCGGCCAAACCGCTGGGATTCCAGGGAAAACGGCCGCTCATCTACTACATCCACGGCGGGCCGCAGAGCCAGGAACGGCCGGACTTTGCCTGGTTCTCCATGCCCCTCATCCAGTTCCTGACGCTCAATGGCTTTGCCGTCTTTGTGCCCAATGTACGCGGCTCCACCGGCTACGGCTTCGAGTACATGCACAAAGTCGTGCGCGATTGGGGCGGCGATGACCGCCTCGATCACGTCCACGCCATGACGCAGGTCTTACCCAAGGACGCCCGCCTGGACGTGAGTCGCGCCGGGGTCGTCGGCCGTTCCTATGGCGGCTATATGACCCTGACGCAGGCGGCCCGGCACCCCGAACTGTGGTCAGCGGCTGTGGACATGTTCGGCCCTTACAATCTCATCACCTTTGCCGATCGCGTGCCGGAAACCTGGAAACCCTATATCGCCCTGCTCATCGGCGATCCGGCGCAGGAAAAGGATTTTCTGCTGGGGCGTTCCCCCATCACCTACATCGAGCAAACCGCCTGCCCGCTTCTGGTCATCCAGGGCAAGAACGACCCGCGTGTGGTAGAACGGGAATCACGCGAGCTGGTGGAACATCTGCGCCAGTTGGGCAAGGAAGTCGAATACCTGATGTTTGAAGATGAAGGGCATGATGTCCTTAAGTATGAGAACCGGGTGCGGTGTTATAATACCATCACCGACTTCTTCAAAGAAAGGTTACGGCCGTAAACAGGAGGACACGATATGAAATTCGGCGTTATTTACCCTCAGACTGAGTTCGGCAATGACCCGGCCGCGATACGTGATTATGCACAGACGGCCGAATCGCTCGGCTTCTCCCACATCCTGGCTTATGATCACATCCTGGGTGCGAATCCCGACCGTCCCGGCGGCTGGCGCGGCATTTACAACTATCGAGACGCCTTTCACGAGCCGTTCGTCATGTTCAGCTTCATGGCGGCCGTCACCCAGCGTATCGAGTTCACCACCGGCATCCTCATCCTGCCGCAGCGAGAGACGGCCGTCGTGGCCAAGCAGGCGGCGACGCTGGACGTGTTGAGTCACGGCCGTCTTCGCCTCGGTGTGGGCCTCGGCTGGAACGAGGTAGAATACGAGGCTCTCAACCAGGATTTCCACACGCGCGGCCGTCGCGTGGAAGAGCAGGTCACCTTGCTGCGGCGGCTGTGGACCGAGCCGCTAGTGACGTTTCACGGCCGCTGGCACCACATTCCTGACGCCGGCCTCAACCCCCTCCCCGTTCAGCGCCCCATTCCCATCTGGTTCGGCGGCTACGTGGACGCCGTGCTTCGCCGTATCGCCCGGATGGGAGATGGCTGGCTGCCCGGCCACCGCAACGCCGCCGCCGCCCGGCCAGACCTAGAGAAACTGGATCGCTACCTGGAGGAGAACGGCCGCAGCCGGGCCGACATTGGCATCGAAGCGCGTATCTCCTACGGGGACGGCAACCCCAAGGCATGGCACGAACTCATCTCCGGCTGGGAAGCGGCCGGGGCTACGCACCTGACGGTGAACACGATGCGGCTGGGTTTCGACACGCCGGCGGCCCACATCAAGGCCATCCGCGACTTCGCCGAAGCGACCATTCCTGCCTGACCTGCCGGGGCTTCATCTGCTCGTTCTATGAAATCCAGCCATTTGACAATCACGGAGATGTCCGCCGGGGAATACAACGAAGTGCATACCCTCTGGCAAGTCGCCGAGGGAGTGGGCCTGAGCCGTTCCGACACGAAGGAAAGCGTCGCCCGCTTTCTGGAACGCAATCCCGGGTTGAGTTTCGTGGCGCATGACGGGGGGCGAACTGTGGGCGCTGTGCTCTGCGGGCATGACGGCCGTCGCGGATACATCCACCATCTGGCAGTCCACCCCCGCTATCGCCGCCGGGGCATCGGCCGGGCGCTGGTCGAACGATGCCTGCTGGCCCTGCGGCAAGCGGGCATTGACAAGTGCCACCTCTTCGTCTTCAATAGCAACCAGGAAGCCATCGCCTTCTGGAAAAGCATTGGGTGGCAGCACCGCATCGAATTGAGCATGATGTCCCATTTCACCCGCTGATCGGCAACACTTTGTTGCCTTTGGACCCAATGCATGCGGCTCCACTGGTTGTGGCTCCGAGTGCATGCACAATATCATACAGCATTCTCCTGCTTTCACTTAGCTCAACATTGCGCACGAACTCATCCATCCAAGAGTGCATTGGCTGCATTGATGGCTGGATGCAACTTATCAAGCACCTCGTTTATACCAGAACGAGTTAATCCATAAATATCTGGATTCAACCACCCGCCACCATTTTGGCAAAACTCATAGATTTGCTCAGTACGACTAATGCCCAGCTCCACCGAACCGATATACTCATTGTAAATCCCCTGCCATTCACCGGGAACTGAGTGGTAGGTGGGGCTGGTGACGATTTGGCGGAAATAATCTTCATACTCGGCGCAATCGCCGGATTCCCCGTTCGCCATCCGATCCAGGATACCTCCCAACTGCTCAAACATCGAACGCACGTGGTTCATGTTGTCTCGCAGAGCCGCTCCGCCAGCAAAGGGGGTTGGCTCAGGTCGAGTTGGGGGGCCTGGAGAAGCTGGCGTTGCAGTTGGCACAACAGAAGATGCACCAAAATATAAATCATCCCAGTAAACTTCACAATTGTTGGGATTACCAGGATCATTGGTCACATAGAGGATCGCTGCATTTAGATCGTTTGTAGAGATTGCGTCTACAGAAATATACTGCCAAGTGTCGAGGGGTGTTATTGGTTGAGAACAAATGGAGGAGGGCAACCATCTATCATGATCCCCGTTCGTGTTTATACATATATAAGCAGTAGTGGGTCTGGGGTTCTCGGAAATTGACCGATCCAATCCGTCACTGCACCACATTCTGACCCATGCACCAAATCGGTAAGTAACCCCTGGTGATACGTTGGAGACTTGCTGATAGAAGCTTCCTCCAAAAGTCATAAATGAAGTCGCACCGGAATGAATAGTGGCTGGGGAGTCGTCTAATGTGTAGAAAATTGTCCAGGGATTTGCGAATATGTACGAGTAAAAAAGCGGTAACCGGTTTTCAAAGCCGGGATCGGGGAGGAGATTGCCGGCAGCGGGAGGAGCGGCGGGGGGTGGCGCGGCGACCACACGAGTAGGGGATAGCGTTGGTGTGGGTGGGGCGGCCATCGCTATTGTGTAATCGAGATGGCCTTGTATTTCAACTAAATCGGCGGCGATCCAGCCAGTAGTTTCTTCATCCAGTTGTACAACCAGCCAATTAGCGTCTTCGCTTTGGCTGATGATGGCCAGAGTCTCACTGAGTACGGCCGTACCCATCACCGAATACACTTTCCCCGGCCCAGAACGCAAGTTAGCTGTCTCCGCCATCACTAACGCCAATGAACCGGCAGTTAAATTAGCCTGGAGTTCGGTCGTAGCTGGAGCAATGGGAACGGCCGTCGTCCAGGGTAAATACCCCTCTGCGGTCACCGTCACCGTCAAAGTCGTCTGTGGTAAATTGTAAAACGATACCGTGCCGTATTCATCCGTCAGCACATCCACTTGAAAATCACCGGCTTCACTGACGAGAGAGACGGACGCACCAGGTACATTTGCCTCATCTTCGCTGCCGCTAATTAGCACCACTAGCGATGGCAGCGGTGTGGGGGTTAAAGTCGGCGTCGCTGTGGGCGCGAGCGTGGGCGCAGGGGTGATGGTTTCCGTAGCGGTAGCTGTGGCTGTGTTAGTGGGGGGAATTGTTGTATCAATTGGGGTGGCCGTCATCGTGATGAGAGGTGTCGGGATCGCCGTCACTTGGGATACATCCACCGGTTCTTCATTTCCGCAACCATTCATCACCAATACCATGAACACAAGCAACAGCAACAAACGAATTTTCATACATCCTCCTGTTGGATAGCAAAAGGCTGCGCCAATCCTGATTGCTCAACAGCCAATGCACCGGCTCGTCGTGCGGTGGCATTATGCCCGCCACCAACGCTGGTAAATCAATTACATCCCAAAAGAAAAGAATCGCGACGACTGGCGTTTCACCAATTGGACACGCAAAAATATACCACCGTCAACACGCCAGGCAAGGAGCTGTTTTAGAAGAGGCCTCGAATAAGTTATTACCAACTTATGTCTTAAACTTGTCATCCTGAAGGCGAAGCCTGAGGGATCCCTGATTCCTATGCTCGTCAAAGTAATTGGACTGAACACGCCTTTGGGATTCCTCCCTGCGCTCGGAATGACAGATGGTCAACGCAGCCCACTAACAGGTCATACGTGCACCCTTGTATAAACCAAGATTGGTGAATAATTCCTGGTTCACCGGGAACTGCATCAACCAGTCCAGACAGGCGCTGATCGAACGATGCCTGCAGGCCCTGCGGCAAGCGGGCATTGACAAGTGCCACCTCTTCGTCTTCAATAGCAACCAGGAAGCCATCGCCTTCTGGAAAAGCATTGGGTGGCAGCGCCGCATCGAATTGAGCATGATGTCCTATTTCACCCGCTGACCAGTGGCGCTCTGCCTGGGAGGCTGACGTGGATATCTCCATCGACAACGACTATCTGGTCAAGACACTGACTGATCTTGTCCGCATCAACAGCATCAATCCCTCCCTTTCGCCGGGCGGCGCGGGCGAGGCGGCAATCGGCGCTTACGTGGCCGGCGCGATGCGAGACCTGGGCCTGGCGGTGACGACCACGGAAATTGAACCGGGCCGGGTGAACGTGGTGGGCCGGCTCAAGGGGCAGGGGCACGGCCGTTCCCTCCTGCTCAACGCCCACCTGGACACAGTTGGCGTTGAAGGGATGGAGGAGCCGTTTTCGGCCGCCATTCGCGACGGCCGGCTGTACGGCCGGGGAAGCTACGACATGAAGGGCAGCCTGGCGGCGATGATCACGGCCGCCAAAGCCCTGACAGAGGCGGGCGTGGCGCTCGCCGGCGATTTACTGGTCACGGCCGTGGCCGACGAGGAATATCGAAGCATCGGTACGGCCGACCTGGTACAGCGCGTTCACGCCGACGCCGCCATCGTCACCGAGCCAACCGACCTGAAACTTTGCCGCGCCCATCGCGGCTTCATCTGGTACGAGGTGGAAACCCTTGGCCGCGCCGCACACGGCAGCCGCTACAACGAAGGCATTGACGCCAACATGCGTATGGGCCGCTTCCTGGCCCAACTGGACCTGCTGGAGCAGGCGTTGCGCCAACGGCCGCCTCACCCGCTGGCTGGGCCACCTTCACTGCACGCCGCCCGGCTCAATGGCGGCACTGAAATCAGCATTTACGCTGCCCGCTGCCTGTTGCAAATCGAACGGCGTACCGTTCCCGGCGAGACGGAAGCCCAGGCCACGGCCGAATTGCAGGCGATCATTGACGAACTGGCGGCCGATCCCACCTTCAAGGCATCTGTCCGGCCCATTTTCCAGCGGGAACCGTTTGAGGTCGCCGCCGACACCTCCATCGTGGCCGCGGTGGAAGAAGCGGCCGCTCGCCACCTGGGCCGGCGTCCCGCGCACATCGGCCAGACTTTCTGGACCGATGCGGCGCTCCTGGCGGACGCGGGCATCGAAACGGTGCTGCTGGGGCCGGCCGGACACGGGCTGCACAGCGCCGAAGAATGGGTGGACCTGCGCTCTGTCGCAGACCTGTCCCATATCCTGGCCCAGACCGCGGCCGATTTCTGCGGATAGCGGCCGTCAAGCCCGGGACAGGCTGCCGTCCACTAAGTTACTAAACCACATGTTGAGACCGTCCCCATGACCATGACCGCTGATAGAGAACGCCACTGTCCCGGGTGCACGCTGCGAATGCCGTTCGACGGCCGCGCCGCATACGACGGATACTACAACTGTTCTCCGGAGTGTTGGAGCGTATATGCTGAATTGCTGGGATTTGAATTCAGCAATGCAGTGCTCTTTGGCCAGGTGCATCAGATGAGTGTGGATTCCTACGCGCTCCAGCACGCCGGCGGGCCGCACCCGGATAAATCAGTGGCTATTCACCTGGCAGGTCTGCACGCGGCATTCAATTTAGGCATACGCCAGACGCAAATACCCCGTCTGTTGCAGCAGCTCGCGGCAACCGTTCAGCGTTGGCCCCATTTTCCGCCGCCGGAATCAACGGGGCCCATGACGGTTTTCGATGTCGCGCTGGCGGATTCGCTGCTTGAGCATGTGGCGCGCGTCCAGAAGTGGGCCGGCTTCGTGTGGGATTCATGGTCAGATACCCATCGTGACGTGGCGTCACTTGTCCGGTTATACGGATAGCAGATCGTATCTGTGATGACCAGTGGATAATGATCACCTCATAACATATCGGCGTATCCAACTTGTGCGGCCGTCAAGCCTGCGGTTGCAAACCCTTCTGGACAGGAAAGAAGCACAATTAGATGGCACGTTTAACTACTCTCCTGGTAAGATAAGAGGGGTCGTCTTCCGTACAGCTCTGTCGGAGAATCACAATGCCAGGAAAAGGAACCGCACCACGAAGCGGTAAAGAGTTGTAGCAAAGAGTTGTTGATTTAGCTCACAATCTTGGGCTAAAGGCTGAGACTGAAGTAACGGCTGCGCGCCGCCTGTGGGGAGCAAAGCGTCGTATAGACGTCGTTCTTGTCAACGAAAAGACTGGAAAGAACCTCGGTATTGAATGCAAGTATCAGGGTGGCAGTGGCTCTGCCGAAGAAAAAATACCGGCCACCATCAAAGATATTGAATTCTGGCCTATCTCTGGTATTGTGGTGATAGATGGTAAGGGCTTTTCCAGCAATATGCAGGGATACTTGATGTCTACCGGCAAGGTCGTTTGGTTCAATGATCTCGAAGACTGGTTGCGCCTGTACTTTGCACTGTAAAGGGTAAAATATGGCGAACAATGTACCACGACCTTTCTTAAAATGGGCCGGGGGGAAAACCCGGCTTATAGATGAACTCACGTCGCGTATGCCTGCACAGTTTGCCGGGTACCACGAGCCATTTCTAGGTGGAGGAGCTTTATTCTTTGGCTTGTATCGAGCTCAGAGAATCCGCCAAGCATTCATTTCTGACATCAATGCAGAATTGATTGACGCATATATAGCAATTCGAGATCGCGTTGACGCTGTCATTGAATTACTATTGCAGTATCCTCATAGTGAGGAATTCTACTACGAATTACGTTCTCTCGATCCGTGGAAACTGGATTTGCCAGAACGTGCGGCTCGCATGATTTACCTAAATAAGACGGGGTATAATGGGCTATATCGGGTTAACCGACAAGGGAAATTCAACGTCCCTTTTGGACGTTACAAGTCACCCAAGTATTACGATCATGATAACTTGAAAGCGGTGTCAAATGCTTTGCAAGAAATTTCCATAAACTGCATTCCTTTCGATACGGTTTTGGAGAACGCTCAAGCAGGGGACTGGGTGTATTTCGATCCCCCTTATGCTCCATTGTCCAAAACATCCAATTTTACAACGTATCATGTAGGTGGTTTTTCCGCAGAAGACCAAGAACGATTACGAGATGTTTGCTTGGCGCTTACTGAAAAGGGTGTTTACGTTACCTTATCAAACTCCGACACACCACCAATCCGTGAGCTATACTCCGGCTTCATTATAGGTGAAGTGCTTGCAAATCGGGCGATTAATAGTAAAGGGGGGAAAAGGGGGAAAATTCGCGAACTTATGATTACCAACTACTCCCCTGAACAATCCCTACGACCACAGTTTCTAGGAACCGCCGAGATTTATACGCAAAAGTAGCACAGCATTGCGCTATTTACGGATGTGCGTCAGTTCTGTTGATAACCAGAGAAGGAGGCATTTCGTTCCTCTGGCACTACCAGGAACTTATCCACAAAAGTGCCGCGCACCCGCTATTTAACAGGGGGTTGACAATCCGTACCAGTTCCTCTTACGCTAATCAATAGACAGTGAGTATCACGGTTTCATCCGCCCCATCTTGACAGTTGAATTGCATCGCTTCGACACCAATACTCGTCCGCAAAAATGATACGGAATACGCTTTATTGGGCGGCTAACAAGGTTGGCTTGTGGGGATTGTTTCTTATAGCGCTGCATGAAGCGCTTATTTCGTTAGCATTGCTAAAACGCACTTCACCGGGATACCCATGTCAGCAACAAACGGTTGGGTAAACAATCAAGGCGTCCGATTGCACTATCTTGATAATCTCTCGACGGATCAATCGCTTACCCCTATTGTGTTTATCCCCGGCGCATTCGGTTCAGCCGAAAACTACCTTGACGAATTTCGTGCATTTGCCCCACGCCGTTGTATTGCTATCAGCCTCCGCGGCCGCGGCCGCAGCGATGCACCTCAGTCCGGCTATACCCTGCAAGATCATGCCGCTGACATTACGGCCGTCATCAACAAGGCCCACCTTTCCCGATTCGTTTTAATGGCCTTCTCAATGGGCGTTCCTTACGCCATCCAATATTGCTCCCAACATTCCCATCTACTGGCTGGATTCATCATTGCTGACTACCCGGCTCAATTCCCCGAACTTTCGCCTGAATGGGTAGACCGCGTTCTCAATACTCATCCTGATAAAGTAAAACCGCATGTCGTGAAAACGCTGTTTCACGAAGCATCTGCAACTTCTCTTTGGCACTCGCTGGGTACAATCAAATGCCCTACACTTATCTTACGGATATAACAACCCTGTCAAGTATTCTGACCCAACCACTGTCCCTGGTGTATCGTCGTCGGCGGTGTCATTGTCATCACCAAACTTGTTGACTATGGCATAACCATCTATGATTCTTGGCAAGCCGGGCAAATCATAGCAGACCCCAATACATCACCAGCAGAAAAAATGATGGCTGGCCTCAATGTTGGCGTAGCCTTGGCCTTCGAAGCGATAGAGCCGGATGATATTCTGCCCATCGGCCTTCCTGCGGATGATGTGGCTCGCCGAGCCATTATGAATGGGGCGCAAGAAGCTCTGGAAGAAGGTGGCTTTGAAGCGGTAGAAGGGTTTTTACCTAACCAACTAGGCGACCATGCTGATGATGCCCTTAAAAAGATTGATGAGCTGCTTGGGATCGACAATATCAGATTCCACGAAGATCCAGGGCAACTTCAGCATATCTTTCGTGATGACCTGGGTCATTTGCTCGAAGATACAGTTGAGAATCGAAATGTCTTGCTTGATACGGCCTCCCGCAACAATTTCATCAAAACTGATGAACACGGAAATCAATGGTTTGCTCGACTGCTAGATGATGGAACGGAGGCTTGGGTTTCAGTAAAAAATGGTATTATCCAAAATGGAGGGGTGAATGAAGTCCCCCGATATATTAGTAGATAGGCGTCAAAAGATGGAAAAAACTCTGACGTTGAAACAAGCGTATAAAGCCATGTTTGTTTTTGTTAAAAACTATTACAATCGCAAAGGCAAAACAGACGAGCTGGGAATTTTATTAGGCGATATTCAGCTACTTAGTTATCTGCTAGACGATCCCGAAAAAGAGGGTGATGAGACCAGTTTGTACACGGCCGATCCAGCTTCCTGGGGAGACTGGCTTGAAGCTGTCGAAACTGTTTTGCAGGAAGAAAACGAGAGTAGAGGAGCCTAGCTTTGAAGATTGTTAAGATGGTTGGGCAATGCCAAGCCTCTTAACGGGAGGGTATGGGAGGGAAAGTCCCGTCTGCCGATAGGCAGCACACACCCACCCTCCGCGCTCGCGGCGGCATTTTTCATATGCAGTTGTCATCGGCTCGTTAACAACTTGCCAGCATCAGACCAACTGCGACGGCGGCAGCAGCTTGCGTTTTTTGCCCCAGGGAATGTGGGTCACATCTTGCCCTATCCCCAATCTGTCTAACTGCTGCCGGGTAAAGGCGTGGGCATTCATCCCACCCGGCAAGCGCTGGATGCCCATCTTGTAGGCCAGGGCAAAGATAGAGCAAGCTACTTGCCTGGGGTTCGCCTGCCGGTCGGCGGCATTCTTCGTCAACGTGTGCCACACCGTCACCAGCAGCTTACGCGCGACGGCGACTTTGGCCTTCTTCTTGCCAATGCGCTTACTCAGCCGTTGGTATTCGACTTTCCAGTGTTCATGGAACTGCGCCGCTGACTGTGCCGCTTCCACCATCGCCCGCCGCAGGTCGCGTCGCCCCATCTTGGTGATACGGCCGCGCCACTGCATTTGGCCGCTATCATGGACTTTCGTCCCTAGCCCGGCATAGCCCACCAGTTGTTCGGCGCTGGGAAAACGGCCGATTTCCCCAATAGCCGCCAAAATGGTGACGGCGTTGATGAAGCCAATACCGGGAATCTGCACCAGCAGTGGCACACGCTCATCCTGGGCGGCATATTGTCCCAGGCAATCCTCCAGCCGCTTCTTCTGTGTCTGGGCAAAAGCCACCGTATCCAGGTCGGATTGCATTCGGAAATGTTCCATCGGCTCCAATGGCAGCGCTTCCCACCAATCCCGCATCTGTGGTGTGTAGGGGTCGCTTTTGGGCGGCGGCTCTAAATGATACTTATGCAAAACCGACTGCAAACGACATTTGGCCTGTGTTCCTAACCGCACCATCTTCCACCGCTGGGCCACCAATGCCCGCAAGTGGCGTACCGCCTGCGGCGGCACCCAGACCGGTGGCAGCAGACCGGCGGCATGCAATTGTGCTAAAATGAGGGCAGCTTTTCTGTCCGTCATCACCTGGGCACGGGTGATAAGGTGGACGTGTGGTGGATGCGCGACGGTGACCGAATGGACAATGGGTTCCAGTGTGTCCACCACTTTCCATGTATTGGTGGTCATTTCCAGTACAACGGCATCTTGTCGGCTCAGGTTCGTTTCTGCCCAACTTTCCAGCCGGGTATTGCTCACCCGTTGCGGGCCAAACACGGATTCCATCTCGCCATTAACACCAGTGGCTACGAAGTAGCTTTTGTGAATATCCAGGCCAATAAAACGTAGGGGAATGGCGTCTTCTGTGGGGCTCATCTGAACAACCTCCATCAGGGGAAAATCTGACACGCCTTGTCAGGAGAGGCCAGGCACGTCCTTTTGGAGGGTCGCAGCTTCACACACGGATTCGAGCTTGAGTCGTCACACTCTTCTCATGTAAGCGGATGCGAGCAGGCGGTCACACACGTCAGCGGGCTTGCACAACGATGAAGAAGCATCACTGCTATCCCATAAGAATACCCGACCGGCCCTCAACGCTGCGTACCTGGAGCAGCGTTCCCGCTCTCTTACAAGAGTCAGTATATCACTGTTCCCAGACGTGCCCGGCTAGTTCCGCGTGGCGTCCCGCGCGGTTGTTGATATGCTAACACGT
>JBHHTQ010000036.1:0-40217 GCA_046753445.1 Anaerolineae bacterium | reverse complement strand
CTTGGGCCAGCTCAAGCGATGGTAGCGACCGCGCACAAGATGGCCAGGGTTGTCTGTCATATGTTGAGTAAAGGTGAAGAATATCGCCCATTGGGCGCAGCCAAGTATGAACAACAATTCAAAGAACGACAGGTTCGTTTTTTGAAACGAAAAGCCGCCAAATTAGGACTTCAAGTTGTCCCGACCTAGTCGTTGTTTCTGAGGATGAACGGCCGATACAGAACGATCACTCCAAATCGACGATCCCGCGTTTCAGGGCCGTGACGACCGCCTGGGTCCGGTCATTGGCGTGGAGCTTGCCCAGGATATTGCTCACATTGTTTTTCACCGTGCCTGGCGCTAAAAAGAGGGTTTCCGCGATCTCCTGATTGCTGTGCCCCTGCGCCATCAGACGCAGGATGGACATCTCCCGCCGGGTCAGTTTTTCCAGGATAGGGTCTGCGTCACCGGAACGAGAACGGCGTAACGGCGTGCGGTTGAGCCGGTTGAATTCGTCCAGGATTTTGCCGGCGACGCCGGGATCAATGGTGACTTTCCCCGCGGCCGCATCGCGCACGGCCGCAGCAATGGCATCCCCTTCCGCATCTTTCAGCAAATAGCCGGAGGCCCCGGCGCGGATGGCGTCAAACACCCATTCATCCGCATCGTAGGTGGTGAGGACGACTACTTTTGTATCAGGCAGGGCGTGGCGGATACGGCGTGTGGCGTGAACCCCATTAAGTTTGGGCATTTTCAAGTCCATAAGCACCACATCCGGTTTCAGTTCCGCTGCCCGCCGCACACAGACTTCCCCGTTTTCGGCCGTGCCGATGACCTCAATTCCTTCACTGTGGGAGAGAATAATGTGGAGGCCCTTCCGTACCACTTCTTGATCGTCGCAAATGAGTACCCGAATCACCGTCACCTCCTACGGCCGTGTTGGTAGACTATGGTGTATTATAGCGGCATGTCAAGGATGTGGCGTGCGGCTCGCCGGCAGGGATGGGCAGGGAACCCCAGGCCGTGGCCCGACGTCTTGCATATGGATGAATCAAAGAAACCAATCCGACACAGAGCAAGCAGAGAGGTCGAAGATCATGAAGCGCATCAACCTGATCCTATTCATCGTTCTGGCATTGGGAGTGGTCGCCTGTTCCCCCGCAGGTGACCCTGCGCCTGAGGAGACGGCCGCTCCCGAACCGACGGCCGCCCGGTCAGTGGAGGTGGCCACAGAGACGCCGCCCCCATCCCCGACTCCCGCGGCCGCGACTGAGACGCCGTCCATCACGGCCGTCAAGATCACGCCCCCGCCGACAAATGTGCCGGACGCGCCGGCTGTGGCGGAGGAGACGGCCGCCAGTGAAGCGGCCGTTGGCGAGTCGGCCGTTATTGTGTTCAAGCGCAACGGCGGGTTTGCCGGCGTGGACGAAACGTGGACTATCTTCAGTGACGGTACCGTGAAAGGGCCGGGCGGGGAGCTGCGAACCGTGGATCCGGCGCAGGTGCAGGCGGTGCTGGATATTGCACAAACGGCTGATTTCATGAACCTGGCCGATTCTTATCTGACGCTCGATAATTGCTGTGACCGTTTCTTCTACAGCGTGACTATCCGCCGGGGTGAGGAGGTCAAGACGGTGAATACCGTGGACGACGCGCCCAACCAGCCGGATTCGCTGCTGCAAGTGATGAACGCCATCGGCGAACTCCTATTCGGCGAGGGATAGGCGCCCTTGAATGAAAAAAGGCTCCCCAACCAGGGAGCCTTTTCACATGCTGAAGAACCGCGGCCGTCTATTCGTTGCCTGTGATGGGCGTAATCGTGATCCTTTCATAATGGGCCGGTTCTGAGGAGGCCGGCCCCACCACTTCCGCGGGCAGGAAAGCGGGCTGGGAGCTGTCCTGCCAGGTAGCATTCCACGACCATGGCCCTCCGCTAACGAGTCCGCATCCTGTGATTTTTAAGCTATTGAGGCCATCAGTCCCGCTGGCGGCCGTTGCTGAGCTAAAAGTTCCCGACCCGTAAAATGAGCCGGTGAAGGAGAACTGATCTCCGGAAATAGGTTCTTGTGTTGTATGGGTGATCTTGTAGTTACCGCACCCCTGCACAGAAATGTGCACGGCAAAATTTACCACGCTGCAATGATCTGTGCTCACGTAAAATTCATCTCCGGTTAAGCTCTGCCAGAAGCCGGGCGTGGCCTGATTCCCGCACACATTGTTCATAATCGTGGGCAGGAACACCTTATGCGTACCGACAGTCACATTAAAACTGTCGCTGTCTACCAGACCGCCCGTGTCTTGTACCTGCACCGTCACAGAAGTGGTACCCGTCCAGCCCACGGCCGGATTGATGGCGATGTACCGGTTCCCGCTGATGCTCACCCCCGCGCTGATGACCGGGGTATTGATGATGGAGAAACTGAGCGAGGGATCCGCATTCTCCGCATCACTGGCATACGCCCACAGGTCAATGGCGGTGTTCACACTCCCATTTTCGGGCACAGTTTGATCAGGGAGGCCGGTCAACGTCGGGTTGGTGTTGGTGGATGTGCCGCAGGTGTAAATCCGCACATCGTCAATGAACCAGCCGTAATCATAGGTTAACAGCCCGGTGCCGATGCGGAAGCGGAAGCGGACATTGCTGCCCGCCAGCGAGTTGAGGTCCAGCCGGCTGGAGATGTAGCCGCGGCTGTCCGCAGTGAACGCGCTTATCGCGCCCAGCGGGTTGGTGCCGATTAAGGTGCCGTCGTACCCATTGTGCGTGAACAAAGCACCTGCATCCTGCCAGGTAGTTCCCCCGTTCAGACTATACTCCACGATGCCGCCGTCATACTTGATAAGACCGGAGGGGGTGCTGGAGTCGAAGCCGTAGGAATGGTTGAAGTGCATATAAGCGTTGCTGGGAAGGGACACAACATCCGTCTTCATCGCCAGATACGTGTCGGAGATGCCGCCAATCGCCCCGCCCTGATCAAATCCCCAGATATTGCCCGTGCCGCTTGTGGCATAAGGGTCAGCCAGGCCAATCGTCGAGGAGGTTTGGGGCACGAACCAGAATTGATTTGTGGCTGAGATAATGCCGGTTACCCAGTTTCCGGCTCCTGATTCAATGTCGTCAAAGAACAGGTCAGTGGGAGTGCCGGATTCGCAAATGGGAGCTTCGGGGACGGCGCAGGTAGTGGGCTGTGTGCCCATTTCGACTGCGTCCAGGGCGTCTAAAACTGCCTGCTGTTCGGGGGTGGTGAAGCCGAGATTGGCGGCTGCCAGTTGCAGCGCATCATACAGGTCAGCATAATCTGCGGCCGAAGTCAACAGGTTCGTTTGCGCGTAGTAATAAAGATCGGCCACTTTGGAGATGCCCAGGGCAGCGACGGTCTTGCCGTTAAACGTGCCCCCGTCGACCATTAAGTAAGCCGCTTTGTTGTTGATGCCGCTGTTCGTGTGTACGCCGCCGTTATCGCCGCTGCCTGATTCCAGGCTGGATTGCTGGCAGTAATAATTCGGGCTGCTCATTTTGTCCGGGTCGCCTAAAGAAGTCGGGTCTTTCATGCTGCGGATAGCGCCGCCGGGCAAATCCTCACCCACCAGCCAGCGGTCGGTTGGGCCGTCGGATCCGGCGGTATTGGTCAGATCAATGAACTCGCCCCACACATCGGAAAAGGATTCATTGATCGCCCCGGTCTGGTAGAAGTAAAAGAGATTGGAGGTCAATTCGGTGACGCCGTGAGTGAGTTCGTGCCCCACCACATCATCGGCCGAGGCGTACCCCTCACCATACACCATCTGCGTACCGTTCCAGAATGCATTGGCGTAGGGGCATGACAATGCTGATTTACAGTAGCGGACGGTGGAGATCAACGTCATGCCGGCGTCGTCCAGGCTGTCACGGCCGTGTTCGGTCCAGTAGAAATTGTACGTATCCCCGGAGAAATCGTAGGCGTTGTCCACATCAGCAATGCTGATAGCCGCGTCGCCCTCTGTGCGCACCGGGCCTATGCCCGGTAAACCGGCATTATGATCGTTATTATTGTCGTAAATGGTGCGGTCAAGCGCGCTGTCAATCTGGTTGAATTGCAGCACCACCGCGCCCAGTTGGGCGTCCACCAGCACCAGCACCCGGATCGGGTCTTGTTCGCCCGCGGTCACTTCCATCCGCCAGACCAGCGAGCTGAAGCGGGGGCCGGGGCCGCCGAGGATAGCCGGGTCGTATATCCACAGCGCCGGCTGGGAGACAGATAAACCGGCGACGTCCACTCCATAGTCACGGCTGACCACTTCCAACGCATTTTGCCGGGCGGCCGCGGCCGTGACGGCGGGAATGACACTCAAGTTAAGACCCGGCAGCACCTCGCCGTTGGCGGACATCACCGCCTGATCTGGCGACAACTGCACGATCAACTCGCCGCCGATGACGGGCACGCCCCGATACTGCTGCTGGTAGCGCACAAAGGCACGGCCGTCTTTCAGCGCCCACTCCTTCATCACCGCCAGTTCCCGGTTCGGGTCTTGTAACCCGAAGAGGCGGCCGTATTGGGTCAGAAAACGGCGCGCGGCCGTTTCCGGCTTGTTACCCAACCCTAATGATTGGATAGGCGGCGGAGCCAATGGCCGTTGTCCGGTAGCTGCGATAAAGCGCACCTGGCCGGTCTCTTCGTGGGTGGAGATTCGCAGGTTTCCCTGTGTTTCCTGCGTCAATTGGTTGATGAGGAAAGCGGGGCTGTTGGTTTGGGATGCCAGTTCAGCCTGGGCCTGGGGTGCATGCCGGGCCGCCCAAACCAGCATACTGATGAACATTACGGACAAAATGGCGGTTTTTTTGGCTTTGTTATTAATTTTCACGACGTCCTCCAATGATGGCTGGAATGTTTTCGTGCAGTCACCATCATAACAGTTGCAGCGTCCTAGATCAATGCGTTTCCACGGGGGAACCGATGCGAATCATAGCTCGGTGGTGGGAATGGGGATGTAAAGCCGGACGGTAGTACCCTGCCCGGGGGCGCTTTCGACCATCACCTGTCCGCCGGCCAGCGCTGCCCGCTCTTTCATGCCCAGCAGTCCGAAGCCGCCCTGCTCCCCGGCGCGGGACGTCTCAAAGCCGGCGCCATCATCATGCACCACCAGCGCAATTCCCGATGAATCGGCCGTGAGTGAAAGGCGCACGGTGGCGGCCCTGGCGTGCTTTTCCGCATTGACCAGCGCTTCGTCGGCGACGCGGAAGGCGGCCTGCTCAATGAGCGGCGGGAGGTGGGGCATGGGATGTAGGTCACAATGCACGGTCCAACCTGCTCTCTCGCCTAAACTTGTGAGCCGCTGGCGCAGCGCTTCCGCCAGCTCCTGCTTTTCCAACGGCCCGGCTCGAAGCGCCCGGATGGCCCGGCGCGCCTCTTCCAGCCCGGCGCGTACCTGTTGCCGGGCGGCGCTTAGCTCGGCCGCGGCCGCTTCCACATCGGATTTCAGGAGCAGGCCCACTGCCTGCAACTGCACCGAAGTCCCGGACAGGGTGTGGGCCAGCGTATCGTGCAGCTCCCGCGCCAGGCGATTGCGCTCGCGCATGGTGGCCAACTGCTCCATAGTCACAGCTTGTTCAGCCAGCCGCAGGTTCGCCGTTTCCAGGGCTTGCTGCTCCCGGCGTTGGGCCGTGGCCAGGGATTGTACTGTGTAGCCGATGATGAGCAGCAGCCCGATGCGCAGCAGACCACTGAGAGCGTAAATGGGCCAGGCGATGTTCCCGGGGACCAGGAACGGGGCGGCCAGGAGGTAGACCACGGCCGCCAGCGCCACGCTGCTGCGCAGACCGCGACGGCCGTACTGCCAGCTTGCCAGCACAACAGGCACCAACGTGAACATCGCCGCTTCGTGCTGCACTAGGTTAAGTTGGGTCAGCGGCAGCCCTCTGGCGGCCGCCAATGCCGCCTGCCATTCCGCCAATTCCTGTCCGGCGGCATAAACCTGCTCGACCTGGGGGAAGATCACCGCCAATCCCAAGGCCAGCGGCAGATACCAGCGCTTGGCGGCAATGGCCCCCCGGCTGCTTCGCCCGACAAGCCATTGATCCCAGGGGAGGAGGAGGAAGGCGAGGATGCCCAGGTTGGCCAGCATCAGCCCCCACCGGCGCAGCAACCATTGGCCGACTAACACATAGCCGACTGTCAGGCCAAGCAGGACGGCCGCCAGCTTCAGGGCCAGGGCCACGCGGAATGTATTCAGAAGGGCGGGCGAGTGAGTGTCGTCCATGAGAGCCACCTCGCTGTTTCAAAATGCCGACTTCATTACGTCAGATTATGCACGAAGCGAGCCGGTTCTGCGAGTGCGTCCCGTCACGCTTGCCCATGACTCCTGTCACGGGCGCACGAAATACTTTGCGAACTTCGTGTGCTTTGCGGTAAATTCTTGCCTGTATCATGAAACCTGAATCATGAAACCTGAATCATGAAACATGAAACGTCAACATGCGCTAGCTCAGGAGGTAGTGAGATGAAACCAATCGCAACTTTTTCTATCGTGGCCTATGATCCGGGCCGGGTGGAGTGGGGGGTGGCGGTGCAGTCGAAGTTCCTGGCGGTCGGGTCGGTGGTGCCGTGGGCCAGAGCCGGGGTGGGGGCCGTGGCCACGCAATCTTACGCTAACCTTGATTACGGTCCTGATGGGTTGAGGATGATGGCCCAGGGCATGCCCGCAGAGGAGGTCCTGGCTGCCTTAACGGCCGCCGATCCGGAACCGGGTCTGCGGCAGGTGGGTGTGGTAGACCGGCAGGGGCGTGCGGCCGCCTTCACAGGCGAGGATTGCTATGATTGGGCCGGGCACATCGTGGGCGACGGGTTTACCTGCCAGGGGAATATCCTGGTCCCGGGCACAGTGGAGGCGATGGCTGCCCGCTTTGAACAGGTGCGAGGCGGGGTGGGTGAGCTGGCAGATTGGCTGGTGGAGGCTTTGGCGGCGGGGCAGGAAGCGGGCGGTGATTCACGCGGTCGCCAGGCGGCGGCCGTCCTGGTTGTGCGCGAGAAGGGCGGGTACGGGGGCAGAACCGACCGCTACCTTGACCTGCGCGTAGACGACGACCCGTATCCCATTCGCAAGCTGCAGCAGTTAGTGAGGATGCACCACCTCTACTTTGGCGAGACCGACCCGGAAGATGTTGTGCCGCTGGCGGAAGTGGCCGGTGATTTACAGGCGCTGCTCCGGCGTACAGGCCATTACGACGGCCCCGTTACCGGCCGGTTCGACCAAGCGAGCCGCAAGGCGCTGCGCGCTTTGGTCGGCGCGGAAAATTTGGAAGAGCGCTGGAATGGGGAGGAAGATGTGATTGATCGCGGGGTAGTGACGTTTCTGATGGAGCGATTTGGATAGAAGGCCGGGAACAAGTCCGCTCCCAGCCTCCAACTGCCTCGTTACCGCCAATTCTCAATGACATCTTTGATGGTGCTGGTAAAGCGGTCGCCGGCCGCCCCGTCCAGGATGCGATGATCGAATGTGAAGCTGATGTAAGCCAGCGGCCGGATGGCGATGGCGTCGTTGATCACTTTGACCCGCTTCTCGATCTTACCCACGCCCAGGATGCCGCATTGGGGCTGGTTAATGATGGGCATGGCAAACAAGCTGCCGGTCACGCCGTGATTGGTGATGGTGAACGTTCCCCCCTGCACCTCATCCGGCTGAAGCTGCCCGGCCCGCGCTCGTTGTGACAGGTCGTTGACGGCCCGCGCCAGGCCCAGCAGATTCATGCTGTCCGCATTTTTGATCACGGGCACGATCAGACCGTCCTCCAGCGCGGTGGCGATGCCTACATTAATGGCTTTGTGCAGGACAATGCCGCGCTCGCTCCAACTGCTGTTGACCATTGGATGCTCTTTCAGCGCCTGCACCGTCGCCGCCACCAGATAGGCGGTAAAGGTCAGGTGGACGCCGTCGCGGGCGAACTGTTCTTTGTGCGCGGCCCGGTGTCCGGCCACGGCCGTGAAGTCGAACTCGAACACGCTGGAGACGTGCGGGCTGGTATGCCGGCTGCGCACCATGTGTTCGGCGATGGCCCGGCGCATGCTGGATAGGGGCACGACTTCACCCGACACAGGAGCGGCTGCAGGAGGTGCAGGCGAGCGGGCGGGCGGCGGGGGTGCCGTTGAAGGTTGGGGTGGCGGGGGCGCGGCCGGTTGAGGGGGCGGCACTGCATCCCGCTGTTTGATGTAAGCGAGGATGTCCTTCTTGGTGATGCGGCCGTCTCGCCCTGTCCCGGTCACCAGGTTCAGGTCTACATTGTGCTCGCTGGCGATGCGGCTGACCACCGGGCTGATACGACCCGTGTACCGCCTGGCGGGGGGAGGGGCCGCCGGTGCGCCGCCATGGCCAGGCCCACCGTTGGCGGCCGTCGGTCTGGCAGCAGGTGCGGCGACGGCGGCGGGCATGGGTTCTGCCCCCGCTGCAGCCGGTACTTCGACGCCGGGAATCTCCTCCCCTGCCTTGCCGATATAAGCCAAAACTGTACCTACGCTGACCGTTTGCCCTTCCGGCACCAATATCTTCAGCAAGATGCCTTCGGTTTCGGCTGTTGCCTCTGTCGTGACCTTGTCTGTCTCAATCTCCAGAATCGGCTCGTATTGTTCGACCCGATCCCCTTCCTTCTTGAGCCAGCGGGAAACTGTGCCCTCAATCACGCCTTCACCCATTTCTGGCATAATCACTTTCGTAGCCATTGTTCCAGTCTCCTGGTTAGAAAACATTCACGTTACTCTCTAATCTCTGGTTGTCTCTTGTTGTAAACCTGCTCCCAAAAGACCCTATTTGTAGAACATTGGGTAATGGGCAGGGTCTGCCTCGTTCATCAACTCGTACACTGCGTCGAAGACATCCTCACCGTTTGGTTTAGAGAAGTAATTGCCGTCGCTGCCGTAGGCGGGCCGGTGCTCTTTAGCTGATACTGTTCTCGCTTCAGCGTCTAGCCAATGATACCCGCCTTGCTTCTCAATGACCTGCTGCATCATATACGCGGTGCTGCCGCCCGGCACGTCTTCATCCAGAAAGACGATGCGGCTGGTTTTCTTGAGCGATTCCAGGATACGGCCGTGAATGTCAAACGGCAACAATGACTGCACATCGATCACTTCCACATCCACATCCACCCGGCTCAATAGCTCGGCCGCTTCCAGGGCGATACGGCAGTTAGCGCCATAGGTGACCACCGTCACATCTTCACCCGGCCGCAGCACCTCCGGCACGCCCAGCGGCACCGTAAACTCGCCGATATTGTCAGGCAACTTTTCCTTCAGCCGGTAGCCGTTGAGCACCTCAATGATCAACCCCGGCTCATCGGAAAGCAGCAGCGTATTATAAAACCCCGCCGCCTGCACCATGTTACGCGGAACCAGGACGTGAATGCCCCGCACCAGGTTAATGACGCCCGCCATCGGCGATCCGGCATGCCACACCCCTTCCAGCCGGTGGCCGCGCGTGCGCACAATAACCGGCGCTTTCTGGCCCCCTTTGGAGCGCCAATGAAGCGTGGCCAGGTCATCGGACATGATTTGCAGCGCGTATAACAAATAGTCCAGGTATTGAATCTCGGCGATGGGGCGCAGCCCGCGCATGGCCATGCCAATCGCCTGACCCAGAATCGTGGCCTCGCGGATGCCCGTATCTGTCACCCGCAGCTCACCGTATTTGGCTTGCAGCCCAGCCATAGTCTGGTTGACGCCGCCGAGGTTGCCCACGTCCTCACCAAAGGCAATCACGCGTGGATCCCGGCTCAACATGGCGTCGAAACAGGCGGTCAACACCTGGTACCCGCTCACCGTGGGCGAATCGGCCGAATAGACGGGTTTCACTTCCGGCACATTGAGCGCTGATTTGGCTGACTCGCTGTGGAGATGCGAGGCGAAGCGGTCATGGTTGAGCGGAGCCTGGGCCGCTTTCCACCGGATCAGGCGTTCCCGCTCAGGCAGATTTTCGTTGCGGGTGACAATGAGCGCTTCATGGATGGCGACCATGACGTCCTTGCGGAAGGGTGTTTGCCGCCCCATCATGGGAGAGCGGATCTGGGCCAATTCGGCCGCATGGGCTGAGACCCTCTCCATCTGCTGAATGATCGTGGACACTTCATGCCGCTCCTGGAAAATAGGGAAGCTGAACGCTTTCCATGCCTTGGAGCGAATGTTTTCCACTAGTTTGCGGCTGTTCCGTTCAATCTGATCCAGTTCGCCCTTGGTGGCGATGCGTTCCTGAATGATCCATTGGCGCATCTTGCGGATGCCGTCGAACTCTACTTCCCACGCCAGCCGTTCCTTTGACTTGTACCGCTCATGGCTGCCGGAGGTGGAGTGGCCTTGCGGCTGGGTTACTTCGATGACGTGGATGATGGCTGGTACATGCTCGCGGCGGGCGATGTCGGCCGCTTTCAGGTAGGTTTCCACCAGTGCCGGATAATCCCACCCTTTCACCGTGTAGATGTCGAAGCCCTGCATTGAGCCTGGCGCCCGCTGGAAGCCGCTCAATAGCTCCGACAGGTTCTCCTTCGTGATCTGGTATTTGTTGGGCACGGAGATGCCGTACCCGTCGTCCCAGATGGAGAGTACTACCGGCGCTTGCAGCACGCCAATGGCGTTGATCGCCTCCCAAAACAAGCCCTCGGCGCAGGAGGCGTTGCCGATGGTGCCGAAGGCCACCTCGTCGCCGTTATGCGAGAACTGCGTCAGGTGGCGCAGCGTTTCCAATTCCCGGTACAGCCTGGAAGCGTAGGCCAGGCCCACCAACCGCGGCATCTGGGAAGCAGTGGGCGAGATATCGGCTGAGGAGTTGTACATCTTTGTCAGGTTTTTCCAGGTACCGTCCGGGTTGAGGCTGCGGGTGGCGAAATGGGCGTTCATCGAGCGACCGGCCGAACTGGGATCCGCCTGTACGTCGGTGTGGGCGTATAATTGGGCGAAGAATTGTTGAATGGTGGTGGCGCCGATGGCGAACATGAAGGTCTGGTCGCGGTAATACCCGGCGCGGAAATCCCCTTTGCGGAATGCTTTGGCCATGGCGATTTGGGCGATTTCTTTGCCGTCGCCGAAGATGCCGAACTTTGCCTTGCCGCTTAACACCTCGCGCCGGCCAATGACGCTGGCTTCCCGGCTCTGTACTGCCAGCGTGTAGTCGCGCAGGACTTCGGCCGTGCTGATGTACACCTGGCTGCCAATCTTGGTTTTGGTTTTTTCCTGCACATCTTTCTTTTTTTCTTGTACGTCTTTCATGGTCCGTTCCCCGTTTTCAAACGCAAACGACCGCGCAACTCACAAGGGTGAGGCGCGAGACAGCTATTAAGTGTGTCACGATTTATCATTTAGGAAAGAATAATCGCGACACCGCGAGGTTTGGCGGTTTATTCCGCTGATTTTATTTTGAGAATATACCGCCAAACACTTATTTTTCTATTTTGGGCACGGTGGCTGCGGCCTGGATACGGCCGCGGTTGGAGCAGCGTGCTAACAGGTCACCATTTGTTTTTACTGGAAAGGTTCATGGGTTAGTGGGTCTCCAATTGAAACTTTGGGAAACAGCAACATTCGTTCACCTTGAGCATAAGCCTCCCGGTGAACGACCGTCGGTGAATGAGCTTACGATCCCTCCGTGGCCAGAGGCTTAACCGAGAAGTTATCAAACTGCACATGCACACCCCCCTGGCCCAGCGTGCGCACCATAAGGCCGATGTCGCCGCTGCTGAAAGCGTCGTCGGTCACGCGGCCAACCTCCTGGTCATTTACGAAGAAAATCAGGTTGGCGGCTTCGGCCCGCACGCGCAGCCGGTTGGTCACGCCCGTTCCCTGGCGCACGGCGCTCGACTCAATCCAGCCATCTCCAATGAGCGGCTCCCCTTCCGCTTCACCGCCATTACGGTAGCGGCCGATCCATAGGAAGCCGTCGCCGCTGATCTCAAACAGGTAAAAGTCATCCCGCTCGTCGTCCACCCGGAACATCATGCCGAAGCCGTTGTCCACCGGGCCGCTTATTTGTATTGCATCTACTTCGTAAACGCCGTCTCCAAACGTCTCTCCGGCCGTTGTCCAGATGATAAGATCGTCCGCCTTCACCAGGAAATCGTAGACGCCGTCCTTTACCTGTCCTTCGACATCGGCATCCATGCCGGTGGCCCAACTGCCTGGTTCGTCGAAGGTTTCCAGATACGGGTCATTCCCGCCGCAGGCTGTCAGCCCCAGCAGCAAGAGCCAAATCACCCCGCTTAACAGAGGCGCTATTCGCCGCGTCCTAAGTCTAGTCCGAATCTGTCGTATCCTGGCTTCCATCATTTATTGTAATGCCTCGGCCACGATTTGGGCCACATCTTTCACCTGCATCGGCTCGCCTTGTTCCCGATTGGCGTCTATCATCATCGTAGCACAGAAGGGGCAAGCCACGGCCAATGTTTCCGCACCGGTACCTTGTGCTTCGGCAAAGCGGTTCATACTCACCGCTTGCGAGCCATGCTCCTCTTCCTTCCACATTTGCGCGCCTCCCGCGCCGCAGCAGAAAGAGTTCCGTTTATTCCGGCCCATCTCCATCAACGTAGCCCCAGCCTGGGCAAGCGCATCGCGGGGCGCATCCAACACGCCGTTGTGCCGTCCCAGGTAACAGGGATCATGATAAGTCACCTTTTCCAGCGCGTTCCCGTTCAGCCGCAGCTTCCCCTGTCCAATCAAATCAGCGATAAGCTGGGTATGGTGGAAGACGGTGTAATGGCCGCCCAGCTCACCATATTCCTTGCCCAGCGTGGTGAAGCAGTGGGGGCAGCTGGTGACAATGCGTTTCTGGTCTGCCCCGGCCGCATTCAGCGTCTCGATGTTACCCATTGCCATTTCGTAAAACAGGTACTCATTGCCGGCGCGGCGGGCTGAATCACCGGTGCAGGTTTCATCCTCGCCCAATACGGCAAAGCTGACGCCTGCCTCGTGGAGGATGGTCGCCAGTGCCCGCACGGTTTTTTGTGAGTCCGGGTTGAACGCGCCGGCGCAGCCCACCCACAGCAAATACTCGTAATCGGGGTTTTCCTGGACGGTGGGCACGGAGAAGTTCAGCGGTTTGGCCCACTCCATCCGGCTTTCGGTGGATTGCCACGGGTTGCCGGTGCGCTCCATACCCACAAACGCCCCTTTCAGCTCTTCGGGGAAGGCGCTTTCCATCAATACCTGATCCCGGCGGATGTCCATGATGTCGAGCATGGGGGTGTTGTCCACGGGGCAAACTTCGATGCAGGCGCCGCAGGCGGTACACGCCCATACGGCGCTCTCACTAATGGCAAAGTCGAGGAGGCGCGCTCCATCTTCCCCGTTAGCGAGCGCCACGCCGTTTTCTTTCATATAGTATCGTTTGTTGATTTCCAGGGCCGCGGGGGAAAGTTCTTTGCCTGTGTTGTATGCCGGGCATGCTTCCTGGCAGCGATTGCACATGATGCAGGCGTAGGCGTCCACGATGTGGGTCTGATCCAGGTCAAGCAGCGCGGCCGTACCGAACTGCTCAATGGATTCATCTTCAAAATCCAGCGTAAACATCTGCCCCAGGTAATTGCGCTCCGGGCGAGTCATGTAGTTGAACGGCCCCATGAAGAGGTGAGCGTGCTTGGTGTAGGGGAAGTAGGGCAGGAAGGCGAAGATGAGGCCCAGGGCGATCCACCAGCTGGCGTGCCAGCCGAAATTGAGGGCGTCCGGGGAAAGTCCGGCCAGTCCCGCCGCTACCAGGCTGGCAAAAGGCTGGAAGGGATCGCTCCCATGCTGGGCGAGCAGGAACGAGGCTCCCAGGAAACGAGAACCGACATGAAACAGGATGAATGCGCCCACAATCAGGGAATCCCGGGGGATGCCCGCTGCTGCTTTGGGGTGGAGCTTGACATTGTCCCGGATGGTGAGCACGGATGCCCTGGCCCCAAAGCGGCGCACCAGGAAGTAGACCACGCCCACCAGCACGGCCGCGCTGAACAGGTCAGCGGCAAGCCGGTACAGATCGCCAAGCAGGGTTCCTTCCAGGAAGCGAAAGCCGGTTACCAGACCTTCGAGGATGTCCGCCAGGTTGACCAGGCCGTAAAAGATGAAGCCCCACGCCACGCCAAAATGGAACAGCGAGGTCAGGCGGCGGTGGCGCAGGATGCGACCCTGGCTGAACAAGGCAATCAGCCCGCGCAGGGCGCGGCGAGGTAGGCCCTGAAGGTGCAGACGCCCCTGGCCCCGGTTGATGATGCGGGCCATCTGGTTGAATGTGTTGTAGGTGGCGGTGAGGGAAATAGCCACCAGCAAGCCGAACAAGAGTTTCTCGGTGGGTGTTAACATGCTTTCCTCATCAATGGTGCAGTGGTTGCAGGGGGTTCACGATGAGAGTGGTGGGGGTGGTTCGTGAAACGTGATACGTAAAAAGCTTTGGCCGCCCTAGATAGACTCCAGGCAGACGTCAGACCCCGCCATTGCTCAAAGAACCGTACCTGAATCATAGCCATCTTCGCTGCCCGCGGGCCGGCGACGATGGGGTCTCCCGACGGGGCCAAGTCTATCATATGGGGGATCGGCAGGCAACGGGACGGCCGTCTTCCCACCCGCCTTGCCCCTTGTGCTTATTATGTTCATGGCCAACCAAAATCTGTGACCGGCTTTCGAGAATATGCGATTGCCCTGCCGTTTGCGCTGGTGGGATTGTTGTTGCAAGGGCACGCAGTAGGGGCACAGTGCATGGTGCCCCGACAATGGTTATAATCGCGGCCATGTCCCGATTCGGCCGTTTCCTTTCCCGTGGATTGCTGGTCACCGGCGGTCTCCTGCTGCTCATTTCCCTCTGGCCTGATGCTCGCTCCCTGTACGATCTGACTGGGGAGGACGCGTGGCAGGGGCAGGTGCGGGGGGTGATGCATTGGCTCAACACGGCCGTGCGGCCGCAGCCCCGGCTGGCCCCTGAGGCAGTCAACGCCCTCGCCGACGTCTCTCCATTTGGCATGAATACCTTCCTGCAGCAGGAAGTGGAAGAGGAAAAGCGGGCGCGCAGTATGCAGATGATCCGCGACGCCGGGTTCCGATTCATCCGGCAGGAGTTTCCCTGGGAAGACATCGAAATTCACGGCAAGGGAGACTTTGTGGACCGGCGGAATGTGCCAGAGGGAGTTGACGCCTGGGCCAAATACGATCACATCGTGGAGCTGGCGAAGCGATACGATATTGAGATCATCACCCGGCTGGGCAACCCGCCTTCCTGGTCGCGGTCGCTGCCCGATGAGGAAGCGGGTACGTATGCGCCGCCGGATCATTTTAACGACTTTGGCGATTTTGCCGCGGCCTTAGCTGAACGGTATCGCGGCCGTATCACCTACTTCCAGCTTTGGAATGAACCCAACGGTAATGAGGAATGGGGAAAGCAAAATGTTAACCCGGAGGCGTTCACGGAACTGCTGTGCCTGGCATACCGGCGCATCAAGGCAGCGAATCCGGAAGCGGTTGTCCTGGCTGGGGCATTGACGCCGACGTTAGCCAACGACGGCCGCAACATGAATGACCTCATATTCTTGCAGCGCATGTATCACGCCGGGGCAGGGGAGTGCTTCGACATCATGTCGGCGCAGGGGTACGGCTTGTGGTCGGGAGCCAGGGATCGGCGCTTGCGGCCGACCGTCATCAACTACCCCCACCACTTGCTGCTGCGGGACTTGATGGTGCGCAATGGAGATGCGGGCAAGCCCATCTGGATCAGTGAGATGGGGTGGAACACGGTTCCGGAAGGGCTGCCTCCCAACTACGGCCGTGTCACGCTGGAGCAGCAGGCGCGTTACGGCGTGGAAGCATACCGGCGGGTGCAGGCCGAGTGGCCCTGGGTGGGGGTGATCAACTACTGGTTCTTCAAGCGGCCGGCTGATTACGAGCGAGATCAGTCGTGGTACTATTTCCGCCTGCTGGAGCCGGACTTCATGCCCTTGCCCGCATGGCAGGCGCTTGCCGACTATGCTAACAGCACGCCGCCGGTGACGCCAACGCCAAATTGGGTCTACGTTTGGAATCAGATGCGGCCGATCCTCTTCTTCGTCAGCAGCGCCATCCTTTTTTACGGGTTGCTGCGTTTCCTGGCCCCGAGAGAGTAAGGATTTGTTCAAAAGCAGCTTGGCAGTTTGCTAGTCTCGATAACAGCCCCCCAACACCAAAGCTATAACACCCGATCCCTAGGTTATAAACTTTTCTGCAAAAGCAGGTAGCACGGCCGTGCCCCCCGTGTGCCAGAAGAGAACAGTCTGGCTGCTGGTGAACGCCCCCCACCGAATCAAATCAATCAGACCCCCCATCGCCCGGCCAGTGTACACCGGGTCAAGCAAGATGCCCTCAAGCCGGGCCACCAGCTGCACGGCGTCCCGATCCAGCTCGTTGACGATGGCGTACCCTTCCCCGATGTAATCGTCGTTGACCTCTACCCGATCCGCCAGAGACAGCGTACCCAGCCCCAGATGAGTGGCGGTGGCTGTTACCAGGGCCGCGACCTGCGTTTTCAGTTCGTCGGCCGGATGGTCCACGCTAACGCCCAGCACACGCCCCCGGTAGTTGTACACCTCTGCGCCCAGCACGATGCCTGCCTGGGTGCCGCCGCTGCTGCTGGCGAAGACGATGAAGTCCACGCCCACATTTTCTTCTGCGAGTTGGGTCATCAATTCTTCCATGGCCAGCACGTAGCCGGTAGCGCCCATGACGTTGGAGCCGCCCAAGGGGATGAGGTAGGGGGTGCGGCCGTCCTGACGCAGCCGGTCGGCCACCTCGGCCATCGCATTGTGACAGGAATCCGTTTCCGCCCAAACGATTTCCGCCCCCAATAATTGATCCAGCAGCAGGTTTCCGGTCACGGTATCTGGGGCTTCCCCACGGAGGACGAGGCTGCATCCCAGGCCGAAGTGGGCTGCCGCTGCGGCCGTCTGCCTGCAATGGTTACTTTGCGGCGCTCCGGTGGTAATCAGGTGATCACACCCTTGAGCCAGGGCGTCCGCTACCAGAAACTCCAGTTTGCGCGTCTTGTTACCGCCTGTGGCCAAGCCGGTCTGATCATCCCGCTTGATGAGGATTTGCGGCCCGCCCAGATGCTCGCTTAGGCGTTGCAGCTGCCCCAGCGGGGTGGGAAGGTGGGCGAATTGTTCACGGTTTGGGTAATTGGGGATCATGTGACACCTCATCAGACGCCTAGTCCGCGCACGCCTATTATAGCCCCTCGTGCACGCGCCGTCAGCAATCGGCTGCGGCTAGTTTAAGTGTGTCACGGTTTATCATTTAAGAAAGGAAAACCGTGACACCGCGAGGTTTGGCGGTTTATTCTAGTGATTTTATTTTGAGAATATACCGCCAAACACTTAATTCATCTCGTATAATCTGTTCTGTAACACGACCCCATGGGCTGGCGGCCGTGACCTGCAACCGCGGGCGACGGCCGTCGTATTGGTTTTCATACATCAACCATCAAACATTGCGACGAGGGAGATTGTCCATGTCAACAAATTCAAATGCGGTAGAGATGAAACAAACGGTGCGCCAGATTCCGTTCATCATCCGCGCCATCTGGTTCTTTGTGTTAGGCTGGGAATTAACTGGCGTCTGGATTTTAATCGCCTGGCTCCTAAACCTGACCATTCTGGGTTTGCCTTTGGGCTTATGGATGATCGATCGTGTGCCGCAGCTGCTCACGCTGAAAGCGCGCCCCGGCGCTTATGTGGTCAATGTGGAACAGGGAGAAGCTCGCTTCATGCCGGCCAGGCAGCCCCCGTTTCTCATCCGCGCCCTGTACTTCATCTTCATCGGCTGGTGGTTCAGTCTGGTGTGGGCGGCAGTCGCCTGGGTTCTTTGCGCCACCATTCTTGGCTTGCCACTGGGTGTACTGATGCTAAACGCGCTGCCGTTGGTGACGACGCTGCACCGTTGATGGCATGCCTGGCTGCCTTATGCCAGCGCAGACCACACCTCCAACTTGCCCTTAATCCGGCGGATGACTTCGTTGGTGAATTCGTCGGTGCTCGCTGAACCGCCCAGATCAGAAGTGCGGATGCCGTCGTACACACTTTCCAGCGTGGCTTCGTAAATAGCGCGGCTGGCCCGCTTGGCTTCGATTTCCTTCATGTGGCCGAGTAGGCCCGCAGCGGCCAGGATCATGGCCATGGGATTGGCCACATTTCGCCCTTCCAGGGCCGGCGCTGTACCATGCGGGGCTTCTGCCATGACGCAGTCCACATCCCCATTTTCGTTAACCGAAATGACCATGGATTCTGATCCGGCAATAGAACCGAACAGCTGCAACACCATATCGGAAAGCAGGTCGCCATCCCGGTTGAGACTGGGAATGACGAGAGGTTCACCGCTGGTGGCCAGCAATAGCGCGAAGGTGGCATCAATCAACTGTGGGGAGTAACGCACATCCGGGTAGCGGGCCGCGGCCGCATCCAATTCTTCTTTGAACATGGATTCGTACACTGCGCTGACCGTATACTTGGGACCGCCAAAGACGGTGGCCCCGCTCTTACGTGCGTGGAGGAAGGCGAAATCAGCCACGGCCCGGCACACGCGGCGGCTAATGCGTTCAGTACGGTAGGCCACCTCGTCCGGCGAGCCGCTTTCCCCTTCCCGCCATTCCTTTGCACCGTAGGCATCGTCTCGCGCCATGCGCACGACGCTGATGGGCGCATAAACGCCCCCGATCGGCCGTACGCCAGGGATGCGGCGGCCGGTGCGCAGAATGACCTCCGCATTGATCTCTTCACGCAAAATGGCGTTAGGGCTGCCCACGTCTCCTTTCTCTGGGGGGGTAATTGTGGCCGCTTTCAGCCCCAGGCGATACTCACGGATGGCTTTGCCCGCGTCAAAGACGACTTTGTTCTTCGTCTGCCGCCGGTTTTCCAGGCTCAAGTCAAAACGGAGGAAATCCAGGTCAAAGCGGATGACATTAGGCGCCAGCACACGCAGCGCCTCTTCCAGTAGCTCTTGTCCTGTCTGGTCGCCCTCAAGGACGACGATGGTGCGAGTCATGTGGTTCTTCTCCTGAAGATGATGATTGGCGTGAATCGTTGGTGAATGGGTGTCTTCTCACGCTTCACGGTTTATGTCTTGAACGCAATAAATTGAGATATTTGGGCAGGGCGATGGTGTACAGCCAGTACCAGAACGGCCGCGCGACGTAATCCCAGGCCCCGATGTGGCGGACAACACGGCCGTTGAACCCTGCCTTAAACCGCCATACGCCCCATAAACGATCTGTTTCCACGAATTCATCAGGCGCTCCCCAGAAATCGTAAATCTCGCAGCCCTGCTCTCTGGCCCAGCGAATCGCCTCCCATTGCAGCAGGTAACTGGGCATACGCTTTCGCTCCCGGTTGGAGGATGCGCCGTACATGAAGATGGCCCGACGGCCGAAACGAACGATGACCACGGCGGCGATGAGGATGCCTTCAAACTCTGCCAGGAGAGCGTGCGCCATGCCCGCCTGGTGAAAACTGCGCCAGGCATCCAGGTAGTAGGCGGTGGGGCGAATGGCGAAGCCGTCACGCGCGGCCGTTTCCTGGTAAAGTGCAGCAATGGCGGGGAAGTCGGCCGGGGTACCGGCGCGGACTGTTACCCCCCGGCGGCCGGCCAGACGAATATTATAGCGCGTCTTTTGCTTCATGGCCGCCAGCAGTTCCTCTTCTGTGCCCCGTAAGTCCAGCTCGACCGTATTGCGAAACTGCACCTGTTCTGCGGAAAAGCGCCAGTCGCGCTGCGTGAGTTCACGCATGAAAGCCGCGCCCGTCGCCGATGGCCGTTCTTCGTCCAGCCCCCAGCTTTTCACCACCTCCGGATCAATCTTGATGAAGATGGCGCGCTCCCGGCGAGCCACGGCCTCTAGTTCCGCCAATATCAGGCGACGCAGCGGCCCGTCCCCATAATCCAACACCGGCCCTTTGGGCACATACAAAATCGAGAAGGGGAGAGGGGAGAGGCGTCGTTTCAAGACCAACGCGGCCGCTTGCGGCCGACATGTTTCATCATTGAGCGTTAATAACAAAGGCAGCGCTGACCAACCCCAGCGGGATTTCAACTCCCCCCATGCCCAACTTTGCAGCGCATGGGCATTGGGCAGTTGGCACAGCGCCTCGGTCCATGCTTCGGCCGAGTCAACCAGGCGCAGTGTGACTGCGTGATGTGAGACGTGCTCTTGTTTGGCTGTCATACGCCCGTCCGCCGCCGCCGCCATCGGTAAAGCCGTTCGACCCGTCTGTTGTAGACGCGGTCTACCATGCCCACGGTGCGCCGAATACGGCCGCCGAAGCCCCGTTTGAAGCGATAAACGCCCCAAAGACCTTCGTGTCTTTGGGTGAAGTTTGCTTCTAATGTGTCTTCATCGGCGTCTGGGATGCCCCACAGGTCGTACTCGGTGCAGCCGCGCGCTTTGGCCCACCGGATGGCGGCCCACTGGGCAGCATAGCTGGGCATGCGTCGCTTTTCGGCGTTGCTGGAAGCCCCAAAGAGATAGGCGGCGCGATGGCCGACTGCGAACAACATCACGGCTGCCAGCGGCTGTCCCTCATACTCCGCCATGAGCAGCGCCGCATTGTCCGGGGCAAACAGGTCGTAGGCGTGTTTGTAATAATCGGGGGCATGCACGCCAAACCCGTCTCGCCGGCCGGTCAGAAACATCATCTGGTTAAAAGTGGGGAGATCCGCGGCCGTGCCCTGGCGCACAGTTACCCCCTTTCGGGCGGAAAGCCGGATGTTGTAGCGAGTTTTCTGCTTCATGCCGGCCAGGATTTCCTCTTCCGGCGGCCGTAAGTCCACGATGATCGTCTGCGGCGGCTGAATCGTCTCCGAAGTGACGGCCAGGCCATGCCGCCGGCACAGGGATGACCACTTTTCGGCGTCTACCTCATCCTGCCATAAAAGAGGTTCCATTTTCATCAAACCAGCCCCGTGCCGGTACGCAGCGTGATCGATCTGATTGAGCAGCACTCGGACCTGTTCTTCATTTTCCCAATTGACCAGAGGGCCGTGAGGGATATAGCCAATCTTGACAATACCCAGCGCAGCAGCGCGGAACAAAATTTGCGCGCCGGCAACCAGCTCGCCGTCTCGCCGCAGCCAGACGCGCTTTGAAGACCAGCCAAAACGGTTCTTCAGCCGCGCCCAATGGGTGGTCTGGAGCAGGCTGCCCTGTGGGTGATTGGCGACGAAGGCGTCCCACTCCGCGTCTGTCTCCGTATAGTGTTGTTCGTTGAGTTCAAACCACTTATCAAACATGGGGCGATTATACCTCCGATGACGAATAGCAGACAGAATGGGGCGATGCGTTACGGCCGTTTTAATGTTACAATGCCGCCATATTCCAACTTAAGGTGACGTCTCATGGGACAGCTTCAATTACTCTACCAACTCCAGCAGATTGACACGGAGATTCGAGAGAAGAAACAGCGGTTGAGCGAGGTACTTCAGGCTCAGGGAGAAACGGAGGCATTGCTGGTGGCGCGCAGCCGGGCGGAATCGGCGGCACAGGCGCTGCGCAAGTGGCAAACGGAGAATCAAAAGCTGAATCTGGAGTTGGAATCCCTGGTGGCAAAGGCAAAACGTTCGGAACAACGGTTGTATTCCGGGAATGTCAAGAACCCGAAAGAGCTGGCTGACTTGCAGCAGGGGATTGAAGCGCTCGGCCGTCGTCGTTCTGCCCTGGAAGATGAGATTCTGGAAGTAATGATCATGGTAGAAGAGGCTCAGGCGGAGAAGGATGCGGCCGATGAGGCGTTGGCGACGATTGAGAAAGAGTGGGCGGAGTCACAGGCGCAGCTCAAGCAGGAGCAGCAAGAGCTGGCGCTAAGGCTGCACACGCTGATGGGGATGCGGGAGAAGCATCTGCCGATGATCGCCGCCGAAGTCCTGGCTGACTATGAGGATATCTCCCGCCAGCGAGGCGGGCTGGCTGTCGTCTCTTTGACTGGAAACATGTGCCTGGGCTGCCGATTAAATGTAGCGGAAAACAGGGTGAAGGCGGCGCGGGAGGGACAACTGGTTCACTGCAACAGTTGCGGCCGTATCCTGTACCTTTAAGCGGTGATTGCCGGCTACAGATAATACGCAATTCACAATGCGTCGAGCAGGGCCACGGCCGCCGGAGCCAAACGTGGTTGCCAATGCCAGCGCCGCAACATTTGCCTTTGCCGCCACTCTCCTGCACGCTCCAGCCGTTCTTCTATGTTCAATCCTTCCCCGATGAGATTGCGCCCACAATAAGGCTGCCGAGGACGATCAACGGATTCCCTGTTTCCAGCGTGTTGCTGAATCCGATTGCCAGTGTAAACAGGCCCAGACTGACCAGAACTGTATCCTGCATACACGCCGGGATAAGGCGGCCGAGAAGTGTGCCCCGGGACCCACCGATGAGGACGGTTATGGCGTTAATGATCGTACCTGTCAAGCCAAAGCCTTTATAGTGAGAGAATAGAGATTGGATTTCACTCGCTCTCTATAGCGATACTGTTTTTGCCAACCGGTGTGTATAACGGCAGTTTGGTAAGAAATGTACATTCGGCTATTTGGGGTTGTGGTAGGATGTCTTAGGGCTTGACTGATATTAACTTTGGACTTTGGTAAACGGTCAAGCCTTTGCGGATGAGTTTCCTTTTCAAACGTAAATTGCGAAGGCATCCTTAATAGGGAGTTTGCGTCCCGTCTGGAATTCGCATGAAACGCACACAGCGCGCGAGGTACAATTCAACTATTGTTTGTATGAGCGACTGGAGTATCATAAACGTATGTTGCGTCGGAAAGAAAGTTTACGCATTGTTTTGATCGCTGGTTTGCTGCTGACCGGATTGTTGTTGTTCCGCCAGTCGGCCGTGGCCGCCAGTTGTTACTACTTTTCGGACGGGGTGGGCTTCATTTGTGACGCCCACCCGCCGCCGCCCGCGTTTGAACCCCCACCGCCGGTTGGAGACAGCTTCTTGCCGCGTACAACCTATGCCCGTTTGCAGGACCTGGCGAATGTGTATCCTGAGCCGAGCGAGTCCGCGGCTCCGGTCCGGAATGTGGGAGACGGTTTCCTGTTCGCTACTGTCCTCGGTTCTGTCGAGAATACGGGGAAGCTGTGGTACAAGATCAACTACGGTGAGTATGTGCGCGCGGAGGACCTGGAACTGGTCGAGATTTCCGCGTTTTCTGGCGTCGTGGTGAACCGGCAGCCGGAACGGCCGTTTGGGTGGATGATTGTAGATTACTGGTACAGCAACGAGCCGGGTGGTGAGCTGCAAATGAACGCGATGAAATTGCCGCGATATACTTTCTTCGAGGTATACGATGCGGTAAAAGCGGATGATGGCTGGATCTGGTACAACATCGGTAACGGCCGTTGGATGCGCCAGACCTATGTCAGCCTGGTGGATGCGGATGCCCGGCCTGAGGACGTGGGGGAAGATGAGTTCTGGGTAGAAGTGGACCTGTACGAGCAGAGTTTTGCCGCCTACGAAGGAGATCGCATGGTTTATGCCGGCCTGGTATCGAGCGGCTTGAAGCGTTGGCCCACAAACGAAGGGTTGTTCCAGGTGTGGAGCCGCTTCGAGCAGACCAAGATGTCCGGCGCGGAAGGGAAGGTGGACTACTACTTCATCGAGGACGTACCTCACACCATGTACTTTGATTGGGACATCGCTTTGCACGGCGCGTACTGGCATGATCGATTTGGCTATAAACACAGTCATGGCTGCGTTAACATGCCCCCGCTTGATGCAGAATGGGTGTTCAACTGGTCTGAGCAGGCGCCCAATGACCTGTGGGTATGGGTGCATACCTCTGACCCCAGCCTCTATTTTGAACGATATGATCCGGTCACGGCTTTTGCCGGGCCGTAACATGAACAGATCGCGAAACGATTGGGTGTAATCATTGTCGAAAAAGCCTCCTGGCCTCAGCCAAGCGGGGCTTTTTTTGTTGCCCAGGACGTGGTTCCTTTGCGCATTCACGCAGTGACGTTTATAACTCTGAAAGGTCGGCCGTGGCTGAAGGGTGGCGAACCGGCCGTTGAGTTTCAAGGTTTCAAGTCGAGAAGGAGGTAGGCGTGGCAAACCCAGGTCATTCAGCATTTGATTTATCGGGGAAGGTAGCGTTGATCACCGGCGCGTCCCGAGGGATCGGGCAGGCGATTGCCGAAACGTTTGCGGCCGCCGGGGCGAAAGTGGTGTTGTCCAGCCGCAAGCAAGAGGCGCTGGATGGAGTGGCCGACATCATCCGCGGCCGCGGCGGAGAAGCGTTGCCCATTGCGGCCCATACTGGCAGCGAAGAGGCGGTGACCCGATTGGTTGCCCAGGCGACAGAGGCGTATGGCGGAGTTGACATCGTGGTCAACAATGCTGCCACCAACCCCCACTTTGGCCCCATCCTCACATCTGAAGAGAGCCATTGGGATAAAATCCTGGATGTCAATGTGAAAGGGTATTTCCGCATCGCCAAGGCGTGCGCAGCCAGCATGAAGAAGCGCGGCGGCGGCAAAATTATCAATATGGCTTCTATCGCCGGGAAGAAACCCCAGCCGGGAATGGGTATCTACTGCGTCAGTAAAGCGGCCGTGCTCATGCTCACAGAAGTGTTGGCGGCCGAACTGGCGAGAGATAATATCCAGGTGAATGCGATTGCCCCCGGCTTCATCAAGACCAAATTCAGCCAGGCGATTTGGGGTAATCCGCAAATTAACGAGAAGGTGATGAAGATCATCCCACAAGGGCGTATGGCGCGGCCGGAAGAGTTGACGGGCATTGCCTTATATTTAGCCTCATCCGCTTCCAGTTTTACTACTGGTGCCACGTTCCTGATTGACGGCGGGCAGTTTGTCAGCAACAGGATCGGTTGAGCGTTGACCGCGACCCGCGACCCGCGACCCGTGACCCGTAGACCGTAAGCCGTAGACCGTGAACTGTTAGCTGGAAACGGGATACGGAACACGGAATACGGCATACGGAACACGGAACACGGCATACGAAAGATGGAGTTTCCTGGTGTTTGATATTACCCCTGAACTGGACATGATACTGAAGACAATGCGGGCATTTGTGCGTGAGGAGATTGTGCCGATGGAACGGCCGTTCCTGGCGCGCGATTATACGTCGCTGGACCCGCTGTTGGCCGAGAAGCGGCAAAAGGCGAAGAGCCTGGGATTATGGCTGCCACAAATCCCGGAGGAATATGGCGGCATGGGATTGTCGCTGGTGGAGCATGGCTTCGTCAGCGAGATACTCGGCTACACCCCGCTGGGCCACTACGTCCTCAACTGCCAGGCCCCCGACGCGGGCAACATGGAAATCCTCATCGAACACGGCACGCCGCAGCAGAAAGAACGCTTCCTCCAGCCGCTGCTGGAGGGCGAGATTCGCTCCTGTTTCTCCATGACGGAACCGGAACACCCCGGCTCCAACCCGACGTGGATGAGCACAACGGCCGTGCGCGAGGGGGACAGCTATATCATTGACGGCCACAAATGGTTCACCTCCGCCGCCGACGGGGCCGCCTTCGCCATCGTCATGGCCGTCACCAACCCGGACGCGCCCAAATACCAGCGCGCCAGCCAGATCATTGTGCCCACCGACACGCCCGGTTTCGAGATTGTGCAAAACATCTCCGTTATGGGGGAGCGGGGGCGCGGCTGGGCCAGCCATGCTGAGGTGCGCTACACAGAGTGCCGCGTGCCGTTGGATAACCTGCTGGGCGAGGAGGGGGCGGGCTTTGTCATCGCCCAGAACCGGCTGGGGCCGGGACGCATTCATCATTGTATGCGCTGGATCGGCATTTGCGAGCGCGCCTTTGAGTTGATGTGCGCCCATGCCAATATGCGGGAAGTGGCTCCGGGACGGCCGTTGGCCGGCCAGCAAACCATCCAAAACTGGGTAGCTGAATCCCGCGCTGAAATCAACGCCGCCCGTCTCATGGTATTGGATGCGGCCGCTAAAATTGACCAGGAAGGGAGTTACGCCGCCCGCGACGAAATCTCGCTCATCAAATTTTACGTCGCCGGCGTCTTGCAGCGCGTCCTCGACCGCGCCATCCAGACACACGGCGCGCTGGGCATGACGGACGAGACACCGCTGGCCTACTGGTACAGCCACGAGCGCGCCGCCCGCATTTACGACGGCCCGGACGAGGTGCATAAACGCTCGGTGGCGCGCCGGATTTTGAAGCGGTATGGGTGAGGCGTAATCCATAAGTCGTGAACCGTAATCGGAACACGGATTACGGAACACGGATCATGGGATACAGAGAAGCCATGGAAGATACAATTCAGGTTCGCCCGGACGAAAAATTTGATGAGGTGAGGCTGGTAGAATATTTGCGAGGAAAATTGCCGGGGTCGGAAAACCTGCTCACCGTGCGCCAGTTCGGCGGCGGCGCGGCCAATCTGACTTACCTGCTCGATTACGGCACGCACCAGTATGTCCTGCGACGGCCGCCGCTCGGCCCGGTGGCGAAAAAAGCGCACGACATGGGGCGGGAGTATAGAGTGTTATCCGTCCTGTACCAGGCTTTTCCCTATGCCCCGCGCGCCTTTTTATACTGCGATGATCCGGAGGTCATTGGCGCGCCCTTCTTCGTCATGGAACGGCGGCATGGGGTCGTCGTCCGCAAAACAATCCCGCCCCAATTCGCCGGATTGCCCGACGCCCCCCGCCGCATGAGTGAGGCGCTGGTGGATGCATTGGCCCAATTCCACGCCGTTGCGTACGAAGCGATTGGCCTGGGCAGCCTGGGCGAACCCACCGGCTTCATCACCCGCCAGATTGAAGGCTGGTACAAACGGTGGCAGGCGGCCCAAACGGCCGATCTCTCTGAAATGGACGAAGTTTACCATTGGCTCAAAGCCAACCAGCCGCCAACCACCCAATTCTCTCTCGTTCACAACGATTACAAGCTGGACAATGTCATGCTGGCCGCCGACGACCCTGGCCGGATTGTGGCCATTTTTGACTGGGACATGTGCACGCTGGGCGACCCGCTCTCGGACGTGGGCGCGCTGCTGGCCTACTGGACGGAGCCGGCGGACCCTGCTTACTATCGGCAGATGGCGATGATGCCCACCGGTGTCCTGGGGTTTCTGACGCGGGCGGAACTGGTAGAACGATATGCAGCGAAGAGCGGCCGTTCCGTCGCTGATATTCATTTTTACCATGCCCTGTCCCTCTTCCGTGTCGTGGTCATCATCGCCCAAATATATATCCGCTACCATCGCGGGCAGACGCAGGACAGGCGATTTGCCGCCTTTGGCCTGATGATTCCGCTGATGGCGCGGGCGGCTTTGGAAATGACAAGGTGACAGGATGAAGTATTACTCGGTGTTCCGACCCGATTTGTTCAAAGACCAGACCGTCATCGTCACCGGCGGCGGCAGCGGCATTGGCCGGGCGGTGGCGCACGAACTGGCGTCGCTGGGGGCGCACGTCGTCCTGGCCTCCCGCCGCGTCACCAAGCTCGAACGAGTGCGGGAGGAAATCGCCGCCGCTGGGGGCAGCGCCTCCTTTGCCCGGCTCAATTTGCGCGAGGAGAAGAGCGTCACTACTCTGTTTGAGCAGGTGATGGCCGAGCGGGGGGCCGTGCACGGATTAGTGAACAATGCTGGAGGACAGTACCTCAGCCCGGCGGAAAAAATCAGCAGCAAAGGGTTTGATGCGGTGGTCGGCGTCAATTTGCGGGGGGCGTTTTTAATGTGCCGGGAAGCGTACAATCGCTGGATGGGGGCGCACGGCGGCGCAATTGTCAACATGTTGATGGAGAACTGGCGCGGGTTCCCCGGCATGGCGCATTCGGCGGCGGCGCGGGCGGGGGTGAATAATATGACCAAGACGCTGGCGGTGGAATGGGCCAGATCGGGCGTGCGGGTGAACGCCGTCGCGCCGGGCCTGATTGAATCTTCCGGGCTGGCCCATTATGGGGAGGAGGCACGGCCGCTTCTGGAACAGGTCGTGCGCGATACCCCGGCCAAACGCATGGGGACAGAAGGCGAGGTGGCGGCCGTCATTACATTCTTGCTCTCCCCGGCGGCCGCTTACATCAGCGGCGACACGATCAGAATTGACGGGGCCAGCTCGCTCTGGCGCAAGACGTGGGAGATTGAAGATCACAGCAGTTGGCCGGAAAGGTTTGAAGGGTGGCTTGAAACGTGATCTGTTTACAGAGACAGGGAAGACGCTTCTGAAAAAACACGGAGACGCGGAGAACACCGAGGAATTTACCGGAGAGATTCCGTGTCCTCTGTTAACACACTCGTTTTCCCACCAGTAAGGAAAACTAAATCATGCGCAAAAAGCTGACCATTTTGGCCGTCACGGTTATCCTCCTGGCAGGCGGGGCATACCTGGCCGTCAGCTACGTCCTCTATGACAAGCTAACCAGCGTTCGGGATGGCTGCCAAACCCCGCTGCCCAACCGGCCCGATAATTTTTCTGACCGCAGCGGCTTCTGGCGAGATGATTTTGATTACGCTGCTTACTTCATGCCGGGTTACGAGTCGGTGCGATTTCCCAGCCGGGACGCCGATTTTACCATCGCCGGCTGGTACGTGGAGAATGCCCCGGATGCGCCGGTGGTGATAGTGGTGCACGGGCTGGGAAGCTGTAAAAACGCCATCACCGTCCTGGTCCCGGCGGGGATGTTGTACAAAGCCGGGTTTAATGTGCTGATGTTGGACATGCGGGATGTGAATGAATCGGATTATGAGGACGGCCGTTTTGCTGTCGGCAATGAGGAATACCTGGATGTACTGGGCGGTTGGGATTGGTTGGTGAATGAGAAAGGCATCCCCCCGGAACGCATCGGCATGATGGGCAACTCGTTGGGGGCAGCGACGACGCTCATTGCCTTCAGCCAGGAACCCCGGCTGGCGGCCGTGTTCGTGGATTCCCCCTTTGATAACCTGCCTCAAATCATCAACGAGGAGTTGGATCGTAACAACTACCCCCGGTTCCTGACTCCCGGCGGCATCTTGATGGCCCGATTGGTGGCAGGGGACAATGTATTGGCGCATAATCCGTATGAAGCAATTGAGAACGCAAACGGCCGTCCCCTCTATATCCTGCACGGCACAGGAGATACCCGCATTAATGTCCGGCACAGTATCCAGCTCCAGCAACGGGCTGAGGCTGTTGGCGCCAACGGTACCTTTTGGTTTCCGGATGGCGTCGAGCATGTCCATGCTGCATCTGAGTTAACGGGCGAATACGAACAACGACTGATCACCTTCTTCGGCGAGAACTTGGGAGGCGGCGGCCGTTAAAGCGAACGAGACGATATAAGTTCTTTGTTGGGAGGTTTGGAGATTAGAGGCTGCCTGTAGCCCCAATCTCTACTCTCCAATTACCATTTTCAGGAGCGCACAATGATTTCATCAGCAGACCCATATCCTCGCCAACGCATCTCCGTTCTTGATTCCGAAATCGCCTATATTGACGCTGGCAGCGGCGATCCCATCGTATTCCTGCACGGCAATCCTACCTCCTCCTACTTGTGGCGGAATGTCATCCCCCATTTAGAGGAACACGGCCGCTGCCTGGCCCCCGATCTCATCGGCATGGGGCAGAGCGGTAAAAACCCGGCCGGTTCCTACCGTTTTGTGGATCATATCCGTTACCTCGACGCCTGGTTCGACGCCCTCGATCTGACTGAAAACGTCACCCTGGTCATCCACGATTGGGGGTCGGCGCTTGGTTTTCATTGGACACGCCGCCACCCGGAGCGGGTGAAGGCCATTGCCTACATGGAAGCCATCGTCCAACCGGTGACGTGGGAAATGTGGCCGGAAGCGGCGCGGGGCATTTTCCAGGCGATGCGCTCTCCGGCGGGGGAGGAAATCGTGCTGGAGAAGAACATATTCGTCGAGCGCATCCTGCCGGCCAGCGTGCTGCGCAAACTGACGGATGAAGAGATGGACGCTTACCGGCGGCCGTATCGTGAGCCGGGCGAGTCCCGCCGTCCCACCCTCACCTGGCCCCGCGAAATCCCCATTGACGGCGAACCGGCCGACGTGCACGAAATCGTCTCGGCGTATGCGGATTGGATAGCGCACAGCACCGATTTGCCCAAGCTGTTCATCAACGCCGATCCCGGGGTCATCCTCACCGGCCCGCAGCGGGAATTTTGCCGGGCATGGCCCAACCAGCAGGAAGTGACCGTGAAGGGCCGCCATTTCATTCAGGAAGATTCGCCGGATGAGATTGGGCAGGCGATTGCGGGGTTTTTGCAGCGCATTAAGGAGTAACGCCGGCGATGGCTCACACCAATGACGTGCAACTCGTCGAGAATGACGGCTGGGATGAACGCATCCTGGTTTGCCGCAACGGGCAGTTGGTGGATACGTTTATCGTGGTGACGGAACGGTACGTCGTGGTGGTGGATACGATGATCAACCCGGAAACGGCCGTCTCGTTGTTGGCTCATGCCCGGCCGTTCCTGAATGACGGCCGCCAACTGCTCGTCATCAACACCCACGCTGATTACGATCACGCTTGGGGCAACCAGATATTTGCCGGGGCGGAGGCGCTGCATCCTGCGCCAACCATCGGGAGCCGTCTCAGCCTGCCTTTGTTTCGGGACCCGGACGTGGTGGCTCTGCTTGAAGAATTTCAGGGGCAAGAGCCTTCGATTTTCGGCGATGTCGTTCTGACCCCGCCTACCATTTTGGTGGATGAGCGGCTGCTCATTGACGGCGGCGATCTGACCCTGGAATTGTTTGCCACGCCGGGACATACGCCCGATCACCTCTCCCTCTATATTCCAGAAATCAGCACCTTGCTGGCGGCCGATGCGGCCGAACTTCCCTTCCCCTTTGCGCGCGCCGTGGCCTGTCTGCCCCACATGCGAAAGTCATTAGCCCGCCTGGCTGCGTTCAATGCAGATGTGGCGCTGTATTGCCACGCCCCGGTCACCACAGGCCCGCAGCTTCTCCATGACAACATCGCATACTTTGACCTGCTGGAGAGGAAATGCAGGGCGGCGCTGGCCCAGGGCGTCCCCGCCAGCCCCGGCGAGGATGAGGATGTGGCGGTGCTGGTGGGCTGTTCCTTGGAGGCGGCCGTTCCCCGGGGGGCGCATTGGCAGGATGTGGATGATTATTTCCGCACAGATGGCCACGCCGCCCAGCTTCGGATGATGCTGGAATGGCTTGGTGGACAGGAGTGAGCATATGATCTCTTCTCCCGTTCGTCTCGAGCTGCCCACCGATTTCGCCGTCGGCTCCGTTAATGCTTACTTGTTCACCGGCCCGGAACCGGTGTTAGTGGACTGCGGCGTGCGCTCTGAGGCTGGCTGGGCGGCGATCCAGGCGGGCCTGGCTGACTGTGGTGTGGCAGTCTCCGATCTGGCCCGCGTCGTTATCACCCATGCCCACGTTGACCATTATGGCCTGGCGGCAAAGATTGCCGCCCACAGCGATGCGGAAATCTGGGTATCGGAGCTGGGTGTCCCCTGGCTGGTGGACTCGGACGCCATGTGGGAGAAACGGATCGGTTACTATCAGGATGAATTCCTACCCCATATCGGGCTGCCCTCTGCGGTGATTGAAACGACCGTGCAGTTTATGTGGTTTGCGTCACGAACGGCCGATTCCGTGCTGCCTGGTCGCATTGTCACCTTCCCGCTTGATGCGACCTTGGAAATGGGCGGCCTTCCCTGGCAGGTGATTTACACGCCGGGACACGCCAGCCACCAGACCTGCTTTTATCAGCCGGACACGCGCCAGTTCCTCTCGGCCGATATGCTGCTGGTCAAAGCGCCGACCCCCGTCGTGGAACGGCCGACATCGGATACAAAACGCACTCCCGGCCTGCCACAGTTCCTGGATTCGCTATCCCTTGTAGAATCGTTAAGCATTGACGACGTATATCCCGGTCACGGCAAACCGTTTCGCGACCATCTGGCGGTGATTAAACAGCAGCGGGCGCGTATCTTGCGCCGTAAGCTGGAGTGCCTGGCATGGGTGCAAAAAGGCGTGGATACAATCGGCGCTCTCGTCCAGAAGATGTATGGAGGTCAGCCAGATGTTCTCCACGTGGCCGGCCTATGGATGCTGGTCGGGTATCTGGATTTGCTGCTGGCTGACGGTTTGATTCGTGAACGATCTGTGGATGGCAATGCGCATTTTGAACCGGTGAACGGCCGTCACTCGTCTGGCTCTCTTTGGTTACGGTCCTTATGATTTCTGTCACCCAACTTCAAGCTCTTCCTTGCTTTTTGCGGGTAACCATCCCCGAAAATTATCTTGACGCCATGGGGCACATGAATGTCCGTTATTATATGGGCGTATTTGATGACACGACCTGGAAATTCTTTACCCGGTTCGGCATGACGATGGAGTATTACCAGACGACAGACAGCGGCGCATTTGCCCTGGCGCAGCATCTTCGCTACCTGGCTGAAGTCCATGTGGGTGAAACCGTGGCTGTTCACAGCCGCTTGTTAGGACGCAGCGCCAAACGAATCCATTTCATGCATTTCATGGCCAACGAGACAACGGGCAAACTGGCTGCGACGATGGAGGTCTTGGGCAGCCACGCGGACACGATCCGACGGCGTACCTCCCCCTTTTCCCCGCAAATTGCCTCAAAACTGGACGCTCTGTTGGCCGAACATAACCGCCTTGATTGGGAAGCGCCCATTTGTGGCGTGTTGAAGCCGTAAGGTGTGCGTATGACATCCCCCGTCATGCGCAAAGGAGACGAAAATGGAAGGCTTAATGATGGATTATCAGTTGACCCTGGATCGCATTCTGGAACACGCCAACCGCATGTTCCCACGCAAACAAATCATCACCATGCAGCCGGATGGATCCATGCACCGCTACACGTACGCTGACCTGTACCGGCGGACGAAGCGGCTGGCGAAAGCCCTGGTTAAGCTGGGGGTGCAGCCAGGCGACCGGGTAGGGACCTTTGCCTGGAATCATTACCAGCATGTGGAACTGTACTATGCCATCCCCGGCGCCGGCGCGGTTTGTCACACGCTCAATATTCGTCTCTTTCCCGAACAGTTGACCTATATCGTCAACCACGCTCAGGACAAGGTGGTGTTCATTGACGGCACACTCCTGCCTTTGTATGAGCGCGTGGCTGACCAGATTGATTGCGTGGAGCATTACGTTTTACTCAACGCGCCTAAAGGTACACAGACCAAACTGCCCAACGTGCTCTATTATGAAGATTTGATCGCTGATTCGGATGAAGATTTTGAGTGGCTTTCCACGGATGAGAGGATGGCTATGGGCCTTTGTTACACCAGCGGCACTACCGGCAATCCAAAGGGGGCGTTGTACAGCCATCGTTCTATGTACCTGCACACCATGGGTGAGAATCAGGCCAGCGCGCTGGGCGCCCGCGAATCAGATGTAGTGCTGATGGTCGTGCCGCAGTTCCACGCCATGGCGTGGGGGCTGCCGTATGCCTGCGCCATGGCCGGGGCAGATATGCTGATGCCGGGGCCGCACTTGAAGCCGCAGCCGCTGGCGCAGATGATTGAGGCGGAGAAGGTGACGATTGCGGCTGGCGTACCCACCATCTGGACGGCATTGTATCATGAACTGCGCCAGAATCCGCGCGATATTTCTTCGATTCGCGCCCTGGTTGTGGGCGGCTCAGCGATGCCCCGTAGCCTGATTGAGGCGTATGAGAAAGAGCTGGGCGTGAATGTGCTGCACGCCTGGGGCATGACGGAACTATCGCCGTTGGGTACGGTTTCCATCTTGCTGGGCAAGCACCAGTCGCTCCCGGATGCAGAGAAGTGGGACATCAAGGCGATGCAGGGGTATGCTGTCGGCGGCGTGGAGATGCGGATTGTGGATGAGAACGGCCGCGAATTGCCCTGGGACGGCCGTCAGATGGGAGAATTGCAGGTGCGCGGCCCCTGGATCGTTCGTCAATATTACAAGGTGGAGCCGACAGAGGACAGTTTCACGGCCGATGGCTGGTTCCGCACCGGGGATGTATGCACGATTAACGAAGACGGCTTCATGCAAATCACCGATCGCACCAAAGACCTGGTGAAGAGTGGCGGCGAGTGGATTTCCTCGGTGGAGCTGGAGAATGTGATCATGGGGCACCCGAAGGTGATGGAAGCGGCCGTCATCGGCGTGCCGGATGAGCGGTGGTCAGAACGGCCGTTGGCGGCCGTCGTGCCCACTCCGGATGGCGGTGATATGACGGCCGAGGAGCTGAAGGAATTTTTGAGCGATAAAGTGGCTAAATTCTGGATTCCGGATCGCTTCATCTTTGTGGAAGAAATCCCCAAGACCAGCGTGGGCAAGTTCAGCAAGAAGACTCTGCGTGAAATGTACGCGGCCAACCAGCTTGGCTAGAGCGTGTCAAGTATCAAGTGTCAGGTGTCGAGTGTCACGTACCTGGCACTTGATACCTGGCACATGACACCTACTCACCATGCTCTCCTCTCTTAAAATCCTCGATTTCACCACCTTGCTGCCCGGCCCGTTTGCCACCATGATGCTGGCGGATTTGGGTGCGGATGTGGTGCGGGTAGAAGCGCCCCATCGCCCCGATATGGTGCGCTCCATGCCTCCGTTTGACGGAGACACGTCTGCCTGGCATGGGGTGCTGAACCGGAACAAGCGATCGCTGGCGCTGAATTTGAAACGGCCGGGCGCGGCCGATGTGGTTAAACGATTGGTGGCCGCCGATGGCGGGGCTTATGACATCGTGGTGGAACAATTCCGGCCCGGCGTGATGGAACGGCTGGGGATTGGGTATGAAGCACTCAAAGCGGCCAATCCCCGGCTGATTTACTGCGCCATCACCGGCTACGGGCAGACGGGACCGTACCGCGGCCGCGCCGGGCACGACAATAATTACCTGGCTCTCTCTGGCATGATGAGTCATTCCGGACGCAGGGAGAGCGGCCCGCCGCCGCTGGGAGTGCAAATTGCGGATGTGGGCGGCGGCTCCTTGGGGGCGATTGCCGGAATTTTAGCGGCCGTCATCCACCGCTATCACACCGGCGAGGGGCAGATGGTGGACATCAGCATGTTTGACATGATGGTGGCGTGGCAGGCGCATGTGATCAGCTGCTATCTAGTAGGCGGCGATGCGCCGGAGCGGGAATCGTGGGGGTTAAATGGGGGGCGGTATTACGATTATTACGAGACGAAGGACGGCCGTTACCTCTCCGTAGGCAGCCTGGAACCGAAGTTCTGGCAGGGCTTTTGCCACGCCATCGGCCGGCCTGACCTGGTGGAACCGGGGACGCGGCCGGCCGGGGAAAGCCAACAGCAGGTGAAAGCGGAGATTAGGGCTGAGTTGAAGAAGAAAACGCTGGCGGAGTGGACGGCCCTCTTTGCTGATGTAGACGCGTGTGTGGAGCCGGTGCTGACCATTCCCGAAATGATGGCTCATCCCCACACCCAGGCGCGGGACCTCATCGTGGGCGTGCCCGGGCCGGATGGCAGCATGCAGCAGCAGGTGGGCAGCCCGTTTAAGTTCTCGGCCGGGGAAGCGAGGTATTGGCGTGTGGGACGGCCGTTAGGCGCAGATACCGCCCAAATTTTAGCTGAAGCGGGGTTGACGGCCGTGGAAATTAAGGCGCTGACGCTTAAGTAAATCACCAATTCGGACGATGATTCAATCAAGCGGGCCTTTCAAGTGGTTAATATCAGGTTCAATTGAACGCAAATAGTGTAATTGTCTCGTTTTATCATTCTTATGCCCCATCAGCTTTTGTATCTGCTCAATTGAGCATCCTCGCTTACGCATTTCAACAGCAAAGCTGTGTCGCAAAATATGCGGCGTCACTCGCTTCTCAAAGCCGAGTTTGTCGGCCGTTCGCTTAACGGCGCTGCTAATTGTACTTGGACTGCGATGAAAACGATAAAGTGTCTCATTCTCAGGTTCACGCCGATGACGGCTTAATTTTTGTGAGGGGAACGCATATTGCCAACGCCAATCCCGTTCTGCATGAGGATATTTTCGGCGTAAAGAAGGCGGCAGCCATGCGTAACCATACCCGTTCTGAATATCCCGCTGATGCTGTGCCCTGACAACCTCTAGATGTGCTTTTAACTGCGGTATGATGCGTTTAGGCAAAAAAGTAATCCGATGATCGCCACCTTTGGCGTTCGTTACTAAAATCTTGCTGTGTGCAAAATCAAAATCCTTGACGCGCAACGAACAAACCTCTGAAACTCGCAATCCTGCGCCATACATAATTGCCGCCATCAAATAAATGTCGCCGTGCAAATGTGACAGCAAAGTTAACACTTCATCAGCTGGAAGAGGGTGCTGTAATGCGTGAATTCTTTTGGGACGTTTAAAGCTCATATACGGCAGATCAACGCGTAGCACCTCTTTGTATAAAAACACCAGCGCACTGATTGCCTGATTAACAGAAGAAGCGCTCAACTGCTTCTCGTTCGCCAAATAGCTAATATACGTCTCAATATACTCGCGTGGGGATTGGCTGATCTCTGCTTCCGACTGAAATTTATGGAAGCGTATAAAGCGCTTGATCCAACTCGTATACGTTCGTTCTGTCGCATCTGCCAGACCAACCAGACGAGTCTTTTCCCGAACTTGTTGCAGAAATTTACTCATGTCGAAATTGTACACAAAATTGCCACCTGGGGAAAATAATATAGAATTTTAACAAGTTAGATGGATTTTTTGTAGAGAAAAAAACGTTGGGCGGCGGTCAATCGGTCGGTAACAAAAGATACTCCATGACGACACCCCACACTGCCGCATTCGGACAGATTATGACGAGTCTGAGAGAGTACAAATATGAGACACAGCTGCGCATGGTTTGGCCGGAGCATCTTCTTTCTTCTCCCCCTCATGTGCTGCTGCCATCCGGTTATTCATTGCGCACGTATCAGCCCGGAGATGAAACCCGCTTTTTCAAAGTGATGGAACAGGATATCCACCTCTATACCGAGGACTTTCGGTTGGCAGCATTGAAAACCTACCTGAAACTAGGATATATTCCTATCCTTTATTCACCAGAGATGCCCGAACGGTGGCGCGCTATTTGTGCACACTTGCTATGGCCGTTCACCCCTGAAAAGTGGAAATCGTGAAGCCCGTTAACGCCGCCCAACAAGGCTTGCAAGCGACACGCCTAATCGGCGCAGCATTTCGACGGCTCTTTCCCTGGCGATGGCTCCGGCACTTGTGTCGTGTTGAGCTCACCCGGCGTGCGCCTGAAGCCAAGCGTTGCACGAACCGGGCAGACGCTCTTTTGTATGCCTGGTGAGCTGGTTATCAAAGCGTTAGCCCACACATATTTTTGCAGGTTATCGAATGCGTATCGCCCTTGTACCTTTGAAAATCAAGCCAAAGTCGCCAGCAGAGAATTTGCGCCGCCTGAAAGCCAGGCTGGCAGCCATCGCCGATATACAGCCGGATTTGATCGTGTTACCGGAATGCGCCTTGACTGGCTACGTATACGAAAAAGGTGATTTCGACCAGTTTGCCGAACCCCTTTCTGGACCGACTGTTTCTGCATTGGAGCGACTTGCGCGGCGGTATAGGACCTACATCTGTTTTGGGATGATTGAGCAAGCAGGAGCACAAGTGTATGATAGCGGCGTTGTACTAAACCGTGAGGGGCAGATTGTACTGGTGCAGCGAAAACTGAGTGAAAAGCCACCCTTCCAAACTGGGAGTCGAGCGGAAGTAGCAGAAACCGAATTGGGTAAGATGGCATTGCTGATCTGCGGCGATTTATTTCACGCTGACGCCGTAATGCAACTGCCTGATGACTTAGATTGGGTGTTGGTGCCAATGGCGCGGGCATTTGCGGGGCAATCGCCAGACAAAGGCCGTTGTGAATCGGAAGGGCGTGCGGAGTACCTGAATGCGGTGAGAGCCACGGGAAAGATGGCGTTTCTGGTCAACGCATTAGATGAAGGAATTGAAGAGCCCTCGTTTGGCGGAGCGATGGTTGCAAACGGCAACGGGGATCTCTTGGCGGAGTCGCCACACGGGAGCGATGAAGTTTTACTGTATGAGTTGTGGTGTGGGCTAACACCGGCTGCAGCGGACAGCGGCTACGCCGCTCGCGAAAGCGGGCGCGACTTGCAAAGTGAGTAGCGGGTTGGGTGTGGTGGTTGTGCAGTCACCGCCGCTGCCGCTGAGCCACACGTTAGGTTTTTCCGTTCTCTACTTTACATATTGCTAATATGTTCCTTTTATGTTATCCCAACAAGCGCTATACTTAAACCGTATTCTACATTTGGGAAACACCCACTATGACCAGTGACCTCACTTTTTTTACAAATGAACCTGATGAAGCTTTGCTTGACAGGTTTAAAGCCACCCTGACCTACATTCAATATTTTGATGTGCTGGTCGGTTATTTCCGCACCAGTGGTTTTCACTTGCTTTATGAATCATTTGAGCAAATTGAGAAGATACGGATTTTGGTTGGGCTAAATGTTGACCGCAAAACCTTTGAAATAATTGACCACGCGCAGGGCCAGCTTCAACTCAATTTTGAGTCCCACCAGCAAACGCAAACTGCCTTTTCAAACGGATTGGCGCAGGAAATGGAACATTCAGCCGATACGTATGACACAGAAATTGGCGTTAAAAAGTTTGTGGAGTTCATCCAGTCCGGCAAACTGGAAATCAAGGCCCACCCCAGCCAGAATATTCACGCTAAAGTTTATATCAGCCGCTTTCCCGAAGGCCATTATGATTATGGCCGGGTGATTACCGGCTCAAGTAATTTCTCCCAATCGGGTTTGGTGGGGAACTATGAGTTTAACGTTGAGCTAAAAAATAGCGCCGACGTAAAATATGCGCTGGAAAAGTTTGAGAGCTTGTGGCGGGACGCGGTTGATATTTCGGAAGCGTACATTGATACCATCAATAAGCGCACCTGGCTTAATGACCAAATTTCCCCCTACGAACTTTATCTCAAATTTCTGTATGAATATTTCAAAGAAGAGATAAACGTAGATCAGGACATTGATGTTCACCTGCCGCCCGGATTTTTGGAGTTGGAATACCAAAAGCAAGCCACGGTATCGGCCCGAAAAATTCTGGATAGCTACAATGGCGTATTTTTGGCCGATGTTGTTGGCCTCGGTAAAACCTTCATTTCGGCGTTGCTGGCCCAGCAGTTGCCGGGGAAAAAACTGGTCATTTGCCCGCCGGTACTGAAAGAGTATTGGGAGCGCACCTTTTACGAGTTCAACGTGAGCGTTGTGGTTGAGTCAATGGGCAAGCTCGACCACATTATCAAAAGGAACCCCGACCGCTTTGATTACGTTTTTGTGGACGAGGCTCACCGCTTCCGCAATGAAGTGACCCAAAGTTACGAAAAACTGCATCGCATTTGCTGGGGCAAAAAAATCATTCTGGTTTCGGCCACGCCACTGAACAATACCATCGAAGATATTTACAGCCAGTTGAAGCTGTTTCAGGCTCCCAAAAAGAGCCTTATCCCCGGCGTTCCTAATCTGGAACGCTTCTTTGCCGAGCGTCGCAAATATCTTAATCAGTTTGATAAAGGCACCCCCGAATATTTTGAGGCGGTTAAAGATGTAGCCCGGCAGGTGCGAACCCAAATTCTTAATCACGTGATGGTGCGGCGTACCCGCAAAGAGATTGTCAACTTCTTTAGCGAGGATATTAGCAAGCAGGGCTTGTCTTTCCCGGAGCTGGCCGATCCCGAACGCATCATTTACACCTTTGACCCCCAAACCGATGCGGTATTCAACCAGACCATTATCCTGTTACAGCAGTTTAGCTATTCTCGCTACACGCCCTTGTTGTATCTGAAAAAAGGATTGAGTGAGTTTGAGGCCCAATCTCAGCGCAACGTGGGCGGCTTTATGAAAGGAACGCTGGTGAAGCGGCTTGAAAGCAGTTTCTTTGCCTTCAAACGAAGTTTAGGCCGCTTTATTGAGTCGTATGAGCGTTTCATTGAGATGTACCATCAAGGCACTATTTATATCAGCAAGCACGTCAACGTATATGATTTGCTGGACGCCGATGACGAGGCCCGGCTGTTGGAACTGGTTGAACAAGAAAAAGCGCAAAAGTACAAAACCTCAGTTTTCAGGCCCGATTTTTTGAATGATTTGCACCGCGATTTGAAGGTTTTGAAGCAGATTCAAACCCTGTGGGCCGACATCGACCAGGACCCCAAACTGGACCAGTTTATTGCCGACCTGCGCCGGAACAAGCTGTTGAAACGAAAAAAGGTTATTGTTTTTTCCGAGTCTGCCGAAACGGGAAGTTATCTTTACCAAAAACTTGATGAGCAATTTCCAGACAAGGTGATGTTTTATTCCAG
>JBHHTQ010000035.1:0-40763 GCA_046753445.1 Anaerolineae bacterium | reverse complement strand
GCGGGTTTGTTTTCCTGGTTTCTGATGCAATCCGGGTGATGTCGCCGGGGATTGCGGGGCTTTTGTTAGCGTTGGCGGCGGCTTCTTTAGGCAGCAAATATGGTCAGGAAGCGGTTTTGCGGATGAGTGGCACACCAGCGCGCATTATCACCGGCGTCACGACGGGGCTGGGCGCGGCGATTTTCTTTTATGGCATTGGGTCCGGTCTGGATTGGTTGTACCAGTATGATGAGCCGGTGTTATTTACGCTTTACCCGGCGATTATTGGCGGCGCAGCCATGTTGATTGTGGGGTTGATGTTGGAACCGAAACGGCCGTTTCCCATCGGCTTTTCCATTTACACTACCATCCGCAGCCTGCTTAATATCATCCGCTCCATTGAGCCGCTCATCTACGTGATCGTATTTGCAGTGTGGGTGGGGATCGGCCCCTTTGCCGGGGTACTGGCGTTAACCGGGCACACAATTGCCGCCCTGGGCAAATTATTCTCCGAGCAGGTAGAGAATATCTCCAAAGGGCCATTAGAGGCCATTACGGCCACTGGCGCTAACAGCATTCAGACGATTGTGTTCGGCGTCATTCCCCAAATCGTGCCGCCGTACATCGCTTTTACGCTGTACCGGTGGGATATTAACGTCCGTTTTTCAACCGTCATTGGTTTTGGCGGCGGCGGCGGGATTGGTTTTGTCCTGGTGCAAAACATCAACCTATTGCAGTACCGGCAGGCAAGTGTAATGATGATTGCGATTGCAATTGTGGTCATGTCACTGGACTACATCAGCTCGAAAATACGCACTCGAATCATTTAGGCTGAACGCTCTGAAAACCTTATTGCTATAGACAATTGCCGTGATATAATGACCGCGGTCCGTTGATGATTGTATTTACGCATCACGAGTGAGGAGAAGAAAATGGCTACCCAGGCGATGACCGAGCAGAAAGCGGCCATCAGGCGGCCGAGAGCCGGAATTTTTACCGGCCGTCGTGGGCGTGCGTTACGCGAATATTTGACCGCCTACCTCTTTCTGGCTCCCGCAGCAGTCTTGTTGTTCACCTTCGGCATTTTCCCCATTTTCTACGCTGGTTACGTAAGTTTATATAAGTGGCGCATCAAGCAAGGCGAATATCGCGGCCTGGCGAACTTCGTGAATGCGATGGGAGATGTTGCCTATGTATTCTTCGGCATCATTATCCTGGCCCTGGCATATTCCGGCATCATGACCCTTATTCGCGCTCTGAGAACCGCACGAGAGAATGAGATACCCTATTACTTCCCCCTCGTCGCTCTCATCCCGGGAGCAGCGACTGCATACGGCATGGGGCTAATTATTCTCCGCTTTATCACCTTCTTCACCCAGGAAGGGGCCATTGAGAAGGGGTATGCACAGGTATTGGGGAATGTGCCCCTGGGACTATTCTTCATTGTGGTCGGCGTTGTTGCCAACGTTTTTCTTGATCGCTGGCAGCATAACACGGTCGTTGGAGACCAGCGGAAAACGCTGCCCAGCTTTGCCACGGCCGCTGTCATGATTGTGGCAACGCTGGCGGGCGCATACGCACTCGGCCGGTTCACCTCGACTCAGCTGCTTAGTTCAGGGACAGCCTTCGTCGCATGGGTGAAGATTCGAGCCACTGTCACCGGATTGGCGTCACTGGCAATTGCCTATGTCATCTGGTCATGGGGAATGCGCCAGTTTTCCACGCGCAAGCTCGCGGCGGCTGTGATTGCGGCCGCGGCCTTCATCGGCGGCGGCGTCTACCTGATCAACATCTGGCCCATCGTGTCAGCCGGTTCCGACCCTGACTTCTACCTCTCCCTCAGCGCCACCGTTTTCTACGCCATCGGAGCCGTACCGATCCAGCTCTCCATCGCCCTGGTGCTGGCCTACCTCCTATTCCAAAACCTGAAAGGCAAAGGCTTTTTCCGCGTCGTCTTCTTCATCCCGTATGTTGCCCCTACCGTGGCCGGCGCGGCCATCTTTGATGTACTTTTCAGCCTCCGGGACACCAGTATCGCCAACCGGTTCGTCCAATTTATTACCCGGAATCCGGACCTGGCCCTTCGCTGGCTAAAAGAGCCGAATACCCTCATCGCTACCATTGGACAGGCATTTGGGTTCGAGCCTGTAGGAACGTGGGATTTTGGCCCTAGTCTGGCGTTAACCGTGATCATCTTTTTCAGCATCTGGCGCTTTGTGGGCTACGACACCGTTATCTTCCTGGCAGGGCTGGGCGGCATCCCCAATGTTCTCTACGAAGCAGCGAAAATTGACGGCGCCAGCCGTTGGCAATTATTCCGCCACGTTACCCTGCCGCTCCTGTCTCCCACAACGTTCTTCCTGTCCGTCATTTCAGTCATCGGCACATTTAAGGCATTCAACAGCATCTGGGTTTTGCGCGACGCCTCTGCACTGGGCACCTCTGATACAGCCAGCGTCTACTTCTTTGAAACCTTCTTCCGCGGCTCCCGGTTTGGCTACGCCACCTCCATGGCCATGATTTTGTTTATCATCATCTTAACGCTAACCACAATCCAAAATCGTCTGGCGGAACGGAAGGTGTTCTATGGCTAGTCGAAGTTTAAAACACAGCAAGAGTCGCCGGCGCATCGAGATTACACGCGTCTTGATGTACATCGCCCTGATTGGCTACAGCCTTGTCTCATTACTGCCGCTCTACTACATGCTCAGTTCTTCGCTGATGACGTTGGGCGAAGTAAACAGCGGGCGATGGATCCCGCGGGGAATTGATTTCAAGAGTGACATCACCCCCTGCATTTTAGTGACGACGGATACATTCACTGAAAAAAACGGGGAACGCGTCACCAAAACGCGGGTGGTCATTGACATCTCGGAAGAAGCTGCCTCCATTCAAAGTTACGGCAACCGCTTCTCCCCCACCCGGCTTGAGGGATTAGTGCGCAATGAGCATTTTCGCATTCCCTTCTTCACGAATTATTGTGTGGCTTGGGCGGGGGCCAATTTAGGCACTTACATGTGGAATACCGTGCGGATTGTTGCCATTACCCTGACAGGGTTGGTCGTCTTCTGCACCATGGCTGCCTATGCCTTCGCCCGAATGGACTTCCCCGGCAAGAACATCCTCTTTGGCATCATGCTGGCCACGCTGATGGTCCCGGAAATGGTGCAAAATCTGCCCAATTTTCTCATTATCACCCGTATTGGGGACTTCTTTGGCAGCGGTGGACTGGGCCTTTGTGGTGAAACCAAGAATTGCTGGATCAACAACTGGCCGGCGCTGACCATTCCCTTTATGGCCACCCCTATCGCCATCTTCCTTCTAAGGCAGCATTTCGCAACCATCCCCAGTGAATTATGGGATGCGGCTCGGATGGACGGGGCCGGACATGTTCGGTTCCTCATTCAGGTGGTGGTGCCCCTGTCGCGGGCAGTCTTATTCGTGGTAGTCCTATTCGCCTTCATCGGAGCCTGGAACGCCCTGGCCTGGCCTATTTTGGTGACCAGCGGCGACAGTTGGCGGCCGATCTCTTACGGGCTGCAAGCATTCCTGGATGATGAAGGAAACTTCGCCCACTTGCGTATGGCGGGCGCCATGATCACAACCTTGCCGCTGTTAATCTTATATGCCTTTACCCAGCGGTTCTTTGTGGAGGGCATCAACACAAGTGGGTTGAAAGGGTAAACAAAGGGTAACGATACATTCCCAGAGGTGACAGTCACTCAAAACACACTCTGTCGCAGCTGGGGTCTCTGGAAAAAGTGACTGTCGCCTGAACAGTTATCCCGGGTTTGCTTCAGATCATTTTTACCGGTTACTGGTAATTAGCAATGAAATTATCTCGTCAATTACCAGTTACCAATTACTCCATGAGTAACACCCTAACCAGAGTTATAGACGTATGATTCTCCAACACCGACAGGAAATTGAAGGAGGTGATGAACAGGGACGAGAAAAAAGGTATTCTAACGAACGCAGAAAACACATTCGATCTATGTTTCATGGCGACAGATAATTTCTGCGCCGAAACCAAGACTCTGTAGGAGGAGATCTTTCAAATGTCAAATCGTAAAAATATCACCTGGTTACTGCTGGCAGCGTTATTGCTCGCGCTGGTAATCACCGCCTGCGGCGGCGGCCAGCAACAACTGGAACAAGCCGTGGAAGAAGCGGCCCAGGCCGAACAAGAGGCTGCGGCCGCGGCTGATGCTGCTGCTACAGAAGAGGCTGCTGCCGCTGCTGCGGCCGCGGACGCTGCTGCGACGGAAGAAGCGGTTGCTGCAGAAGAAGCTGCTGCGGCTGAAGCTGCCGCCGCTGAAGAAGCATCCGCTGAAGAAGCCGCTGCTTCGGCCACAGCAGAAGCTGAAGCCGCCGCTGCCGATGCTGCGGCCACAGCAGAAGCTGAGGCTGCCGCTGCGGCTGAGCCTGACTACGACACAGATATCTATGGCAACATAGACGAAATTGATCTGTCTGGCGCGGAAGTCCTCTTCTGGCACCAACATCGTGGCGGCCGTGGCGAGCAACTTGACGAGATCATCGCCGACTTCAATGCCACCAACGAGTGGGGCATCGTCGTCACCGGCAGCAACGAAGGTGGCTATGGCGACATCTACGACAAGATGATTGCCGGTCTGACCACGGGCGAACTGCCCGGACTGGTTGTCGCTTACCAGAACCAGGCGGCCGCTTATGAGGTCGCTGATGGCCTGATCAGTCTTGATCCCTACATCAACCATCCTGTTTACGGCCTGAGCGAAGAAGACCGTGCGGACTTCTTCTCCGCCTTCCTCAATGCGGACCGTCTGCCCCAGTTCGGCGGCGCGGCGTTCGGCTTCCCCCCCAACCGCTCCATGGAAGTGCTCTACTACAACGCAGACTGGCTGGCCGAACTGTTTGACGCCGGCGCCATCAGCTTTGAAGGCCCGCCGCAGACCCCGGATCAATTTGCCGAGGCCGTTTGCGCCGCTGCTGAGAATCCGTTCAGCAAGAACCAGGACCCCAGCTTCAGCGTAGGGTACGAAGTGCGCACCGATGCGTCTAGCGTGGCTGCCCTGACTTTCGCTCGTGGCGGGGATATCTATGACTATGAGAACAACCAGTTCACCTACAATACGCCAGAGACCCTGGACGGGCTGACTCAGATGGCTGACCTGCTGGCTCAGGGCTGCGCCGGCGAAATCGCAGAGCGGTTCGCTGACCAGACTGACTTCGGCAACGGGAAAACCCTCTTCACGATGGGATCCTCCTCCGGCCTGCCCTTCTACAAGTCGGCTGTTGATGGAGGCGAAGCGGGCGGCTTTAACTGGTCCGTGGCCCCCATCCCCTACACCGCCGAAACCCCGGTGCAGAACATCTACGGCGCCAGCGTCAGCATCCCCAAGACAGATCCGCAGACACAGTTGGCTGCCTGGCTGTTCCTGAAGTACTACACCTCGCCTGAGATTCAGGCGCGCTGGGCCAAGGCCAGCAATTATTTCCCGGTACGCGAAAGCGTTGCTGAGGGCTTGAGCGATTACTTCAATGAGAATCCAGCCTACCAGACTGCGTTCGATCTGCTGCAATACGGCAAGACCGAAGCGCCCGTCGCAGGGTATGACCTGGTTCGTGACGAAGCAAGAGCCGCCTTTAATCGCATTCTGACCGGCGAAGATGCTGCTACCGTTCTTGCAGAACTGGACGCGGCCGCGAACGCCATCCTGGCAGAAGCAGCCCCGTAACAATCTGATCATTCAGGCTAAGGTATCCCGCTTTAGCCGATAGTAAGTTGGAATAGCCTCAGAGGTTCACCCCTTTGAGGCTATTCTTTTGGGTGTGTTTCATTTGATTTATGGTTGGTAGGGGCGAGACAGGCGGGAAATCCCTTTGCCATGCAGAACGACCTTGTCTCCCGCCTGTATCGCCCGAAAATGTCGCAAATGGGCGAGATGGCGCGGAGAAACCGTTATTTGCTTTGGCAAAGATGATACCGCGCCATCCCACCCCTACGACAGGTTTTAATGAAGCACACGCTATTCTTTTTCCTGATGACGGGAGCCGGGAGCAGATGGCGGCGGCCATCCAGGAACAACGTTTTCTTACTGACAGGCTCCAGGACAGACCATGCACACAAATTCATTGGATACGCTTTTGGGGACAGCACAGGATGCGGCCGAACAGGCTGGAGAGCGTCTGCGCGCCATGTGGAACCAGCCCAGCCAGATCAGGAGCAAAGGGTTTCGCGATGTGGTGACAGATGCTGATTTTGCCGCGCAGCAGATCATTGTGGATGTAATTCGCGGCCGCCACCCCGACCACGGTTTTCTCACCGAAGAAGAAGATACTGCTTTAACAACCGAAGGCCCCATCACCTGGATCATTGACCCGCTGGACGGCACCACCAACTTCAGCCGGCGGATTCCCACCTTCTGTGTTTCCGTAGCTGCCGTGCGCCGGGGCCGGGACGCAACAGGAGAGGATTGGGAGGTGTTGGCCGGCGCTATCTACGACCCGATGCGAGGAGAGATGTTTAGCGCGGCCGCCGGTCATGGATGCCGGCTCAACGGCCGTCCGGTTCATGTGAGCGGCGCGACGGGCATGAGTGAGGCCGTTATCGCCCTTGATTGGAGCCACAGCCGGATGCTGCGCCAGCGCGCGCTGAATGCACTCAACTGCTTCGCCCACCAGGTGACCACCATCCGCGCCGCCGGATCGGCCGCGCTCACTCTGGCCTGGGTCGCCGCGGGGCGGCTGGACGGCTACCTCAATTTCAGCCTGAAACAGTGGGATGTGGCCGCGGGGAGTTTGCTGATACAGGAAGCGGGCGGCCGCTTCGGCAGCATCGGGGGCCAGGCGTGGGATTGGCTGGCTGACAGCGGCGGGTGCGTGGCCAGTAACGGCCGTTTGCATGCCGAACTGCTCCGTTGCATAGCCGACAACATTTCGTGATCCGGTCACTGTGGCGAAACTCGGTCCAGACCTTCTCAACATCCACACCCTCTGGTAAACTTAATGTCCGTAAGACACCTGATTCAGGTGGCAATGGAGGATGGGAAGAGTCGCCGGCCAGGCGGCGGAGCCGATTGAAACAGGAGCGAAAACATTCACCCATGAGCGAGTCAACAACAAAATCAAGTGCACGTTCCGCGCCCGATTCCGCCGGGCACATCAGGTTATTCATCCCTGGCCCGACAGAAGTCAGGCCCGAGATTCTCGAAGCTCAGACGCAGTGGATGATCGGCCATCGCATGCCGGAATGCGCCGACCTCATTGGCCGCATCCAGCCCCGGCTGCAGCAGGCATTCAAGAGTGACCGGCGCATCATCATCACCGCTTCTTCCGGCACCGGGCTGATGGAAGCGGCCGTACGCAACTGCACCAACCAGAAAGTGCTCAACTGCGTCAACGGCGCGTTCAGTGATCGGTGGCGGCAGATCACAGAAGCTAATGGGAAAAGTAACGAACTCCTGGAAGTAGAATGGGGCCGGCCCATTCTCCCGGAACAGGTAGCCGGGCGACTGGCCGCAGGCGGGTTTGATGCCATCACCGTCGCCCACAATGAGACCAGCACCGGCGTCACCAATCCGATTCAGGAAATTGCCCAGGCCGTGCGCAGCGTGCCCGGCGGCAGCGACATCATGATCCTAGTGGATTCCGTCAGCGGCCTGGCCGGCGCGCGCATTGAATTCGACGCCTGGGACCTGGACGTGCTCCTGACATCCAGCCAGAAAGCATTTGCCCTGCCCGCCGGCCTCGCCTTTTGCGCTGTCTCCGAACGAGCCATGGAAAAGGCGAAGTCTGTCCCCAACCGGGGCTATTACTTTGATTTTCTCACGTTGGACAAATACCTGATTAAGAACCAAACGCCGGCAACACCGGCCGTCTCTCTTCTGTATGCCCTCGACCGGCAACTGGATGATATTTTGGCCGAGGGGATGGAGGCCCGCTTCACCCGCCACCTGGCCATGCGCGACCGCACGATTGCCTGGGCAAGAGGCCGGGGGTTCACCATATTTGCCGCAGCGGGTTACGAATCGCCCACCGTGACCTGCGTTAACAACAACCGGGGAATCAACGTGACGGCCCTAAACGAACACCTGCGGCAGCACGGAATGATCATTTCCAATGGGTACGGCGCGCGGCTCAAGAACAAAACGTTTCGCATTGCCCACATGGGTGACACACAATTGGACGACCTGGAACAATTATTCCAGGTGATGGACGCTTTCCTGGATCGGCAGTAAATCCGCCGGGACACATTGAGGGAACTGATGTTTCGCATTCTCATTTCTGACAAACTTGGAACGGCCGGGCTGGAGAAATTGGCTCAAGCGCCCGATGCTGAGTACGACCTGAAAACCGGCCTGAGCAAAGATGAACTGCTGGCCACGATACCAGCATATGATGCCTTAATTGTGCGCAGCGGCACCAGGGTAGATGCTGATGTGCTGGCAGCGGGAACGAAGCTCAAGGTCGTCGGCCGCGCCGGTATTGGCGTGGACAACATTGACGTGGAAGCAGCGACCAGGCACGGCGTCATCGTCATGAACACGCCGGGGGCCAACAGCATCGCCACGGCTGAACAGGCCATGACGCTCATGCTGGCCGTTAGCCGGCATACTGCGCAGGCATACGCCTCGTTGAAAGCGGGTGAATGGAAGCGTTCCCAATTCGTGGGCACAGAGCTTTACGGCAAGGTGTTGGGCGTCATCGGCTTCGGTCGCATCGGCCGTCTGGTGGCCCAGCGCGCACAAGCCTTTGGCATGAAGGTCGTCGCCTACGACCCGTTCGTCTCCGAAGAAACCGGTCGTGAGTTGGGAGTTACCATGCTTGACCTGGCGGGGCTTCTTTCCCGGTCAGACTATATCACGCTGCACACGGCCTACCTGCCGGAGACGGACAAGATGATCAATGCTAACAGTATTGCCCAAATGAAAGACGGCGTCATTTTGGTGAACGCGGCGCGGGGTAAGCTGGTGGACGAATACGCGCTGGCCGACGCGCTCAAGCGCGGCAAGGTGAAGGCGGCGGCCGTTGATGTGTACAGCTCAGAGCCGCCCGGAGCGGACCACCCCCTCATCGGCCTACCCAACGTGCTGCACACGCCTCACCTGGGGGCCAGCACTGTCGAGGCCCAGCGCAACGTCGCCACTCAGATCGTGGAACAGGTGTTGGATGTGCTGCGCGGCCGCAATGTCCGCAACAGCCTGAACTATCCTTTTGATGCCGGGGAATAATCAGCCAACAGTCAACAAACAGCGAACAGCCAACCGTTAACGGTCTTTCACCTCTTTCGGCCGCCACAAATTCACCAGCGTGCCGGTGACACTGTCTGTCAGCTCGCGCCAATGAGCAACAGGCAGCTCAATCTGTGCCAAAGCGGCCGTCGGCATACGCACCCAGGTTCCTGTCAACGATGTCACCAGCTCTTCCATGCCAGGATTGTGGCCCACCATCATGACACGGCCGACACTGTCTCCCATGTTGCGGAGGATGTCGAGGTACGTCTCCGGCCCGGCGTGATAGAGACGGCGCAAAACTTCGATTTCCGCCTCATAGCCGCTGTCCAGGGCAACAGCTTCGGCCGTTGCTAGCGCGCGTTCAGCTGTGGAACTGAGGATCAACTCCGGCACGATGCCTTCCCGCCGCAGCAACCGCCCCATTCGCGGTGCATCCCTCCGGCCCCGTTCATTCAACGGCCGTTCGTGATCCCCCAGATCGGCAAACGCCCAACTCGACTTTGCATGCCGCAAGACCAATACTGTCTTCATTCCACCACCTCACACCTGCCTCTGCCGCCGACGACCGTCAGTAATCTTACAACATCTCCTTTTCCCCGGCGACGGCCGTTCCCGGCTTGACAAAGTGTGCAAGATACACTATCATCTACACAATAGTGTATCTACAACACTAAATGTGAGAGGAACGATGCTAAGTCATACCATCCTTATCGGCCGTACCCATCGTCTGGCCCAGCAGAATGGGCAAGATTTTGCCTGCACCGGCGCTCCCCGGCCCGGTTTCGCCTACGGGCTGGTCCTCGACGGCTGCGGCAGCAAATTCCGCGCCGGCGGCCGCACCACCCCTTCGCACAACGAGATCGGGGCTAAACTGCTGGGTCAGTTTGCAGCCCGCTTCCTCAACCGCCAGATGTCGCCAAGCAGCCAACCATTTTGCCTCAGCAAGCTGCTGGACGGTCTGTACCGGGCCAGCCTCCACTTTCTACAAGGGACGGCGGCGATGATACCGTTTCCTGACGAGGAGGAGCGGACCCGGTTTGTGGCCACCCATTTACTGGCGACGATGGTGGGTTTTATGGTCACGCCGGAAACGGCCGCTTTCTTCTGGCAGGGAGACGGCTACCTGTGCTGCAACGGAGAGGTGACCGCGCTGGAGAGCGAAAACCGGCCGGAGTATCTCGCCTACCAGTTGCTCCGAGACCGGGACCACGGCCGTTTTCAAACCCAGGTCATCCCCAACCGGGACGAAGCGACCTGGCTGGCCGTGGCCACCGACGGCTGGCAAGCCGGATTGCTACCCGAACTGGCTCAACCCCGGAACAGCCTGGCCTTACAGCGATGGGTTAACCGCCAGGCGCGCCGGCGCGGTGTGTTTGAGGATGATGCGGCCGCGGCCGTCTGGTGGAACAAGGAATAATGAACCATTGATAATTGACAATTGGAAGTCAAATCATGTCCCGCAAAACCATTTACCTCAACCAAAAACGAATCAAACTCGATCCTACTCAGCTCATCCAATCAGGGGGTGAGGGGATGGTGTTCGCATTCGGCAACACGGCCGTCAAGCTGTACCACCAGCCCCAACCCCACCATGAAGCCCGGCTGCAACACCTCCTTGACACAGGGCTGGCGAGGCAGCTCCCACCCAATGTACTCGCCCCCTGTGCCCTGATCAGAAACGGACGGCGCCAGGTGATCGGGTTCCAGATGCCTCTCCTACCGCGCAGCGCACTGCCATTTAAGAAGCTGGCGAATCCGCTGTTCTGGAAACAGGCACACGTCCCGGCAGCGCGGGTAGTTGCCCTCCTCATAGAAATTCATCGCACGTTGACCCGGCTGCACCAGCTGGGCATCGTCACCGGCGATTTGAACGATCACAACCTGTTCTTTGACCCCGCACAAAGCCTGGGGCCAACGGCGGGTGCAAAGCCTGCCACCTTCTGGATTGACGCCGACAGCTACCAGTTCGGCCGTTTCCCGTGCCCGGTCGCCATGCAGGCGTTCCTGGACCCCGCCCTTTACGGCGTGGCCGACTTCAACGCCAGACCCTATTTCACCCCCCTCACCGACTGGTACGCATATGCTGTACTGCTGGTGAAGAGTCTGCTGCAAGCTCACCCGTACAGCGGCGCACATTCTAAACACAAGGCGCTCAAAACCCGGGCCGCAGCCGGGATCAGCCTCATGAATCCGGCCGTCATCTACCCCAGCCTCGCCCGCCCTCTGGAATGCCTTTCTGACGCCTTGCTCCATCACCTGCATCTCATTTTCGAGAACGGAAAACGACTACCGTTTCCCCTGCGGCTGCTGAACGATTACCAGGCCAATCTGATCACCTGTTCCCGGTGCAGTCTGGCATATGACAGGCAGCGCCCCCACTGCCCCGGATGCCAGCGCCCCAAGCCGCTCTTGCATCCCTCACCCAGCAGCGATCAGCAGAAACGGCCGCGCCTGCTGTTAGAGACAGACGGCTTGATTGAAAAGGTATCCATCCGACCGGACGGGCGCATTTGGGCCGTTGCCCGCTGCGGGGATCAATACCGGTTGTTGCGGGCCGGGATAGGCGGCAAGCTGGATGAAACCCCCTTGTTCAACGGCCGTCCCGGCTACCGCTTCGTCTTGTTCGACCACCATCTGGCAGTCAATCCACCCGGGGGAACCCAACTGCTCATCCTGGACATAGGCGGGGCACGGCCGCGCCAGGTAGCCATGCTACAAACCGGCACATTCCGCGATACGGCCGTCTTCGCCGCCACCCCGCGCCACCTTTTCCGCATCGCCGGCTCCTGGGTCATGCGCGGAAGCATCCGAGATGGCCTGTACGTGGAGGCTCCCATCGCCACCGCCCACCTGGCCCAAACCCGATTCTTCGCCTCCCCCCACGAAGACGTGCTTGCCGGTTATCACCGCATCTTCGCCGAGCATCGTTTCTTTGTGCTCGACGCCCGCGGCGCGAATTACGACGTTCCCATTCCGGCGCCGGCATCCGGTGAAAGCATCATTGACACGGCCGTTGTGTTTGACCGGCGAGCGTTGGCCTTCATCTTGAAGATCAGGAGCGGCGGCCGCTTTCGTCTCGACGCCTATTTATGCACCCCGCACGGCGAGATCACCAGCAGAGACAGTGAAGCGGCCGATCCGGTGACAGAACTGCCGCTCGCGCTTCAGCCTGCGATGCTCAACCGGCGCCTGCCGGGCCACGCGGCCGCTCCCGTGGCGCTGCTCCATCATCCGGCCGGGCTGCTGCTTCAGGAAGCCAACCGCTTGTGGGTCATCCCATCGTAAAAAGGGGGCCTGGTTTCCCTCTACCGGAAATTGCCGCTTGACAAAGTGTACGAACTACACTATACTATTTCCATAATAAGTGTGATGATGACACTAAGTATAATTGAAACCCAGTTTCATTGGCATGAATCGGAGATTCTATCCGATAAGGAGCAAATCTGATGTCCAAGTTTCCTCGTTTTTACGACCCCAGCCGTATCGGCGCCCTGTATTACCCCGATGTGGCTGCCATCGCTTCCGAAGCGGCCGCAGCCAGTTTACGCCCTGCCGTCCAGGACAAACAAAAAGTCCATCTGGTTATCATTGATATGCAGGTTGACTTTTGCCATAAGCAGGGCAATCTGAAAGTGCCCGGCTCTTTGGAAGACATCCGGCGGCTGATTGAGTTTATCTACACCAACGCCGAGCGCATCACCAACATCACCTGTTCCCTGGACTCCCATCTGCCGCACCAGATTTTCCATCCGGCATGGTGGGCTGACGAGCACGGCAACCACCCTGCCCCCTTCACGCTCATCACATACGACGATATTAAATTCGGGCGGTGGCGGCCGCTGGTCGCGCCGGTGGAGTCCACTAACTATGTTCGACAGTTGGAGGTCCAGGCGAAGAAGCAGCTAACTATCTGGCCTTATCACACCATGATCGGCAGCATCGGCAATGCGTTGGACCCGGAATTGTGGTCGGCCGTCTTCTGGCACAGCCTGGCCCGCAAGGCGCAGCCAACCTGGCTAACCAAGGGCAGTATCCCCCAGACGGAGCACTACTCCATTATCCAGCCCGAGGTCACTGTCCCCAGCCACCCACTCGGCGGAAAGAATAAGCCTTTTCTGGATACGTTGGCCAACGCCGATGTGGTCCTCATTGCCGGCGAGGCAGAGAGTCACTGTGTGTTGGAAACGGTGGAGGACCTGGTGGAAGATTTCGGCGACAAACCGGATGCCCTGAGGAAGATTTACTTCCTGCGCGACTGCACCTCGCCCGTCCTGCATCCTGACGTGGACTTCCACGCCATCGCCCTGAAGCGCTTTGCTGAGTTTGAGAAGCAGGGCGTCAATTTCATCAACAGCACAGACAAATTACCGTTTTAATGAACGAGGCAGGTAGGAGTGGAGGATAGTCGTCCTCCACTCTCCAACCTTCAGCCTCTCCAAAAGGAGACCGACATGAGCAACAACGGACTTGGGAATCTGGATGATTTATTCCAATCAGCGCAGGATGACGGCCTGACAAAGGATACTATGGACCTGGTGGTGGCAAACCTCAATGGGCCGACGATGATGACGGCCGTGGGCGCGCCCCTCGACAGGTTGGCCAGCAATGAAGTGACGCTGGCGATGAATATCATTGACATGAGCGGCTCGATGGCTCCGCATGCGGCCGACCTGATCCGCGCTTACAACGAAGAATACATCGCCGCCATCGCCGGTTCTTCAGCGGCGGACGATATTCTCGTCAGCACTATCGTCTTCAACGACCATGTCGAGCTTTTGCACGGCTACCTCCCTCTGGTAGACGTGCCGCCGCTCTCGCGCCGGGTATACGACCCCGACTGCATGACCGCCCTGTACGACGCCGTAGCGGCCGGGCTGACCAACATGGTCTTGTACGCCCAACAACTGCGCCAAAGCGGTGTGATGGTTCGCTGCATTGTCATTGTGTATTCGGATGGGGCCGATAACGCCTCACAGCAGCGCGCGGCCGATGTTCGCCGCGCAGCCGAAGAACTGTTGAAACACGAGATTTACACCCTGGCATATGTGGGGTTCCAATCAGGCGGAATCAGCGAGGCAGAGATGCGGCAGTTGGCAAATACGATCGGCTTCCCCGACATCCTGACCGCCGGACTGACCCAGCACGAACTACGCCGGATTTTCCACCTGGTTTCTATGTCTACCGTCAGCGTCAGCCAGCAGCAAGCGACGCCAAACGGCTTGTTTTCGTGAAGATGATCAAGTAGGGGCTTGCTGCTACAAGCCCCTACTACCGCCTATTATTACAAAGGCGATTTCAGGAGATTGAGATGTTTATCACACTCGGCACACTGGCTACCATCATCCTCGTCACATTCATGTTGGGGATGTTGACATCCTTCATCATGGTGATTCGGGCCATGATGCGCATCAAGAAATAGGGCTACTCCCTCCTTCCGGAAGCGAGGTGCGCCTTATGCCGGGGCAACCGGCTGGCGGATGATCGTCTTCAGCCGCTCCGGCGCAGTTCGGCGGGGATCACTCAGGTAGATTTCGTGATGCTTGCCGCGCAATGTGTACCCGTTGTCTTCAATGAATTGGTGCAGCATGGCGATGGTGGGCGCCTCCTCAGCGTATGGCCCGATGTACATAATCTGCGCGGCTAATCCTTCAGCCCAGCTTTCTAAGCGCACACGCCCGATGGCCGCCGGATTTTTCTTCCTGATGACTTCCCCCACCGCCTGCTCGAGCATCGCCTGGGTAACAGGATCCGGCTGTAGGATCATGGCCGTCCACTGCCAGCTGTCTTTATCCTCCATGCTGAACATTTCCATGTCGTCCACCCACCATAACCCCTCCAGCGGCATGACGACGTAATCTTGCCCGACTCTCCCCTTTTTCATCATGAATTTGAGCGTGTACGCCAAGGCATATAGGGCCTCTACAGCCTCTTGATATGCTTGTGACGTATTGGGGTCGCCACGACCGTCTACCATAAGGTAATTCATTTGGGGCACATCAATAAACGCCATCTTTTTCGCGCTGGGCCGGTACAACGGTTTCAGCTCCTTCTTCAAATCAATTTTAACCATCTTACGGGCCACCTCCCGGGGCTGCGCCATTGGCCAAGCGCTGTATGAACTGTTCCAGCCAGGCCAACTCCGCTTCGATCAGGGTAATACTTAGTTCAAACATACCGCTCACGGGCAACGGCAAGTTCTCCCCGCCTTGTTCTCGCCATCGCGTCTGGACATAATCGTGCCGTTCTGCCAATGCTTGCCGGTATTTCCCCAGGGCAGCCAACGCTTCCTCTGTCGAAAAGACAGGCAGACTTGCTAAACCCAATTGGAATACGGAATAGCAAGGCTGGGGCATCGATAATGCCTGCAAGGTCGCCTCACGCCAGGCAGCCAGGCCAACATCAGTGACACTGTACACTTTACGCGCCGGCCCTCGTCCGGCCGTCTGCTCCAGTCGGCTAATGATGAACCCATTCCGTTCCAGCTTCTTCAATAGATAGTAAATGGATGAGAAGCCGACCTCGGTCCAATCGCGCATCCCCCGCTCATCAATGACTTGTTCAATCTCATATCCGTGACGAGGTTGCTCAACAATGAGGCTCAGAACCGCTAATTCCGCATTCGTCATGAAGTTTATCCCAGCAATATATTATTCTAATACTAGAATATATGATTGATCACCATTTGTCAAGAAAAAGCCGCAAGGTCCTAATATCCGTAGGCCGTGGTATCAGCGATGTAAGTTGGTGAAGGCTCCCATGCCGGGATAGACGGCCGTGTCCGCCAGTTCATCCTCAATGCGCAGCAGTTGATTGTACTTGGCCACCCTGTCGCTGCGAGCCGGCGCGCCAGTTTTGATCTGGCCCGCGTTCAGGCCCACGACCAGGTCGGCGATGGTCGCATCCTCGGTCTCACCGCTGCGGTGGGAGACAACGACCGTCCACCCATGCCGTGTCACCATATCCACCGCCTGAATCGCTTCCGTCAGCGTCCCAATCTGGTTCACCTTGCACAGCAGGCTGTTGGCCGCCTTCTTCTCAAACGCAGTCTGGATGCGTTTCACATTCGTCACCAGTAAATCATCCCCGACGATCTGGATACGGCCGCCAAGCTTTTCCATCATCAGCGCCCAGGCGTCCCAATCATCCTCGGCCAGGCCGTCTTCAATGGAAATGATGGGATACCGGCTCACCAAGTCAACGTAGAAATCCACCATCTCCGCGCCAGTCAACTGTTTCCCTTCGACCTTCATGTTGTAACGGCCACCCTCAAAAATCTCTGACGCGGCCGGGTCCATCGCAAACATGATTTGTTCTCCCGGCCGGTAGCCCGCCTTCTCGATGGCTTCCAGCATCAGCTCAAACGGCTCGCTGTTAGATTTCACTTGCGGGGCAAATCCACCCTCGTCGCCCACTGTCGTGCGATATCCCCGGCCGGCCAGCACTTTTTTCAAACTCTGATAAATCTCTGCCCCCCAGCGCAAACCTTCGGCAAAGGTCGGCGCCCCGACGGGCATGATCATGTACTCTTGCAGGTCCGTCGCTCCGGCCGCGTGCTTGCCCCCGTTCATGATATTCATCATGGGCACAGGCAGCGTCCGCGCAGACACGCCGCCGAGGTAGCGGTAGAGAGGCAGTTCCAGGCTGTCAGCGGCCGCCTTGGCCACAGCCAGGGAGACGCCCAAAATTGCGTTCGCGCCCAGGCGGCTCTTGTTTTCAGTGCCGTCCAGTTCGATCATCGTCTCGTCAATGCCCACCTGGTCGGTTGCGTCCCAGCCCACAATTTCTTCGGCGATCGCTTCATTGACGGCCGTCAACGCCTGGCGCACGCCTTTTCCGTCATAACGGGCCTTATCCCCATCCCGCTTTTCCCACGCCTCATGCACGCCCGTGGATGCGCCAGACGGCACAATAGCTCGCCCAAAAGCGCCATCTACCAGATGCACCTCAACCTCAACCGTCGGGTTTCCGCGCGAATCCAACACCTCGCGCCCATGAATAGATTCAATGTATGTCATCCAATTAGCTCCTTTCCTTGAGTTACCGAACCACCTGAGACTATACTGAAGCGCCATCCTTCCGGCAACCCATTTGTCCTGTGCCATTTTTCCCCTTGCCAACACGGCCGCGCCCCGCTATAACATCAACATGACCGAGACCGCGATCATGGTTGAGCAAGCGCAACTCCACACCCTCTGGCGAGAATTAACCTATGAATTAGCCGACGTGTTCGACGTACACGGAGTGTGTGCTGCCATCGCCGATAAAGTAGCCAGCTACACCCACACCACCACCGTCGTGGGCGTGGCCGGCCCTCAGGTAAGATACTACGACGTGTGGATTTGCCGGGGCGACGGCGACATCCAACAGACACGCTGGGATCGCGCCAAAGCCTCGTTTGAACCATTCATCGAGGCGGGGAAGGCTATGTTCCAGGCAAAGTACGAGCTGGTTGCGCCCAAACTCATTCACAGCGAGCTGTGGCAGCTTCCGCGAGACGCCATCCTCGCCGCCCCTCTGCCCATGCCCGGCAACTACGACCCGCTCGCCCCTCTGGGCGTCCTCTGCCTGATTGATCCGGGGCCGGATTGTCCGCTGACGCTGAAGACCATCGAACCTTTAGCCGCCAATCTCACCGTTTTCCTCGACCGGGCCTGCCTTCGCAACCAGGTCGATCAACAAAAAGTTACATTCATGGTCGTTTCAGAGATCGGGCACTCGCTCACTTCCACGCTTAACCTGGAAAACATCTTCCGCCAACTCATGGGCCTGGTGCGCCGTACCTTAAACGTGGAGACGATTTCACTTGGCCTGATTGAGCCAGCCAGCGGCGACATCGTGTTCGTCAATATGTTGATGGGTCCCTTGTTTGAAAATCTCCCTACCATTCGCCTTAAGCCGGGCCAGGGCATCGCCGGCTGGGTGGCCAAGCACCGGAAGCCTGTCATTATCAACGATGTTTACAGCGATGATCGCTTCTACTCGAAGATCGATCGCGATTCAGGATTTCGCACTCATTCCATGATCTGCATTCCCCTTCAGGTCGAGGAACGGGTCATTGGGGTTGTGCAGGCCATCAACAAGCACGACAGCAACTTTACCGAAAGCGACCGCCTCCTGCTCCAGGCGATCAGCGGCCCGCTGGCGGCCGCCATTGAAAATGCCCGCCTCCATAACGACGTTATCGCTGAGAAACGACGTATCGAGACGATCTTCGCCAACATGTCGGAAGGATTGTTGACCGTCAATGCAGAAGGGAAAATCACTCACGCCAATGACGCTTTGCTCTCTCTGCTGCACCGGAAATTCGAGGACATTTATGGGCAGCCAACCAATGAAGTCATTGAACTCAAAAAAGGTGCCTTGAATGAGTTCCGGCAGCAGGTAATCGAAGCAGAAGAGGAATATCCACAATTGGCCACTGATCTTTGCTATGCGCCTGATACCTGGGTGCCTGTGCTGATCAGCGGGGCGCCGATTAAGAACGAAGATGATGAAGTGACGGAGACAATCTTCGTTTTTAGTGACCTGCGCCAGTTACGTGAAGTAGAGCGGATGCGGGATGATTTCTTCCACGGCATCATCCACGAATTACGCACGCCGCTGGCGACCATTCTAATGTACAGCCGCCTGCTGCGCGAGGGGAAGGCCAAAGAGGCGAAAAAGGCGGACCGGTTCCTGGGGGTTATCGAACGGGAGAGCGACCGGCTGCAAAAAATGGTGAGGCAAATGCTGCAGGTGGCTAAGATGGAAGCGCGCGAGTTCCAGCGGAGTGCAGAGCCAGTTTACTTTAACGCCTTGTTTGCTGAAATGCTGCCCCCTCTCGCCGACCAGGCGATTGAAAAGGGGCTGACGTTCCGCCAGCGGATCGAACCTAACCTTCCCCCCGTCCTCGGCAATGAGGAGACTTTTTACCTCATATTCAAGAATCTGATTGAGAATGCAATCAAGTTTACGCTCTCCGGCACGGTGCGGGTGGAGGTGTGGCAAGAAAACGGCATGATTCATTTTCAGATTGAGGATGAGGGGATCGGGATTCCGCAACAAGCGCTACCCAACCTGTTCGGGCGGTTCTTCCGCGCACAGACGGCCGTCGAGCGGGGCATCGCCGGCACTGGCCTGGGTCTTTATATGGTCAAAGAGGGCGTGGAGCATTACAACGGCACCATTGATGTCGTCAGCGCCGAGAATGAAGGAACCATGATCACCGTTCGTCTCCCGGCGGCCGAAACCTGACCACTTCCCCCCTCCCCGACCTGAGCAGTGCCGGCATCCTCTCGTAAGACCTTCGTGTGAAACGGCGGGAGGATGTTTCATTTTATCGGGTAACGTTATAAAATCTCACCATGAGCAAGCGACAACCGATTTATCTCGACCATGGCGCATCGACGCCCGTCCACCCTCAGGTACTGGCGGCGATGCTGCCTTATTGGACAGAAACCTACGGCAACCCAGCCTCAACGCATGTGTTCGGCCGAACGGCCGAACGCGGCCTGGAAGAGGCTCGCCGTCTCATTGCGGAGTTATTGAATGCTACACCGGCCGAGATCATTTTCACCGGCTGCGGATCAGAAAGTGACAATCTTGCCCTGCGCGGCGTCATGTGGGCAGCCCGGGCTGCCGGGAGCGGCAACCACCTGATCGTCAGCGCGATTGAGCACGGAGCAGTGCTCAACACGGCCGTGCAGCTTCGGGATCAGTTCAACTTTGAGCTAACCATCCTGCCTGTTGATGAATACGGGCGAATTGACCTGCGTGAACTGGAAGCGGCCATTCGCCCAGATACCGTGCTCATCAGCATCATGGCTGCCAACAATGAGATCGGCGCCCTGCAGCCCGTCCTGGGAATCGGTGAACTGGCCCGCGCCCGCGGCGTTCTCTTCCATACAGATGCGATCCAGGCAGCGGCCGTCACGCGTTGGGACCTGGCCCGGATGCCGATTGATTTATTCAGCATCGCGCCGCACAAGTTCTACGGGCCAAAGGGAATCGGCATCTTGTACGCAAGAGAGGGTATCGAGCTAATCTCGCCCCTGACCGGCGGCGGGCAGGAAGACGGCCGCCGGGCGGGCACTGCCAACGTCCCCTACGCTGTCGGCACGGCCGAAGCGCTGCGGCTGGCGATGGAGGAACTGGCGCAGCGCAACGCCCATTACCGGCAGTTGAGAGACCGGCTGATCCAGGGCATATTGGCCGCCTTCCCCAGCGAGTGCGTTTTAACCGGCCATCCGACGGAGCGGCTGCCCCATAACGCCAGCTTCGCCTTTCGCCATCTCAGCGGCAACGACCTCCTCATCCACCTGGACATGGCCGGTATCGCCGCCAGCAGCGGGTCAGCCTGCAAAAGCGGCGATCCCAAGCCGTCCCGTGTGCTGCAAGCGATCGGGCTCCCAGAGGAGTGGACGAAGGGCGGGTTGCGGCTGACGGTAGGCAGCCAAAACAGAATGGCAGACGTGGAATACGTTTTGGACGTATTGCCGGACATTGTGCGGAAATTGCGCCAGCTCGCGCCGGTATAATCGGAAATTCGTGATCGGTATGACAATGACACTTCTTAAGCCGAGTTCTCCAGTAGAAAACCGCGTCGTCGTCGCCATGAGCGGCGGCGTGGACAGTTCCGTCGCGGCCGCATTACTGGTGGAACAAGGATACGAGGTCATCGGCATGATGATGCGGTTGTGGAGCGAGCCGGGTCATGGAGCGGTCGCGCCCCCAAACAGGTGCTGCACGCCGGATCAAATGGCGGATGCCCGCCGCGTCGCCGACCGGCTTAACATCCCGTTTTACGTGGTGGATGTCCAACAGCAGTTTCGCCAGACCATCGTGCAGTTCTTCATTGACGAACATCTGCGCGGCCGTACTCCCAATCCCTGTTTGGAATGCAACCGCCAGATTCGCTTCACCTACCTTCTCAACCGCGCCCTGGCCCTGGACGCCCAATTTTTGGCAACCGGCCACTATGCCCGCGTGCGGCAGGAAAGGGGCCAGTACCGGCTGCTGCGGGGGGTTGACACCAGGAAGGATCAATCCTACGTGCTCCACATGCTGACCCAGGAGCATCTGGCCCATGTGCTCTTCCCCATCGGTGAGTATACCAAGGCGGAAGTACGCCGCCTGGCGCAGCGCTTCGCGCTGCCGGTGGCCGAAAAGCATGACAGTCAGGATCTGTGCTTTCTCAGCGACGGCGACTACCGTCGCTTCCTGGCGGAGCACAGCCCGCAGGCAGCCGCTTCCGGCCCGATACTCGACCGCTCCGCCCGTGAACTGGGGCAGCATCGCGGCCTGCCTTTCTACACCATTGGGCAGCGCAAAGGGCTGGGCATCTCTGCCGGGGAACCGTTGTTTGTGCTGCAAAAGGATGTGCGCCGGAATGCCCTCATCGTGGGCACAAGGGAGCAGTTAGGCCGGCGCGAGTTGCTGGTCCGCGGCGTGAACTGGATGAGCGGCGTCGCGCCAGAACGACCTATCCCGGCCCGGGTGAAGATTCGCTACCAGGCCAGGCCCCTGGCGGCGACTGTCCGGCCGTTGGCGGACGGCCGCGTCCAAGTGCGCTTAGAAGAACCGGCGTTCGGCGTTACCGCCGGGCAAGGGGCCGTTTTTTACGACGACGAGATTTGTCTGGGTGGGGGCATCATCGCGGATGAAGACGCGGCCGTAGACGACGCCATCGCCGCTGATCATGAGCGCCAGTTATCTGCAGCAGGGGGCGTTTCTTGAGCCAGACTGCATCTGCGTTTGTTCTCGGCTTTTTGCTGGCCACTGCATATGGGGCCGGGTTTCACCTCTTTACCGGCGGGCCTGCCCGGCGCATTCTGCTGTATATCCTTGCCGCCTGGATCGGCTTTGCTCTCGGCCACTTCATCGGTGACATGCTGGACATCGAGTTGTTCAAGCTCGGCGCGCTGCATATGCTCACGGCCACCCTGGGCGCCTGGATCGCCCTCCTCCTCAGCCGGTTATACGTGGCCAACGAGACGTAAACGGCCGCAGTCATGACGCTCTGCGCACGGCCGTCGCCGCTTTGAAGGCAATCTCAATGGTGGTATACTTTCCCCGCTAGGAAACCAATCATGAGTGCACAAACACCGGTTGAGACACCTGCCCAACAGCAAGAGGAAAAACGTCTGATCCCCACATTGTATGTCGGGATCGGCGTGGCGGCCGTTCTGGTTTTGGCCGGCCTTTTCATCTGGGGCGCCATCTGGCTGGCCCGGACGCAAGCAGGGTCTCTGGAAACAGTCCGTGACATCTTCATCATCGCGCTTGCTCTGGAGACATGCGTTTTCGGCATCGTGCTCATGCTCTTGTTGATCATGGTCGTTCGGCTGGTCAACATGCTGGAGTTCGAGATTAAGCCAATTTTGCAGAAAACGAGCGAGACAGTCGGCATGGTTCGCGGGACATCGGTCTTTGTGAGTCGTAATGTAGTCAAACCGGTCACCACAGCCAGCAGCTATATAGCGGGGATACGGCGCGGGCTTCGCGCGCTGTTTGGCAACCCAAAGAAGCTTTTGCGCGATTGACTTCGCCGGATCCGCCTGCTCTGTAGCCGGTTAACCCCACGAATACAGAATAATTCAAATAATTAATGGTTGATTCATTGAAACCAACCAGTAGGAGTTTAAGATGAGTGACAACAACAGTGAACTTGGCGCCTTTCTGGCAGGATTTGTAATAGGTGGTTTGGTAGGAGCAGCGACGGCATTGATCCTTGCCCCTCAGTCTGGTGAAGCGACACGTACGTTAATCGCCGACAAGAGCCGGGAACTGCGTCAAACAGGAGAAAATCACGTCCTCCAATACCGCGATATGGCTGATACAGTTGCCCACGAATACCGTGACAAGGCCGGCCAGTTGGTAACCGAAGCGCGAACCCGAATTCAAGATACCGGCGACCTCGTTCATGAACAAGCCCGTATTGTATTGGATACAGGCAAGGAGCGGGCGGCGCAAGTTCGCGACCAGGTCAGCGGATTAACCAAGAAGGACGGCGACCAGTCGGGCGAGAGTGAAGGTGGAGAGGCGGCCGCGGCTACGTAATTGGGCTGCAATCAGGGGTTGCCTGCACGCTCGACCAGGCCCGGAAACTCTCTTTGACCTACTGGCCTGTGCCTGTTGCGGCATTTCTAGAACTTCATCATACCAGGCCATTCCATACCGGCGCTGATCGCTCGCCTGTTTTTGGCGAACCAGCCTTTATCCGATTGAGCCAGGGACGCTCTGGCCCAGCGAATGCCCAAGTTTGGACAGGCGTCTCCTGACAGGGGAACGCCTGTTTTATTCTGTCAAATGACCGGGGTTACTGAGACCACATTAACGCAGTTGTTAGACAACCTGCCGAACGGCGGGGCTAAAGGAGACGCTGCCCAGCGATTGCAGCAAGCATATGAGCTTGCCTGTAATGCACACGGCGGCCGTCATCGTGCGTCTGGCGAGCTGTATGTGGAACACGATCTGGCTGTTGCCCACATCATGGTTGAATTGGGGGTGGACACCAACACCATCGTCGCCGGCCTGCTGCACGACATTCTGTATCCCCATACGGACATGACTGAAGAGGTCATCAAAAAGGAGTTCGGCCAGGAAGTGGCTTCATTGGTCGTCGGCTTGCGCAATCTGCATACCTACGCCGCCGGCCGCGGGTTTGAAGGCCGCCAGGAAAAACGGGGCAGTCGCCAATCGCTGGAGATGATCCGCAAAGCGATTCTCTCCATCATCGAAGGCGATATCCGCGTGATTCTGATCCGCATGGCAGACTGCCTGCAAGACCTGCGCAAGGCCAGCCAATTATCGCCTGAACAGCAGATGGCCATTGCCAGGGAAGCGATGAACATCTACGCGCCGTTGGCCAACCGGCTGGGGGTTTGGCAGCTTAAGTGGCAGCTGGAAGACCTGGCATTCCGCTATCTGGAGCCGGAGCGGTACAAAGAGATCGCCAACAAGCTGGCCGAACGGCGCGAAGAACGCACAGAGAGAATTCAAGTGATGACGGCCAAGCTGATGTCCAAGATCGAGGCGATGGGCCTGAAGGCGACCGTGACCGGCCGTTCCAAGCATATCTACTCCATCCATCGCAAGATGGAACGGAAAAAAGTCGATCTGAAGCACATTTACGACATAGAAGCCCTGCGCGTCATCCTGGAACCCACGGATCCCAATTACGACCAGAAAAGCCTTCGAGAGAAGGATGACCTGGATCGCAGCCTATGCTACCAGGTGCTTGGGGCCGTTCATAGTTTGTGGCAGCCGATCCCGCGCGAATTCGATGATTACATCGCATCGCCCAAACCAAACGGATACAAATCGCTGCACACGGCCGTCATTGACAACCAGACCGGCCAGACGCTTGAGGTGCAGATACGTTCCCGGCGTATGCACGAGGAAGCAGAAAAAGGCATCGCCGCTCATTGGGCGTACAAAGAAGGGGGAACGAAAGTCAGCGCATCCGTGCAGCGGCGCATTCAAAACCTGCGCGAACTGCTCTCCACCTTGCGCAACACGGATGGAGCGCCATCCGACACGGAAATCCTGGAAACCGAACTGCTGGCCGAGCAAATCTACGTCTTCACGCCGCAGGGGGATGTGGTCGAACTTCCCGCTGGTTCTACACCCATTGATTTTGCCTACCAGATACACACTGAAGTAGGACATCGCTGCCGCGGCGCGAGAGTCAACGGTCAGATGAAGAGCCTGGACTACAAACTCAAGTCCGGCGAACGGGTTGAAATCCTGACCGCCAATCGAGGCGGCCCCAGCCGAGACTGGATGAACGCAAGCCTGGGCTACACCGGCAGCGCCCGCACCCGAAGCAAAATCCGGCAATGGTTTCGCGCCCAGGAACGGGAACAGAATATCCAACAGGGGCGGGAAGTGGTTGAGCGGGAATTAAAGCGACTGGGGCTGCTGGATGATTATTCGGTGGCGGAGATCGCGAAAGCGCTCAAGTATGATGATGAGGAGCAATTTCTGGCCAAGGTGGGATTCGGCGATATCCAAAGCGCCCAGATTGGGGGTGCAATCGCTCTGTTAAGACGAAAGCTGAAACCAGATGATGAACTGCGGCCGCTCCTGCAGGAACAACCCAAACCCAAAGGGCTTACAGTCCGCGGGCTAAGCGGGCTGCACACCCGGATGGCAGGTTGCTGCCACCCCATCCCGCCGGAGCCAATTGTCGGATACATCACCCGCGGCTACGGCGTCACCATTCATCGCCAGGGCTGCAAGCAGTTGGAGGCGATTACAGAACGGGAACGACTGATTGAAGTGGATTGGGGCGGTAAGGCAGAAACCTACCCCATCCCAATCGTCGTGAAAGCGTACCGCCGGCCGGGGCTGGTCGATGAGATGGCAAGTATCTTGCGCGGGCAACAAATCACCGCCCCTAAAACCAAAACGATGACAGCAAACAGTATCCTGACCGTTTATCTGGTCGTTGAAGTCACCAGTCTGGAACAACTGAACTGGCTACTCCAAAAATTCGAGGCGCTGCCCAACGTGATCAAGGCGCACCGGCAACGCTGGAATTGAGCGGAGAAGTCCCGCATCAGGCGTCGGGCTGCGTCACCACGCCCATTTCGTCAAGTTGGAGAAGACGATCCCCATCAAGATCATGGATGGTCAGCTGCCATGAGTTGAGGTCAAAACGGAAGCGCTGGCCCCCATTGTCCTCCTCCCCAGGAAAGATCAGCTCCCCCCAAACGGCCGTCTCATCACGGCCGCGCAGTCTCAATTTGGCCCCCTGCCACCGGCAATAATACACAAGCGGTTTCATCACATTCCCTCAACGCCTGAACTCAAGCGTCAATCGCTTCGTACTGTTCAAAGATGCGACGGTAGGCGGGCGATGCCTGCATCAGCGTCTCATGGCTGCCGACCGCTTCCAGGCGCCCTTTCCGCAGGACCACAACCTGATCCGCCCAACGAATCTGCGACAGGCGGTGGGTGATCAGGATCGTCGTCTGGTTCGCGGCCGCCCGCAGGATAGCCTGCTGAATCTGATCCTCGGTGGCGCTGTCTACAGCGCTGGTAGAATCATCCAGAATGAGGATACGAGGTTTGGTCAGGAAAGCGCGGGCCAACGCAAGACGCTGCCGCTGGCCGCCGGACAAGGTCACCCCTCGCTCGCCGATAATGGTCTGGTACCCTTCTTTGAAACCCATGATAAACTCATGCGCCTGCACAGCGCGGGCGGCCGCTTCGATCATCTCCTGCATAGCTCCGGGACAGCCAAAGGCGATGTTATCGGCGATGGAGCGGGAAAAGAGGAAAATATCCTGCTCGATAATGGAGATCTGGCGGCGCAGGGCTGCCAGGTCCCAATCGCGCACGTCTACGCCGTCTACCAGCACACGGCCGTGATTGACATCATAAGTGCGATTGATCAACTTGGCTACGCTGCTCTTGCCTGAGCCTGTCTGCCCTACGACGGCCACCGTCTGGCCCGGCTTCACCTCAAAGCTGACATCCTTCAGCACGTCCATCCCCTCTACATAGCCGAAGGTCACATTCTCAAAGCGAATGCCGCCGGTGATATGCTCGCGGCGGCCGTTTGCTTTCACCGCCAGCCGCGTTTCCGTCTGTATCAGATCTAACACACGGCGCGCGCCGGCCAGCCCCAACGAAACACGGGAATACGCCATCAACGAGATGAAGGTGGGGAATCCAAATAAGGCCAGCAGCCCCATATAGGCGATCACGTCCCCCACGGCAATGCGCCCCGCCTGAAACAACATCAGCGCATGGGTGAACCCCATCGCCTGGGTAATGCCCATGAGCAGTAAGGGCAGGAAGCGGGCTTCAATCCGGCCTTGAGCCACTGCGCCATCCCGATACTCGCCTGCGTTGGTGACAAAGCGGCCGATTTCCTGTCCCTCCTGCGCAGCCCCCTTCACCATCTCGATGCCGTCAATGACCTCTGCCAGCCGGCTGTTCATGATGCCGAAGGCCAGGCGCACGCGGTCAGCCACCGGGTTCAAGACCCGCAGGTAACGTCTGAGCGCCAGCCCATAAGAGACAATGAAGAAAAGAGGCGCTGCGATAAGCTGCCAATCATACCGGGGAGCCACCAGCAGCGGCATCAGCATGAAGTTCGCCGAGCCGACCACCAGGTTAATACCCGGGTTGAACAAGAGATTGACCTCATGCACGTCATTGGTGGCGCGGGCCATCGTATCCCCCACCGGCCGCAAATCATGAAAGGTCATGCTTTTGCCCAACAAACTGACGTACAGCTCATCGCGCATGTCCCGTTCCAGCCGCTCGCCGATCACGGCGCTGGAAAAATTACGTCCCAATTGCAGCACTGAGCGCACGGATTGGCTGACGATGATGCCCACGGCCGCCATGCCAATCAGGCGCAAGTTTGTCGGGACTGCCAATGCAGCATCAAAGGCAACGCCAATCAGCACCGGCACCACGGCCGCCAGCGACGCGTTCCCCAACGCCCCGATAAACATCACCACCAACAGCAGTTTATGCCGGGAAAGGTGAGAGAGCAGCCAGCGCACGGTGGTACCTTGGTCATAACGGCCGCCTCTTTTTACGTTGAATTCACCCAAGATTCTTCCCTATTCCGGTAGGATGAAGGATACAAAATCCTCATCGCACCCACTTTCTCAGCAGCAAGCAATACTGTCAACAATCAAAGAGACCCAAGACTCATAAACACAGCCCGACCGGGACCAGCCGTCGGCAGGGGCCGTGTTCGGAATATGTCATGTTTGATTATCCCACACAGATGATAAACGGTCATCATAGGCCGACCCCCCTTCTCCACACGCAACCGCTCACGATGAAGCGCGTCATCATCATTGGTTCCAGCGGCGCCGGCAAGTCAACCCTTGCCCGAACGCTGGGCAGGCAGCTCCAACTGCCGGTTATTCATCTCGACAGATACTATTGGCGACCAGGATGGGTGGGGATGCCTTTCCCCGAATAGGAAAGCGTGGTGACGCGTTTTTCCCAAAAACCATACTGGATCATCGACGGCAACTATCGGGCCACCTTGGATGTGCGGCTGCATTATGCGGACACCATCCTGTTTCTGGACCTGCCGCCGTGGCTGTGCGCCTGGCGGCTGATCAAGCGCAGGGTTCAATATCGCAACCGGGCGCGGCCCGATATCGCCGAAGGGTGCCACGAATCCCTATTCAGCAGACAGCTCCTCCAGGCGATTTGTTGGGTGCTGGACTATCCAAACCGCGCTCGCCGTGATGTCCTGCGCCGGCTGGATGCCCTGCCGCCGGACAAGCTGGTGTTCAGGCTGAGAACGCCGGATGAGGTGAGGCAGTTTATTGCGTTCGCGGGCGAGAGCCGTCTTGCGCACGGCCGCCTGGGGGATTACAGCAAGGAGTTCGCACGCCGGCGCCGGTCATCGGCCGCCGGGCTTAGCCGCCGGTTTAACCGCCTAGCCGAGTCACATGGCGCACGGTGTAAATTGGGCCTGTCGGGCGCAGTTGGCTCTCTACCAGATGCACGGCCGTCACCGGCACGGACAGTGGCTCCACTTCAGCCCCCCACCCGCTTCCCGCCAATCCACGGCTGTCTTTCACCCGCCCCAACGTCAAATGCGCCCGAAACGGCCGATCCTCCGGCTCCCAGCCTAACGGGGCCAGGCAGGCGTCAATCCCCTTTTTGAGCGTGCGCAGCGGCTCTAACTCCCCGCTCAGGCCGACCCAGATGACGCGCGGCCATTTCCGATTGGGGAAGCAGCCCAGTTGATCCAGCCGCATCTCAAACGGTGCATGAGCCGCTGCCACGGAATCCAGCGCGACCGCAATGCGGGGGAGTTGGGACACGGGCGTGTCTCCCAGGAAACGCATGGTCAGGTGCAACAACGCTGGTTTCACCCAACGTACACTTCGACGAGGCGCCTGTCCGGCTAGCGTCTCCGTCACACCTTCCAGGTATTCCTTAACATCGTCCGGCAGGTGAATGGCGATGAACGCCCGAATATTATTGGTTCGTCTGGTGGTCACGGCCGTTAATTCTACTCCGGGCTTGACTAAAAACAACTGGCGGCGACAATCATGGGGAAACTGGTGCGGCGGCCGCATCGGCTGCCATCATCCGCAACCTTATGACCGTATCCGAGAAGCCCATTCTAGACCAAAGCCCCACCTCGCTCGCTGCTGTGCGTCTGGCAGAACTACTCGCCGGAATCAAAGCGGAACTGCCCATAGCGGTGGGCGTCGTGCCGTTCGGCATGATTTTTGGCGTGCTGGCTCTGGCCGCTGGCCTGTCCCCTGCCCTGGCCCAGGCGATGTCGGCCATTGTCTTTGCCGGATCGGCTCAGTTCATTGGGGTACAGTTAATCGGCGCCGGTTCCCCTGCTGCTATCTTGCTGCTCACCACCTTCATTGTGAACCTGCGCCACCTACTTTACAGTGCAACATTGGCGCCGCACTTACGCCATCTGTCCCCATTGTGGCGATGGTTACTGGCTTACCTGTTGACAGACGAGGCGTTTGCCGTGACTGTGCTCCATTACGCGGATGAAGACAGCGCCGGAAGTCAAAAGCATTGGTATTTTCTGGGGGGCGGGCTGACGCTGTGGAGCTTCTGGCAGGCGAGCACGGCCGCAGGCATTTTCCTGGGCGCGCAAGTTCCGGACAGTTGGTCGCTCGATTTCACGTTGGCGCTGACCTTTATCGGGCTGGTGGTTCCCGCGCTGAAGGATCGGCCGAGCGCGGCAGCAGCCTTGTCAGCGGGTGCGGCGGCCGTGTTGACGGCGGGTCTTCCCTTCAAATTGGAACTCATGGTTGCGGCCGTCACCGGCATCATCGTCGGCGTCTGGCTTGAGAACCGGCGGCTTCCGGGAGGACAGGCAGCGTGAATCTATGGCTCGTCGTCATCGGCATGGGGTTGATCACCTACGCCATCCGCCTATCGCTGATCCTGCTGCTGGAACGGGTGCGGGTATCGGCCGTCGTGGAGCAAGCGCTCAGGTTCGTCCCCCCGGCCGTGCTTTCCGCCATTATCTTCCCTGAATTGCTGCAACCGGGCGGCGTGTTGGATTTTTCCCTGGGGAATGAGCGGCTGCTCGCCGGCGCTCTGGCGGCGGTGACTGCCTGGCTCACGCGCAAGGTGTTGTGGACCATCGGCATTGGCATGCTGGCCCTCTGGCTGCTGCAAGCCGCCCGGAGCCTGTAAATCAGGATAGTGGCCATGATGAAAGCGTACGAAGTCATTGAATTAATTGCAACGCAGGCGGCATCGGGACGGCCGTACCTGGAGTTTACGCGGGAGCCTGCCTTCAGCCTGGGCCTTTACGTCTTGCCTGCGGGCGGCGAGGACACACAAACGCCCCACACCGAGGACGAAGCATACTATGTCGTCCGCGGCCGTGGCGTCATCCGCGTCGCTGGCGAAGACCGGGAAGTTGGTCCCGGCAGCATCATTGTCGTAGACACAGGCGTCGAGCATTATTTTCACAACATTAGTGAAGAGCTGGCGATCCTGGTGTTTTTCGCCCCACCCGAAGGGACAAACCGATAACGTCATTTTCAAGAGAGGTCAATATGCCCAAAGATTACGCTGATTTACCATTCAATCATGTGCGCCGCCAGGATCGGGCCGTGGACGATCAAGCATGGATTGTGTCCTTCCTGCACAGCGCGCCTTACGGCGCGCTGGCAACGGTGTGCGATGGACAGCCGTTTATCAACAGCAATTTGTTCGCTTATGACGAGGAAAGGCACGCCATCTACTTGCACACAGCCCGTGTCGGCCGTACCCAGGCGAATGTAGCGGCCGACGGCCGCGCCTGTTTTAGCGTGAGCCAGATGGGCCGCCTGCTCCCGGCCGAGGAAGCGTTGGGATTCAGCGTGGAATATGCCGGTGTGACCCTCTTTGGCCAGGCGCACATCGTCACCGACCCGGCCGAAGCCGAGCATGGGCTTCAGATACTGCTGGATAAATATGCGCCTCACCTGCGCCCTGGCCGTGACTACCGCCCCATCATTCCAGAGGAATTGAAACGCACGGCCGTGTACCGGATTGACATCGAACAGTGGAGCGGCAAGCAAAAGATCGCGGCTGAGGATTTCCCCGGAGCTTATCACTTCGGCCGGCAGGAAGCGGCATGAGATGAACCAGGGAAACATTTTTCCTGTACAGACATACCGGCGAGGGGGGTTTCTGATCAGCACCAACCCCGACCGGTTAGACCTGGAAGTCATCCACGACTTTTTAGCCAACCAGGCTTACTGGTCGCCGGGGATTACCAGCGAACAGGTCGCCCGCTTCGTGCAGCACTCGCTCTGTTTTGGCGTCTACGATATCGGCCACGCCGCACCTCGCCAGATCGGTTTCGGCCGTGTGATCACCGATTTCACCACATTCGCCTATCTGGCCGATGTGTTTATCCTCCCCGATTGGCGCGGCCAGGGAGTGGGGCAATGGCTGATCCAATGCATTCTGTCACATCCGGAGCTGCAAGGGCTGCGCAAATGGACGCTGAACACGCAAGACGCGCACGGCCTTTACCAACGTTTCGGCTTTAAAATCAACCCCCATCCGGAAAAGCACATGGTGTGGCGGCCGCGCCGCGCGAAACAAGCGGGCGACCAATGAAGCATGACAAAATACGGAAGCGCCTGCGCAAATCGTACGCGCTCAAAACCCAAGAGCGGGATGCTCGGCCCATCCAGAGCTGGAAGCTGGAAGAACGAAGCGCCTTCCTCTCTTTGTTGCAGCAGGAGCAAAAACACACCCTGCTGGAGATTGGCGCGGGTACCGGCATAGACAGCAAATTCTTTCAAGATGAGGGACTGGATGTGGTTTGCATTGACCTGTCCCCGGAGATGGTCCAGTTTTGCCGGCAGAAGGGATTAACCGCACAGGTGATGGATATCGCAGACTTGCAGTTTCCCACCGGCTCATTTGACGCCGTTTATGCGCTCAACTGCCTGCTTCACCTGCCTCACGATGAACTGCCGGCCGCGTTGAACGTGATCAATAGGGTTTTGAAGCCGAACGGCCTCTTCTTCATGGGCGTCTACGGAGGTTATGAGTACGAAGGCATCTGGGAAGAGGACGCATACGAACCGAAACGATTTTTCTCGTTCTATTCAGACGAGCATCTGCAACAAGTGGTTCGTCAAGTGTTTGATATCCACTCCTTCAAGCGTATCACAACCCGCGAGAAAGCATCTGATTTGCACTTTCAATCCCTGATTCTGCGGAAGAGAGTAAACGGTTAGCGCTCCTATGCCATCACTTCCCCCTTACCCGATTCGCCAATGCGTGAACGAGCGCTGCCGTTTTCGTTTCCCGGTGACGGATGAGCGTCGTTCCGGCGGCCAGTGCCCCCGGTGCGGCGCGGCCACGATCCTCGCCGCTCATTCCCTTCAATTCGGGAACCGTGTAACACGCCAAACGGCCGTTCTGCCCGAGGTGCGTGCGCTGTTGGACAATATCCGCAGCGTCTACAACGTCGGCTCGATGTTCCGCACGGCCGACGGCGCAGGTCTCACTCACCTGTACCTGTGCGGGATCACTCCGGCGCCCGGCCACCCACGGCTGGCGAAGACCTCATTGGGCGCAGAGCAAAATGTCGCGTGGAGCAGTCATCGCAACGGGGTGGATACGGCCGTGGCTCTCGTGGAGCAAGGGTTCCGGCTGTGGGCATTGGAGAGCAGCGAAAACGCCGGTTCCCTATTCGACGCGCCGCCTGTTCAAGCTGGGCCGCCCATTGTCCTGGTGGTGGGCAACGAAATCTCCGGCGTGGATCCCGGCATCCTGGCCCAATGTGAACGCACCCTGGCCTTGCCTATGCAAGGTCGCAAGCAGTCGCTTAATGTCTCAGTTGCGTTTGGCGTCGCCGCGTACATGGTGTGCCATGCAGCCAATGGGCGGCCGGAAAGTGTACCGAAAAATAGGTAGCAGCCTGGACGGCAGGAAACGTCTGGATTAGGCGCGTGTGTTAGTCTGACAGAGCAGCAGCCCATCCATGCCCTAAAGCAAGCGGCCTGGAGACAAAAGCATGGCTGCGGCAATTGGAAGGAAGCTGGCTGCTCTGATTCGCTTCCGGGCCGGCCGTCAGCCTGGCCATTTATTCACCGTCATCTGCTGCCACCGGCAACCATACCTGAAACGTCGAACCGACGCCGATCTTACTCTTCACATCAACCATTCCGTTGTGAATATCCACGATGTCCTTGACGATCCCCAGGCCCAACCCGGTGCCGGGGACGCCAATTTCCCGGCTGTGAACGCCACGATAGAACCGTTCGAACAAATGGGGCATATCCTCCGGTTCAATCCCCATGCCTGTGTCTTCAACCTCCAGGCAGACTCGATCCTTACGGCCGTTGCAAAAAGTGCGCACCTGGATGCGGCCGGCATGGGTATAATTGATGGCATTGGCGACCAGGTTGGTGACCACCTGAGATAACTGGTTGCGTTCCCCCTGAATCAGGGGTAAAGATGGGTCAGGAGAAAATTCCAACTGCAATCCGGCCGCTCTGGCTCGCTCGCTGTGAACGGAGACAACGCGTTCGACGACCTGGTTCAAATCCACGGGCGCAAACTGCACCCGCTTCCCCCCCAGTTCCAGGCGCGAGAGATCCAGAATATCCTCAATGAGCTGCCCCAGCCGGTCTGTCTGATCACGCAGCACCGCCTGAATACGGCCGCGTTTCTCCGGGCCGGTACGTTCTAACAAATCCAGGTACAGCTTGAGATTAGTAACCGGCGTCCGCAGTTCGTGAGAGACCTCGGAAACAAACTTAGACTTCAATCGATCCAATTCCTTGAGCCGTTCGTTCGCCTGCGCTAGTTCCCGCGTGCGTTCCTCCACGCGCATTTCCAACGATTCCAAAACCCGCGCCCGGTGTAATGCATTGCCCGCTATTTCAGCCATCGCGCCGAGCAAGCGCACTTCTTCGGGTGTGAATGTTCGCGGCGGCGGCAGCCCGATGTTGAGAACGCCGACCATGCGCTCTTGCGTTCTCAGCGGCAAAGCGACTGTGCCCCGGATAGCCTCGAGGAATTTCGCTTCACCCGGTAGCATCCTCGCCGGCATGTCCAGGGTCAGGTCTTCCGCAATGTATATCTCACCGGTCTTAGCAACCCGGTCTGCAATTCCCTCTCCTGGCCGGAAGCGCATATCGGGGCTATCTTCAGGAATTTTAGGCAAACTCCCCTTCAAGATGAGTTCGCCGGTCTCCGGCTCAACGAGGTAAATGCTGCACCATATCCCGCCAACAGCCCTTATGGCTTGTTTGAGGGCGATGGATAATATCTCATCTACAGTGCCGGCGGCCCGCACAGCCAGGGCAAACCCGAACAGGGTCTCTAGCTCATCAGCACGGCGTTGGGCCGTTTCGTACAACTGCGCGTTTTCCAGAGCCACGGCCGCGTAGGCAGCCAGGTTAGCGATCACTTCTTCATCTGCCTGGTTAAATCCGGCCGCGCCGATTTTCTCGGTCAGGTACAAAGCCCCTAATGTACGTTCCCGTCCCCGGATGGGAAACCCCAGGAAGTTGCGGATGGAAGAAAAATGGGAAGGGGCGTCATCTTCCCTCTGATGAGGGTCTTTGTCTGCCTCGCGCAACTGCGTGGCTTGCTGTCCCAACAAAAGATTCAGGGCCGGACGGCTGTGAGAAGACAGTATATCTCCTCCGGTTGCCGACGGCAGCCCAGCAGTAATAAGCGACTTAATTTGATCCGTTTCATCATACACAGCCAGCGCGGCATAACGTGCGCCGCCCAGATCACGAGCGGCATCAACAATTTTTTGCAGAGCCCTTCCCAACGACAACGTACTGGCAATACCGAGGGCAGCCTCATTCGCCAATTGCAGCTGCTCCTGACGCTGCTGTAGCGAGTTGACCATCTTCTTGAACGATTTGGCCAGCGCCCCAATTTCATCCTCCCGTTCCACGCTGACCTCTGTCTGTAAATTCCCGGCAGCAATGGCGCGGGCGGCTCCAACCAACTGTGCCAGCGGCCGCGTTAATGTTTGCGCCAGCACAATAGAAGCCAGACCAGCCACCAGGAGCACAATTAACCCGATCAGCCAGGTGCGGTGAGCAAGCGCATTAACCGGCGCAAAGGCCTCATCCAGGTCTTGCTTGGCCACAAAGCCCCAATTGATACCGGGAATATGACGATAAGCGGCCAACACCGGCACGCCCCGATAGTCCCGCGTCTGAATGATTCCCTCAGCGCCCCGGGAAGCTAGATGTGCCGGTTTTGCATCTGGCGAGTCTACCGGCAGGCGCAGGTGAAGCGCAGCATCTTCAGCAAAGCGCAGGTCATTGAGAAAGAGCGTGGTATCGTCCTCGGCGCGAACGAGCAGGGTTTCCCCTGTCCCCCCCATACCCGGCCAGGCTCGGATCAGAGGATAGATCGTCTCCTCCATCCTCACTTCGATGATCACCGCGCCGATAACTTCAGGGAGTTCCTCAAGGGTATCCAGATTTATCCCACGGACCACGTGACCGAATTCCATTTCAATTTGACCCAGTTCCGGCTCGAAGTGAATGTCTTCCATGAACGCGCCCCCCGGAGAAGCCAATGTTTCAGAAAGTGCAACTTCGTGAACCACAATCTCCCCGATTAAGGACGGGTCCGTGGCCAAGACGACCAAACCCTGTGTATCTACGAAAAGAATCTGACTATACCCCTGGCGCGACTGCCGCATCGCCTTCAGGTTTGCTATCACAAAATCTGTGAGGACAGCTCTGCGCTCGCTGGGGGTGTCGGGCGAAAGAATTTCCGCCAGATGGTGCTGCATCATCTGATTCTCTGCCAACGAACGGGCGTCAGCCTGGCGCTCTTGAAGCCAGGTGATAATCTGCTCTTGTTTGAGATCTGCAATGGAAGTAAGCTGCGCCGTGACGCGCGATTCAAGATTGGCCGACGCATTTTGGTACGCGGCAAGGCCAATGACCCCCACTGAAACCAAAGCTACAAACGCCAACGCAATGAAAAGCCGCACGCGCAGACTTTTGTAGAGGGGAATATGAGTGGTGCGCATACTGTAATTTGCCTGATCAGCTAATTATGCAATTCCCAAAACCGGATGCTTTTGGTAACAGAAACCGCCTACAGCATAGCATGACCGGCGGCGAATGTCACTAGGACTTAGGGCAAGTAAGCACCAATGCCGGGCTGTTCGAGGATGTTATTACTGAATTTACACCTCGTACCACCGGAGCGTCAGGCATCATTCTTTTCGCCGGCCGGGACGGCGATAGGGAGGTGATTCTCCGCCGGCGCAAGCGGGCACACCCAGCGCGGATTGTAGGCACAAGAGGGGTTGTAGGCGAAGTTGAAGTCGAGCAGTATTTCATCAGAACCGGCCCCGAGGTCGGCCCCTTTGATGGTATCGTACAGGTAACGGCCGCCGCCGTAGGTCTCCTGCCCGTTGGTGGCGTCTTTGAAGGGCAAGAACAATCCGCCGCCATATCCCTCAATCCAATACAGGCTCAGGCGGGCAGGCTGTCCGGCCACGGTAAAGTGGATGTAGGCGATTCTGGTATATGCTAACGCGCCATCCGCCCCTAATTCCCCGTGCAAGGTTTCACGGGGCACGGCCGTCTCCACGCGTCCCACAAGCCGCCATGCAGGGTCATAGTCAAAGTAGGAAAGCCGGCTGAAGCCGGCCCGTTGCGCTTCATCCAGCGGCGTCTGCGAATGGGAACGAAACAGTTCATCTCGCGTCGCGCAAAAAGTACGCCACGCGGCCGCCGGATCGACCGCCGCTTCTCGCCGTATTTGAGCATACAACTCAGCTACCGTACGCCGCCAGTTTGCCAGGGAAAGCGGATCACCGGGCGTGGCCATCGCTACAAACGCGCTTCCCGAAACTCGCGCACCGCTCTCGGCCCGTTCCGTTCCAGCCCTTTGTAAAAAGCGTCAGGGTCATTGTTACGGTAATCAAGCCGCTCAACGCGGAAGGGAACCAGCCGTTGTTTTTCGCGCCGCCGCCGGTTCACATCCAGGAAGTATTCAATGGCATTGGCCACGCTGTTGGAATCGGTCCAGTCCGATTTGTACACGGGTGACCCGGCCCGGTTGAAAATCCATGTCATGTTGGGCATTGACCCATACGCCCGGTGACACGCCCCGTCAAGCGCATCCAGCAGGATCGGCCGTTTGACGCCCAACTTGTCTCGCAAGTCGCGCGCGTGGGCAAATTTCTGCTCCATCGATCGCAGGGGCGGATAATATTCGGCCGGGTGTGCTTCGTTGGTGTACAGAAAAATAGAGCCAACCCCGGCGTCAGCAACCTTCTCAGCCAGAGCATTCATGGATGGCGCCGCCATCCCACAATATGGTCAGGTGAAGCTGCCGAATTCGACAATTGTGTAGCTGTGCGCCGACCATATTTCGCTTAAACTGGTCTGAGTGCCACCCAGATGCCACAAAGGGAAATCGGGGGCTTTGCGGCCGATCGGGGGGCTGGCGCCAAAATTAAGCCAGGGCAATACTTTTTCGGCGGTGAACTCATCATAATTGTACCGGGTCAGCAAATCATTGTCGCTGCTCATCTTCACCTCCACGCTGTCATTAACGGCCAACGGCCGGTCGGATACCCAGGATATGACACGATTACCAGATTACCATCTTCTTTGCGGAACGCCAGCGCACGCCATATTCAGTGCATGGGGGACAAGGACAAAGCATCACCTACGGCTGATAGAACTCTGTTTCCGGGTAGAAGTCGCGCCAGGCCCAATCGTAAGCGCTCGAACTGGGGACAGGTTGAAGAGATTGGCCGCGTAATGGGCCGTCCGTGGCCAGGCCGCGAGCAACATCCCAGGTAGACCCCGTTTCGTCATCCACGAGGCGATCCCCTTCGGCACGGAATGTCAGCGTTTGCTCATCAAGCCGGCGGAGATAGGCGTGGAAGTTGTTGTTAGCCGCCCATACGACCACCGGGAACTCATTCAACATGTCGTTGACCACAACGGCCGCTGCCACATCTTGATAGTAGTACGCCTTGGAATGCTCAGCCAAAATCAGCCCAATGACGAAATTGGGGTCAAAGCCCTGGCGCGCCCTCAGCCGCCCCACATCATTGATCATCGCCAGCGTTTCCGGGTGTTCCGCTTTCCAACTGGCCCAGGTCGTCAGTTGGGACGGCAACAGGAACAGCTCAACTCCTGTGTACGGCCCCTGAATGGCCCGCCCCCACGGCTGTGACCAGACGGAACGGGTCGTGTGATCGTACCAGGTCATGGCGTTCATATACAACGCGCCTGCATTGCCGAAAATGTGGGCCTCCCCATCGATGCGCCGGTCGTGCACGAGACCGGTATAGCAAATCGGTCACCAGGTGACCAGCGTGGGAATCCCCGCCATCTCATCATTGACCATCTCTCGATGACGCAGCACCGTGATGGGGTACGCTTTGGCCTCTCCTCCCAGGGCCAGCCCGAGCACAAGTTCTTCATCTTTTAGGGGCGCTTCATCGGCCGGGACAAATTCCGGATCGTAAATCGGCCGGATCCCATCGAATGGGAGAAGCTGGGAGAAGTTGTGGATTTCGTCCATGTCAACGCGGCGGTTGCTCGCCACACTCCCGGCCGTCGGTTGGGGGGCGGGAGAGGATGGAGCCGCCGGGGTATCGGCCGTTGTGGGGGATGGCGCCAGCAGCGGAGCCGCTGTTGGCTTTACGGTCGTAGATGGGACAGCCTGGGCCGGAGCTTCTGTTGGCGGCGTGGTGGTAGTGATGGTGGACGGGGAAGGAAGGGACGCAGGTGTGTCGGCCGGTTTCGAGACGGCCGTGCACCCCGCCAGAAGCAGGATCGCCGCCAGCCAGGCCCTTCGTTTCAACCTCTGCGCCACACCCGGAAGTAAAAATCTGTTCTCAGTCACAATATCAGTCTAAGCTCTCTCCGGTCAACGTCTGTAGAATTTAATACAGAAATTTCAGTCAGGTTCGTGACCCGGCTCACTGTTTTCGTGAATTCCTTCGTGAATAATAGGATGGAATCTATCTGGTTTTCCGAATGCGCGTGACAAAGCCCGCCGCGGCAGCAAAGTTTTTTCCGGACACAATATCCTTTAGCGCGTCAGTCGAGTCAGAAATTACCCCTCTTTTAAGGAGAATGAATCAATGAGTCAAAAACAAGCAAGAAGGCGTTCACCATGGGTCATATTGAGCCTGGTGACACTTGTCTTGCTGGTCGCCTGTTCTTCCGCGACCAGCTCCGGCACGACGGCCGACAGTGTCACAGACGGCAGCAGCACCGAGGCATCGGCCGCAGGGGACGAAAGTACGCCTGTGGCTGAGGTGGAACCGGCAACAGCCGAACCCTCCCCCACTGTCACGCCGGAGGAAGAAAGCGCGCCGGAACCAACTGAAGAACCAACTGCTGAAGCCGCCGATCAGGCCGAAGCGACCGCCCCGGAACCGACGGCCACTCCCCCCGCCGACGGCATTTTCCGGGTTGACGACCGCCCGGATCGCCTGCGCTTCGTTACCGATAGTTGGGGCACCAATTGGGAACTGCATACAATCGACTACGAGGAGATACTCTCAGGCGGCCCGCCCCGCGACGGCATTCCTTCCATTGACAACCCCCAGTTCATCACCCCGGACGAAGCGGCCGAATGGTTGGTGGACAATGAGCCGGTCATCGTCGTCGATTTGAACGGGGACGCCCGCGCTTACCCGCTGCAAATCCTCATCTGGCACGAAATCGTCAATGACACCGTAGGGGACCAGCCGGTGGTGGTGACTTTTTGCCCGCTCTGTAATTCCGCCATTGCCTTTGATCGCATTGTCAACGGAGAAACCTTCGAGTTCGGCACATCGGGCCTTTTGCGCAATTCCGACCTGGTTATGTATGACCGCACCACGGAAACGCTGTGGCAGCAGTTTACCGGAGAAGCCATCGTGGGTGACCTGGTTGGTACGCAGTTGACCTTCCTTCCTTCCGCCATCGTCAGTTTTTCCGACTTCCGCGAGGCGCATCCGGACGGCGTCGTCCTTTCCCGCGACACTGGACAGCAACGGCCGTACGGCCAAAACCCATATGCCGGCTATGACACCATCGGCCAGAATCCGTTCCTCTTCACCGGGGTCATTGACGGCCGTCTTGCCGCCATGGAACGCGTCATCGCTGTCTCTTTAGATGAGGCCGATGTGGCCTACCCCTTAAGCATTCTGGCTGAGGTCGGCGTCATTAACGACAACCTGGGCAGCCAGGATATCGTCGTCTTCCATAAAGAAGGCGCCAGCAGTGCGTTGGGAGCGCAGCTGATTGCGGCCGCGGAAGACGTGGGCGCCACCGGCGTTTTCGACCCCAACCTGGACGGGCAAAAACTCACATTCAGCAAACAGGACGGCCAAATCGTGGACGCCGAAACGGGAAGCACCTGGAATATTCTGGGGCAGGCCGTTGACGGCCCGCTGGCCGGTCAGGAGTTAACGCCGATCATTCACGGGGACCACTTCTGGTTCTCATGGGCTGCGTTCCGCCCGGACACCATCATTTACGAAGGCTGAGTTTAAAAAGCAGGTACCGGTTCAGGTGACAGTCACTTTTTCTAGAAACCCCAACTGCGACGACGTGTGATTTTAGTGACTGTCACCACTGGGCTGCCTAGATA
>JBHHTQ010000034.1:0-44716 GCA_046753445.1 Anaerolineae bacterium | reverse complement strand
AATTAAACTTGAGTGCTGGTTCCTCGCGCTAGATTCCAGTCTGCATGGCCACAGCTTGCATCAAGGTGGCAAAGTCGGCCGGGGTCAGCTCGAAGCCTTCGTACCAGCGGCGCTGTTCGGCCAGCCAATAATGGCCGTCCTTGCCGCCGAGAATGTTGGCGGGCACACGCGGCCGCACCGGCGGCCCCAGCCGGGTGCTCAAGGAATGGTCATACAAAACCGCAGGCATGATCGGGGTAAATCGAAATCCATGGCGCGCACCATGAATCCATAAGTCTGCCTGTTTTGGCGGCATGTAGCTGTAAACAATCACACGTTGTTCGTCCTGCTGCAACTGGCAGGCGAGACATACCCAGTTGCTCGCCACGCGCCGCTCCCGTCCACCCCGCTTGTACCCGCTGAGTTTGAAATACCAGTTTAAATACGTCAGGTTATCAGCCCAGGTGAGTGAAACGGACTGTTCTTCGCCGTCACTGGCCTCAATTCCTTGCTCATGCAGGGTAATGCGACGGCCGCTGTGCCACACCTGCTTCAGCCTTTGTTCGACGTACCAGGAGACGCCCATCGCCAGAGGAAATGCCCCGGCACAGGAGAGCGGCACCAGGTAATCGAGCAGGCCCTGTACCGCGAGCGCGCGAATCAGGGCGCTGATGGCGAGGTAGCTCAAAATCAACGCCACTGTGACGATGAGCAAGACGACAAAACGAAGCGCTTCATGTTCAGGATCAGCGTGTAGCGTGACGGCCGTTGCGCTGTCGGTGACAGATTCATGTTGAAGTTCTTGTGTCATGCCCAGGTTGCCATCAATTTTATGGTCTCGGCCTACGCCGGCCGGCTGCCACATTTGTATTCCCCCGCGCCGTTTCTGACAAGTTTTCGCTGTTCATTTGCTTGACGGCATTCAGTTTCGGCAATACGCTAGGCAGCATGTTTGCGGTATTGACGATCAACATCGAAGCGGCGCTTTCCGGCGTGTTTCACTACCACGTTCCAGCGGACCTGGAGGGCAGGGTGCGCATCGGCCATCTGGTGGAGGTGGAATTTGGCCGTCGCCTGGCGCAAGGCATCGTGATCGCCTTTGACGAAGAAGCGCCGGTGGAGGAGACCAAACCGATCATCGCCCTGGTAGACCCAGACCCGGTGGTGCAGCCGTGGCAGATTGAATTGGCTCATTGGTTGAGCCGCCGCTACCTGGCTCCGCTCAATGCTTGTCTGCGCTTGATGCTGCCGCCGGGGCTGACCCGGTGGGCGGATGTGACCCTGGAACTGAATTCCAATTGGGACGGCAGCGGTCGTCTGACGGAAGCCCAGCAGCAGTTGGTGGCGCTGCTTCGAGAGCGGGGCGACCTGCGCGGCCGCCAGGTGAGCCGCGCCTTGCCTAAGGTTCCCTGGAAAACGGCCGCCGACCAGTTGAGCCGCCGTGGCATTTTGCGCAAGGCTTCTGTGTTGGATCCGCCCCGCATCCGGCCTAAAGAGATTAAGACGGCCGAACTGATTGCCGGTCCGGACAAGGTACGCGCGGCCGTACGCCAACTGGGACGCAGAAACAAGCAGGCCGATCTGTTGCTGCACCTGGTTGAACTGGACGATCCCCTGCCGGAGGAAACGGCCGTCCTCGATGCTGTTCATGCCACCGAAAAACATGCGCAGGTCCTCGCTGCCGCCGGGCTCATCCTCCGCGATCAGGGCCGCCGTTCACCATTCACAATTGACAATGCACAATCGGCAATTATTTCTCTCGCTATCTCCCCCAAAGATGTCTTTGCTCACGTTTTTCGCTTACGGGGCGCCGAGAAATATCACCAGATTCTCGCCCTGCTGACTCGCGAAGCCCGTCCTGTCCCTGTCAGCGACATTTATGCTCAAACCGGCGCCACGATTACCCATCTGCGTAAGCTGGTCAAACTGAACCTCATTCGCCTGGGAGCCGAGGAGGTGTGGCGGGATCCGTTGGCCGACCGCGACTTTACCCCCTCAGAGCCGCCCCAACTGACGGCCGATCAGGCGCGTGTCTGGGAGCAGGTCAAGGCGGACATGCTGGAAACGGCCGAAAAGGGCGGCGCGGGCCATCTGCCCTTCCTTTTGCACGGCGTGACCGGCAGCGGCAAGACCGAAATCTATATCCGCGCCATTGATCTGGCGCTGCGGAGGGGACAGCAGGCGATTGTGCTGGTGCCGGAAATCGCGCTGACGCCGCAGACTGTACGCCGTTTCTCAGCCCGCTTCCCTGGCCGCGTTGCCATCCTGCACAGCCGGCTCAGCGACGGCGAGCGGTATGATACGTGGCGTCGCGCCCGGCAGGGGCTGTTCGACATCATTGTCGGGCCGCGCAGCGCGCTGTTTGCGCCGCTGCCCCGTATCGGCGTCATCGTGATTGATGAAGAGCACGACGCGAGCTACAAACAGACGCCGCCTGTGCCTCCCCCATACTACCATGCGCGGGAGGCGGCGATTGAGCTTGGCCGCATTCTGGGCGCGACGGTGATCATGGGCAGCGCCACGCCGGACTTGACCACCTACCATCGGGCGCGAGGCGGCCGTTTCCACCTGTTGGAACTGCCCCGGCGTGTTATGGGCCATCGTTTGCGCATTGAGGGCCAGGCGGAGCGGCTGCATGTGGAGAGCCGCTACCGGCAGGCGGCCGATGATCCGGAAGACGCGATGACCATCCCTCTGCCTCCGATACAGGTGGTGGATCTGCGCCAGGAGCTGCGCGCCGGTAACCGCTCCATTTTTAGCCGGGCGCTGGCCGCGGCGTTAACAGAGACATTGGATCGGGGGGAACAGGCGATTCTGTTTCTTAACCGGCGGGGGACGGCGACGTTTGTCTTTTGCCGGGATTGCGGCCATGTGCTGGCATGTGCGCGCTGCGGCATGCCCTTGACCTATCACCGGCCGCATCTGGCGTTGATTTGCCACCATTGCGGCCGTCGTGAGCCGCAGCACCAATTCTGCCCCGAATGCGGTTCCCGGCGGATTCGTTACTTTGGCCTGGGCACAGAGGAGGTGGAAGCGCAGGTTCAGCAGCGGTGGCCGGAGGCGCGCATCACAAGATGGGATCGGGACACGACGGCGGGCAAATATTCCCACGAACAGCTGCTGGCCCGGTTTGTCAACCATGAGGCTGATGTCCTGGTAGGAACCCAGATGATCGCCAAAGGACTGGATTTGCCGCTGGTGACGCTGGTGGGGGTCATCTCGGCCGATGTGTCGCTGGGTCTGCCCGACTACCGCACCGGCGAGCGCGCCTTCCAGGTACTGGCCCAGGTGGCCGGCCGGGCGGGGCGGGGCTTGCTCGGCGGCCGTGTCATCATCCAGACGTACAAGCCGGAGCATTACGCCATTCAGGCTGCGGCGGAGCATGATTTTGCCAGCTTTTACCTGGAGGAGATTCGTTTCCGCACCCAACACGGCCTGCCCCCGTTCCGCCGGTTGGCGCGGCTGATGGTTGTGGACCCGATCAACGATCGCGGCCGTCGCCAGGCGGAAAAGCTGGCCAAAGGGCTAAGGCTGCATGTGCGTGAAAAGGCGCTGGCCGCGACGGAGATTTTGGGGCCGGTGCCCCCTTTCTTTAACCGGATTGACGGCCGTTACCGGTGGCAGATTATCGTTCGTTCGCCAGACCCGGTACGACTGCTGGAAGATTTCCCCATTCCCCGCAATTGGACGTTGGACATTGACCCGGTAAGCACGCTGTGACGAGGATGGCAAACCGGATCCCGACGGCCATGAGTGCCCCCGGACGGACTCGAACCATCATCTTTCGCTTAGGAGGCGACTGCTCTGTCCTTTGAGCTACGAGGGCGGGTTCCGGCCAACTTTGCTGATAAGTTGAATCTATGCCACAGCGCGCTAAAATGCTGGCGGCAATCAACGGACGGTTGACCATAAGAGGATGTGGATTATAACAGAACATGAGCATGGGATCGAGAACGGCCGAAAGGCAGCTACCCTTTTTTGTTTACGGCACACTGCTGCCGGAGCAGCCAAATTATTACATTTGGGGTGACGTTATTGCATCAGAGCAGCCGGCGACATTGACGGGCGGCGCCTTATACGATATGGGCTTCTACCCGATGTTGGTTGAGGAGGGAGATGGCCAGGTTCGCGGATTGATGGTGGCGGTGCGACCGCAAGATTATGCGGCGGTGGTAACCCGGCTGGATTACCTGGAAGGCTTTGATCCTAAACGTCCTGAAGCCTCGGATTACCGTCGGGTAGAGCGAATGGTTCGGCTCGATGACGGCCGCATGGCAGCGGCCTGGGTGTATGTGGGCAGCCGCCGCTATGTCCAGGGCAGACAGGTTGTTCCGGATGGCGACTGGCTTGCTTATATGGCTGCCAGACCGGAGGACCAGACCAACTGGTGGGCGGGAATAGACTCGGTGCGCGGCCTCCATGAATCAACCGATGAGTAAGGGAAGATGAAGATAATAGGCGTATTGACCAGCGGGGGAGATGCCCCCGGAATGAATGCAGGAGTGCGTGCTGTCGTGCGCACTGCTCTGGCTAAAGGGACGCGGGTATTTGCCATCTACGAAGGCTACCAGGGGATGGTGGACGGCGGAGAGCGTATTCGAGAAATGGAGTGGCTTGATGTGGGCGGCATCTTACACCTGGGAGGTACGATTATTGGTACGGCCCGCTGTGATATCTTCCGGGAGCGCGACGGCCGCTTGCAGGCGGCGCAAAACTTGCTCTCGCACGGCATTGATAACCTGGTGGTGATTGGGGGTGACGGCAGTCTGCGGGGCGCGCAGAGATTTCACCGGGAGTGGCCGGAACTGCTGGCAAAACTGGTTGAACAGGGCCGTATCAGCCGGGAAACGGCCGCACAGCACCCGCGCCTGACTATCGCCGGGCTGGCCGGTTCCATTGACAATGATGTGTGCGGCACGGACATTAGCATTGGGGCGGACACGGCGCTGCACCGCATCACCGGTGCCGTGGACGCCATCACCAGCACGGCCGCCAGCCACCAGCGCTCGTTTGTGGTGGAAGTGATGGGGCGGCAGTGCGGCTATCTGGCCCTGATGAGCGCGCTGGCCACCGGCGCTGACTGGGTGCTGATCCCCGAAAGCCCCCCTAACCTGGACAACTGGGAAGAGAAGATGTGTGAGGTGCTGCGTAAGGGGCGGCAAATCGGCCGTCGCGACAGCATTGTGATCGTCTCGGAAGGGGCCCAGGACCGGCACGGGAATCCGATTAGCAGCGCCTATGTGCGGCGCGTGCTGGAAGATCGGCTGGGGGAGGACACGCGCGTCACCATCTTGGGGCACGTGCAACGGGGCGGTTCCCCCAGCGCCTTTGACCGCAATTTAAGCACGCTCCTGGGGCAGGCGGCCGTGCGTACGGTATTGTCGCCGGAGTTCGTGGGAAAGGCGACGCTGATTGGCTTTCACGACAACAAGATTGTACGTCGTCCGCTGGTGGAATGCCTGCACGACACCCAAAAGATTAACGCGGCCGTCACGGGGTGTGATTTTGAGATGGCGATGACATTGCGCGGCCGCAGCTTCCGCGAAGCATTCCGCACCATTCGCACGCTGGTGCGCGCATTGCCCCATGATCCACCTCCAGGAAGACGGCGGCTGCGCATCGCCGTGCTTCATGCGGGCGGGCTGGCCCCGGGGATGAACACGGCTGTGCGCGCCTCGGCCCGCCTGGGCATTGACCGCGGCCATATCATCCTGGGCGTTTACGGCGGGTTTCGCGGCCTGGTCAACGGCACAATCCAGGAGTTGGATTGGATGAGCGTCAACGGCTGGGCGCACCAGGGAGGCGCAGAGCTGGGAACCAATCGCCATGTCCTTGCCAACAGCGATTTTTACGCCATCGCTCGCCATATTGAGGATCACCAGATTCAGGCGCTGTTGGTGATAGGAGGATGGGCTGGGTATGAGGCAACGTTGGCGCTGCACGGCAAACGGGAGACATTCCCCACGTTCAACATCCCCATCGTGTGCCTGCCGGCCACGATTGACAACGATCTACCCGGCACGGAACTGAGCGTGGGGGCAGATACCGCCCTGAACAGCATTGTGTCCGCGGTGGATAAGATCAAGCGTTCGGCCGTGGCTTCTCGCCGCGTTTTCGTGGTGGAGGTGATGGGGCGGCGATGCGGGTACCTGGCGTTAATGAGCGCCCTGGCTACCGGGGCGGAACGCGTCTATTTACACGAGGAAGGCGTGACCATTGATGACCTTCGCCGTGATGTGCGCCAGCTTATTCAGGGGTTCAGGAGCGGCAAGCGGGTTGGCCTGGTGATCCGAAGCGAAGGGGCAAACGATACGTACACCACCGACTTTATGAGCGCCTTGTTCAAGGAAGAGGGCGGCGGGCTTTTCACAGTGCGGCAGGCAATTCTGGGTCATTTGCAGCAGGGTGGGGACCCGACGCCGTTTGATCGCATGCTGGCCACGCGTCTGGCGTCTCGCTGCATCGAGTACCTGGAGACGCAGCTAGAACAGCCGGAGCCGGCCAGCGCCTGTATCGGGCTGCAAAAGGGGGAGATTCGGTTTACCGGGTTGCGTGACCTGCCGCGGTTGATGGATAAGCAACATGCGCGGCCGAAAGAGCAATGGTGGCTGGATTTGCGCCCCACAGCTAGAATCCTGGCCCAGACCGGCCCGGAAACCTGGCCTGGTGAATCTGGCTGAGGCGGTGAATTGGGGGATGACATGCCAGACAGTGAAATGATGCGAGCCATGTTGTTGCGTGCGCCGGCGGAAGTGGGAACATCCCCGCTTGCGCTGGTGGAGGCGCCGATCCCGGAACCTGGCCCGGGGAAGATTCGGCTGCGGGTGCGAGCGTGCGGCGTTTGCCATACCGACCTGCATACGGTGGAGGGGGAGTTGAAACTGCCCCGGCTGCCGCTCATTCCCGGCCACCAGATCGTGGGGGTGGTGGAAAAGACGGGGCCAGGCAGCGGCCGTTACCGGGTTGGCGACCGGGTTGGGGTAGCCTGGTTGGGACAGACATGCGGCGGATGTGAGTATTGTCTGGCCGGACAGGAAAACCTGTGCCCGGAGGCGCGCTTCACCGGATTAGATGTTGACGGCGGCTACGCGGAGTTCACCGTGGTAGATGAGCGGTTCGCTTACCCTTTACCGGAGAATTTTAGTGATGAGGCGGCCGCGCCTTTGCTGTGTGCCGGCATCATCGGGTATCGTTCGCTGCGATTGAGCGGCATCCGTCCCGGTGGCCGTCTGGGCCTGTACGGCTTTGGCGCCAGCGCGCATCTGGCTATTCAAGTGGCACGGCATTGGAAGTGCCAGGTGTATGTGTTCACGCGGAGCGAGGCGCATCGCCGGCACGCACTTGCGCTGGGCGCTGCCTGGGCCGGCGGTGCTGAGGAGCAGCCTCCGGTGAAGCTGGACGGGAGCGTGACCTTTGCCCCGGCCGGTTGGATCATTCCCCTGGCGCTGGATCATCTGCGGCCGGGGGGCACACTGGCCATCAATGCCATTCATTTAAGCCCGATCCCGGAGCTGCCGTACAGCCTGATTTACGGTGAACGCGTGTTGCGCAGCGTGGCCAACTTCACACGGCAGGATGCGGAGGCGTTTCTGAAACTGGCGGCCGAAATCCCCGTAAAGACCACGACGGAAACTGTCCCCCTGGAAAAGGCAAACCAGGCGCTGGCCCGTCTGAAAGCGAGTGAGATTCAAGGCGCGGCCGTGTTGGCGCCTGGATCGAAATAAGAGGTGGGAATCAAGGCGATACCATGGAAAATAACGAAGGCTTCCGCGCCATTGTTCAGCAGACGAAAGCACAGTTAACCATCCTGGGCACATTTGTGGCGCTTTTCTGGCTGGTGGAAATCGTGGATGGGCTATTGTTTCGCGGTGGGTTAGATTTCTTTGGCGTACGGCCGCGAACGGTCAGCGGCTTATGGGGCATCCTGTTCGGCCCCTTCCTCCACGCCAATTTTGGGCATGTCCTCGCCAATACGCTTCCATTCTTGATTTTAGGCTGGTTTGTGATGTTGCAAGGGATAGGCACGTTCTTCCTGGTGACGCTGAGCACAGCCGTCATCAGCGGCCTCGGTATCTGGCTCATCGGGCCGTCAGGCAGTGTTCATATTGGGGCCAGCGGGCTTGTCTTCGGTTACTTCGGTTACCTGTTATTGCGAGGGTACTTTGAGCGCAGCTTTGCTTCGTTGGCGTGGAGCGGTTTCGTCATTTTGCTCTACGGGGGGATGATTTGGGGCGTTTTTCCGCAGACACGGGGCGTCTCGTGGCAGGCGCACCTGTTCGGCTTTATCGGCGGCGGGCTGGTCGCTTACCGGCTGGCAGGCAGGAAAGCAGCACCGGAGCGGCCGGAGCACGATCTCGTCTGACTCAGGAGGCCGGAATGCCTCCCGGCCCGGCCCCAACCAGGTTGCTCATCATCTCCAGGATGAACAGAATCCCATCCTGATTCAGTTTGTGTCCCATGTCTGAGTAGAGGTGCATGGTGACGCGGCCGTCTAGCCGCTCAAGGGTTGCCGCACTTTCTTCGACCCGTTCCCTGGGTATGTGCGGATCGATATCGCTGCAGCCGAGGAAAATAGGCGTGCCGTCCAGTGACCCGCTGTGATCGCGCGCCACACCCGGCGGCCCGATCAGCCCGCCGCTCAGTCCGGCCACGCCACCGTAGCGGCGGGCATGACGAGCAGCAAATTCCAGGGACAGGCACGCCCCCTATGAGGAGCCGACGAGCATGATCTGCGACGAGGGGACGCCGGCTTCATTGATTTGTTTGACTAGATCAGCGATGGCGGCCAGCCCTGAGCTGATGCCTGGCTCGTTGGCAGCCAGGGGGAGAGGAAGCTGTAAGGGTACCAGGTATTACCGGCTGCCTGGGGGGCCAGATAAGCGAATTCAGGAAAATTAAGCTCGGCCGCCAACGTGAGGATGCTTTCTGCGGTTGCGCCACGGCCGTGAACCAGGATCATTGCCGCCGCCGCTTGCGGCAAAGGCGTCCCGGCGGTTTGGATGGGCTGGCCCTGGTGTGGCCCGGCAATCTCGGACGCGCTCATGTGGTTGGTTCCATCTTGCGCCAGGCAGGGGCGGTGACCGGCGTGAGGCGCCCTTCAATCTCCGACCGGTGCTTTTCCAGCCATGGGGGCAGCTTCAAGTGCAGGCGCAGCCGCGCACCGATGGGCTGGGGCGGGTATTGGCCTTTCTCAAAGCGCGCCGGGAGGAATCGGGCATCATCTACTGCGCCACCCGGCGGCAGGTGGACGCGCTGACGGCGCAGTTGCAGGCGATGGGCTGGGAGGCGCTGCCTTACCACGCCGGGCTGACAGCGGAACCCGCCGCCGCCACCAGCGCCAATTCAGCCGCAACGACGCGCCCATCATGGTGGCGACGATTGCTTTCGGCATGGGCATTGACAAGTCGAACGTGCGCTTCATCATCCATTACGAGCTGCCCAAAGACGTGGAGAGCTATTACCAGCAAATCGGCCGCGCCGGACGGGATGGGCTGCGGGCTGACTGCCTGCTGCTGTACAGCTACGCCGACGTGCAAACGATCAACCATTTCATCGAGCAAAAAGCGCCGTCGGAACAACGGGGGGCGGTGATGCGTTTGCAGGCGATGTTGGGGTATGCGGAGGCGGTGGGCTGCCGGCGACGGTCGTTGCTCCACTACTTCGGCGAAACGTACCAGGCGGACTCCTGCGACTTTTGCGACAATTGCCTGGCGGATGAGCGGGAATTGACCGACGTCACCATCCCGGCGCAAAAATTCCTCTCTTGCGTCAAGCGCACCGGCGAGATTTTCGGCATGACCCACGTGATTGACGTGCTGCGCGGCTCCAAAGCGCAAAAAGTGCTACGGAGGCGGCACGACCAGCTTTCCACTTACGGCATCGGCCTAGAATTTTCCAAGAAGCAGTGGCAGCATCTGGCGCGGCAGTTCATCCAGCAAGGGTTGCTGACGCAGGATTTGGAGCATGGCAGCCTCAAGCTGACGGCGAAAGCGTATGCGGTTTTCAAAGGGGAGCGGGTTCTGGCTGCTTTTGGCGAACTGGGAACGGATTTTTTGCGGCCGGTGTATGAGGCGTTGGACGAGGCGGTGGATTGGGATGATTTGCACTTGCTGCGGTTGTATTTTGTGAGCCGGGGAAATGGTGCGCCAGACAGTAGTTAATCACTGATCTATTCATGCCTTATCTCGTTAAATGCGGACGTCTCACCCCTCCCCGGAGGTATTTGGCGGATGAGTGGAGTAATTATGGCTAGACGGCTGTGTTTCCCGGTAAATCATGTCAACCGGCTACTCAATTGCCATGGACTTTTCAAACTGCCGCTGGCCAAGCCGGGCCAGGAGGATGCTCAACCCATACAGGACCAGCAGGGGAGCCATCGTCAGCAGCATGGTCACAGGGTCAATCGAAGGGGTGACCGCGGCCGCAATGACGGCGACGGCGACGATGGCCAATCGCCACTGCTCGCGCAGCGTAGCAGCCGTGACCAGACCCAAGCGGGCGACCAGGTAGACGACCACCGGCATTTCAAAGCTGACGCCCAGCCAAAACAGCATCGTGACCAGGAATCCAATGTATTCCTGTCCCGTCCACTCTGTTTTGAAGATATCGGGCATAAAGTTGGCGAGGAACATCACGGCCGCCGGGACCAGCACAAACCAGGCGAAGGCGATCCCCAGGGCAAAGAGAAGCAGCGCGCTGGGGATAAAGACGTAAACATATCGCTTTTCTTGCTTGGTCAATCCGGGGGAGATGAACAGCCAAAATTGGTGCAAAATAAAGGGCATGGACAAGATAGCGCCGGAGAGCAAAGCGACTTTAAAGAAGGTCTCAATGCCTTCGGTGGGGCGTAGGGTTTGCAGTTGAGCCGCGCCCTGCGCATTGGCTGCGTAGGGAACCAGCATGAAGTTGAGGAGATCCTCGGCGAAGATGAAGCTGATGACCGTGGTGATCATCAGGATAGCGGCCACCCATGTGAGGCGTACCCGCAGTTCATTCAGATGCTCGAGGATAGTGGCCTCTGGTCCTTCTTCCTGTGATTCAGGGTCGTGGGTTAAATCGCTCATGACTCAGGGTCGTCCGGTACCTCAATCAGCTTAGGCAAGGGGCTGTCCTCCGCGGGGGCTTCGGCATTGGGGACGTTGTCGGCCGTTGGGGAGAGGGTCTCGTTTTGAGCGGTTAAAGTCGGCGGCTTAATAGAACGCTCAACCAACTCCTTGCTTTCATTCAAGATTTCAGCGCTTTCCTGAACAGGTTTCAATGCCGATGTGGTGATTTCACGCCGCAGTTCTTTCACCTGGCGCCGTAATTCCTGCATTTCTTTCAATGCATCCCGAATCTCGCCGTCATCATCCACGGTCGCCAATTCAGCATTCAGCTGGCGCACGAATCCTCTGGAGATGGCTTGTAATTGAGCCGTTACCCGACCGAGCCACAAAGCCACATTACGGATACGGTGCGGCCCCATCACAATCCCTGCCAGGAGCAAGATCAGTATCAGTTCTGGTGCGCCGATGCCAAATACACTATCCATATTTTGGCCAAGAAAACATCACCGTCAGGCGTTAGCCCGCGGCCGTGAAAAGCCTGGCTCGCCTGACGGAATAGGTGGTTCGATATTAAATATTAGCGTCCGCTTCTGACTTTTCGTCTTCCTTCTCAGCTTTGTCCGCCTGTCCTTCTTGTAGACCTTCACGGAAGGCGCTGATGCCTTTGCCCAGCTCGCTTCCTAATTTGCTGATGCGGCCAACGCCAAATACCAGCAAAACAACTACCAGGATAATGACCCATTCCCAACCGTTAATCATGTCCTCGCATCTCCTTAGTGACTGTTCGTGAATGATTGTGCATCCGTTTATTCTAGAGATTGGAAACGAATCGCCTCCACGCTCCAGTGGTGAACGATCACTTGCTTTCGGACAGCACTTGCTGTGTTACATATTTTTTAAATGCTCGCTGTTGTTCGTTGAACCTATGACAGCGCATGTGAATTATACCAGAATTTGCCATGATGCCCCTGAGGGAAACAGACATTGACGCCTTTTACCCGCCTTCGATTGTGCCATCCTCGCTGCATTCAACCGACACTTCCCGGTAGAGCAGGAACCAGTCGGCGAAGGTTTCAAAGCGATCGCGCGGGTGTGTGATGCGGCCGATCTCGGCCTGATGCACCTTATCACTGAGCGCGTAGGTGGTGGTGTATTGGAACAGGGTCAGCGCCGGCAAATCATTGTCGAAATACCGTAGGAAGCTCTCGTAATACGGCCGTCTCTCGGACATGTTCCAGGTTTGCCGGGCTGCTTCCAGCGCTTCGCTGGCGCGCCGGTTATTCCATCCCGTGTAATTCTGCCCGCGAATGATCGCTTCCTGGCTCCAGAAGTCGTAGAGGTCGGGGTCTCCCGGAGGGGTGATGTCAACCAGGGCCACATCAAACGCCCGTTCTGCCAATGCCTGGCGGAATTCACCGAAATCGGAGACCAGCGTCGGGGCAACCTCCACGCCGACGGCCGCCCACTGTGTGGCGATTTGCCGGGCCAATGCCGCATGAACCGGCTCATCTAGCGCAAGCAGTTGAATGGAGAAGCGGGCATCTTCCTGCTGGCGGACCCGAGAGCCTTCCGGCAGCACCCAGCCGCTCTCTTTTAGGAGGGTGGTTGCACTGATAGGCCGGCTGGCGTACGGGGTCAGCAGGCCCGGCTCATAAGCCCAGGAGGAGGGCAGGTACGGTCCTTCAAGCGGTAAACCCTGCCCGTTGAGCACATCGTCTACCAGACGGCCGCGATCCAGCGCGTACGCCAGCGCCTGCCGTGTTTCTCGCGCTTGCAAACCGGAAAATCCGGAGTCGGTCAGGTTAAAGAACAGCGCGGTGTAGCGGGGCGCTGCGGCCGTGAACAGGCGAATCCCCGGCAGGGCGTCCGCTTCTGGCAGATCCTGCGGCGAGATTTCGTTCAAAGCGTGCAGATCGCCGGCCCGATACGCTTCGATCATCGTCTCCATGTCGGGGTAAAAGCGGAGTTCAATCTCAGCGATTTGGGTCCCTTGTCGCCAATACATCGGATTGGGTGAGAGACGCAGGCGGCCCATTTGCCGCCAATTTTGGCCCGACTCAACCACAAACGGGCCGGTGCCAACGGGCGTGGTGTTGAAGGGGTCGTCTGCGACCTCGGCCGCTGAAACACCATTGAGGAGGTGAGCGGGCAAAATCCCGCGCGTGGTGGCGTCGAGGAAGGGGGCGTATGGCTCCTCAAGCGAAAACTCCACGGTGAGGTCGTCAATCTGGCGGATCGTGACCGACTGCCACAGCATTTTCACCGCTGGGGAGCCGGGAAAGGCGTCATCCTGGAGCAGCCTGTATGTGAAGACGACATCTTTCGCGCTAAACAATTCGCCGTCATGCCACATAACATCATCCCGCAGCTTAAAGCGCACGGAGAGGCCATCATCGCTTACGTTCCATGATTGGGCCAGCGCCGGGACAAGGACGCCCTCTTTGTCATACCGCGTCAGGCCGTCAAATATCAGGGAAGTGACAGCCCGATCAACCGGAAAGGGATCACTCAACAGCGGGTTTAGATGCTGAGGAGCGCCGACGAATCCTTCCACGAACGTACCGCCTGAAGCCGGCACTTCTACTGTGCACAGCCCGGCCGTTTGTGAGTGAAACGACAGCAATGCGTACATCAGGCTGATTCCAACTACAGCCAGCAACAGTTGCCATCGGATATTTGGTTGCATCGCAAGTTTATCGGGAATAGATTCTGAGCGTTTGATCTCCAACCCCGGAAGGTTTAGACTGCCTGTCCCCAGGCAAGGAAGGCAAAAATGGTGCACACAAAGAACAAAACAGCGGTGTAAATTGTCACTTTGTGCATGGTGGCTTCAACGCCGCGTCGTGTGCGGAAGCCGCCCCCAATATCACCTGAACCACCGAAGAAACCGCCGAGGTCGGAACCTTTTGTTTGTAAAAGCACCAACACAGTGAGCGTCACCGCAAGAATGATCTCGGCGACGCCAATGTATGGGGCCCATGGTTGCAAATTCATTACAATACCTCTTTTTCGTAGTCTGTAGACAGGGGCGTGATTATAGCAAGAGTGGGTTTGACCGTCGAATTGGGCTGTGGCTGGATTATGGCGTGCGATTTGTTGGGCGGTTCATTGGGCGTTGCCAGCTACTTCGCGTGTGGTAAACTAATTCGCGTCTACCCCAAGCATGACAGCAGGACTAACCAGTGATTGAAATCAGTAATGTCACAAAGCGGTTCTACCCGTTAACGGCACTGAACCGGGTTACTTTGCGAATCCCCCAGGGTGAGGTATTGGGGCTGCTTGGCCCCAATGGCGCCGGTAAAACGACTTTATTTAAGCTTGTGTCCGGCCTTCTGAAGCCGGATGAAGGGAAGATCACGCCTTTTGGCGGCCGTTGGCCCGTCATCGGGTATAAGCCGGAACGGTTGCTGTTTCCCAACCACCTGCGCGTTGTGGAATACCTGGAATTAGTGGCCAAATTGTGCAATACTGCCAAAGCGGATGTGCAGACGGCCGTGACCGAAAGTCTGGCCAGGGTCAACCTGTTAGAAGCCTCACAAAAGCGCATCCGCAACTGCTCCAAAGGAATGCGGCAGCGGCTCGCCCTGGCGCAGGTCTTGATTGGCGATCCCCCCCTCATCCTGCTTGATGAGCCGTCCAATGGTCTGGACCCGGAAGGGCAGGCCGAGGTTCATCGTTGCATTCGCGCGCTTCATGCAGCCGGAAAAACGGTCGTCATGAGCACACACCATCTTCACGAAGTGACAGAAGTTTGCACGCAGTTGGTCATCCTGAATCGGGGACAGGTTCATTTTCAGAGCAGCATGGCAGAAGCATTGACGGCTAAATCCCACGCTGTCATTCAGGCTAACCGGGAACTTTCGGCGATTTGCGGGGCCTTAACTGCGCTGCACCCGGACATCACCATTGAAGGGGATCGCGTGTATTTGGAAGGGGAAGCGGTTGCACTGCGCCGCCAGGTCTTAATGATGTTACTACATGCCAATTATGATGTGCTGCGCGTGCATCAGAAACGGGCTACTTTGGCTGAGATTTACGCCGAGGCAGTGCAATGATCCAGCGCATCCTGTCATTCGTCGCTTATTTTTTACGCGGTCTGCTTTTGTCTGTGACCGGTCTGTTTTACATCATCGTCACGTTGGTGTACTGGAACATCTTCTTTGATCCAGGCCAGCAAACACCCGACATTGAGAATTATATGCTGGTCATCGGGGTATTCGGCACCGCGATGACCTTTTTGGTCACGCTTACCGTGGCTGTGCAGGCCAACCGGGCACACAATTTGCCGCTTGTGGTCCGTTTGCCAAGCCGGGTTGAGTATCTGACGGCCGTTCTGGTGGCGTCCCTCATCTTTTCCCTGTTAATGCAGTTGATGTTGGCCCTGCTCGCGCTTTATCGGGGACCGGATTTGACGGCCGGGCGGGTCCTGGAAATCCCCCCTATCTGGCTGGCGGTGGATATTCTGGCGGCCGTCCTCGCCATGCACGCCTCAGACTTTGTGACGGCTGGCTGGTCGCGTACAACCATCTACGGTATTTTGGCTATTTTGCTGTTTGGCCAGAGCGCGGATGGCACAGTCACTGACTGGCTGGCATTACGAGCGGGCACATTGGCCCGCACCTTTATCAGCCGCGGCTGGATTTCACTGGGCACTACACTGACCAGCTTTTCCAACTGGCTGGGATCTGTAGGCGATGGGGCGCTGACTCGCGCGATGGATTTCGTCTTCTGGCCTTTCAAGGCAATTGCTGATGCTGTCCTGACTGGCTTCTTTGATCCGGCTCAGGCGTTGGCTCCGGCCATCCTTCTGCTTTACGCTACAGTCCTCTTCTTGCTGGCGGCTGACCTGTTTGCATCGAAGGACCTGGAGTTCATTGAATGAGCGAGATGCTCAGGGGACACGCTGATGGAATGCTGGCATTGTGAACGCCCGGCCCACGCTAATTGCCGCTTTTGCGGCCGTGCCGTTTGTAAGACTCATGTCCAGGAGCTTCCCTACATCATCCACACATACCGGAATACGAAGGGGGAGTACAAGGCCATTGTGGTCGGGGGGGCGGTGTACTGTGGCGTTTGCCGGCCGCAAAAAGACCCTGTGACTTTGACAGACCTGGAATAAGGCTTTTTTCAGGAGACATGGCCACTGCACTCACTAACGCCTGCTCACACCGATGCCGGAGGAAAAAGTATGACCGTTGACCGACCGACACTGCCGGAAAAAGGGCGGCCGAAAAAGGCTGTCCTGGCGGAAATGAAAGCATCACGCGGGCATGATGTGGCCTGGCGCGAAGGAAAGGTCTTCAGCCTTGTCTTTTACGCCGGTGAGGAAGCCGGTGAACTGCTGAAAGAAGCATACAATCTCTTTTTCTCCGAAAATGCACTGAATCCGACCGCGTTTCCCAGCTTGCGCCGGTTTGAAACGGAAGTCGTAGGCATGAGCGCAGCCTTGCTGGGCGGCGATGAGGCAGTGGTAGGCAACATGACCTCCGGAGGGACGGAGAGCATCCTCATGGCGGTGCTTGCCGCTCGTGAATGGGCGCGCGCCAACCGGCCTGATATTGGAACACCGGAAATTATCCTCCCTACAACCGGACACCCCGCCTTTGACAAAGCAGGCCATTACTTTGGCGTTCAGATCACGCATGTGCCGGTTGACGCCGGGTTTCGCGCTGATATAGAGGCCACCCGCCGGGCGATCACGCCGGATACCATCATGCTGGTCGGCTCCGCGCCTTCATATCCGCAGGGGGTGGTAGACCCGATCAGGAAACTGGCCCAACTGGCCCAAGACAACCAGCTTCTGTGCCATGTGGATGCCTGTGTGGGCGGTTTTATGCTGCCATTTGTCCGCCAGCTCGGTTATGCAGTGCCTGACTTTGATTTTTCTGTGCCGGGCGTCACATCTATGTCGGCCGATCTGCACAAATACGGCTATGCTGCCAAAGGCGCTTCCGTCATCCTGTATCGTAATGGGGCATTGCGCCGGCACCAGCTTTTTGCGTTCATGGACTGGCCCGGCGGTATTTACGCTTCGCCTACCTTGAGCGGGACGCGGCCGGGGGGAACCATTGCGGCCGCATGGGCCATCATGAACCATCTGGGGAGGGAGGGTTACCTGGCCATCGCCAGACAGGTTATGGAGACGGTAGATCGCGTGAAGGAGAGCGTGCGCGCGATGGAGGGCATTCGCATCCTGGGTGATCCGGCGATGAGCTTGTTAGCTATCGGTTCGGATACGCTCAATATCTACGAGGTGGGGGATGAACTGGGATTACGGGGGTGGCATCTGGACAGGCAGCATTATCCGCCAAGCCTGCACCTGACAATTAACCACGCCCACGTCGCCCGCATTGATGCTTTTCTGGAAGACCTGGCAGCGGCTGTTCAGGCGGTGCGCAGGCCAAGCATCAGGCGTGCCGCCAATGGAGCCATGCTCGCCGTTGCTCGCGCTGCGGTTAATTTGCTGCCGCGCTGGCTTGTCACACGCCTAACCAGCCGCGCGTCGCTCATGGTGGGGCCTAAAGGGGTTACCATGCCTAAACGGTCTGCCCCTATGTACGGCATGATGGGGGCCTTGCCGAACCGGGGCGACCTGAAGGAAGTCGTCCTTGATCTGGTTGAGCAGTTTACACAGCCTCAGTAAGGGCTGGAGGGAGGGGGAACAGGTAGCATTTCGTAGGGATTGACTTTCATTTTCTAATTCTTCCATACTTCTCCTGAAGACACGTCTTGTTTTGAGGGACGGGCCACTCAGGGGTGACCTTAATCCTCGAGGAAAAACGACACGTATACCCGGCTTCAATCAATCAAAGTTGTCTGGATAGGAGATGCATCATGGCATAGCGGGTAATCAATTTGATTGGTGTAGTTTTTGTGTTGTCCCTGCTCAGTTGCCAGTCTGGCGGTGGGGCATTGCCAACTGAAGCCTCACAGATTGTTGCTGAAGTGCAGCATGTTTATGAGATTGGGATACACATAGATGAGAGCGGCCGTGTGAAACCAGAAGGCGGACCATACTTTGCCGAGACTCAATTACGGAATGCGCTGCGATTTTTGGATGTGGGCCGAATGGGGGGTAAAGAGACAGCAACAATTTACAGAGTGTATACGCCAATAAAGGTTAACGGGGTCGTGCACTCAGAAAACTACACTGAAGAACAGCTGGCGGATCTATGCCCGGCGCAATTTCCCTACGACAGAGATAAAGCTACACGACTTGATATTTACTGGAGGGGATGATGGGGAATTTCAAGGAACGAATTCGGAGACAGGGAAGGAAATCTACGGGCGTGTGGAATGGGTGGAGCATACGGAATCGCATGTGATCTTCACAAAAGGCATCCAGCAAGATTATCCTATCATTTCGGAGTACCCATTCGGCAATATGCAGTAAGAAGTAGGTCAAAGAGGCGGCGGAACCAACCTAAGTTAGCGCAGTTCGTACAACCACACCCCATTCTGATGGCAGCGAAGCTGCTGCTGGTGGCGCAGATGCTCTAAGTGTGCGAGTGTTTCTGCCAGCGCAAACCGCTTCTCATGTACGCGTAGACTCTCTAACCCAAAGATTTGCTGGCAGGTCTCGTAAACGGTCGTGCCGCCGCGGGCGCAGGCGATGGTGAGTTCGAGCCGTTCCGCGTGATGTTGCTGTAACTCGGCAATACGGCCGTGTAGATCATTGATGATCGGTCCGTGCCCAGGCAGCGTGAGGCGTACCTCAAGCGCGCTTAATTCATGGAATGATGCCAGATAACGCCCTAGCGGATTCGGCTCCCCAAACGGCCACAAGCTGATATTGGGCGTAATCTTGGACAAGATATGATCCCCACATAGCAGCAGGCGATCCTCCGAATCGTGAAACACCAACTGCCCATCGCTATGACCGGGCATTAGATAACTGCGAAAGTGCCGTCTTCCAAGTTCCAATGAGGCGCCGGGCTGGATCGTAGTGAAATGATGGGGACGGGGAAGGGTTCTGCTTCTTGTGAATCCGACGGAAGAGGTGACGGCCGATGCGAGTTTAGTGGGAACCCCGCAAGCGCGCCATAGGTCAAGCATCGGCTGTTCCCATGCCGCCCCGGTGTGCCAAAACTGCGCTACCATTTCAGCCTCGCGCTCGGACACGATGACGGGTGGGGCGGGACGCTGACCGTTATCTTCATTCCATCTCTCAAGCCACCCTGCCAGCCCAAAGTGATCAGGGTGAACGTGGGTCAGCACGATGGTGCGGATGTCTCCGGGCCGGATCTTCAGTTCAGCAAAGACGGTTTCCCACGCTTCCTTAGCTTTGGATGTATGAAGTCCTGTGTCTACGACATCCCAACCGTCGCTTCCACGCAGGAGATAACAGTTTACGATGCGCAGCGCAAACGGCAACGGCTGGCGAACCTGGAAAATGTCCTGGGTAATTGGTTGCAGCAACGTGGATATTGACATGCCAGCTTAAACTCAGATGCTCCACCCTGGGGATCCCACGTAGGGGCGAATGTCTTCGTCGTGCATCATTTCACGGACGCTGACTTCCATCTCGATCTCGCCCGCCAGGAATGCATCCTGATAGCGGTAGGCCCAACGGTAAATCAAACCGCCGGCCCGCCGCAGTTCGAGCAGCATGAGCTGGGCGAGGGGGCCGGCCTCTTCTAGGAAGCCGGACTCGGCAAAGTCGCGCTCGGTACGGGTGTAATCAAAAGGCACACGCACGATCTCTGCCTGCCAGCCCCCCTTTTTGCTCCAGGTGAACTGCCCGTAGCTGGCTCGATTATCACAGTCAAAAGGAGCGCCTACGGAGCCGACGTTGACGATAAGTGTGTTCTGCCAATGGCGCAGCAGCGGCATGTGGGTGTGAGCGGTGACGAAAACGGCCGGTGGTGGATTAATCTGTCGAAATAATTGCTCATCGCTTGATTTTACATAAATGCCGTCACGGTTGCCCTGCATAGACCCATGCCGGACGCGGAATTCGCTGCCGTCAGGAGCGATCCACGAGAACTGCTCCGGCATAGCGGCCAATGCGGCCACATTACCGTTGAGCTGCTGATAAGACCAGTGGGCGAAGCGCCATAGTTCAAATTCACGGCCGTCCTGGGGGGATTCGGGTGTGGAACAGGCGACGATGTAATCTTCGTGATTGCCGCGTACGATGTTCCACCCATCGCAACGCTGCTTCTCTTGCACCAACCGCAAGCAGTCAAGCGACAAGGGGCCGCGATTGACGATATCGCCGTCAACGACAACGAGGTCTGGTTGCCAAGTTTCTACATGAGCCACCACAGACTCAAGTGCGGGAAGATTCCCATGGATGTCAGAAAGGACTGCAATCTTCATAATGTTTATACCCAACCGGGGAATGATGTGGCGGGAAGTCTATCTCGAATCGTGAATTGCTACAAGCCGAGATTGGTGAACGTCAATGGGGAGAGCAGCCATCCAGCAGGTGTTCGTACTGCTGCCGGCGGCGGATGACCTGGAACTGGTCCTTATTGACCAGAACTTCGGCCGCTCTTAGACGGCCGTTATAGTTTGAGCTCATGGCAAATCCGTAAGCTCCAGCCTGCAAGACTGCCAGCAGGTCGCCCGGCTTCACCTGGGGGAACGGCCGTTCCTTCGCCAAAAAGTCACCAGACTCGCATACCGGCCCCACGATATTGACCGAGGTGAGATGGGAGCCTTCCGCTGACCGGCATACCGGCACAATGGGGTGGTATGCCTGGTATAACGTCGGCCGTATCAAATCATTCATTCCCGCGTCCACGATCACGAACTGCTTTTCGCCTTGCTTCTTCGTGTAGACAATTTGGGTGAGCAAGATTCCGGCCGGACCTACAATGGAACGGCCCGGTTCCATCAGCATTTCGTAGCCTGCTTCTATGATAGGGCGAGATACGGCCGTAACCCATTCTTGAATAGCAGGGACAGGGGATGGAGGCATTTCCCGATTATCGTACGCCAGGTTCTGGGCTTTGGTGTAATTAATACCCAACCCGCCGCCAACATCAATATAGGTGAGGCGAATACCCTGGTCCGCCAGTTCCTCTGCCAGCGCCGCCAGGAATTGTGCCGACTCGACGAACGGCTGTAAATCGGTGATTTGGGAGCCGATATGAGCCGCCAACCCTACCGGTTCCAGCCAGGGATGTGCGGCTGCCTGGCGAAGCAGAGTGACAGCCTGTACGCGGGGGACGCCAAACTTGTGGGCATGCAGCCCTGTGCTGATGTAGGGGTGTGTTTCAGCGTTGATGTTGGGGTTGACGCGGACGCCGATGCGGGCAACTTGTCGCCGCGCGGCCGCGATGTCGGCTAGCGCGGCCAACTCCATCTCCGATTCCACGTGCAAAGCGCGGATGCCGGCGTCGAGAGCCATCTCGATCTCCAGCCGCGTTTTGCCGACGCCGGAGAAGATGATTTCTTGTGGCGGGGCGCCCGCGTGCCGGGCCAGGAACAGTTCTCCCCCGCTGGTTACATCAGCCCCCAACCCACATTCAACTATGGTTCTGATGAGCGCCGGATTGCCGTTAGCCTTAATGGCGTAGCCAGCCAGGATGCGGGCTTTGGAACCGGCCAGTGAAGCTGCATCCAGGTAGGCAGAAGCCCTGCGACGAATTTCCGTCTTACTGTACACATAGACCGGCGTCCCAACCTGTGTGACGATCTCGTGCAGTGGGGTATCTTCGCAAAAAAGTTGATTGTCCCGGTAATGAAATGGGGTCACCCGCTGTTTTCCATCGTTTCTTGGGATTCATTCACGGCCGCGACTTCCATGTTGGCGATGGTTTGAGCCACGTTTTCAATAGCCACGCGCTGTTTCCGGTACAAATCAGATTCGCTCATTGCCAGGCGGCGGGCTACATCGCGGACACGCTGGCCGCGCAAGAATTTCAGTTCCAGAATGTTGTAGAGGATCCATTCGGCCGTGGTCATGCTGCGCTGCCCTTCCGGCTTCTGTAACTCAATGGCCTGCGAGAGAATCGCGCGCAGCGCATTGACCGGGTTGTCGTCATGTTCCTTCATCGCCCGCTGCACCACTTGCAGGCGCATCAGCGGGCTTTTGGTGAGCTTGGGTCCGCCCCAGTAATGGGAGAGGGCGTCTCGCACCATGCTCTTGAATTCGGGATCATCAAGCAGCCTGTCTTCCTCAGCCGGAGCCGTCAGGACGGGCAGCCCGCCGAAAGCGGCCGCGCTGCGTCGCTGCTGCAAGGCGGTGATTTCCGGCAATAATCCTTCTACGGCCGCGAACACCTCTTGCTGCAAGATACGATCCTCTAGGGCGGTCACGGCCTGCTCCATCAGTTGCTCCAGCAATTCCTGTTCCATCGGAGACAAGTCAGGGGTATCGGCGCGGGCGCGTATGCCCAGGATGCCCAACATGACGCGCCGCCGGCGGTCATGGAGCGGCCGAATCCAGTAATCTTGCCACAGGATGAAACCATTGACGCTCGTTAAATCCTGGGCCGCGCTGCCGTTGCCCTGAGGTTGTGCCAGTTGGTGCCAGTGGGGAGACTGCAAGATCGCCTCCGGTTCTGCCAGCGGCCCCACCACCGCTTCCAGTTTGGGGCCGTCCGGGGTAATCGCGGCCACGAAGGAGGTCGGCGTATGCAGCAGCTCGCATGTGGCGGCGAGGACGCTCTCCAAAAACTGGTGTAACCCGCGTGTGGTGAGCAGCCGTTCGCTTAATTCCTGAATGCGACGAACATCAGGGTCGTCGTTCAGTTGAAAGAGCCGTTCCAACGGTCGCTTGTAGGCATGGATGATCCACTCTACAAGCATGACTGTAGCCACAAGGGCGAATCCGAGCGCTGTTTCCGTTGGCAATCCCCAGAAGGGGCTGGCCCTGCTGACTAGAACGTAGACCAGTAAGACGATAGAGCCGGCTAATGGCACGCGAGCCATGAACTTGAACAGACGCACCCGCACCACCCGATCCGGCGAGACTGTGCCAAAGTAGATGAGATGGGAGGTGAGGAGGGAAAACATGATGCCCACCACAATGTTACCGAAGATGACGACCGGCCAGAGCAACAAGGGCAGGTTCTCGTTGGAACGTCCGGTCAGGACAAGGTAGGGGAAGACGCCGAGCGGCGCAGCCAGAAATGCGGCCAGGGTCACGGTCATTCGCTGGCGTGTTGTTCGGGTGACACATCGCTGACGGGCGTGCCATACATTGTAAATGCTGGCGGCCGAGGTGAGCCAGAAATAAGCGGTGAACACGGCGAAGAGCGGCCCGGCCACAAAATGGGGGGCGCGGGGAAGCTGGACCAATTCGGTAACGATCAGGCTGGAGGAGAACACCAGGCCCAGAAATACCAATCCCATCCCGTAGCCGGTCGCGACCAGGAAGCGGCGGCGCTCAGGCAAAGCGCCGGCGGTGGAGAGCAGGGCATCGGAGAGGTGATATTGGGCGGCGGGAACTAACGCAATCCCCACCCATTCCAGTTTTAGCCAAAGTTCAGTGGAGACAGTGACAATGGTGCGGCTGACTAACAATTCTGTCAAATAGGCAAACACAACCAGCGCGGTCAAAGTGCTGAACGCTCTGATGACAGGGGAGCGCAGGCTTCGACCGAGATTGTAGAGAACGACGGCCGCGCCAAAAATGACGATAAAGGCTTGGAGTACGTCGTTAGTCAGCGCCAGAAAGTCAGCCAGGCTATTGTTCATTTTAACCGAATAGGATCAGGATGCAGCGCACGAAGCGAACCGGCCATCGGCGCTTGAGATTATGCCGGTGAAGGGGCGGGCGGTAAATCCAGGGAAGGTGGTGTCCATTCCTGGGAGCTGTCCCGCTCTGTCGGCCGTTGTGCCGGCGCTGTACCGCCTGATGACGAGGGCGGCATTTCCCGGCCTTCCATTAACGCTGCGAACTGTTCTGCTTCCAAAGTTTCTATGTCTAACAAAGTGTTGGCGATCAGGTCTAGTTTGTCCCGATTCTCGCTCAAAATCTGATAAGCGCGGGCGTATTCTGTGTCGATGATTTGGCGCACCTCAGCGTCAATCTTTTCTGCAATCGCGTCTGAATAATCCCGTTGTTCGCTGATTTCGCGCCCGAGGAAGACCATCTCCTGTTTCTGTCCATAAACCCGGGGGCCTAGCTCATCACTCATCCCATATTCAGTTACCATGCGCCGGGCAATTTGCGTGACTGTGCGCAGGTCGCTGCTGGCCCCGGTCGTGATCTCGCTGAAGACAAGTTCTTCCGCGATGCGGCCGCCCAGCGCACTGGAGATCAGCGCCTTGAAGGTGGAACGGCTGCGGAAGAAGGTGTCGTCTTCCAGATACCAGGTAATCCCCCCGGCCATCCCCCGGGGGATGATCGTGATCTTGCGCACCGCTTGCGCGTGCGGCAGCAGATGGCTGACGATTGCATGCCCGGCTTCATGGTAGGCGGTGATTTCTCGCTCTTCCGGCGTCATGATCCGGCTTTTCCGCTCCGGCCCCAGTTGGACGCGCTCAATGGCTTCCTGAAACTCAGCCATACCGATGCTTCGCCTGTTGCGGCGAGCCGCAAGCAAGGCAGCCTCATTCACGGTATTCTCGATGTCTGCGCCCACAAAGCCGGGTGTGGCTCTGGCCAGGACCGTGAGATCTACATCATTGGCGATGGGTTTGCCCCGGACATGAACTCTGAAAATAGCTTCGCGGCCGCGGATGTCGGGCCGGTCAATAACCACCCGGCGGTCAAAGCGGCCGGGCCGCATCAGGGCCGGATCAAGGATGTCGGGCCGGTTAGTCGCAGCCAGGATGATAACATGCGTGTCAGTGCCGAAGCCATCCATCTCCACCAGAATCTGGTTGAGCGTTTGTTCCCGCTCGTCGTGGGAACCGCCAAGACCGGCTCCCCGCTGGCGGCCTACGGCGTCGATCTCGTCAATGAAAACAATGCAAGGGCTGTGCCGCTTCGCCTGTTCAAATAAGTCGCGCACCCGGCTGGCCCCGACGCCTACGAACATCTCCACAAATTCAGAGCCGGCGATGGAGAAGAAGGGGACGCCGGCCTCCCCGGATACCGCTTTCGCCAGCAATGTTTTGCCTGTGCCGGGACTGCCCACCAGAAGCACGCCCTTGGGGATGCGCGCCCCGAAGCTGACGAATTTATCCGGTTCCTTGAGGAATTCGACAATTTCCATTAACTCTTCTTTCGCCTCGACCGCGCCGGCCACATCTTTGAACGTGACGGCCGGATGATCACCGGTGAACATCCGCGCCCGGCTTTTGCCGAAAGAGAGCGCCTGGTTGTTGCTTCCCTGAGCCTGGCGAAAGATGAAGTAGATGAAGGCGATGATGAGCACAGCCGGCAAGAAAATGCCGATGAGATTCAACCAATTGCCAAGGCGGCTTGGTTTCTCATACGTGATCACCGGCTGGCCATCAGCATAATCCTGCTCAGACACACCGTAGTTGCTGAGCACTTCTTCCAAGGAACTGACGCCGCTGATTTGCGATAATGAGGGGGGGCGCGAATGGTCCAGATACTCGACGGTGATTTGCTGCCCATCCCCGGCAATCTTGATTTCTCCGACCTGGTTCGTGTGAATTTCCTGGGCCAACTGGCTGATGGAAATTTCATCTTGCGGGGCCGCAGTTGAATTAAGGCTCCACATGATGGCCAGGACGGCCGTGCCTATCAGGAGATAGACAAACCATCGCGTTACTTTACTTGCGTTCACGTTTTAGCCTCCGTTACAGGCAAATCCGGGACCCTCTCATGGCTGCATGTCAAACACCGCCAATCCAGGTACCGATACAAGTTTATCCTGATTTGCCGGTAGCAACGATGCTCAAATTGAGTATAGCAGAAAGCAAATAGCGTGGCGAGATGGGGTCAGCCTGCCCAGGCGCGGTAAACTAGATACCAGAGGGGGATCAGGCCCAAGAGGGCAGCCAGCGCGGCCAGACCAAGCGTGACTGCAATCCAGTCCGTCCCGAGGGAAACAGGGGCGGGTACATGGATTGGCGGGGCTGATTGCTCAGAAGTACCCCGATGCCGGAGCCGCTGGGGAGAAGTGCGCGGCGGCCGCGTTTTGACGGAGTGTTCTACCCGTTCATAGATTTGTGTTTTTTGCTCAAATACTGGGAGGGCTGTTTGTTCGGCAACAGGGTGGCTGGGGCCGGTGGTTGCCAGGCTGCGCTCGCGGTACGTGCTGAGGATGCGACCGAGCTGCCCGGCGGTACGGTAGCGCCCGGCCGATTCCTTGGACAGCACCTTGGTGATGATTTGTTCAAGCTGCCGGGGCACGGCCGGATTGAATTCCGAGACCGGGGGGGGTGGCTCGTTCAAATGCTTGAGGGCGACGGCCGTGGGGGTATCGGCGGAGAACGGCAGGCGGCTGCTTAACATCTCGAATAAGACAATGCCGATGGCGTACACGTCCGTAGCCGGTGTGGCCGGCTTGCCCGCAGCCTGTTCCGGTGAGAAATATTGGGGGGTACCCCACACCTGGCTGTCCTCTTGCCGCGTGGCCTGGCTCAGGGCGCGGGCGATGCCAAAATCCGCGACCTTGACGCGGTCGTCGCGGGTGACAAGCACATTCTGCGGCTTGACATCGCAGTGTACGAGATTGGCGCGATGGGCGTAGCCGATGCCCTGGCAAATCTGGATGGCGAGATCAAGCGCACGGCCGACCGGCATAGGGTGGCCGAGTTCGCCCTGCTCGCGAATAATCTGTTTCAGGGTTTGCCCGTCTACGAACTCCATGACCATGTAATGGCGGAAGCCATCCTGGCCTAAATCATGGACGGTGACGATGTTGGGGTGGGTGAGGTTAGCAGCCGCGTGCGCTTCTCGCTGGAATCGACGCAAAAAATCCTCATCGCTGGTCAGGCTCTCGTGCAGCATTTTGACTGCCACAATGCGGCCCAATAAATGATCGCGCGCTTTGTACACTGTGGCCATGCCGCCGCTGCCTACGCGGGACAGCAGTTCATAACGGCCGTTAAGGATCAATCCTGCCTCAAGCATGGCGAGATTGTAAAACGTTCGGGAGCGACTAGCAAGTTGCGACTCTTGCCCAGAAACTCCCCGGCCGCGGCCGGGAATCAGGGGGCAGAACCGGTTTTGTCCTGCTTGCCGCACCTCTCCAGTTATGATAGCATTCTAAGGTATAAGCAGAGACTGCTTTTTATGGCGGGTGTGGTGTAGGGGTTAACACGTCTGGTTGTGGCCCAGAAGATCGTGGGTTCAAATCCCACCACTCGCCCCAAGGCTGATGGTTGATCAAGTGATACCATCGGCCTTTTTTGAAGGTTGGACGCAATTGCTCCATGCGAGATTTACAAGCGAACATCCCGCGCCCGTAGCTCAATTGGATAGAGTTCCTGGCTTCGAACCAGGCGGTTGGGGGTTCGAGTCCCTCCGGGCGTATGGCTGCTGCAACATCGCCTGTCTGGTGAGTTGACCACCCTTCGGGGTGGTTTTCTCGTTTTAGCGGCCGTTAGCGATGAAAACGGCAAGCAGCGGAGAAATTAGAAACTGATTTCCCAGGAGGTGTGGATGTCTTTCGACGTACCCGGCATCAAAGTCGGTCATGCCACGATTGAGCAGTTCCATACAGGCTGCACTGTCTTCCTTTGTCCGGATGGGGCTGTGGGCAGCGTAGATGTTCGCGGGCCGGGACCGGGAACGCGGGACACGGTGCTGCTCTCCCCGGATCGGCCGCTGCATGAGGTGAATGCCGTCGTTCTCACCGGAGGGAGCGCCTTTGGCCTGGCGACGGCCGATGGCGTCGTGCGCTATCTGACCGAGCAGGGGATTGGTCATGTCACGCCGATTCGGCCAGTGCCCATCGTCACAGCGGCCGTCGTCTACGACCTCTTCTTGAGTCGAGGCGAGCGAATGCCGGATGCCGACCTGGGATATGCTGCCTGTCTGGACGCCCGCGAGGATAACTCCCTTCAAGGGAATGTCGGGGCAGGCGCCGGGGTCACCATCGGTAAGTGGGCAGGCCCGGGCTACTTCATGAAAGGCGGATTTGGCGTGGCGCGCATCGCAGCAGACGATCTGATCGTGGCTGCGGCCGCGGTTGTGAACTGCATCGGAGATGTGGTTGCCGCGGACGGCTCTGTGCTTGCCGGGGCGCGCGAGTCGAGTGAAGGGTCTGACGAATTTCAGTGGGTTGCCGGGCGGCATCCATTGCGCTATGTTCCTTATTCGCCCCTTCCGGGGCTGGGAACCAATACTACGCTGATATTGGTGGCGACGAATGCGAAGCTGGACAAAGTCGAGGCGTACCGGTTGGCCCAACGCGCTCACGATGGGTTAGCTATTGCCGTTCGGCCGGCGCATATGACACACGATGGAGATACTGCCTTTACCCTGGCTACCGGGATGGTGGAGGCCCCCTTTGAACTGACGGCGAATGCGGCCGTTGAGGTCGTGGCTGAAGCCATACGGAATGGGGTCCGGCATGCAAAAACAGTAGCCGACATTCCTGGACTGGCTGGTTAGATGGAGACGCTTTCATGTCAAATTATCCTTACCCGCAATACCCTCTCGCTTACGCCGATGCGTTAGGTATTCGCACTGCCTACTACTCCGCCGGAGAGCCTGACGGCCGTCCGGTGGTGTTACTGCATGGTATGTCCACCTCCGCCGACAGCTTTCGCGAACTGATGCACGAACTGGCGGCCGATCACTGGCTTATTGCCCCTGATATCCCCGGCTTCGGATACAGCGAGAACACAAAACCATACACGGTGCCTCACCTGGTAGAATGGTTGGCAGCGTTTCAAGATGCGTTGGAGTTGCCGCCGATGGCGCTGGTGGGGCATTCATTTGGCGGATTGCTGGCAGCAAGTTTTGCCCTCGATTACGAGGAAGACGTGACCGGGATGGTCTTATTGGCTCCGGCGCTGTTGTCGGCCGAGTCTTATCCTGACTTTTTGAAGCGGGTGGGGTTCTCGCTGGGCCTGGTTGAACTGGGTTCAACCCTGTCTCAATCCCGGTTGATGGTGAAGCGGCAAATTAAGGTGCCGTTTTATGATCCGTCATCCCAGCATGCGTCGGTGTGGGAGCGGCGGTTGAAGGATTATGAATTGGCGCGGGCGTCAGCGGCCGTGCTGAGGGCGGTGGCGTTTCACAATTTGCGGCCGCATCTGAAGCGGGTACACCAGCCGGTGCGCTTGATTTGGGGGGAGAACGATCCAGTTGTCCCTGTTTCTGATGCGGACGAATTGGCCGGCTTGTTTCCCCATGCCGACGTTCATCGGCTGGCGAAATGCGGCCACGTACCCATCTTGGAACATCGAAGGCAAGTGGCTGAGAGGGTTCGCCATTTCTTGCACACGTGTTGTGCCGCTTCCCCTTCTTGGATTAATAGCTAAAGGACGATGTGGAGTAAAGAGCATGGATGTGATTTCTATATTTGGCAGCGCGCGGCCGCAGCCAGGGAGCGCGGCTTACGAACAGGCGAGGGCAGTAGGCCGTTTGCTGGCTGAGGCCGGGCTTGCCGTCGCCACAGGTGGTTACGGCGGCACGATGAGCGGCGCCAGCCAGGGCGCGGCCGAGGCCGGCGGTCACGTCATCGGCGTGGCCTCTACCCGAATTGAGCAGTTTCGTTCGATTGGCGTGAACCCATGGGTGAAAGAAGTGGTTCATTACGAGACGCTGACAGACCGACTGCTGCACCTGGTTAAGAAGAACAACGGCATGATCGCCCTGCCCGGCGGCATCGGTACCTTGTCGGAATTGACACTGGCGTGGAGTTTCCTGCAGGTAGGCGAAATTGAGCCGCGGCCGTTTGCTGTGATTGGCGATAAATGGCGGGAAGCTATCCAGGGGCTGTATGATGCGGCTTACTTTCGCGCGGATGACATGAAACTGCTCCATTTTGTGGAGTCTGCTGAAGAAGCAGTTGCCTTCGTGCGCAAAAATGTGAAACAGGCGGCGTAGGACGAAGGGAAAGTGCGGGAAATGTTGTTCTTGAAGCTGGGCGGATCGCTCCTGACGGACAAGACGGGAGTGGAGGCTGTGCGGAATGAGGTGTTGGCGCGGCTGGCGGCCGACCTTCGGGAAGTACTGGAAGCCTGCCCCTCAATGCGACTGCTCATCGGACACGGGGCAGGGTCATTTGGGCATGTGGTTGCCGCCCGGTACCAAACCCACCGGGGGGTGCGCACGGCCGGAGAGTGGCGCGGTTTTGCCGAAGTGCACGCCTCTATGATCCGGCTCAATCGGCTGGTGACGGAGGTCTTGCTGGAAGCAGGAGTACCTGCGTTCAGTTTCCCGCCGTCGGCTCTGGCACAGTGTGCTGACGGCCGCATTACTGCCTTACGCACAGAGCCTATTCTGGCGGCGTTGAATGCGGGGCTGGCGCCCGTGGTGTATGGTGACGTGGCCTTCGACGCTGTGCGTGGGGGGACGATCATTTCCACTGAGATGGTTCTGGCGGCGTTGGCGCGTGACCTGCGGCCGTCCTGGCTGCTGCTGGCCGGGGAAACGGCCGGCGTCTACGATCAAAACGGCGCAGTCATTCCTGTGATTTCGCCTGACAACTTCGCCGCTGTTCGGGCTGCTTTGGGCGGCTCGCGCGGCACGGATGTGACCGGAGGGATGGCGGGCAAGGTGCAGGAAATGCTTGCGCTTGTGGCTGAGGCCCCTGCGCTGGCCATCCGTATTTTTTCGGGTTTGGAAGCCGGCCTGCTTAAAGAGGTATTGCTTGCCCCGGAAACGGCCGTGGGCACGAGGATCAGCAGTTAGCGGTTCGGCCGGTATAGCACACGCGACTCCCCAATCAACGCATCCCACACATCTCCCATTGTATCTGCCAGCGCCACAGGTTGATGAAGGCGGTTGGCCATGTCTTGGGGAGAGAGATCGTCCAGGGTGATGGTGTCCGGGTGATCGAAGGTGACGCGGGGTAAGATGACGAGGTCAGCGCGGTTAGCAGAGTCCAATCTCTGGAGAATATCACGGCCCATTAACAGCCCGGCGACCGTGATCGTCTTCCCCAATGTCTCATTAACGATGGACAAGACTTCGACTCGGTTCCCCGTCAGAGCGGCGAATTCGGCCGCAACCCGGCGCAGAACGGGGGCAAACAGGGTGCCGGTGACCAGCGTAATCGCCTTGGTTTGGACCGGCTGTCGGCGTTCCCTGATTTCTTGCTTAACCGCCTCCCACTCATCCAGAAACCGCCGTACCATTCCAAGCCCATTTTCCTGTAATTGCTGCCCGTCATAAGCATTCGCCTGGGGAACATCGCGCCCAGCTACCAGATACCACTCGTCTGTGGGGTAGACAAACCGGGTACCGAACTGGCCCAGGTAGCGAGGTTGGAGCGATTCAACGAATGTCAACGTGGCTGCTGCTTCGGCCGGGGTGTGGGGACGCATACTGTACTTGTGGTGTTTGGTCAGCCCGACCGGCACGACGCTCACGGACTGGACGGCCGGCCATAATCCTTCCAGGTCATGGAGGGAACGTCCCAGCCAGCGGCCGTCATTGAATCCAGGCACAATCACCAACTGAGTGTGCAGCTCAATGCCCATGCTCGCCAGTCGTCCTAACTGAGGCATGATGTCGGGGGCGGCGGCATTGCGCAGGAACTTGCGCCGCATTTCCAGGTTGGTGACATGAACGGAGATGTAGAGGGGGGACAGCCGCATCTTCTCGATGCGATCCCAGTCGCGATCGCTGAGGTTGGTCAACGTGACATAGTGACCGAAAAGGAAGGAGTAACGGTAATCGTCGTCCTTGATGTAAAGCGTGCGCCGGAAACGGGGGGCCATCTGGAGCACGAAGCAAAATTCGCATAAATTGTTGCAGCGGCGAATGTCGGTGTCGAAGGTGGGGTGGGCGAATTCCAGGCCCAGCGGCTGGTAGTAGGCGCGTTCAGCCTCGAATAACAGATGCTGCCCATCCCGCCGCACAAGCAGCTCTAACGAGTCCTCCGCACCGAAGAACTGGACATCGATTACGTCTTGGACGGGATGATCGTTGATCGCCAGCAGTTCATCTCCGGGCTTAAGGCCGATTTCGTCGGCGACGCTGCCCGGTTCAATGCCGCTGATACGGCCGCCGGTGAATGTGTTTAGTTCCAGTTCCTGAAATAGGGTCATGGCTGAACCAGTGACTCGATCGTTTGCCGATGTGCGCTTTACGAGGTCGTGGCCGGCGTTCGCGCGCGAATCAGGGCCAGGATTTCCTTGACGATGCTGTCTACGGTGCGGTTTGTGGTGTCAATGAGGATGGCGTCCTCGGCCGGCCGCAGCGGCGCATGCTGGCGGCTGCTGTCAATTTTATCCCGCCGGAGCACATCTTCCAGGATAGCTTCATAGCTGGTATCGTGACCTTGTGCCTGGCGATCGAGCCAGCGGCGGCGGGCGCGCTCCTCAGCCGAAGCGGTGATGTACAGCTTTAGCGGCGCATCGGGCACGACCACGGTGCCGATGTCACGGCCGACCATGATAACGGGGCCGCGCTGGCCAAACTCGCGCTGTCTCCGCACCAATTCCTTGCGCACGTCGAGATAACTGGATACTTGAGAAACATGTGCGTCTACGTCAGGCGAGCGTAGCTGCCAGGTGACATCCTGCCCGTCCAGCAGCGTTGTGTAATGGCGGCCATCTACTTCACCAGCCGCCGGCTTGACGTCAATGTCTATTGTCTGGGCCAGTTCAGCGACGGCCGCTTCGTCTTCAACCTGGATGCCTGCTTGCAGCGCCGCCAGTGTGATAGCGCGGTACATGCAGCCTGTGTCCAGAAATAGATAGCCCAGCGTTTCAGCCACAATGCGGCCGATAGTGGATTTGCCGGAGGCGGCCGGGCCGTCAATAGCAATGATTTGCGTTGTTCGTTCCGAAATCAAGATGGTTTCCTTACCGTCACTGCTCAAGCATCAAGGATGACAAGAGCAGTCGTTCCTTACTTTGATTTTGATGTTGGCCTGGTTTTGCGACGGGTGCGACGAGGCGGCCGCGATCGGGATTTCTCCACCTGTGCCCGCAATGAGGCGACCTCGGCCGGCGTGAGGTAGCGCCACTCGCCCGGCTTCAGGTGTCCCAGCTCAAGCGGGCCAATTCGCTGCCGCACCAATTGGCGCACCGGATGGCCAAGCATGTTGGCTATTCGCCTGATTTGCCGCTTGCGCCCTTCGCGGAGCACGATTTGCAGGTATGTCATGGCTTTGGTCCGGCGCAGCACCTTGATTTTGGCCGGTCGTGTCTTACGGCCGTCCAGATGAAGCCCGCGCCGCCATTGTTCCAGCTTGTCTTGGGGAATGCTCCCTTCCAGGGTAACCAGATAGCTTTTCTCGTGGCCAAACCGGGGGTGGGTCAGTTTGTGGGCGAGGTCCCCGTCGTTGGTCATGAGAATTAGCCCGGTGCTCTGTTTGTCCAGACGGCCTACCGGGTATAGGTGGCCGGGGAGGTTGATAAGGTCGCGGACCGTCTTTCGTCCCCGGCCTAATTCATCCTCCAGTGAGGAGATGACCCCTTTCGGCTTATGCAGGGCGATATAAATGGTTCCGACCGCGTCTAATTTCAATGGACGGCCGTCAACGACGATCCGATCTTTCCCCGGATCTGCCTTGTCGCCCAGTTTGGCTGGTCGGCCGTTAACGGACACCCGGCCTGCCCGAATCAGTTCTTCGCATTCGCGGCGCGAGCCTAGACCCGCGTGCGCCATTAGTTTTTGTAGTCGCTCAACCATGCTACCAGAAAGATAACAGAACTGATGACAATGGCAACTCCAAGAAAAGGGAGCTATGGTGAATAACGGCCGTGTTCGGTTATGGGCACTGCTCCGCCTGCCTATTCGTAACATCCACGAAGTTGTATATCGTTTGCCAGCTTGAGAAATAGCTATTGTCTGGAAGCAGCCCCATCTCCATGCCCAGCAGATCATCCAGTATCACGCGAAATGAATTGACGGGTGAGATGGAGTCGTAAAGGAGGGCGGATACATTTTCCGGCACTAAATAAGCGTTCAAGATGGATACTCGTTCGTAGATACAGGTATCTTGCACCGATCCCCAGACAAGTCTGGACCCAGGCCCGTGATCGCCCTGTAACACAATAATTGGGGTTGGTGAGGAATTTGCCAAAATCGTATCAACCGCTGCCAGGACACGTTTGTTGATATAAATCAATTGCTCCCGGTATCCATCCACGTATGCCTGGCGCTCCTGCCCGTATACATCGCCGTCGTGCATGGAGTATTCCTTGGCGGGCTGAATATAGTTGCCTTCACTGTCGAGAACAAACGGAGGATGGGGTGCGACCACGTGAGCGTAGACGAATTTTGGGCCGGGTATCGCGGCCGCTTCATCCAGACGCTCAAAGACGTTCAACGTAGATTGAAGGTGCATGTCATAAAGCAAGATGCGTGATACGAAGACATAGCCGGGTAAGGTGTTGGCGAGCAGCAGCGACTCAAAGTCGTTGAGTGTGGAGAGGCCGGCGCGTGCCATTTCTACATCTGCATCAGCAGGCGTCAGCGCCGGCACGCGAGAAGGGATGGCGACGATGTGGTAGCCATGCTGCCGTAATTTGTCGGCGAGCTGGCTGTGCTGGATCATCCTCAAGAGCGGGCCGCGATCCTCGGATGTGCGGCCTACTTGCCCGGCCAGATCGTCGAGGTAGGTGAAATTCATGGTGGAGGCCAGGGCCAACGTCGTCTGAATGTAATTGCTGTGGCTGTTCGCTGCCACGTAAAAACCTCTGTCCGCCAGCGCATTGAGGAAATCACGGTTGTCGAGTTGATAGAAATCTTTTAGCACATCGGCACGGCCGTAGCCGTCGAGGATGATGTAGTAAATGTCGGGCAGCTCCTGGATGGGTTCGGTGGATGACAGGTTGATTGCGGCCATCGCTGTTGGGTTACCCGTCTCGATGTGTTTGTTTTGCGCCGATTCCCAGACGTGGGTTGTTACTGTCAGGGTGGGCCAGATCAGGGATACGGCCGCGACTGTGTTGAGGAATCGGGTGACACCGCGAATGTCTCGCCGCAAAATGCGCATAGTCCACCAAACACCGGATGCCAGGAGCGTCATCCAGAGCGAGAACAAGACCCTGAAATGGTAGACGAAGTCAATATTTGGCAACAGTTGGGTGGATAAGCGCAATATATGGCCAAAGGAAAAGAAGAACAGGAGAAAAATGGAGGCGGTCAACCCAGCCCGGTTGCTGTCTCTTGTGAATGCTGTGGCCGTGAGCATGAACACGGCTGTGCCCCCCATGACGACGAATAAGGAGCGCCAGGCGTCTGACGGAGCCACCTGTGCAATGTTGAAGGCAAGAAGCGAGATGATCGCGTACAGGGCAAATAGAAATGGGTGAAACGGAAACCGTTTTTGATGCTGCATTGGGAATCGGGTTACTCCTCTGCCAACGTCCTGCAATCAGATTCCAACTGTGTGGTCACCTCGACGAAGTCATACGGTGTATCCCACAGCGAAAAATAACTTTTGTCTTCAAGCAACCCCAGCCCGGCATTGAAGTAATTATCTAAAACCACGCGAAAACTGTTCACTGGCGTGATAGTTTTGTATAGATGGGATGCCCCAGTACCCGGAAGATAATAGGCATTCAAAATGGACATCTTCTCCGGGAGGCAAGTTCGCTCCACCGATCCCCAGTTAACATAAGCTCCGGGGCCGTGATCTCCCTGCAGAATAATCACGGGTGGTGATGCGGATTCTGCCAGAATGTAGTCGATGGTTTGCTCCAGTAAAATGTTCATGTACCTGACCTGATCCCGGTATCCTCGGATGTAGCTCTCTCGGGAAAGGCCGAACTCTACGCCGTCAAACAGGGTGTAGTCGCGATCGGGGTCCACCGCTTCCCCATTTGGGCCAAACACAAACGGCGGATGTGGGGAAACCACATGTGCGAAGACGAACTTAGGGCTATCGGCATTGACAGTGTCTCCCAGGGCATCAAACGCAAATCGCACACGCCGCCGCTTCATTTCGAACAGCAGTGTTGTTTGAAACAGAGTGCCGGGAACAGTATTGCCCAAGAGCATGCCTTCGAAGTCATTGATGACGCTGCCACTCGCCGCAAGGTATGTATCAGCGTCTCTCAGTTCACTGGCCCGCCAGCCACTGGCGACTGAAATAATCTGATAGCCGTGGCTTTCCAGGAAGGTTCTCAGCTGGCTTTCTTGAATCATTTGGGCTAGCGGCTGACGGTCTGAAGAGCTTTCGCCAACTGACGCAGCCAGATGCCCTAAGTATTTGAAGTTGAGCGAGGATGCCAGGGACAGGCTGGTTTGGCCGAAGTTGCTGTGGCTGTCCACCGCTACGTAGAATCCGCGTTCTTCCAGGAAGCTGAGGAACGCTGAGTTGTCGAAGTTGTAGACATCACGAAGCACGTCCTGCCTGCCGTAGGCGTCCATCACTATGTAGTAAATATCGGGTGAAGCTGTGGGTTGCGTATGCTTTTGTGTTTGTGTGGCGGCAAGGGTGGGTCCCGGATGAGGGGTTGTGCCGAGGCTGCGAATAGCGTGGGTTGCGAGGGATAGCGTAGGCATGAATAGAGCCACGGCCGCAGCCGTGTTCAAGAAGCGGGTGTAGGCGCGGAGGTCACGTTTGAGGACGCGCCAGATAGCCCAGGTACCGAGGATGAATATGACCGCCCAAAGGGCTGAAAGATACCGGTTCAGATCATAGGCGCTGGGCCTTGCTGCCAATGAGGAGACACGGTCCTGTAGAAACCGGGCGGCATGTCCATAGCTGAAGAAGAGGATGACGAACAGGCTGGTAAGCAGCGCGGCCTTATCCCAATCTTGGAGCCATATCTGGGCGATGACCAGGAGAACGGCCGTACCGGCCAGAATGACAAGGAAAGAACGCCCCGCTTCGGCAAAGCCGAGTTGATTGATGTTAAACGCCAGCAGAGAAAGTACGGGGTATAGGGCGAACAAGAATGGATGGAAGGGGTGTCGAGGTCTCATTTTGCGCGGATGGCTTATGGAGTGCAACTGTTTTCCAGGCGGCCTGTGACATCAATGAAATCAAACGGCCGATCCCAAGCCGAGTAGAAACTTCGATCTTCAAGCGCTCCCAACTCTGTGCCGAAATATGAATCCAAAATGATGCGAAACGAATTCACCGGTGTAATGGCGCGGTAAAGTTGGTCCTGGTCTGCTCCGGGCAAATAATAAGCATTCAGGATGGACGTCCTTTCCTTGATACAGCTGCGTTCAGGCGAGTCCCAATCCAGAAACATGCCAGGCCCATGGTCTGCCTGAATGACGATAATGGGCGGCTTATTGGAGGCGGCAAGGATACGTTCCACGGTTTGCATCAACAGGCGGCTCACATTTTGTACCTGTTGGCCGTAACCGGAGGCGTATTCTTCACGGCTGTCGCGAAAAAAACTACCATCTTTCCCATCACATTCACCAACCTTCACAGCTTCGCCATTTGGACCAAAAACAAACGGCGGGTGTGGGGACATGATATGGGCGAAAACCAACCGCGGCTTATCGCTGGCAGGCAGTTGTCCGAGATGATCGAAGATATTAAGAATTCCTCCGCGTTGAACCTCGCATGCAAAAGGATTGAAAAGCCGGTCAAACTTCTCCCCCAGCATCATCGCCGCCGAACCGGCCAGCAGCATGCCTTCCAGATCGTTGATGATTTCCGGCTGAAAGGGGATATAAACCTCCGCGTTGGCGATCTCGGTCGGGCCATAGCCGGTGGCAAAACTGACTAACTCGTAATCGAATTGATTCAGGATATGCCTGAGTTGGTTGTTCTCGATCAGTTCCGCCAGATCGGCCCGGCTTGTGGGAGGCTCGCCCATTGGGCCAGATAGTGCGTCAACATATTGCATGTTGAGTGAGGAAGCCAGCGAGAGCGCAGTCTGCACGTAGTTGCTGTGGCTGTGATCTGCCACGTAAAATCCGTGACTGGTCAGGAATGTGATCAATTCCTGATTGTCTTGTTGGTAAAATGTTTGCAGAATGTCACTGCGGCCGTAGCCGTCTACGATGATGTAGTAGATGTCGGGGAATTCGTTTGTGACGGCCGTTCTTGCCGTATCCTCAACCTCTATGGGAGGGGCAGCAGTTTTCTCCGGCACGGCCGCTCCTGTTTGCGCCAGATACACGCCCACATTGACAAGCGGAAGCAGAAGCGCGACGCCGGTCACAATGTTTAGTAGATGTGTAGCGAATGCAATCTGGCGAATTCGCCATTTCAGCCACATCCCGGCCGTTAGCAGGACAAACCAAAACAATCCCAACAGGAGGTTTATCTGCGCCAGCGGGCTTACCTGTTGCAGCAGGCGTAAAACATGCCCATAGCTCAACAACAGAAAAAGCAAAAGCGTCGTTGTCAGCCCCGCCTGTCCCCATTCCCGGCTGGAAACGCCAAAGAACAGCAGCAACACGGCAGCCAGAAGGAGGAGGACGATGAGCGGCCGAGGCGCCTGCGCCGGGTCAACCTGGTCGAGATTGTGCGAGAGCAAAAAGATGACCGGATAGGCAGCGAGGAAAAACGGGTGCAAAATCGGCGTTTTCTTCATGGCAGGCATCTAGCGGCGCTGCATCAGGTATAAAATACGTTTGGAGTCTTGGATTGCTTCGGCCGTGACGATGGTAAAAGTGCGGCCGAAAGATTCCTCAAACCCTTCCCGCGTGTAGCCAGGGAAGATGTCTTCTCTTGTCGCCAGAAGTCGCTGCACCTGGGAGTCGCTTTTAGGCACGAACTCGATGATCAGCCATTCACCGCACGCGCTGAAGAAGGAGGCGGCTTGATCCATGGGGACATTGTTGGCGATTGCCAGATGGTGTACTAACGCAAGAGCCATTACCAACTCGGCAGGCCCGCGGCCGAGCAGCGATGATCGCTCCCGATGATGCCAGCCCAGATCGGAACTGGGGTTCGTAAGATCCATGATTAGCGGCAGGAGATTGATCTCACCGCCGGCGCGAACCTTCTGATAATTACGTTCCACAGCGCCGGGGTCAATGTCAAAGGCCACAGTAGGAATTTCCCGACTGCTGGCCAGCCGGCTGAAGCGGCCGGTGTTTGCCCCCAGGTCCCACACTGATTGCGGGACGGCTCGTTCCAGGAACCTGGCGATGATCGCCGCTTTGTGCTCGTCAGCAGCGCGGGAATAATTCGTGTCCGCGTAATAGTCCGCCCACTCGGTACCGACCGGTTCCCACTTCAACCCGCGCACGGCCGCTTCCAGGCTGTCCATCACGCCAACCAGGGCATTGCGCGACATTTTCCGAGGCGGCCGTTGGTTCTGGTTGACTTGCTTGCCCGCATATTTTTTTTGGGCGGAAGCGTGCAGGTGCAAGTGCATGAGCAGGGAGAATTTTAGGCGGGTGCGAAACGGCAGCAGACTGCTGGCCAGGTCCAGGGGGATGCCGTCAATGTAAACACGCAAGAGTTGGCTCAACCGCAAGTCGCAGTAAGCCATGAGCGCCAGCGGCGCCAGGAAGTGCTGGCAAAACTGGCGATACGCTGTCCACGGCTCCCCTTTGCGCACTGCTTCAAAGGACAGCGTGTCAATGAGCATGGGACGGCCGCGATGAAACTGAATGTTATACGCCGAGGCATCTTTCAACCACAGACCATGGTCGAGCGCGCGCTTTTGAATGGTCAATGTGGTGAGTGCCGCATCCTTGAGCTGGCTAAAACACCATTCATATGGATAGGAGACAAACGGCACAAGCTCAGGCCGGATGATCTTGTAAGCGATATCTGGCTCGGCCGCAGGGACGGCCGTTTCTTCATGTGAGATAAGCAGCCCGTCCCCGACCAGGGCATCATAGAGGCCAGACTGCATCAGGCGCGTGTAGTCACTCTCGTATTGCCTGTTGACCTGACGGTAGAGCGTGCCTTCCCGCTTAAATAAAAATCCGCTTGGGTCACGAAAGGAAGCTGCGATTTTGGAATCAGACGGCATCGCTTTCGCTGTTGTTGAGTTCGCTGGCATTCTCGTCTGACGGGGTTGCATCACCGGCGCTGCTGCGTGAGAAGAAGGCGCGAATCCGGTTCCAATACGTCTTGAGCAGCACCAGCCCGCCGACCAGCGCGCCGATCAATAGCTGGATGAGAAAACTACCGGAACCCGGGTCCAGATAAGCGTGTATAGCATGAACCGGTGCTGCCAGGATGTCGGGCATCATAATGGGAAGATGATTGAACAGGTGCATAGAAACCTCCTTCGGCTGGCTTCATTGTAACGGGATTTGAACTGGCTGACTATGGGAGAGAAAGGTGATTTTCTTCAACACCGGCGCCATTCTCTGCTTCAGAAATCGGCGGCAGATGGGTCAGGCTTTCCAGGCCGAAGTGTTGTAAAAACTCGGGCGTTGTGCCGTAGAGGATGGGGCGGCCGGGAGCTTCCTTACGGCCGACTTCTTCAATAAGCCCCTTACTTAACAAAGTGCGCAATGTCCCGTCTGAGTTAACGCCGCGAATCTGGTCTATCTGGGGCCGGGTCACCGGCTGCATAAAGCCGATGATGGCCAACACTTCCAATGCTGCCTGGCTTAGCCGGCTGGTTACTTCCAGGCCTAGGAACTTTTCAATCACTCCGCTTGCTCTGGGAGCTGTCGTCATCTGCACAGCGCTGCCATTCCACTGCAAACGAAGGCCGCGCGTCTGATAGGTCTTAGCCAGTCCGTCAAGCAGGTTGCGGACGACGCCCGGCGTGGCATCTAGCGCGGCCGCCAGACGTGTCACGGAGACCGGCCCGCTGGCGACGAACAAGATACTTTCTAGTTGAGCAGCCAGACTGAGGTCTTGGGATTCGTTGGATGTTTGATCGCTCATGATGAATTGGATATGCTTGGTTGGTTGTCGTTACCCACCATGCCGGAAACGAAGTTGGGTTGCGGCCCATTATACCCTCGTTGTAGATGAACAAGCGAATGGAGAGGCATTCATGTCGCCATTAGAATATGTGAAACAGCACAGGCAGGCGCATCTTCAAGAGTTAATGGAATTTTTGCGCATTCCCAGCATTAGCACGCAGCCAGATCATGACGCCGACACGGCCGCAGCCGCCCAATGGCTGGCAAACGCCATGCGTAATGCCGGGCTGGAACAGGTCCTAGTTATCAAGACAGCGCATCACCCCCTGGTTTATGGGGAGTGGCTTCACGCCGGGGATGAAGCGCCCACGGTGCTCATCTACGGTCATTATGATGTGCAGCCGGTGGACCCGTTGGAATTGTGGGAGACGCCTCCGTTCGAACCGGTTGAGCTGGATAATTACCTGTACGCCCGTGGGGCATCCGATGACAAGGGGCAGGTTTACATTCACGTCAAAGCGGTGCAAGCCTATTTGGAAAGTCGCGGCCGCCTGCCAGTGAATGTCAAGTTTATCGTTGAGGGTGAAGAAGAAAGCGGCGGCGCAAGCCTGACGACCTTTATTCCGGAGAATAAGGAACTGTTGGCGGCCGATGTGTCCCTCATTTCTGATTCGTCGATTGTCAATCCGGAACAACCGGCCATCGTTTACGGGCTGCGCGGCCTGACGTATATGTTGTTGGACATCACCGGCCCGGGACGAGACCTGCACTCCGGCAGTTTTGGCGGCGGGGTCAACAATCCGCTCAATGTGCTGGGGCATATCATTGCCGGGCTGAAGGACCCGGACGGACACGTGCTCATTCCCGGTTTCTATGACAAAGTACGGCCGCTGACGGCCGATGAGCGTGCGATTCTGGCCCGGTTCCCATTGGATGAGCAGGCATGGCTAAAGGAGACGGGAGCGCCGCAAGCCTGGGGAGAGCCAGAGTATAGTCTGGTGGAGCGGCTCGGTGCGCGGCCGACGCTCGATGTACATGGAATTATCGGCGGATACACAGGACCGGGGGCGAAGACGGTGCTGCCATCCTCTGTGCAAGCCAAGATTTCTATGCGGTTAGTGCCTGATCAAGACCCGGACGAGATCGCGGCCTTGTTTACGCAATATGTGCAACAATTGACCCCACCCAGTGTTCGGATAGACATCAAATATGAGCACGGCGCTGTGGCCAGCATCACCGATTACAACATTCCGGCAATGAAAGCGGCCGCGGCTGCCTACCAAAAGGTGTTTCATCGAGAACCTGTGTACATGCGCGAAGGAGGCTCTATCCCCGTGGTGAGCGAGTTCCAGGCGCAGTTGGGGTTGGAGACGGTGTTGATGGGATTTGGTCTTCCCAGCGATCAGATTCATGCGCCGAACGAGCGTTTTTACATCCCAAATTTTTACCGGGGCATCGAGACGGCCGTGCACTTCCTGCGCGAACTGGCCAGGAAAGACGTTTGGTAAGCCGTGACCCGTGTTCCGTAAGCCGTGACCTGTAAAACGTTACGGAGTACGGACAAGGCCGGGTCTCTAGCGGCCGGAGACGACCGGATCGTCGCCAACGGCGTATGCGTGGGGCATCGCGGCCGTGTTAAAGGCGAACCCCACCTGACCGCGTGCATCAACGGCGATCATCCCCCCCACGCCCTTGACTCTGTCTTCGAGCAGCCGGACGGCCGCTTCACACGCGGCCTGCGCCGAGGAGCCGCTGCCTACAAAATCGCAAACGCGCTTGCTGATCACAACCTTCATGAGCGCTTCACCGTGGCCTGTGGCGCTCACGGCCGCCGTCCAGTTGTCAGCATACCCGCCGGAGCCGACCAGCGGGCTGTCACCGACGCGGCCGGGCATCTTGTCACGCGTGCCCCCGGTGGAAGTAGCTGCTGCCACATTGCCGTTCAGGTCAATAGCCACTGCTCCGACAGTGTCTCCAATCGCCCCTGATTCCTCTGAAGGTTGTCCGGTTTGCAGGGCTGGGCCAAATACGTTGTCTGCCAGCAATTCTTCCGCCGTACAGCGGGGAAAGCTGATGCTGTCAGCGAATGCTTCTGCGCCGGCGCCGACCAGGAGATTATGTGCGGTATCAGTGAGGACCCGGCGTGCCAGGCTGATGGGGTGGCGGATGCGCTGCACCGCAGCCACCGCGCCCAGGTCTAGTGTGCGGCCGTCCATGATAAACGCATCCATTTCAACCTCGCCGCGTGCGTTGGGGTAGCTGCCGCGTCCTGCATCCAGAGCGGGGTTGTCCTCAAGCAGGCGCACGGCCGTTTCCACCGCATCCAGCGCGCTGCTGGCGGCAACCAACAACTGCTGCCCCGCCACGGCCGCGGCCCGGCAGGCGGAAATGGCTTCCTGTATACGGTCAGAACCCAGTTCCCACGCACCGGCTCCACCATGGATGATAATCGCTGGTTTCATCAAAACCTCCGCACCGTTCTTGATCGTTTACAAGAGCGAAAACGGTATCATGATTCCCTGCTTCTGTCGAAAAAAGGCGGGTAATATTGGCGTCACCGCTGCTTGACATGACCTTCCCCTTTGATATAATCTCGCACGTCGTTCCTCAGTAGCTCAATGGCAGAGCATGCGGCTGTTAACCGCAGGGTTGTTGGTTCGAGTCCAACCTGAGGAGTCCAGGCGGTAGGCGATTTGTCTGCCGCTTTTTGTTTTATGCAGGCAGAGATCAGCCAAAAATTGATCTCGGCTGTGTCACCCCAATGAGCATGGCCACAGACAGCACTTTTGACTTCGTTCGTTATTTCACCCGCGTACACTCTACCCGGTTCTGGCACGAGATGCAGGTTGGTATGGCTGAGTACGCCGGATTGGATGCCGGTCAGCGCGTCCTCGATATCGGCTGCGGGCCTGGCCGACTGGTTCAGCATCTACAAGACAATGGTATCCGGGCGATTGGGGCTGACGCCGACCCGCGGATGCTGGCTAATGCAAGGGTGAATCACTCGATGCTGCCCTTCTTGGTGACCATGGCTGAGCATTTGCCGCTTGCCCCGGCTCAATTTGACGGTGTGATTGCCGGGAATTTGTTGTTCTTTCTGCCGGAGCCGACGGCCGCCTTGCAGGAAATGGTTCGCGTCACCCGGCCAGGGGGAATCGTCGTGATCTGGAATCCGAGCGAGCACATGAGCCGCGCGGCCGCCGCTGACTACGTTTCCCGGCATCCCGAAATGGATGATTTTGAGCAAAAGCATATCGTCAATTGGGCCGGGGTAGCGGAAGCAAACCGTCGTTGGGCCATGGGGGAACTGCGGGAGATGTTCCTGGATGCGGGTTTAGTGGATTTCGACAGCAGGGCGACGCTTGACGGTCTGGCGCGGTATGCGCGCGGCCGCAAGCGTGGCTGAAATTGAAGGGAGACGACACGTGAAAACTTACCGTCCGGTTGCGCTCATCATCCTTGACGGGTGGGGGATTCGGGAAAAAGCAGACGGCAACGCTGTTTTACTAGGAAACACGCCTAACTACGACGGCTGGCTGCGTGATTGGGAGCGCGCGATTCTGGACGCTTCCGGGGAGGCTGTGGGTCTGCCGGAGGGGCAGATGGGCAATTCGGAAGTGGGGCATTTGAATTTGGGGGCCGGCCGCATTGTCTACCAGGATTTAACGCGCATTAACCTGGCGATTCGGGATGGCTCTTTTGCCCAAACGCCCGCATTGGCCGAGGCCGTAGCGGCCGTGAAGGAGAAGGGGAGCAAGTTGCATATCATCGGTTTGTTCGGGCCAGGCGGCGTCCACAGCCACAGCGACCATCTGTTTGCTTTGTGTGACATGGCCAATGAGGCGGGAATCGAGCCGATTCTGCATATTATTACTGACGGCCGTGATACGCCCCCGGAGAGCAGCCTCGACTTTTTGACCGACCTGGAAGCGTACCAGCAGAATAAAAACGTGGTGGTTGCTTCCGTCAGCGGCCGGTATTACAC
>JBHHTQ010000033.1:0-48344 GCA_046753445.1 Anaerolineae bacterium | reverse complement strand
GGCATTGGACAACGCTTTGTAATCTATGTCCACCGGATTTTGGGTGGCGAACAGCAGCCCTACGCCGAAAGCACGCGCCTGCTTGAGCATGCGCAGCATCGGTCCTTTGGAAGGCGGGTTGCCGACAGGGGGCAGGTAGCCGAAGATTTCGTCGAAGTAGACCAGGGCGCGCAGCGAAGTCGTCCCCGCCTGCGTCCGCATCCAACTTTCAACGGCCGAAAACAGCAACGTGACGAAAAACATGCGCTCTTCATCACTGAGGTGGGCGATGTAAAAGATGGTGTGCCGGGGACGGCCGTCTTCGTCGTACAGCAGCCGCGCCACATTCAACGGCTCTCCTTCGATCCAGGTCTGGAAAGCGGGGGCGGCCAGGATGTTGTTGAGCATCATTGCCAACTCAAAACGATCATTCTCCGGAAAGAAGCGATTTACATCCAGAACGCCCAGCTTCTCAAACGGCGGCGTCTGCACCTGCATGATGAGTTCACCCAGGTCCAGGTCATTCCCCTGGCTCCAGGCGTGCTCGAAGATGTTGGATAACAGCACATGTTCACGCGAGCGCACCGGATCAATGTCTTTCAGGCCGATCAGCCCCAGCAACGCGGTGACGGTTCCCGAAATCTTCTCACGCAGCAATTCCTTGTGTTCGTTCCAGGAAGTGGCGGGCGCTTCGAGTGAGGCGAGAATGCTGACCGGCAGGCCGGCGTCAGAGCCGGGCGTATACACAGCGTAGCGGACGTTGTCCTTGAGTTTCTGAATCCGCTCCGGGGTGATGTCCCACTGGGCCAGACCATTTCGCCAGAGCGCGGCCGTCTCTTTGGCCGCCTGTTCCACCGATTTACCCTCGCGCCGGGCTTCATCGGCGTTGATCCAGGGCTGGAAATCGGCCGGGCGCAGGTCGGGGAAGTGGAGCAAGGCGTTGGTGATGTCCCCCTTGGGATCAATCATCAACGCCGGGACGTCGTTCAGAGCCGCTTCTTCCAGCAAATCCAGGCAGAGGCCCGTCTTACCGGAGCCAGTCATGCCCACCACGACGGCGTGCGTCGTCAGGTCGTCGGGGTCGTAAAGCAAGGGGGCGGCACTCTGTTTACGAGTTGGTTGGGTTTGGGGGTCGACAATGCGGCCGAGGTAGAATTTGCCATGGGTCTCTATCATGGGGTTACCTCCTTAAGAACATTTGTAATGAACCCAGTACTTTGGTCATCGGTTATCCGTATTCTGTATTCTGTATTCCGTAATCCGTGACGCGTCACTCCTCATTTTCTCGTAACGGAATATGGTTTTCAAACGATAGGGCTAGGGTACGGCCGCGCTTATTGCCGTCCGTTGACCGACCGCCACCCTTGCGCCAGCAGGTCCTGCCATATCTCTTCAATCTCGCCATCCGGAACGCTGCTGTTCAGCAACCAGCCGACGGCCGTGCCGCAATCCCGGATGAAGCGCTCGCTGCTACGGCCGTCAATGGCGGTCGGCCGTTCCCAATGCGTGTGTACCCCTGATTCGGCCGGGGCCAATACCAGTATCACATCATGCAGCAGCGCATTCTGGTTGGCAATATGCACCGATACCAGGTTCTCCGCATGCACCACATACCGGTTGACGAGCATGAACCCGGCTTTTTTCAGGGCCAGCGTCAGGGCCGCCCATCCTTTGGGATTCCAATGATGGTAAGTAAAAATCAGGCGGCCGTCACGCTTCTTTAAGACGCGATGACACTCAGCAAAAATACCGCTGATCACCTGTGTATATTGGCCGTCCCCGTTGGCTTGCTGGTCAACCGCCGATTCGACCAGCTCGTATTCCTGAATAGCTCCTGCGGGCAGCAGCTTCCGCAACCAGACGCGGAAGAAGGCGGCCAGATCGCTGTATTGCACGCTGTCGAAATAGGGCGGATCCGTCACCACGAAATCCACGCTGTGATCGGGGATGCCCAACCTGACCGAAGAACCCTGGATGAGCAGAAAGCGGCGGCGCCCGTGTTGTAGTTCGTGAAAATCGTTCGCCTCCACCCCGCCATCCACCTCGCCCGGCACGGTGACTTTCACCGTCTTTCCTCCCTCAATGCGCCTTTCCACGGGATTGGCCGCCCATATGCGGCCGCGCACGATGCGGCCGTGGAACAAATTCCTCAAGGTGCCTGATGTCCTGGCGTCATAGATGGGATTGTTCTCCAGGGCAGTGTACGGGAACGAATACGCATGGTGGGAGAAGGTGTGCCTTATCGCGCCTGACCGCCGCTTCTTGATGCCCTTGTACCCGCACAACATCGAGTTGAACTCCAGCGAGGCCGAGACCAGAAGCGCCAGATTCAGCCTCACCAACGGCTCAAACTGAGCCAGCGCTTGCGCCGCGTGCCACAGATAAAGCAGTTGGCGGCTGGAGAACAGGTCCAGATAGCAGCGCACGCCGCGCGCGATCAGGCTGTTCGACTTCGGCCCCGGCGCGATGGGGAAATTAACCGCATCGAAAAGACCCTCGCGTAAACGATCCGCCTGGCCCAACGCGGCCAACTCGGACGGCCCGGGAACGGCAAAGAAGAGGGTGTGCTGCGGGCAGGCGCCCGCCACTGCAACCGGTGCATAACGGCGGTAGTATGGCTCCGCCAGATCATCCTCGTACTCGTGTTCGCAGTGAGGGCATTGTTTGCTTTTCCGGGTCATGATGAGGCGGGGTTCCGTCCCGGCTGCATCCCGTGGGGTCTGCTCGTGGGCAAGGCTCCCATCCGGCGCAATGCGAACGGCCGTGCCGTCACTGTTTTGCCGCAAGACGTGGGAGTCTACGAACAGCGCTTCCCGGCAGCGGCAGCGGCGGCGCAGCCCGTAGAGGACAAAGCGTACCTCGGCCGCGCTGCTGCACTCCGGACAGGTTGTTTGATAAAAGGGAAGCAACGCCTCCCGTAACGCGCTGTGGAACTGTGCAAACGCCTCTTCCATTCTGGGAAGGGGAACTTCGGAGAGCGTGGCCCGGGCCTGCAAAATAGGAATCGGATCAATGTCGGCGCCGATGACGTTGGCCCCCAGCCGGATCGCTTCGTGCAGCGTCGTGCCGCCCCCCGCCATCGGGTCAAGGACAAGCTTCCCTTCCAGCCCACCGGGCGCATAGTAGTCGCGGCGGCCGTCGTCCTGCACCAGTTGTTTGAGTATCAGGCGGAAGGTGGTGCCGCAACGGCGCGCCCACCATTTATGGAGGTAGGTGTTGGGACGGTACAGGTGCCGGTTGTAGGTTTCCAGCCGGGCCAGTTCATCGGCGAATGCTGCGTCGAAATCGGCGTCAATGGGGAGGCGGCCGTATTCTGTCCCGTCGTCTGTTGGGGCTTGTTGTTGGGCGGAGGTGGTTACGGCCGTTGTCACTGTCTCTCAATCCCCCAAATGCATGCGTCCATCCATCGGCCAAAGTGTAGCACGCGCAAGCCTGCGGGGCGAGTGAGCCTGATCCGGCAGCCGGGCAGCTCCGATTCTCCTTGACCTTAGGCTCTGACCTCGTGACCCGCCAATTGAAGCGCCTCCACCGCCCGCGCAAGATCGCGTCCTTTTACCAGCAAGTAATCCGTATCGTAGGTAGACACCGCGAAAATGCTGACGCCCGCCTGCGCCAGCGGTTGGGCCAGTGCTGAGAGAATCCCGATCTGGTCAAAATGGAGTGGGCCGGCCACTTTCAGGCATCGCCAGCCGCGCTCGCCCTTCGTTCCTACCGGAACGGCGGCCGCCGGGCACACGATGGACAACTCCTCCGCCGTCTTGGTGATCGAGAAGAAGGAGCCAACCAAGGCCCAGGCCGGAATTCCGTCTGAGTTTTCCAGGCGGCAAATACCAAATTTATCCGGCAGCAACGACAACTTCAGGCGTGGTTTATCATTGACGGGATTCACTGCACCTATTCCCCCATTCACGATTGAGTCTGCTGAGAAAACTACGGAGACACAGAAAAAAGCGAGAAATTTGCCGGAGAAACTCCGTGCTCTTCGTGCCTCAGTGGTGACTTTGAAGTGGGTTCACAATTCATCATACGCAATTCACCATTCACCATTCATAAAAGCCGGGGGCCACAAACGGAGCCAGTGCATAGGCCACCGCGATGGTAAATGCTTCTCGCCGCGGCACCAGGCCGGCAGTTAAAGCGCCCGCCGCGCCTCCCTTCTTCTTGACATTCCGGTCATTCAGTAGGTCGTCCATCACCGGCCCCAATTCCTCTCCGGCGAGTATGCGCTCAGCGATTACCGGGGGCAAGGGCAGGCGAGCCGCGCCGCCAACCCCTTCACGGCCGTTTCCGTCCACGACCACCACCCAACCTTGCAGCATCAACCCCTCCCCGCTCTGGTGCACGCCCCCTTCCAGACCAATGCCCAGATCGGCGTCAAGTTGTGCCCGCGCCGCCGCGGCTCGATTGCGCGCGCCGGTGATGGTTTCGCGGTCGCTGCCGGGCATGTCGCTCACCCCGGAAGGCACGCGAACCGGGGTGACTTGCGCATCGGGCCAGATACGGACAACAGTGCTTTGCACGGCCGCAACTTTGATCGGGTTGGTGGAGCCGACGGCGATTTTCATGATCACAGGAGGGGCGCTGATGGCTGGCTTAAAAACCTCGGATACTCGTAGGAGTCTTTCCCATTTATGGAATGTCGATGCGCGTGAGCGCCTCAAGGTTAAAAGAGTCGTCGCTGCCTAAAACGGCTTCAAGCGCCAACTGAGCCAGATGGAAGAAGGATTGTAATTCGCTAATGCGTTCCAGGAAAAAGCGGGCCAGTTCTTGCTCTTCAGGGGTTAATTCATCTTCGGCCGACTGCAATTTCTCCACGCTTTCGCTCAATACCTGCAGGGCGAGTTGGACTTCGCGCCGTTCGCGGCTGTTCAGGACGTTGCGAATCACCTGCCACAGATCCGACTCCGCCATGTAGAATTTCTTACGTTCGCCGCGCACCCACACCTCTTTGGCCATCCCCCACCGTTCCAGGTCGCGCATGTTCATGCTCACCGACCCTTTGCTGATTTGCAAACGGCCAGCCAGATCATCCAACGATAGCGGGTTAGGGCTGAGCAGCAACGTGCCGTACAGCCGGCCCATCACCTCGCTGAAGCCGAAAAAGCGGGCCAACCGGCCGACGCCGGCCACGGTACTCTCATTCACGGCGACCAGATTTGGGTGCATTGCAACTCCCTGCATTCAGAACGTTTTGAATGCAAAGATTATAATGGGCAAGCCAGGAGGCAGCAAGTGAATGCCCCTGGCCAGCGTACCGGTGTTTTGCTCTGCATGGCAGCCCCTCTCCCAACCTTATTTCGTTCATTTTATCGAATGCCCTTTATGCGGCGGTGGACAGGCTGGTTGAAGGCGCATCTTTAGACAAGATTCGCATTTTGCCCAATGGCACTCAAAGACTGTTGGTTATTGGCTATGAGGGCAACCGACCAAAGTACACTACCAACCTGGAAAGTGGAGGCATTCTTCAAATTCCGGCAGCATCGCCAAATGATGCGCCGCTTGACCCCGAAGTGCAACTGTGGTTGGTAGAGCAACTAATCCAGCGGCCTGCATATCTCAGAATGCTTGTAGAGAAAGGCTACAGCGTACCAGAAGATGAAATACCCCAATTAGAACGTGAAATTGAAGACGAAAAGGCCAAACTGAAACCGCGCTAACACACGAGAACATTTAAGGCCACTGGACCGCCCAACACGGCATGCAGCCGACGCACTCCGCGAACAAAGTAACCGCGCTAATAGGGTGGTAAAGTTGATCTGGTTCCCGGGGATCATGAACTTTCCATGGGCGTTCCTTGCCCGCCGGCCCCGGTTATGCTATCCTGCCCTGACGCATTGCGTTATAAGGATTGGATTATGCTTCAAAATGAAACGAAAAAAATACCCGGCTACCTGCTTTATGGATATACGCTGGGAGAAGAAATCGCCAACAGCATCACGCACGGTATCGGCACCGCTTTAAGCGTGGCTGGGCTGACCCTGCTGGTGGTGCTGGCCGCCATTTATGGCGACACTTGGCGCGTGGTCAGCTTCAGCATTTACGGCAGCAGCCTGGTTCTCCTGTACCTGGCTTCCACGCTCTATCACAGTATTCAAAACCCGCGCATCAAGCAGGTGCTCAGGGTGTTTGATCATGCTGCTATCTACCTGCTGATCGCTGGCACGTACACCCCCTTCTTGCTGGTGAATATGCGCGGGGCCTGGGGTTGGTCTTTGTTCGGGGTTGTGTGGGGCCTGGCGCTGACGGGGGTTGTCTTCAAGTCCTTCTTTATCGGCCGTTTTGAGAGGCTGGCGACTGTCGCTTACGTGCTGATGGGCTGGTTGGTGGTCGTTGCCTTCAAGGAGATGTTGGCGGCCGTGCCTCCGGGCGGAATCGCACTGTTGGTGGCTGGAGGGGCGGTCTACACCATCGGCGTCGTTTTTTACGCCTGGGAAAAATTACCCTACAACCACGCCATCTGGCACCTGTTTGTCCTCGGCGGGAGCATTTGCCACTTCTTCGCCATCCTCTTTCACGTCTTGCCCACGACGTAAGAAGAAGGACGCGGTTCAGGCTCCGAAACGCTTTCTGCTACTCAATCCCCTCTTTTGTCTCCTCGATCAGATGATCGACCACCGCCTGCAGCGCTTCCTTCCGGCTCTCATCGCCGCCATGTTCCCGGTATACTCTCAACTGCCGGTCGGCGCTGGTGCCGTTGCGCAGGATTGTGCGCAGGTACTCCACTTCCTCGCGGCTGTCGAGGTCGTCTAAAACGTCATCCAGCAGCTCCAGCAGCTCTTCCATGAGGAAGTGGAACGGCACCGACTCTTCAACGCCAAAATCAATCAACGCCCCCTCAATCCCATAGCGGACAGCCCGCCACTTGTTTTCTGAAATGTGCATGTGGCGATACTGCCGCCAGGACATGTTTTGGCGGCGCAGTTTGACGAGCTTGGCGCAAATTGCCTGGAACAGCGCGGCCAGGCAAACACATTCGTCTATCCTGGTGCAAATGTCGGTGATGCGGAATTCCAGCGTATCGAAGATGGGGTGCGGCCGTATGTCCCACCAAATCTTGGCTACCGTGTCATCCTTGCCGAAGGACCCTACCCGGGCCATCGTCCTTTCGTAGTTTCGATACTCCGCCCATGAATTGAAAGAGTGGGGGATGCCGGTACGCGGCAAAGCCTCGAAGATGACGCTGCGGTATGATTTGAGGCCGGTATTGCGCCCCTGCCAAAACGGGGAGCTGGTTGAGAGGGCCAGGAGATGGGGGATGAAGTAACGGGCCTGGTTCATGATCTCAATCATCAGGTTCTTCACCTCAGGATCAGAACCGAACCCCACATGAACGTGCATCCCGAAAATAAGCAGCCGCTGGGCCACGCCCTGCATATTGTCCAGCAACTCCTTGTAGCGCACCCCCTCGGTAATGGACTGCTCCTCCCACCTGGCGAACGGGTGCGTGGACGCGGCCGCGATCTTTAACCCGTTCTCCGCCGCCATCTGGCACACAGCCCGGCGCATGCGCACCACTTCTTGCCTCACTTCTTTGACGTTGCGACACACGTGGCTCCCAACCTCAATTTGGGACTGCATGAATTCCGGTTTCAGGTCGAGGTTTGTATGGTATTCCCGTTCCTGAGACAGCAGTTCCGTGACATAGGAGTGCAAGTTGCGGGATTCAGGATCAATGATTTGATATTCCTCTTCAACGCCAAGCGTCAGAGGGGGCAAGGGCACAGACATCTTCTATCCTCCTGAGACGTAACTGCGGTGTTTGCTGGGACAGTGGGAACGTGATGGGGTCTAGTTTAGAGGGGAACGGAACAAGTTGCAAGAAGTGATTTGGGGTGAGCTGAGCGGCCGCAACTCGCCCCACCCATTACCCTACCAGTTACGTAAAAATTCTGTCAGCAGGCGGACGCCAAATCCGGTACCCCCGGCCGGGATGTATGCGTTTTCCTCGTCGCTCAGAGCCACCCCGGCGATATCCAGATGCGCCCAGGTATAATCGGTGAACTCTTTGAGAAATGCAGCCGAAGTCCCGACGCCGCCAAATCGGCCGCCGGCATTCTTCATATCGGCAACATCCGATTTAATGGTTTCCCGATAGTCAGGCCACAGCGGCATGGGCCAGAGGCGTTCATGCGTGCTGCTTCCGGCGGCCACCAGCCGGTCGCGGAGCGCCTCGTTGGTGCTGAACACGCCGGCGGCGACCCCTTTGCCCAAGGCGATGACGCAGGAACCGGTCAGCGTGGCCAGATCAATGACCGCTTTGGGGCCGTATTGGGCCGCGTGAACGAGGGCGTCTGCCAGGATCATGCGCCCTTCGGCGTCGGTGCTGATGATCTCAATGGTTTTCCCGTTGCTGGCGGTGATGACATCGGCCGGCCGGTAAGCGTTCGCGTCAGGCATGTTCTCGGTGCAGGGCGTAATGCCGATGACGCGCAGCGACAGGTTTAGCCCAGCCGCGACTTTCATCGCCCCGAGCACGGCCGCAGCCCCGCCCATGTCGCTCTTCATTGCCCCCATCCCCTGAACCGGTTTCAACGAGATACCGCCGGTATCAAAGGTGATGCCTTTGCCGACCAGCACAATCGTATCCAAATCGTCCCGGTCGCCGTTATGTTCGAGCACGATGAACTTCGGCGGTTCTCCCGCTCCTTTGGCCACGGCCAGGAAAGCGCCCATACTGCGCGCGGCCGCCCATTCCCGGTCGCCCACGGTCAATTTCAGGCCGTGCGTGCGGGCGATCTCCTCCGCCGCTTCTGCCATTCGCGTGGGAGTGGCTACGTTCGGCGGCAGATTGACCAGGTCACGCGCCAGCGTCACACCGGCGGCGATAGCCTCGGCCGTCCGAATGCCTGCTTCGCAGTCAGACAGTTTCGCCTGATCAAACTCGACGAGCGTCAGCGAACTGATCTCGTGTTTCTCCTCCTCCTGTTTGGGCGCATCGTACCGGTACAGCGCCAGCAGCGATCCTTCGACGATAGCCTGCGCCGCGGCCGCCGCCGGAAGCCCCGCCACGCCTGCGCCATGCACAATGGTGGCCACATCCCGTGCCTTGAGGTCGCGGGCGCGTTTGACGGCCGCCGCCGCTGCCTTGCGCACCCCTTCCAGGTCAAACTCCTCCCGCTTCCCCAGGCCGACGATCAGCACCCGCCTGGCTGGAATGACCCCGCGCGGATAAAGCACTGCCACTTCCCCCGCCTTTCCGCTGAGGTCCCCGCCGGCGATCAGTTCGCGAATGGCGCCGTCTAGAGCGTGATCCACCGCCCCGGTAGCCCCGCCCGGCGTTTTCACGTCGTCAAAAAGATTGACGATGATCGTATCAGCCGTGCTTTCCTGGATACTGCCCTGCTTTACGTTCAGTTTCATGATTTGCTCAGCTTGCAAATGAGATCAAGTTCCCCGAATGTGATGGGATTTTTAACGTCTAAGCCTCAAAGGCGACAGTCACTAAAAACGCACCACACCACGATTACTCTCTGGATACAGTGACCGCCACCCGAATAATCGCCATTATTCTACGATCAAACAGGCCGCGGCCGCTAGACAGACGGGCGATCCCTGGTATCCTAACTCTGACCTAAAACAGATGCGGTCGACGCCCGTCTGAACAGCATGTCCATTGGTTCAGGAGAATCAAATCATGAAATTGCTCATACTTGGCGGGACCCGTTTTCTGGGACGCGCCCTGGTTGAGGCGGCCCTGTCGGCCGGACACCAGGTCACCCTGTTTAACCGGGGACGAACGAACCCGGACCTGTTTTCGCAGTTGGAACGATTGAAGGAGGATCGGGACGGCGGCCTGGAAGCGCTGCGCGGCCGTACCTGGGACGCGGTGATCGATACCTGCGGCTATGTGCCTCGCCTGGTGCATGATTCGGCCGCGCTGCTAGCCAATGCCGTTGACCTGTACACCTTCATCTCCTCAATCGCTGTCTACGCCGATCTGGGCATGCCGGGCATGGATGAAGAGGCCCCGCTGGCCCAGATGGAAGATGAAACCGTTGAGAAAGTGACGGGCGAAACTTACGGCCCACTCAAGGTGTTGTGTGAGACAGTAGCAACTGAAGCGATGAACGGCCGTGCCCTGCACATCCGCGCCGGCCTGATCGTGGGGCCTCACGACCCCACGGATCGATTCACATATTGGCCGGCCCGCGTTGCCAGAGGCGGCGAGGTGCTGGCCCCCGGTTCGCCCGATGCGCCGGTGCAGTTCATAGATGTGCGTGATCTGGCCCGATGGGTGGTGCAAGCGACCGAAGCTTGGCTGACCGGCCCTTTTAACGCGACCGGGCCGGTGGCCCCATTGACGATGGGGCAGCTTTTAGCATGCTGCCGTCAGGTAAGCAACAGCGATGCGGCATTTACCTGGGTAAGCGAAACGTTCCTGACGGCGCAAGGGGTGGCTCCCTTCACCGAGGCGCCATTATGGGTGCCGCGGGAGAGTTCTGGTATTATGTCGATCAACTGCGAGAAGGCGCTGCAAACAGGTCTCGCCATTCGGCCGCTGGCGGAGACGGTGCGAGACACGCTGGCATGGCAGGCAACACGCCCCGCTGAGTGGGAATGGCGCAACGGCTTAAGCGCCGAACGGGAAGCGAAGCTGCTGCGAGCGTGGCACGCCCGGGCATAGGCGATCAGGAGGTTTTGTCATGACGAAGTACGTGGGCATTCTGACAGCGGGCGGCGACAGCCCCGGCCTGAACGCAGCCATTCGGGGTGTGGGCAAAGCCGCCCAGGGTGCATTTGGCATGCACGTCATTGGGTTCCGGGACGGCTTTCGCGGCCTGATGGAAAACCGGACTGTACGGCTGGACGGGCCGGCATTGTCGGGCATCCTCACCATCGGCGGCACCATTCTGGGTACCAGCCGTGACAAGCCGCACCGTATGCCCGTCGGCGGCCGTCTGCTGGACATGACTGACGCGATGGTGGATACCTACCACCAACACCACCTGGATGCCCTCGTCTGTCTGGGGGGCGGCGGGACGCAGAAGAATGCTTACCGCCTGGTGCAAAAGGGTCTCAATATCATCACCCTGCCCAAAACCATTGACAACGACGTGGCGATGACCGATGTAACCTTCGGCTATGACACCGCGCTGAGCATTGCCACGGAAGCCATTGACCGCCTGCACAGCACCGCTCACAGTCACCACCGCATCATCGTTTTAGAGGTGATGGGGCATAACGCGGGTTGGCTGGCGTTGGGCGCCGGCGTCGCCGGCGGGGCGGATGTGATCTTGATGCCGGAGATCCCTTATGATGTGGATGTTGTGGCCGAGGCCATTCGCCAGCGCAGCCGCAAAGGGAGCCGCTTTAGCATCGTTGCTGTTTCTGAAGGGGCCATGTCCCGAGAAACGGCCGCGACTTTGCAGGAGGCTGAAGCGCGCAAGCAGGCAGCGAAAAAGGCGGGAGATAAAGAGGCGCGGCGGGAAGCGAATGCCATCATTGCCCAGGTGGAGGCGGAACGCGCCGGTAGCACCATGTGGCTTTCGCAGCAGTTGGAGGCGCTGACCGGGCTGGAATCCCGCGTCACCATCCTGGGTCATGTGCAGCGAGGCGGGACTCCTTCGGCCGTGGATCGCCTGCTGGCGACGCGGCTGGGCACGGCCTGCGCCGCCCTCATCCACGAAGGCGTCTACGGCGTCATGGTCGCCGTCCGCGGCGACGGCACAGAACCGGTGCCGTTGGAACAGGTGGTGGGGAAGCGTAAGACAGTGCCGCTGGATCATCCGTGGGTGGAGATGGCGCGTCGCGTCGGTACCTGCCTCGGCGACTGAGCGGCCGTCATTCCTCCAGGAGCACCGGCTCGATATGGCCCATCGCCCAATCAATTTCCTCGCGGGCGATGATCAACGGCGGGGCGAAGCGGATGACGTTCTTGTGCGTCTCCTTGCACAGAATGCCCCGCGCCTGCAATGCTTCGCAAAAACGGCGGGCGGGGACACCTAACTCGACGCCGATGAACAGCCCCCTGCCGCGCACTTCTTTGATGTGCGTGCTTTCCACCCGTTCCAGTCTTCCCTTGAAATAGGCGCCCAGCTCGCGCGAACGGCCAATCAGCCCCTCATCCACCAGCACCTTGAGCGCCACACGGCCGATAGCTGCTCCCAAAGGATTGCCGCCGAAGGTGCTGCCGTGATCGCCGGGCCGGAACAGGCCGAGAACCTCTTCGCCGGCCAGTATCGCCGACACCGGGTAAAACCCGCCGCTTAACGCCTTGCCGATGATGGTGATGTCGGGCTTCACCCCTTCGTGCTCGCAGGCGAACAAACGCCCTGTGCGGCCGAGGCCCGTCTGGATTTCGTCGGCGATGAAGAGAACGTTGCGGCGGGCGCAAACGTCGGCCGCTTCCTTCAGGTACCCATCAGGCGGCACCACGACACCCCCTTCCCCCTGGATCGGTTCCACCAGAAAGCCGACCGTATTGGGTGTGATCGCCGCTTCCAACGCGGCCGCGTCGCCGTAAGGGATCATGACGAAGCCGGGGGTGAACGGGCCGAAATCTTCCCGGTATTGTGCCTCGCTGGAGAACCCAACAATGGTGGTCGTGCGGCCGTGAAAATTGCCCGCGCAAACGATGATCTCCGCCTGGTTCGCGGCCACGCCTTTAATCCTATACCCCCACTTGCGCGCTGCTTTGATGGCTGTCTCTACCGCTTCGGCTCCGGTGTTCATCGGCAGCGCTTTATCATAACCGGTTAGCTGGCACAGTTCCTGGAGAAAGGGGCCCATTTGATCGTTGCGAAACGCGCGTGAAGTCAGCGTGACCCGCCCCATTTGCGCCTGAGCGGCCGCCAGGATGGCAGGATGGCAGTGCCCCTGGTTGACGGCCGAATACGCAGCCAGGCAGTCCAGATACCGGTTGCCGTCTACATCATAGACCCAGACGCCGTCAGCTTTCGTGATGACCACATCGAGCGGATGATAGTTATGCGCGCTGTATCTCTCGTCAAGTTCGATGAAATGCTTACTGTCCATGCGTGCTCCTTGCAGGAATCATGGGAATCCTCCTTGTATTCTATCTGAATCGGCGGGGGAATCAGTAGCGCCTAGAACAGTGCCGCGGCCAGCAGGTAAAGGCTGCCAAAGGCAGCGCAGTAGGCGGCGAATAGATAGAGTGTGTGCTGGCGCAGCCAGTTCAGCAAAAAGGTGATGCACAGATAGCCGGTGACGGCCGCGGCCGTGAACGCGGCCGCATAAACGCCCCAATGGTTCGACAATGCACCTGCCTGGAGGAGATCAACGACGGACAACAGCCCGGCGCCAAAGATAACCGGCACGCCAAGCAGGAAGCTAAAGCGTGCCGCCGCATGCCGGTCGAGGCCGCGCCACAGGCTGCCGACGATGGTGCTGCCGCTGCGCGAAACCCCAGGCAGCAAGGCCAACGATTGAAACAGGCCCACAATGAGGGCATCGGTCCAGTTCATGCCAGAGACGGCCTTGTAGCCGGATAGCAGGCGCTCACCGGCGACCAGGAGTGCAGCTGTCACCAGCAGGAAGGCGGCCGCCGCCACCGGAGTACCAAAGATCGCATCGAACTGATCTTGCAAGAGGAATCCGACCACGGCCGCCGGAATGGAGCCAGCCACAATCAACCAGCCCAGCCGCGCTTCCGGCGTGCCCAACGGCTGACCCCGGTGCAGTCCTGCCAGCACAGCCGAAATGATCTGCCACAGGTCCCGGCGAAAGTAGATGAGTACGGCCATCAAACTACCGACGTGCACCAGGCCCACGAGCGCAAGGTCAGGGAGCGGCATATGGAAAATGGTGGGGAGTAAAACCAGGTGCCCGGAACTGGAAATGGGCAAAAACTCTGTTGCGCCTTGAATGACGCCCAGGATGATAGCGTCGATGAGGGTCATATGTTGTCCTTTATGGGTTGGGGTGAATTGCGGCCGTGAAGGGGGCCGGTTTATTCTGCTTCGAGTGAAACGTCCTCGTAATGACTTAAAAATTCCCGCGCGAAAGTTTGCATGTTCCCAGATTGTATCGCCTTGCGAATTCTGCGCATCAACTCCATCATGAAATGGATGTTATGGCTGGTCAGCAAGACATGGGCCAGAATTTCATTGGCCTTCACCAGGTGGCGAATGTAGGCGCGGCTGAACCGGGTGCAGGCGTAGCAGGTGCAATCCACCTGGATGGGCGCCTCATCATGCCGGTATTGCGCATTACGCAGGTTAATGCGGCCGCCCGTGATCAGAGCCGCCCCGTTCCGGGCAATGCGGGTGGGCATAACGCAGTCGAACATATCTATGCCGCGCAAAACTGCGTTGACGATGTCTTCCGGCTCGCCAACGCCCATCAGGTATCGTGGCTTGTTCATTGGCAGAAGCGGGCTTGTCGCATTAAGCGTCGCATACATTTCTGCCTTGGTCTCCCCCACAGCCAGCCCGCCGATCGCGTATCCGGGAAAGTCCAACGCCGTCAAAAACTCGGCGCTCTGCTGGCGCAAATCAGGGAATATGCCGCCCTGCACGATGCCAAACAACGCCTGATCGTCACGCGTCTTGGCCCCCAGGCAGCGCACAGCCCAGGCGTGCGTACGGCTAAGTGACTGCTTCACATACTCGTAGTCGGAAGAAGGGGGACATTCATCAAAGGTCATGATGATGTCTGCTCCCAGGTTTTCCTGAATGGCGATGCTTTTCTCCGGCGTGAGCTTATGGTAAGAGCCGTCCAGGTGAGACTGGAATGTTACGCCTTCATCGTCAATCTTGCGCGTCTTGCTCAAACTGAAGACCTGAAAGCCGCCGCTGTCTGTCAGGATGGGGCCGTCCCAGGCCATAAAGCTGTGCAGCCCACCCAGAAACTCGATGAGCTTGTCACCCGGCCGCAGGTAAAGATGGTACGTATTGCTCAGAACGAGGGAAACGCCCAGGTCATGCAGGTCGGACGGCCGCAATGCCTTGACCGTCGCCAGGGTGCCCACCGGCGCAAAGACCGGTGTGGGAATAACCCCATGGGGGGTAAACAGCCGTCCGGTGCGCGCGTCGCTACCGGGATCTGTTTTTTCTACTTCAAATCCGAAAGTCATGGCCGGGGATTATACCGCATCCCGCGATTAACGGATAAATTGGTTGACATTCTCTCGCCAATTTGCTACCATGTTCGCCAACAATTGAATATTGGTGACTGAAATCAACAGTCACCCACTTCTTATCCAGAGAGGTTGAGGGACCGGCCCGATGAAACCTCAGCAACCGCCCAAGCGACCGCAAGGGAAATGGTGCTAATTCCGGCAGAAGAATGTCTTCTGGAAGATGAGATGTGGCTCACGAATTCGTGATAAAGCCTCTTCGCAACTTCTAGAAGAGGCGTTTTTGATTAAACGGCTCTTCGCTCTGGATGTATCGTGCGAAGAGCTTTTTTATTGTTAGCAATATCCAATTGCAAATGAGGCAGGATGATGATTGACGTGGCTGGGAAAATAAATTTGGCTGAATTAAAGGTATTGCCCGAACGGCCGCAAGGTGCGTCCACCCGTGCAGTGCATGGCAAACTAGACGGCCGCCGCCCTAACGCACACCATGCGCTGACAACCCCGCTGGTGCAGACAGCGACGTATACGTTTACAGATACGGCCGATCTGCGCGCCTTCATGGAAGCCAAGATGTGGCCGGTCGGCGACCAGGACGGCATGGCCGACCGGGGGGAGTACGGCCGCTACGGCAACCCCACAGTTCGCTCCGTTGAGAAGCGGATTGCCGCCCTCGAAAACGGCAGCGACGCCTTGCTGTTCCCCACCGGCATGACGGCCGTCACCAACGTCCTGCTGTCCATCCTGCCCACCGGCAGCCACGTCATCTTCACTGACGACTGTTACCGCAAAACGCGCCAGTTCTGCAACACTTTTCTCAGCCGCCTGGGCATCGAAAGCACACAGGTGCCCATGGGTGATTATGACGCCCTGGAAGCAGCCATCCAGCCCAACACCCGCATCATCATCAGCGAAAGCCCCACCAACCCTTACCTGCGTGTGGCCGACCTGGAAAAAGTGGCCCGCATTGCCCGCAAGCACCGCCGCATCAAGACCATCATTGACGCCACCTTTGCCACCCCAATCAATCAAAAGCCGCTCGATTTCGGCATTGACCTGGTCATTCACAGCGCCACCAAATATCTCAGCGGCCACAATGACGTGATGGCCGGCGTGGCCATAGGGGAGGCGGGACTCATTAACGCGCTGCGCCAGAGCCAGGGCATGCTGGGCGGCATTCTGGACCCGCATGCCGCCTTTTTGTTGGAGCGCGGCCTAAAGACGCTGGAGCTACGCGTCACTCGCCAGAACGAGACGGCGCAGGCGGTGGCAGAGTTCCTAGAACGCCACCCCAAGATCGAGCGCGTCTGGTACCCCGGCCTACCCTCCCATCCTGACCATCAAGTGGCGCAACGGCAGATGGACGGCTTTGGCGGCGTGGTCAGCTTTGAGATTGCGCCGATACACGACGAAGATCCGCTGCATACCGCCTCCCGCTTCATCGACGCCATGACTATCCCCTACATCGCCCCCAGTCTGGGCGGCGTCGAGAGCCTAATCGAACAGCCTGCCCTGATGTCCTACTACGAACTTTCGACCGAAGAGCGGTTGGAAATCGGCATCAAAGATAATCTGGTCAGGTTTGCTATTGGCATTGAGAACACAGCCGATATACTTACCGATCTGGCACAGGCGCTGGCACAGGTGTAAAAAAAGGATGGAGGATAGAGAACGGAGGAAAGAGGGCAGAGAAAGCGTTACGTAAACCCGGGTGCTTTCTGTCTCTGTCTCTATCTCCATCTCTGACAATCTCTCTATACCATTGTTCGCAGGAAGGATGGTTCGATGGCATTGGTCATGAAATTCGGGGGGACATCGGTTGGGAACGCGGCCGCGATGCGGGGGACGGCCGACTTGATCCGCGCGGTCAAGGATGAATGGGGGCCGGTGGTCGTGGTCGCTTCTGCCATGGGGTCCCAGCCGACAAAGGTGACCGACCTGTTGCTGCAAGGGGCCAACGCGGCCGCGGCCGGCGATGGCGAGACTTACCGGCAGACGGCCGACACCCTGCGTCAGGTCCATTACGAAGCGATTGACGGCCTGCTGGCCCCAGAAGGGGAACGCCAGCAAGTATTGCTGGAGAACAGCCGCTTCATCGACCGGTATGCAGCCCTGTGCCAGGCGGTATTGGTGTTGGGCGAATTGACGCCGCGGGCGCTGGACGCCATCAGCGGCATGGGCGAGCAAATGAGTGTGCGCATCCTGGCCGCGTACCTGCGCCAGCAAGGGCTCCCGGCGCAGGGGATAGATGCGACCGAATTGATCGTCACCGATGATAATTTCCAGGCGGCCTCGCCTTTGTTTGATGAGACGGTCGCGAAAACAGAGGCCCGGCTGCGCCCCTTGCTGAATGAGGGCACAATCCCCATCGTCACCGGCTTCATCGGGGCCACCCGGGACGGTGTTCTCACCACCCTCGGACGAGGCGGCTCCGACTACAGCGCCGCCATTTTGGGCCAGGCCGTCCAGGCAGACGAGGTCTGGATTTGGACTGATGTGGACGGCGTGATGACGGCCGATCCCCGTCTCGTACCTTCAGCCCACTCGATCCCGGCATTGAGCTATCGAGAAGTGTCTGAACTGGCTTATTATGGGGCCAGGGTGCTGCATCCCAAGACGATTCGGCCATGCGTGGAAAACGACATCCCTTTACGCATTAAGAACACCTTTAACCCCACCCACCCCGGCACGATCATCGTGCCCGATACGGCCGTCGGCAATGGCGGCGTCAAGGCCGTGACAGCCATTGAAAATGTGGGCCTCATCACGGTGGAAGGAAAGGGAATGATCGGCGTGCCGGGTATTGCTGCCCGCACCTTTGGCGCGGTAGCCCGCAGCCAGGTCAGCGTATTGCTCATCAGCCAGGCTTCCTCTGAGCAGTCCATTTGCTTCTCCACGCCAGACGAAACGGCCGACCAGGTCATCGCCAGCCTGGAAGCAGAGTTTGCCGCCGAACTTCAGCGGAGGGACATTGATCGCATCTGGGCGCAGCGCAACGTTTCCATTGTGACGATTGTGGGCGCGGGGATGCGGGGCACGCCGGGCATTTCCGGCCGCATCTTCAGCGCGCTGGGCAACCAACGGGTAAACATCATCGCCATCGCCCAGGGGTCGTCCGAGTGCAGTATCAGCCTGGTGGTAGACGGCGCAGACATGGCCGCGGCCGTGGAACATATCCACGCATTGATCGACGCCTGACCCTCCGGCTCCAATAACCTCCTGCATCGCTTTTCACAATAATCAACTCGCAGTTGCTCTCTTGCCTCTAACCCGGCTTAAATGTTTGGCGGTATAACCTCATAAATAAAATCAGCGGAATAAACCGCCAAGCCTCGCAGTGTCACGGTTTTCCTTTCTTAAAGGAGAAATCGTGACACACTTAACTTTGGTAAAGATGAGAGTTAACCGCTTGCCTTGCCTCGCTTTGCCCCCAACTCGATAATTGCGCTTGTACAAAACATCACACATTCGGCGAGCGGCCGCGGTGACAGCCGTAGCCTGCTTGCCCAAGTAAGGAGCCAATCGAGTCATGTGTTGGAAACACCGTCTAGTTGTTACCTTATTAATTGTGCAGACTGCCTTGATCCTGGCTGCCTGCGGGCCGGCTGGGAACGCTTCCTCTGCTGATGAAAACAAGCTGATCATCTACTCCGGCCGCAGCGAAAGCCTGGTCGGCCCGCTCATTGACCAGTTTGCCGAAGCAACCAGCATCGAGACTGAGGTGCGCTACGGGGGAACGGCCGAACTGGCAGCCACGCTGTTAGAAGAAGGAGCGAACAGCCCCGCCGACCTTTTTTATGCGCAAGACCCCGGCGGTTTGGGCGCGTTACAGGATGCAGGACTGCTGGCACAGCTTCCGCCTGAACTGTTGTCCGAAGTGCCGGCTCGCTTTGCCGCCGCCAACCGGGAGTGGGTGGGCATTTCCGGCCGCGCCCGCGTCATCGTCTACAACACGAAAACGCTCACCCCGGATGATCTGCCGGACGATTTATGGAGCTTCACTGAGCCGAAATGGAAAGGGCGCGTCGGATGGGCCCCCACAAACGGCTCCTTTCAGTCCATGATCACCGGCATGCGTGCGCTTTGGGGCGAGGAACGCACCCGCGACTGGCTGACGGCCATCCAGGCCAACGAACCGGCCGTCTACGAGAAAAACACGCCCATCGTGGCGGCCGTAGCCGCCGGAGAAGTAGATGCGGGCTTCGTCAACCATTATTACCTGTACCGCTTCATCGCTGAAGAGGGAGAAGGATTCACGGCGCGCAACTACTTCCTGCCGGGAGGCGGGCCAGGCTCGCTGCTCATGATCTCCGGCGTTGGCGTCCTGAAGACTGCCCCCCATGCCGATAACGCGCTTAAGTTTATCGAGTTCCTGCTCTCTGAGCCGGGCCAGCAATACTTTGCTACGGAAACTTACGAGTATCCGATCATTCCCGGCGTGGCTATTTCCCCGCTCCTGCCGCCGCTGGCCGAATTAGACGCAAAGGCTGCGGACATTGCGCCGGAGGAATTAGCCGACCTGGAAGGCACAGTGACTTTGCTCAGCGAGCTGGGCATTTTGCCGTAAGCGCGCAGCATCTGCCCCGCTCTCATTTCATAATACGGCCGCGCCGACTTGAAGAGCCGGCGCGGCCGTATGCGCCGCCCACCTTCGCTGCAATGGATGAAAGTCATAGGCCCGCCGGTGACATTAGTCACCAAATCTCGCGTACTATTGACATTCGTTAGGAGCCGTGTAGACTGCCTTCGTATTGGTTAGCTTTGCCTAACTTCGCTGCTGTTCGAATAGATTTTGTGTGATCGTATGTCAAACCCACACCCAGAAACTGACAATTGGCTGACACTGTCACAAGCCGCTAAACGCCTGAACGTCCACCCAACCACCCTCCGGCGCTGGGCCAACAACGGGGAAATCCCGTTTCTGCTGACGCCCGGCGGGCATCGCCGTTTTGCCCTGGAAGATATCCTCCGCTTTGAGGAAGAGAGACGCCGCTTGCGCAGCGTGGTGGCTCTGGAGCAAATCTGGGCGCAGCAAGCGCTGACACAGACGCGCCGCGAGATCGCCGGCCGGCCGGAACAAACATGGTTGGCAGAACTCGATGCAGAAGAGCGGGCGCGCAATCGAATGTTAGGGCAACAGTTGCTCGGACTGGTGCTGCAATATATCGCCAGCGATGAAGCGAACGGAAACATTGTCGCCGAGGCGGAACGCCTGGGAAAGGAATACGGCCGTCTGGGGATTGAGCTGGGTTTACCATTGACGGCCGCGCTGGAAGCAGCCATGTTCTTCCGCGACATGCTCATGGAAACCGCCTTTAATTTGCCGCAAACGGCGCGCGTCCAATCGGACAGCAGCCTCCGGCTCATGCGCCGCATGAATATGGTGCTCAATGCCGTTCAACTGGCAGTGGCCGAAGTATATAACGAAGGCAGCTGATCTCGATTTCCGGCCCGCTTTGGCCGATCGGCTGTTTTTTCCCGGGACGATAACCCTGAAAGCCTTCTTCCTGATCATCGTCATGCCAAATTCGTGACTTTCGTCACAACCTTCATTAACGTCCCCTAAAACCCCTTGACTTCCCCACAGCTCATTAGTAGACTCCTGCACAAACGCATAGTTTTGCATAGTTTTCATGCTGTTTGTCATCATTCTGAGAGATGCGGTTCCGGCCTCTTATGACGCCTAAAAGGTTGAAGGCAGCGGGGAAGTCAATGACGATTCTTTGTATTGGGTTCAGTTACCACAACACGCCGGTCGAAATACGCGAAAGCCTGAGCTTCCGATCCGGCTCTTCGGAAACAGGAACACTTGAAGCCACACTGAGCCATTTCTGCCGTTGGCGGGACAGCGCTGATTTTCAGGAACTTGTCATTCTGTCTACCTGCAATCGCGTCGAGATTTACGCCGCGACCGCAAGCGAATCAACCACAACACCGGGCGACCAGCAGGTAGCTGCGTTGGCACAAATGGTCGCCGATGCACGCGGAGTGTCTCCGACCCGGTTTGCCGGGTATCTGTATCACTTCTGGGACCTGGAAGCGGCGCACCACCTGTTTCGGGTGGTCGCCGGACTTGATTCCATGGTGCTGGGAGAGCCACAAATCCTGGGCCAGGTGGCGGACGCCTTCGCCGCCTCCCGCTCCATGGGGAGCTGCGGCCTGGTATTGTCTGCCCTGTTTCAGACGGCCGTGCGCGTGGGCAAGCGCGCCCGCAGCGAAACAAGCATCGCCCGCCATCCGGCCAGTATCAGCTCCATGGCTGTATGGAAGGCGCAGCAGATCGTCGGCGATTTGACCCAGGTGCGCGCCTTGGTCGTGGGCGTGGGGAAGATGGGGCAACTGGCGCTAAAGGCGTTAGGCCACCGCCGCACCGGGCAAATCAGCCTCGTCAACCGCACCTACGAACGGGCGGCCGTACTGGCCAAGCGGTACGGCGTGGAAGCCCATCCATTCACCTCCCTGGCGTCTGAAATGGCGCGTGCGGACATCGTCATCAGTGCGACAGGCGCCGACGGGCACATTATCAATGCAGCAATGGTGCGGCAAGCGATGGCGAGGCGGCCGACACGGCCGTTGGTGTTGGTAGACATCGCCGTGCCCCGCGACATTGCCCCCGGCGCCCGCGATGTCCCTGGCGCTCATTTATTTGATGTGGACGGGCTTCAGGGGCAAGTGGATGATGCAGTGGCTGAACGGCGGAAAGCGATCCCGGATGTTGAGCATATTATCCAGGCTGAGATGGCCCAGTTTGCGCGGCAGTTGCGCCAATTGTCGGTGCGGCCGATCATTGTGGATATGCGGCAAAAAGCAGAAGCCATCCGGCAGCAGGAATTAGCGCGCACCCGCCGCTTTGTGCCTGACCTGGACCCGGCGGTCTGGCAGCACATTGAACATCTGTCACACTCCCTTATGAATAAGTTACTGCACGAGCCTACGCGGAGACTGCGGGATGAAGCGGGCAACGGCCGCGCCATTGAATTCGCGGAGACTGCCCGCTTTCTTTTCGGGCTGGAGACAGGGGATGAGGACGGAAATGGAGATAGAACTCTTCAGTTCTGACTAACACAATGATGATCACACCCACACCAACGACCCTCACCCTTGGGAGCCGCACCTCTGAACTGGCTCTATGGCAAACAAACCACGTGGCTGAAATGCTGCAGGCAGCATGGCCGGGCTTGACGGTACACGTGGAGCCGTTTGTGACCAGGGGCGACAAAACTCTGGACAGGCCGCTGCCCCAGATTGGCGGCAAGGGCTTGTTCACGCTGGAATTGGAGAATGCCCTGCGGGACGGCCGTATTGACCTGGCCGTCCACTCTCTCAAGGATTTGCCCGTCGAAGACGCCGCCGGGCTGACATTGGGTGCCATTGTGGGCCGGGCTGATGTGCGCGATGTGCTGGTGGCGAAAAACGGCTGGACGCTAGACACGCTGCCAAACGGCGCGGTTGTGGGCACAAGCAGCCTGCGCCGCCAGGCGCAACTGTTGGCGCACCGGCCGGATTTGCAGGTGAAGTCCATCCGGGGCAACGTGGGCACACGCGTGCGTAAGGTACAGGAAGGGGAATATGATGCGGCTGTCCTGGCGGCCGCCGGCATCACCCGGTTGGGATTGGATACATTCATCAGCCAATGGCTGCCGCTAGACGCCATGCTGCCTGCGCCGGGACAGGGCGCGCTGGGCATCCAGTGCCGCGCTGATGACGCCAACACCCTGCGCCTTCTGGCGGCGATCAACAACGCCGACGTCCATGCCTGCGTAACGGCCGAACGCAGCTTCTTATATCACCTGGACAGCGGCTGTTCTACGCGGGTAGCCGCCCACGCCAGGGGGGGCGGCCGCGCGCTGAATCTCACCGGAGTGGTGGCAGCAGTAAACGGCCGTCAACTCATTCGCGTGACGGCCGACGGCCATGATCCCCAGGCATTGGGGGCGAAACTGGCCCAACAAGCCCTGGCTGAAGGGGCGCGGGAGGTGCTGGCGGGTGTCAAATAATCTGCTCAAGGCTGACGCCGCTTTAGGGGAGACCGGCGTGCGGAGCATGGAGCGTACCAATCTCCACTCCCCAGCCGCCAGCCTCCCTTTACGGGGCAAACGCATCGTCGTCACCCGCAGTGTGGAGCAGGCAGGCGTTTTTGGCGACAAGCTGCGCCGCTTAGGTGCAATCCCCATCATTTTCCCAGTCATCCGGTTTGTGCCCCTGCCCCCAGATTTATTGGACGCCGCCCTGCAGCAAATGGGCCGGTATGGGTGGTTGATTTTTACCAGCAGCAACGCTGTCCGCTTCTTTTTCCAGCGCGCTGACCATGTGGGGCTGGCTCTGTCGCTGCCGCGTGTGGCGGCCGTTGGCCCGGCCACAGCGCAAGCGCTGCATGCCCGCCGGATTGAGCTGGATTTTATTCCCGATAAATTTACGGGCGAATCGCTGGCCGCTGGACTGGGCGACCTGGCCGGGCAGGGGGTGCTGCTGCCGCGTGCGAAAATGGGCCGTCCGAAAATTGTTGAGCTGCTGCGCGCCCAGGGGGCAGAAGTGGATGAAGTCGCGCTGTATGACACGGTGACGGCCGTGCCTACCCACAAAGCCATAACCGAACTAGAAAAGGGGTTCGACATCATCACCTTTGCCAGCCCTTCCAGTGTGCGGAACTTCCTCAAGATTGTGGCTGATAAGTCTGCCCGTACCTTGCTTGGCCAGGCGACCATCGCCTGCATCGGCCCGGTGACGGCCGCCAAAGCGAAAAAGTGTGGACTGTCCCCGTCCATCGTGCCGGATGAGTACACGATGGACGGCCTGATTGGCGCAATGGCCAATTACCAATTACGAATGAGAAATGAACAATGAGTAATTTCACCCTGTTACACCGGCCGCGCCGACTACGGGGAACGTCCCAACTGCGGGCGATGGTGCGCGAGAACAGCGTCTCCCCGAATGATTTTATTTACCCGTTGTTTATCCGGCATGGGGACGGCCGTACCCCCATCTCCTCTATGCCCGGCATTGACCAGCTCTCGGTAATGGAAGCGGTTTTGGAAGCCCGCAAAGCATGGGAATTGGGCGTCCCCGCCGTCATCCTGTTCGGCATTCCGGCGCAGAAAGACCCGGTAGGCCGGGAAAATTTCGCCGCTGACGGCATCGTGCAGCAGGCGATCCGCGCCATCAAGACGACCGTCCCCGATCTCATCATCGTTACCGACGTCTGCCTGTGCGAATACACCGATCATGGGCATTGCGGCTTGCTGGATGAGATGGGCAACGTACTCAACGATGAGACCCTGGATGTGCTGGCGCGAACGGCCGTTTCCCACGCCGAATCGGGCGCGGACATCGTGGCCCCCAGCGGCATGATGGATGGGATGGTGGCCGCCATCCGCGCCGGGCTGGACGAGGCCGGATTCAGCCACATTCCCATCATGTCCTACGCCGTCAAGTACGGCTCCGCTTTCTACGGCCCCTTCCGGGATGCGGCCGAGGGCGCGCCTAAATTCGGCGACCGCAAGACGCACCAGATGGACCCGGCCAACGTGCGCGAGGCGCTGCGAGAAGCCGAGCTGGACGCAGCTGAGGGCGCGGATTTCCTTATGGTCAAGCCGGGGCTGCCTTACCTGGATGTAATTCGCGCGGTCAGCGATGCTTTCCCGGAGCTGCCGCTGGTGGCTTACAACGTCAGCGGCGAGTACGCCATGATCAAAGCGGCCGCGGCCAACGGCTGGCTGGACGAGGAGAAAGTCGTGCTGGAAACGCTGCTCGGCTTCAAGCGGGCGGGGGCGGATTTGATCATCACTTACCACGCGCTGGAAGCGGCCAAGTGGCTGCGCCCATAATGAATTGTGAATGGTTAATTGTGAATTGCTGACAGGGCGCTTCATTCACCATTGATCATTCACAATTCACAATTCAACATTATGGAAGATGTAGACATTCGTGAAAGAAGCCGCACGCGGGATGGGCAGGAACAGTCGCTGGATCGGCGGTTGTTTGTGCAGTTGTTGGCGTTTGGAGGCTGCCGGGATACGGCCGTGCTCCTGAACGCGCTGCAAGCGGCCGGCATCCCCGGCGTGCTGTACCTGGACGTGAACGATCCGTTTGGCGTTGCCCTGGTGACGGCGAGTGAGGCCCCTGACTTTTTTGTGACGGAACTGCGGGCCTTTTTGGGGGAACGGCCGTTCACCGACCTCACCTCTAAACCAGAACTGACCATGTTTGGCCGCACCTATGCCATCGGCTACGAAACCGACCTGCAAGAAGCGGTCATCAAACGCCCCTGGCGCAAGCTATTCGACCCGGCGCTGAAGTGGGGGGTCTGGTATCCGCTGCGGCGCAAAGGCAGCTTTGAGCAGCTTTCGGCGCAGGAGCAGCGGGTGGTTCTGGCCGAGCATGGCGGCATTGGCCGCGCCTTTGGCCGCGCCGGGCTGGGAACCGACATCCGGCTAGCCTGCTTTGGCCTGGACAAGAACGACAACGATTTCGTCGTCGGCATCATCGGCCCGGAACTGCACCCGCTTTCCGCCATCGTCCAGCGCATGAGAAAAACGAAGCAGACCTCCCAGTACCTGGAACGACTGGGGCCGTTTTTTATCGGCAAGAAAATTCACAATTAACCATTCACAATTCACAATTAACCATTATGAACACTTCTTCCCCTTTCCTCCGCGCCTGTCGAAAACTGCCGACCGATTACACGCCGGTCTGGTTCATGCGTCAGGCAGGCCGATACATGGCCGAATACCGCGCCATCCGCGCCAAACATTCGATGCTGGAGTGCATTCACACGCCGGAACTGGCGGCGGAAATTACGCTCCAGCCGATCAAGGCGTTTGGCTTTGACGCTGCCATCATCTTTTCCGACATTCTGCCGCCGCTGGTGAGGATGGGGCTGGAACTGGAATTTGTCAAGGGGGAGGGGCCGGTGCTGCACAAACGGATTGAACGGCCGTATGACGTGGACATCCTGGCCGCCCCCCCCGCCGAAGAAGTGATGGGCGGCACGCTCAAAGCGATTGAACTGGCCGCGGCCGAGCTGGGCGACACGCCGCTCATCGGCTTTGCCGGCGCGCCCTTCACCCTGGCCAGCTACGCCATCGAGGGCGGCGGCTCCAAAAACTATGTCAGGACGAAGGCGTTCATGTACTGCGAACCGGCCGCCTGGAAACGGCTGATGAACAAGCTGGTGACGGTGCAGGCAGATTACCTGCTCAAACAGGTCAGGGCGGGGGCGTCGGCTTTGCAAATTTTCGATTCCTGGGCCGGACACGCGCTGGGGCGGCAGGATTATGAGCGTTATGTCAAACCGTACAACACTGCCCTGCTGCAAAAGCTGGCGAAAACGGGGGCGCCGCTCATCAACTTCAGCACGGGGACGAGCAGTTACCTGGATGTGGTGGCCGCCTGCGGTGGCGATGTGATCGGGGTGGACTGGCACATGCCGCTGGATTGGGCGTGGCAGCAAATCGGGCCGGATAAGGCGATCCAGGGGAATCTGGACCCGGTGGCGCTTCTGGCCCCCTGGCGAGAGCTAAAGGCGCGAGTGGATGATGTGCTGGATCGAGCGCACGGCCGTCCTGGTCATATTTTCAATCTCGGTCACGGTATCTTCCCCATGACGCCGGTGGATAATGTGCGGCGGGTGGTGGCGTATGTGCATGAGCGGACGAGCGTGAAACATGATGTGTAATGTCTTCACGTTTCACGTTTCATGGGAAGATTTTTATGAGCAATAACTTAAACCCCATTGGCGTTCTGATGATGGCCTACGGTGGGCCAAATTCTTTGGCTGAAATCTCCGGCTATCTGGCGGATATTCGCAACGGCCGTGTCACGTCAACGGCCGTTCTTGAAGAAATCAGCAACAATTACCGGCAAATCGGCGGCAAATCGCCGCTGCTGGATTTTACGCGCAAACAGGTAACGGCCGTGCAGGCGCAGCTAGACCCGGCGCAGTTCCGGGTGTACCTGGGCATGCGCCACTGGTCCCCCTGGATCGAAGAAGTTGTCGGCCAGATGATTGACGACGGCGTCAGCCGCGCCATCGCCCTGGTACTGGCTCCCCATTACAGCAAACTCAGCGTCGCCAAATACCACGCCAAAATCAGCGACGGCCTGGCCATGTATCGCGGCGACATCGAATTCCAGTACATTGACAGCTACCACGACGCCCCCAAACTGATCCAGGCGCTGGCCAACCGGGTGGCGGAGGGGCTGGCGCAGTGGCCGGAAGCGGAACGGGACGCCGTCCACGTCATCTTCAGCGCCCACAGCCTCCCCGTCCGCATCCTGAAAATGGGCGATCCCTACGACAGCCAGCTCCGGGAAACGGCGCAGTTGGCGGCAGAAAGGGCAGGTCTCCATCCAGATCAATGGTCGTGGAGCTACCAGTCGGCCGGGCGCAGCCCCGAACCGTGGCTGGGGCCGCAGATTCAAGACCATATCGCAGATTTAGCTCAAAAAGGGATCAAGAACATTGTCAGCATCCCGGTCGGTTTTGTCTGCGACCACGTGGAGATTTTGTACGATATTGACATTCAGGCGCAGGCGGTGGCGGGGGAATTGGGAGTGCGGTTGGTACGGCCGTCGGCCCTCAACGACGACCCGCTCTTCATCGAAACGCTGGTGGAATTGATTCAGGAACGGACGGCTAGCTGGCTGGCTGCCCTGGCACGTTAACATTAATACCGCTCACTCGCGAAAAGTGACGGTAATCAAAAGTACAAACAGTTTTCAACCCGTTTTCCTGCATCCAAAAGATGTTATAAGCGTCTACGAAATCAATATTTTTTGTTACATACAAATCAATGGCCTGAGTCACCAAGTGGGCTGAATCAACCTCAACGCCCGGCGTATTCAGAATCGCTCCAACCGCCTCGCGGATCATTGTACGATCTGCCTCTTTCCGTTCCAGTACCCAAACGATCTCGGCAATGACGGTCACATTGGTCACAAGTGCAATCTTGCCAGACGAAGCGTGGCGAAACAAGGATAGGACAGCATCAAGTTGTTGTGGATCATCTTTGGTAATAAGGCGAATGAACAGGTTTGTATCAGCAAATGCGCGTTTACTCATTGTTTAAACTTCTCATCACCTTATCGGCAACGTGCTGCTTAATTTCTTCCTGGAGCACATCAAAATCCAATGGCCCATCCACTGGAATAGAGCCGACCATATCAAAAAGCGTCTTTGTGACAGGCCGCAACATGACATAATCATCAATCATTGTCAGGGTAACGGAATCGCCTGGTTTAATGTTCATCCGCTTCCGCAATGATTTCGGAATCGTGATTTGGCCTCTTGGCCCTACTTTAACCAACATTTTTCACCTCAACTTACAAAAGTGATTTATACGTATGTATTTACTATTGCACACAAAACTATAAGTTGTCAAGGATTCTGGAGAAAATTATGCTAAACATTCAAAAATCAGTCAAATTGTTCAATGAGGCGAAACAACTGCTGCCCGGCGGCGTGGATTCGCCGGTGCGCGCTTTTCGCGCGGTGGGTGGGCAGCCGCTGTTCATCGAAAAAGGGGCCGGGGCGCGGCTCACCGACGCCGACGGCAATGAATACATTGATTACGTTCTCTCCTGGGGGCCGCTAATTTTGGGACACGCCCACCCGCGCGTGGTGACGGCCGCGCAGGAACAGGCGGCGCGGGGAACCAGCTACGGCGCGCCCAGTGCGCTGGAAAATGAACTGGCGAGGCAGGTGATGGGGCTGATGCCCAACATCGAGATGATACGCTTCGTCAATTCCGGCACGGAGGCGACGATGAGCGCGCTGCGATTGGCGCGCGCCTTCACCGGCCGGGATAAAATCATCAAGTTCCAGGGCAACTATCACGGCCACGCCGACATGCTGCTGGTGCAGGCAGGCTCCGGCGTGGCCACGCTGGGCCTGCCCGATTCCCCCGGCGTGCCGCCCAACACCGTCGCCGATACGCTGACCGCGCCGTACAATGACCTGGAGGCGGTGCGGGCGTTGTTTGCCCAATTCCCCGGCGAGATTGCGGCCGTGATCGTGGAACCGGTGGCGGGCAACATGGGGATGATCCCGCCGCGGCCCGGATTCCTGGAAGGCTTGCGGGGAGCGACCCAGGCGGACGGCGCGCTGCTCATTTTTGACGAGGTGATGACCGGTTTCCGCGTCCATCCTGGCGGGGCGCAGACGTTGTTCGGCGTCCAGCCGGACATCACGGCGTTGGGCAAGGTGATTGGCGGCGGGCTGCCGGTGGGGGCGTATGGCGGCCGCCGCGACATCATGGGAATGGTGGCGCCGGCCGGGCCGATGTACCAGGCGGGCACGCTGTCGGGTAATCCGCTGGCGATGGCGGCCGGCATTGAGACGCTGAAGGCTTTGCAGGAGCCGGGCGTGTGGGAGGGTTTGGAAGCGGCCGGAGCCAGGTTGCTTGAAGGGCTGAAGGCGGCGGCAATGCGGGCGGGCGTGCCCATTTACGCCAACCGGATTGGCTCGATGTTTGGCCTATTTTTCCAGGAAGGGCCGGTGATCAATTGGGAAACGGCCGCTCAATCGGACACAGCGCGGTTCGGCCGGTACTTCCAGGGGATGCTGGCGCGGGGCGTTTACCTAGCCCCGTCCCAGTTTGAGGCCGGCTTTCTCTCCACCGCGCACGGCGACGCGGAGATTGAGGCCACGATTGCAGCAGCGAATACGGTATTTGCGTCGGGGGTCTGACGTCTATCGCCGCAGATTTTTTAACCGCGATTAAACCCGGACTGCACCTTGCGCCAATTTCTAAGTTAACGACTGTACTTGATCCTGGCAAGACCCCGCCCGATAATGGCATGCCTCGGCAAGCCGCGAGGGTCCGCCATTTTAAAAAAATTCTAGACGCCCGCTGCCCCTTTAGTACGAAGTTATGGGGCAAACAGGCCCGCGACGTCCAAGAACTATGAGCGTACAACCTGCCGTCCAAAAGCGTATGACGCTGACATTTCCGCGAACATGGGGAGAGCGACAGCACCGTTGGAACGTACCAAGTGCTCTGTTGGTGCTGGCGGGTGTGTTGGTGGGGGGATTCATGCTCCTGCCCCCAATTTATCTGTTGTGGCGTACGATTGGAGCGGGGTCAGCGGCCGTTGATATCCTCTTGAAACCTTCAACGCTGCAAACCGTCGGACGAACGGTGTGGCTGGCAGGCAGTGTCACTGCGGCCTCGATTGTGCTGGCCGTACCGCTGGCCTGGCTCACGACCTGCACTGATTTGCCCGGCCGGCGGCTTTGGCTGGTGGCGTCGGCGCTGCCGCTGGTGCTTCCCAGTTTCGTTGCTGCGTACTTACTGGCCTCCACATTGGGGCCGAAGGGCCTGCTGCAAAAGGTGCTGGAGCCGCTGTTCGGCGTGACTCGACTGCCCGACATTTACGGATTTCCCGGCGCTTTCCTGGTGCTGACATTGATGAGCTATCCGTATGTGCTGCTGACGGTGAGGGCAGCGCTTAGGCGGATGGATCCTTCATTGGTGGAGGCTGCGCGCAGCCTGGGGCTGTCTCCCTGGGGGGCTTTCTGGAAGGTGACCCTGCCCCAGTTACGGCCGTCCATCGTCGCCGGCAGTTTGCTTGTCATGCTCTACGTCTTGCGTGACTTTGGTGCGGTGACCATGATGCGTTACAACACGTTCACCCGCATGATTTACATTCAGTATCAATCGTTCACCAGCCGGTCGCTGGCGGCCGCGCTGTCATTAGTGCTCATTGGGATGACGGCCGCTATCCTGTATCTGGAAATGCGCACACGTGGCCGGGCGCGTTATGCACGCCGATCGGCTGGTGCGGCGCGGCAGCAGAAGCTGGTGCGGTTGGGCGCGTGGCGTTGGCCTGCTTTGCTGTTTGTGGGCGGATTGGTGGCCATTGCTCTGGTTGGCCCGGCCATGAGCCTGCTCTACTGGCTGATACGGGGGATGATGCGCGGACAGGCGCTGTCGGCGCTGTGGCTGGCCTCCTGGAACTCAGTGACCGTTTCCCTGCTCGCGGCCGTGGCAGCCATTGTGGTGGCGTTGCCCATCGCCATCCTCTCCGTGCGGCGGCCTGGCCGCCTGAGCAGTCTGCTGGAGCGGCTGACCTACGCAGGATTTGCGCTGCCCAGCATTGTCATCGCCCTGGCCTTTGTGTTCTTCGGCGCCAACTACCTGCGCGGCCTCTACCAAACAACCCCCATGCTCATCCTGGCTTACGTGTTCCTGTTCATACCGCAGGCAGTGGGCGCCATGCGTTCTTCGATGCTACAAGTCCCTCGTAGTGTGGAGGAGGTCGGGCGCAGCCTGGGGAAACGGCCGTGGCAGGTATTCCGCCGCATCACCTTCCCTCTGTTGCGGCCGGGTGTGCTGGCCGGAGTGGCCCTGGTATTCCTGACGGCGATGAAGGAACTGCCGGCGACGCTCATCCTCAGTCCGATCGGATTTGGTACGCTGGCAACGGCCGTGTGGGGCAACATCTCCGAAGCCTTCTTTGCTCAGGCCGCGGCGCCAGCCTTGCTGCTTATTCTCCTATCCTCCGCTCCCCTGGCCGTCCTGACGCTGCGCGACAAATAGTTGGCGATTATCCTATCCTGTAGCAGACTCAATCCCTTTTCTTCACAGACCGGTTCCCCGTCATTGTCTGGATGTCGCTTGCACCAGCAACGCTTCTACTTCTGCGCGTGTAGGGAGGGAGGGCTGCGCGCCTAAGCGGGTGACGGCCAACGACCCGGCGGCATTTCCCCAGGGGACGGCATCAACGATGGATTTCCCTTCGGCCAGAGCGGTGGCAAACCCGCCAACAAAAGCATCCCCGGCGGCCGTCGTGTCCACAACGTAAGCGGGAACAAAAGGCGCGAATTGAATGCTCTCTCCCTCACGGGCCAGCAGCGCCCCCCGTTCGCCCATCGTTAAAATCACGGTTCCAATCCCAGATTGGCGCAGGCGGGCCGCGGCCGTCTCAATTTCCGCCTGGCTGCCGGTTGGCATCCCAGTCAGCAGGGCGGTCTCGCTCTCATTGGGGATGAGGATGTCGATCAGCGCCAGCAATCCGTCCGGCAGCGGCTGGGCGGGGGCTGGGTTGAGAATGACTTTGACCCCATGTTGGCGGGCTATTTGTGCGGCGCGGCAAACCGTGTCCAGGGGCACTTCAAGTTGCAACAAGACAAGATCGACCCCCTTAATGGCCTCTTCGGCTGCCTCCACATTAGCCGGTGTCAGGCGGGCATTAGCTCCTGGGGCCACGACGATGCTGTTTTGTCCCGCTTCGTCCACCACGATGAGCGCCACACCAGAGGTTGCTTGTTTGTCCCGCAGCACGTGAGTGTGATTAACTTTAGCTGCGGTCAGATTGTCCAGCAATTGATCGGCGAACAGATCGCCGCCCACGCGGCCTACCATCGCTACCTGCGCCCCCAGCCGGGCAGCAGCTACTGCTTGATTGGCTCCCTTGCCGCCCGCCGCCGTGCTGAACTGCTGCCCAAGCACCGTTTCCCCCGGCGCAGGAATGTGGGGGGCGCGGCAGATCAAATCCATGTTCAAACTGCCGACAACCACGATTTTCGCGCCCATCTCTCAATCTCTAATCTCTTTTCCCGGCAACGGCCGTCCCCCTGCCGTTCAGGAGAAGTAAGATAATCGTCAATATCCTATCCGGCAGCTACCAATGAGATACCGGGCCATGCCCACGGCCAAGCTGCCAATAGGCGGCTCGTTGAATAGCGCGAAGGGTGAATTGACGGGCCTGGCGGACAGCCGTCTCCATCGTCTCTCCCTGGGCCAGATAAGCGCAAACGGCCGCTGAAAGCGTATCGCCGCTGCCGTGCGTGTTCCGGGTCTCAATTCGCTTCGCGCGCAGCAGGTGCGCGCGTTCCCCATCGTACAGCACGTCCACCATCTCCTCCCCCTTTCGCCCTCCCTTCACCAGCACATAGCGCGGGCCGAGCGCATGCAGACAGCGGGCCACTTCGCTCAGCCACCGCGGCGTCACCTGCTCCGGCAGGGGGCTGTCCGCCAGTAAGGCGGCCTCGTGCTTGTTGGGCGTCACCAGGTCAGCCAAAGGCAGCAGGAGCTCACGATAGGCGCGGGTCACCTCCGGCGCAAACATGGGCTGGCCGCGATGATTCACCAGCACCGGGTCAATGACGCTGTACCCTGGGTGGCGTGCGCGCAGCCCGGCGGCGACGGTCTCGATCAGGTCAACCCGGCCGATGAACCCCGTTTTTACGGCCGCTGCCCCATAGTCGGACAGCACCGCTTCCAGTTGGGCTGCCACGAACCCGGCCGGGAGCGACTGGACGGCTTCCACGCTGACGCTGTTTTGCGCCGTCACCACCGTCACGACGCTCATGCCGTATACGCCCAACGCAGTGAAGGTCTTCAGGTCCGCTTGCAGCCCGGCCGCGCCGCCGCTGTCGGAGCCGCCAATGGTCAATACCTTGGCCGGTTCCCGGTCGCCGCCTGGGGCGGATGTGAACGGATGAGGAAATGACAAGATTAATGCTCCTGGTTAGAAAGAAAAATAGCCACCGGCCGGAAAACAACGGCCGATGGCTACTCAACATATCGCATGACATACGCCGACCAACACTCACATATTGGCGACAATCGCCTCCGCATACTCGGAGCACTTCAGCTTGGTCGCTCCTTCCATCTGGCGGTGCAGGTCATACGTGACCGTCTTGGCTTCGACCGTCTTCGTCATCGCTTCCACAATGAGATTGGCCGCTTCATCCCAGCCCATGTATTGCAGCATCATCACCCCGCTGAGGATGAGGCTGCTGGGGTTCACCTTGTCTTGACCGGCGTATTTGGGCGCTGTGCCGTGCGTCGCCTCAAAGAGAGCAACGCCATCGCCAATGTTGCCGCCGGGGGCCATACCCAGACCACCAACCTGCGCTGCGGCCGCATCGCTCATGTAATCCCCATTCAGGTTCAGCGTAGCGATGACCTCGTAATCGGCCGTACGCGTCAGCAACTGTTGCAGCATATTGTCAGCAATCACATCCTTGACGATGATGTCCTCGCCGGTTTTCGGATTCTTGAGCACATGCCAGGGGCCGCCGTCCAACGGCATGGCGCCGAACTCGTCACGCGCCAGTTCATAGCCCCAGTTCTTGAACGCTCCCTCCGTGAACTTCATGATGTTGCCCTTGTGCACCAGGGTGACGCTCTTACGATTGTAATCAATGGCGTATTGGATCGCCTGGCGTACCAGCCGTTTGGTGCCGAACTCGCTCACCGGTTTAATGCCGATGGCCGAGCCTTCGCGCACGCTTTTCCCCAACTGCTCATTCATGAACTGGATGATCGCTTGCGCGTCGTCTGATCCGGCCGTCCATTCGATGCCGGAATACACATCTTCCGTATTTTCACGGAAGAGCACGATGTCCATCTTCTCCGGGTGGCGCACAGGGCTGGGCGTACCCGGCACCCAGCGCACCGGGCGCACGCAGGCATACAGGTCCAGCACCTGACGCAGGGTGACGTTCAGGCTGCGGAATCCACCGCCAATCGGTGTAGTGAGCGGGCCTTTGATGCCGACGATAAACTCGCGCATGGCGGCGAAGGTTTCCTCCGGCATGTAATCGCCATCGTACAAAGCGGCCGCCTTCTCGCCGGCATAGATTTCCATCCAGGCGATCTTGCGCTTGCCGCCATAGGCTTTGGCAACGGCCGCGTCCCAGACCCGCATAGAGGCCGGGGTAATATCTACGCCAATGCCATCCCCTTCAATGAAAGCGACGTTCGGGTTATCCGGCACATTGAGTTTGCCGTTTTCGTAGGTGATTTTTTCACCGTCTGGTACACGTATCTTAGAAAAAGCCATGTCTTATGGGTCTCCTCATTTTGTAGGAATCATGAGGACTTCGTCGAAATCCACGCGTTTAGTCAGGAATTAACACAGGCATGTCAGACGTCCTGATCCTGCCGTATTGTAAGCGTGCAATTGGCGAGTCCCGTTTTTGTATTGAACACCAGCAGCATGCCGGCCAACATCAAAATATTGATGCGGATTATACCGTTAAGTGGAGATTTAGGGGAGAAGCGCGGGACATGATTTCAGGGGGATCGGATACCCAGCGCCCGAAGAATACGCCCGCGAAATCAACGGCCGCTTTCTTAAGATTTACCCTGTTTCAGAAACGGAACCTTAAAACAGGTTGATTTGCAAGCTGCAGGATCGTATCCTATGAGTGTTCTCGCAACACGGATGATTTTAAAGTAGATGAATCGCGTTCGCTCGAGCCGTTGGGTACCCAGTAGTGGAAGACTCTGTTAAGTTCCGCACATTTCGGGTTTTGGCCTGGATTTTCATACCCTTCATCGGTGCATTGGCAACAGCCTGCAATCCGCACCCGCAGCCGCCCACGCCGTCACAGCTCGCCGTTATGACGCCCAGCGCTACGGCCGTCATAACGATGCCGGCCCCTTCGACAACGTCCACCATGACCGCGACCATCCCGCCAACACCGTCACGCACCAGCACGCCCTCCCCCGTCCCCCCGACGAGCACCCCTCAGCCGACAGATACCGCCACGCCCCCGCCCCCACCCGACCTTTCCATTGCGGCCGAGGACGTTTATCTATATCCCGTCCCCCTCATCTACGCCGGCGACCTGGTCACCTTCCAGGTGACGGCCTTCGTGCCCGACATCGTCACGCCGGGGGATGTCACGGTGCATGTGTTGGTAGATGAGGTAAAAGTAGCCAGCGGGGGGCTGGATCACCGCAATTTGGCCGGGGATCCGTTCGGCGTTTTCGAGTGGGCGTGGGACACAGCTGATCAAACAGGCTCCCACGACGTGACGATCATCCTGGATCGGGACGACTTGATCCAGGCAGGCGATGAAAACGACGACAACAACCGCGTCGCTTTTCCTGTAACGGTCTACGATCCGGAGCTGTTGCCGGAGGTGGAGCGAGACGCGACATGGGTCACAGCCCAGACAGATTGCTGTGTTGTGCATGTGGTCAGCGGCACGGCCGCGTACCGGGACCTGCCCCAGATATTGCCCGTGGTTGAAACGGCCGTACAGCAGGCAACTGATAAATTGGACGAGCAGCCGCAGCAACAACTAGACTTATTCCTGATCAACCGCGTCATCGGTCAGGGCGGCTATGCCGGGTCGGCTATGGTCGTTTCCTACCTGGATCGGGACTATGTGAGCGGGAATCTGGAGCAGGTTATCACGCATGAAGCAGTTCACTTGATCGACCGGCAGTTTGCGCCCAACCGCATCCCCTTCCTGGCTGAAGGTGTGGCCGTTTGGGCCAGCAATGGTCATTACAAGCAGGAAGACCTCGACGCCAAAGCGGCCGCCCTGCTCATGACCGGCAACTATTATCCCCTGGATAAGCTTATCGAAGATTTCTACCCGGTTCAGCACGAAATCGGATATGCGGAAGCGGCCGGGCTGGTGAGCTACCTGACGCAAACCTACGGCTGGTCCCAGGTGCGCGCCTTTTACAGTGACGTGACCCGCGATGACGCCGACACACAGGCTGCGGCCGTAGACTTAAACTTACAGCAGTATTTCGGCCGCTCGTTAAGCCAGATCGAGGCGGACTGGCTCGACTTCTTAAGCATGACACCCCCCTCCCGTGCGGCCGTGCAAGACCTGGAAGCCACCATTGACTACTACAACACCATCCGCCACTATCAGACCCTTTACGACCCAACAGCCCACTTCCTCACCGCGTGGCTGCCTCAGCCAAGCCAGGTTGAGTCGGAAGGGAATCCGGCCGATCTGACCCGCCATCCGCGGCCCCTCACCAACATCACCCTCGAGGTCATGCTCCATGCCACAGGAAGCGCTATTGCCGAAGGCCGGTACACCCGCGCCCGCGTCTTGCTGGACAGCATCAACCGCGTCCTTGACAACGAGGGCCAGTTTGGCGACCCGCTGGCCAACAGCTATTGGGACATTGTCGTGGCTGCGGCCGAGTCAGGTTACGAGGTACAGCAGGTTGATTTGGCCGGCAAGCAGGCTCGTGTCCAGGCTTCACAAAGCGACACCATCAATCTCACCGAACTGATCCTGGTACTGGGAAAACAAGGGTGGATGTTGTCAAACTGAACTTGATCTCTGAGGTGAATCATCTCCAATTTTATGCTACAATGCCAGCATAAAGCATGGTTTTTGTAATATGAACTGTGCCTTCCTTCACTCGCAACTGCGAGATCATTGGTCTGCCTGATTCCCAGGCCAGTGCAGGTTTGTAATCGAGGGATCACAATGATCGAAGTTTCAATTGCCAGCATACGCATTAGCCTCGTTTCACAGCATCGCATTGTGATGCTGAAGGAAATGGACAGCGAACGCCAGTTGCCCATCTGGATTGGGCCGTGCGAAGCGGATGCCATTACAATTGAGCTGCAGGACGTCAAAGTAGCGCGACCGGTCACCCATGACCTCCTCAAAACCGTCATTGAGGACCTGGGCGGCCGCGTGTCGCATGTGCTCATCAGAGCATTGAACGACAGCGTTTTTTACGCCAGCCTGTTTATTGATGTTAACGAAGAATTGCATGAGATTGATTGTCGCTCGTCTGACGCCATTGCTCTAGCCGTTCGCGTGAAGGCCCCCATCTTCGTTGATCCGGCCGTCATGGACGAGGCGGGTATTCTCCCTGAGTCAGACATCCAAGAACCGCCCACGCAAGAAGAGGGTGAACTGGATCCGGACAAGCTGGACGCCTTTTCCGACTTTGTGGACAGCCTCGATTTCGATGATTTTGAAAACGAGTGAGGTGCATCCTCCGGAATCGTATTGACTGCGCCCACTCAGAACCCAAACCGTAAACTGAAGGGCTGAAACGTGAAACGTGATCTTCTTTGCGTTTCACGTTTTGATTTCACATTATGGGTATTCATGCCATGAGCAGTATCGAGCGCCTTCCTCCCCACAGCATAGAAGCCGAAGAAGCTGTCCTCGGGTCCCTGCTCATTGACCCGGATGCAATTTTTGAGGTGGCCAGCTTCTTAAAGCCGAATGCCTTTTACCGCGTCCAGAACCGGTGGATTTATGAGGCCATCCTCAGCCTGAATGAGCGGCATGAGCCGCTGGACCTCATCACGCTGACTGAAGAGCTGCGCCGGCGGGAACAGTTGGAAGAAGCTGGGGGCGAGGGGTATGTCATCGGCCTGATCAACGCCGTTCCTACCTCCATCAACGCCCGCAGTTATGCCCGCCTGGTAGAAGCGGCCGCTGTCCGCCGCAAGATGATCAGCGCCGCGAGCACCATCGCCAACCTGGCATATGATGAAGCGGAAGACATCAACATCGTTATTGACCGCGCAGAAAAGTCCCTATTCAGCATCAGCGAGGAACGAACGACGCGGGACCTGGTACCCATCAAGCAGATTGCGCGGGATTATCTGGAACGCATCGAAGAACTGCATGCCCGCGGCGGCGAAGTCATCGGCGTGCCCACGGGCTTTGTTGACCTCGACCGCCTGCTGGGAGGGCTGAACAAGTCAGACCTGATTATCGTGGCTGCCAGACCCGGTATGGGAAAGACCTCGCTGCAAAACGCGATTGCCCTGACGGCCGCGCTCCGGTTTGGCAAGCGCATCGCCATGTTTAACCTGGAAATGTCCAGCGAACAACTGGTGCAGCGCATGATCGCGGCCGAGACGCGCATTGATTCGCAGCGACTGCGGCGCGGAGACCTGCAGGAACATGAGTGGCCTATCTTCATGGAAGCAGTCGGCCGTCTCTCCGAAACACGCATCTTCATTGACGACACCCCTTCCATCACACCCATGCAGTTGCACACCAAATGTCGCCGCCTCTACGCTGAGCACGGCCTGGACCTGGTGATGATTGATTACCTACAATTGATGCAGACAGAACATCGCTCCAATAATCGGGTGCAGGAGATCAGCGAGATTTCGCGCTCGCTCAAATCGTTGGCGCGCGAATTGAATGTGCCGGTGTTGGCGGCCGCCCAGCTCAGCCGCGCTGTGGAACAACGACAGGTCAAAAAGCCGATGCTGTCGGACCTGCGCGACTCCGGGTCGATTGAGCAGGATGCGGACGTCGTCATCTTCATTTACCGGGACGAATATTACAACCCCGACACCACAGAACGGCCGAATATCGCCGAACTGGACATTGCCAAACACCGCAATGGCCCAACCGGCACCGTTGATTTATACTGGCACAGCAAACTAGCCACGTTCAGGAATTTACAGCGGCAAGAGATCACGCTTTAAGCGGGGCGCTGCGTATCGCCAATGGACAGCATGAAAGGTTTCTCCGGCTTTCCCCCAGGTAAGCAACGACTTACACAGGTACCTAACCTATTTTTCAGCGATCTGCTGCCCATCATCGATAACCTGGCAGAGTTGAAAATCACGTTATACGCCTTCTGGGCATTGACGCAGAAAGAGGGGCGTGTGCGCTATTTGCGGCTGGCCGATTTTCTGAACGACACCGAGTTTATCAAGGGATTGGGGCCGACAATTAACCTGGCCACGGAGGCATTGATGGACGGTTTGGAGCGTGCCGTGGCCCGGGGTACTTTTTTGCACGTGAATATCGAAAGCGCCGACGGCAAGATGGAGCTTTATTTTCTGAACACGGAGAAAGGCCGGACGGCCGTGGATGGGATCACCAGGGGGGAATGGCGTCCTAACCCGGATGAAGCCGAGCCGATCACCCTCCTGGTGGAACGGCCCAACATCTTCATCCTCTACGAACAAAACATCGGCCCGCTCACGCCGCTCATCGCCGACGAACTGCGCGACGCCGAGAAAACCTACCCTTTACGCTGGATTGAAGAGGCGATCCAGATCGCTGTGACCAACAACGCCCGCAAGTGGCGCTATGTGTCTAGCATTCTGGAACGATGGCAACAGGAAGGAAGAACAGATGGAACCGGCCGCCGAGATACTCAAAAAGAGCTTCGCCAACACATCCCGGATGAGCTCAAAGACATCATCAAGCGTTGACCCCGCGCCTGGCGGCGCGGAAGCAGAAGGTTTAGGCCAGCCCGGCTGCCCCCATTGTGACGGGTTAGGGTACGTCATCCCCGATGTTCCGCCCTCCCATCCTGCTTTTGGCCGCGCGGTTGTTTGCGCCTGCCGCAGCGCCAAACAGGAGATGGCGCGCATGAAGCAGCTGCTGGAGTTTAGCCAGCTTGGCGCGCTGAATGAATGCACCTTCGACAGCTTCCTGGCGGAGGGCATCGGCCTGACGCCGGACAAACAGCGCAATCTGAAATCAGCCTACGACCGCTGCTTGGCCTTTGCCCGGGAACCGCAGGGCTGGCTTGTGCTGAAGGGGGGGTATGGATGCGGCAAAACCCACCTGGCGGCCGCTATTGCCAACTACCGCCTTTCTATGGGGCACGCCGCCCTGTTTGTGAGCACGCCCGACCTCCTGGATCACCTGCGCGCGGCATACAGCCCCAACGCCGCCTCAACTTACGACCAGCGCTTCGAGCAAGTTCGCAACGCCCCCATGCTCATCCTGGATGATCTGGGCACGCAGAGCAATACTGAATGGGCGCAGGAAAAACTGTACCAGATATTCAACCACCGCTACAATGCTCGCCTCCCCACCATCATCACCACCAATGAAGAACTGGAATCGATTGAAATCCGAATTCGTTCTCGCATGGTTGACCCCAGCCTGGTGCAGATCATCACCATCCTGGCCCCCGACTTCCGCCGCACCGGAGTCGCCCAGGATCAGTCTGACCTGTCCACGCTGAGCCTCCATCAGGACAAGACCTTCGAGAACTTCGACTTGCGGGAGCGGGAACTGCCGCGGTCGCAGGCTGAGAATCTGCGGCGGGCGCTGGAAACGGCACAAGGATATGCGGAGCACCCAGACGGCTGGCTTGTCTTCAACAGCGCAGGGTATGGCAACGGCAAGACCCACCTGGCGGCCGCTATCGCCAATCGCATCACAAACCGGGGCGAGTCTGTGCTTTTCGTCGTCGTGCCCGACCTGCTGGACCATTTGCGGGCGACCTTCAACCCGTCCAGCGGGCTGCGCTATGACAAACGCTTTGACGAAGTGAAGACGGCCCCTCTGCTGGTTCTGGACGATCTGGGCACAGAAAGCGCCACGGCGTGGGCGCGCGAGAAACTGTACCAGTTGTTCAACTACCGCTACAATGCCCGCCTCCCCACCGTCATCACCACCGTGACTCCCATTGACGAACTGGACCCCCGGCTGGCGTCGCGCATGTTGGATGGCAGCCGCTGCACCTTCTTCGTACTGGAAGTGCCCAGTTATCGCGGCGGCATCAAGCAGGGTAAATCGCGCAAACGCCGCTGACCCTTACGGCCGCGGGATGAGGATCACCTGACCCGCCTCGACGTGATTGGGGTTGACCAGCGCGTTGGCTTCGACGATGGCCTCGACGGTCACCCCGTATTGTTGGGCAATTTCGGTGAGCGTTTCCCCCCGCGCCACAACATGCTCGATGGCGGCCGCTGAGGGGGACGGTTCTTCGGAGGGCGCGGCTGTGTTTGCCGGTGCGGCCGTATCTGCCGGCGCAGGCGTCGTTTCCGGGGAGGCTTCAGGGGCTTCCTCCGGCACAGGGGTCTCTTTCCCCATCTGATCCGGGTCTGTAGACAACGGGGCCGACTTTCCGGTTTCGCCCAACACGGCTGGAACGATGCGGCCGAAGATGATCGGCCGTGTCAGGGCGATGGCGAGCACCACAGCGAAGAAAACGGCCGCCAACACCCCAAAACGCGCCCACTCCCCCCACGACCGATCCTGGTCAGTTTCCAGGGGAGGTTGCGGATCACTCACTTGCACATGATTCAAGCTTTGCTGCCTGTCTCTCTGCATCTTCCCTCCTACCGGCGTCCCAACTGCTGCACCGCATCATCAATAGGGTCCCGCTTTGTCGAATGCTGGTCGGTAATCCACTCAATGACCGGCTGGCGCCAATCAATGCTGGTATCATACGCCTCCGGGTCCAACTCTGCCAGCAGTGTAAAATCATCGCCTCCGGCGTACATAAAATCATTGACCAGAAGATGGTACGTCTGATCCGTCTCGATCGTCTCCCCGGTGCGATCCAGAATCCAGCGCGAGCCGGACAGATGCACGCCGCCGATGGCCTGCCCATGCGCCACCGCCAGCACCTGCACCAGCTCCTCGCCGGTCAGCTTCAACTCGATGATCACATTGTTAAACGGCATCACGCCGATGACATCCGCCAGGGTAATATCGCCCGGCTCAATGGGGGCGCGCATGCCGCCCAGGTTGGTGATGGCCACGTCAGCCGCCGGATACCCGGCAAGCCATGATTCCGTGATGAGGTCCTGCATCTCCTGGCTGCGGCGCTGAATGCCCCTTTCCGTGTAGCCGATCACGACGTCGAGTTCCCCGGCCACCGCCTGCTGCCATTGACTCACCACCGCCTCAACGGCCGGATCGGCCGGGCCGCCGATATTGCGATTCACCGCATAGTCTACCTCAACCACGGTATCACGCTCCGTGTCAAAGGTAAAGGTCACACGAGCATAACTGCCCATGTGCTTTCCGCCGCCTACTACCACTGCGCCGCCGATCTCCTCGTCAAACAATTCGTTACAATGACCGCCGCCGAACATGTGAATGCCCAGGTCGGCTACTGCCAGGGCCAGCGGTTCCAGTTCGTCCCGGCACAAGTGGGCGGGTACCAAAATCATCTCCGCGCCGGCCGCTTTAACCTGGGGCACAATTTCGCGCAGGGTTTCTTCATAACCCACAAATTCCAACCCAGACACATTAACCGGGTGGGTGGTTCGCGGCGTCCTGCGCGAAGCTAGCCCCACAATGCCCACCTGGACGCCGTTGGCCTGGACGATCGCAAAAGGGTGGATGCCGAGGTCAGTGGGAACCGCGCCGTTCTCGCGGTAACGGATGTTTGCGCCGAGGAGAGGGAAGTCAGCCTGTTTTGTCCGTTGCCGCAGCGTATCCAGGCCAAAGTCAAACTCGTGGTTGCCCACGGCCGCGGCCGTGTACCCCATCTCGTTCATGACGGCGACCATGCTTTCCCCTTCGAACCAGGTGGAGATAGCGGGGCCGGTCCACATATCGCCGCCGCTGAGGATGAGGAACGAGCCGTCTCTCTCAAGCCCTTCTCCTTGTTCCCACAGCCCAATCATGTTGGCTGCCCCCGTCCCTTGGGTTTCTCCTTCCAGCCACCCCTGTTCGTCATTGGTGTACAGGATGGTAAACTGGCGCACGGGATCGCCGTCAATTGTGCCGGCGGCCGCCTCCGGTTCGCTGTTGGCAGCCGGAGGAACGGCCGTTGGATTTGCGAATCGCCCGCAAGCGGCAAGCAGCAGTAAGCCGCAGAAAAGCCATGCGACATGCCTTGTGATTCGGGGGCGGGGCGCCCATATTCCCGACTTTTCTCTGAAATGACTCATACCTTACCTCAGAATGAATATCGTGCCGAAACGGCCCGTTTTCCCCTTTTCGGCGCGGTGGGAGTAAAACAGGTCGGTGCGGCAGGCCGTGCACAGCCCGGACATCTCGATCTGTTTCACCCCAGCTCGCTGCAAGTTGCGGCGGTTGGCTTCCGGCAAATCGAAGTGCGGCCACGGCGCGCCCAGTTTCCAGATCAGCAGCGCATCCGGCCTGGCAAATGCAGCGCGAACAGCGCTGATGACCGGTTCTCCCACTTCGTAACAGCAGAGGCCGATACAAGGGCCGATGCCGGCCACAAGCTGGGCCGGTTCGCTGCCGTATTCAACCTGCATCGCCCGCACCATGGCGCCCGGCAGATCTTTCACCGCGCCTTGCCAGCCGGCATGACCCAACCCAATCGCGCGATTGACCGGATCATAGAGGAAGATAGGGGCGCAGTCGGCGTAATTCATGGCCAGTGCACAGCCCGGCTCATTGGTGATGATGCCGTCCACACGGCTGATCCAGGTGCCGTTATCAGCCTGGGTGACGCGGGCGACCTCGTTCCCATGCACCAGGTAGGCGTGCACTACGCTGTCCGTATCACGGCCGTACATGCCGTAGGCGCGGCGGCGATTTGCATATACATCCGCCTTGTTGTCGGGCACGGAGACGCTCAGGTTGAGCGAATCGAACGGGGCGCGGCTGACGCCGCCTTGCCGCGTGAAGATGGCATGCTCAATACGGCCGTTCGGCGGGAAACTATGGAAGCGGAAAAAGGGTAAGTCGTGATTGTGAAATTGCTGCATATGCTTTCGTGTGCTGCGTATTGTATGTCATGCGCGCGGCCGCGCAAACGCGCGAGCGCGTCGCGCCTGCCTGCGTCACACTTCCATGCTATAATGCGCCCGCAGGAACATCTGAGCTATGGCGCAAAAGAAGAAAGGCAGTGCCCGTCAATCGAACAACACCGGCAAGAAAGGAACCCGCCGCCGGGTCAACGCCCGGTCAAGCGGCCGTCGTCGCTCAACCTCCTCTAAATCCACACGCGGCGGCACCCGTTCCCGGCGCAGCACCACCCGCAAAAGCAGCGGCCGTTCGCGCAAGAGCAGCCGCCGGAGCCAGCGCAGCTTCAGCCTGAACCTGGCGCAAAAGGCGTTGATCGCCGGGATCGGCATCGTATTTATCACCGCCATCCTCGTCCTCAGCCTGATGTCACCCAACCAGGGGCAGTTGACCTCGGCCCTGTCCGGTCTGATGTGGCGCACCTTTGGCTGGGGCGGCCTGATTGTCCCCCTCGTCACCGGCAGCATCGGTTTGTATCTGGTGCTGTGGGGAATGGAGCAGCCGCCGGAACTCCCAGTTTACCGGCTCCTCGGTTTTGGACTACTGTATTTCACCTTTGAAGCATTCGCCACCCTGGTTCTGCTCCAACTCGATAATGGTCTGGAAGATGTGTGGGCGATCGCGCAAGCAGAAGTGGGCGGCGGCTATGTAGGCGGGCTGCTGGCATACCTGTTAACCGGGGCTATCGGCAACCTGGGCGCGGTATTTACGCTGGTGGTAACTGGGTTATTGGGGACGATTCTGTTATTTGGCGTCACGCGGGCGGATATGGGCGCTTTGCTAAGCGATCTGTTCGCCGCCCGCCCCTCCTTACGCCGCCCGGCCCCGCCGTTCGAGGAACGGGATATCGCCATCAATCCCGGCCGTTCCCCCCAACGCGCCCGGACCCGCCCCACGGCCGCCCCCCCGGTCCCAGAGCCGGAGGCTGCCGCCTTGAAACCGGCCGGGAACGCCGAGCCTGAACCAGCCCCACAACGCAGGCGACGCTCCGCACGCAAACGGCCGACAACACCAGCGGCAAAAGAGGACACGCCCAGTGGGCGCACGCCTACTACGCCCGCGCCCATTTTCCTGGGCAGCTCCAGCGGCGGCTCAGGGTCGTGGACGCTGCCCCGCCTATCCGAAATGCTGGAAGCCGGGTCTGACCAGGACTTGAACAGCGCCACTATCCGCGAGCAGGTGGAGGTCATCGAGCACACCTTGGAGAGCTTTGGCGCTCCAGCCACGGTGGTGGAGATCAACCAGGGGCCGGCCATCACCCAATACGGCGTGGAGCCGAACTTCATCGAACAACGCAGCGGCAAGCGCACCAAGGTCAAGGTGGGCAAAATCGCCAGTCTGGCCGACGACCTGGCGCTGGCGCTGGCAGCACAATCCATCCGCATCCAGGCCCCGGTGCCGGGCAAAGGGTATGTGGGCATCGAGGTGCCCAACGTGTCCAAGGCGCTGGTTTCTTTGCGGGATGTCATGGAATCACCTGCGTTTACCGGCATCAAGTCATCCCTGCGCATCGGCCTGGGGCAGAATGTGGCCGGACAGCCTATCGCCGCTGACCTGGCGGGAATGCCGCACCTGCTCATCGCCGGCACCACCGGTTCCGGTAAATCGGTGTGCGTGAACAGCATCATCGCCTGCCTGTTGCTGCAAAACACGCCCGACCAGCTTAAGCTGGTGATGGTGGACCCGAAGCGGGTGGAGTTGACCGGTTACAACGGCATCCCCCACCTGGCCGCCCCGGTTGTGGTGGATATGGAACGGGTGATCGGCACTTTGCAATGGGCCATGCGCGAGATGGACAACCGGTACAAGCGGTTCGCCGAGGTGGGCGCGCGCAACATCAACGATTACAACAAGAAGATCAAGAACAAGAAGGATGTCAGCCCGCTTCCGCACATCGTGATCATCATTGACGAGCTGGCCGACCTGATGATGTTGTCGCCGGAGGAGACGGAACGGGGCGTCACCCGGCTGGCGCAGATGGCGCGGGCAACGGGCATCCATATGGTCATCGCCACGCAACGGCCGTCCGTGGACGTGGTTACCGGCCTCATCAAGGCGAATTTCCCGGCGCGCATTGCTTTCGCCGTGGCCTCGAGCACAGACAGCCGCGTCATCCTGGACACGACCGGCGCCGAGCGCCTGCTGGGTCAGGGAGATATGCTCTTCCAAAGCCCGGAGGCGGCCGCCCCCATCCGTCTGCAAGGTTGTTTTGTCGGCGACTCAGAACTGGTTAAGTTGATTGAGTATTGGAAGAAAGCGCGCCGCTTCAATGTAATTACGGCCGCGGAGAGCGTCACGACCAGGACACAAGCAGCCAGACCGCAAACAGCCACGGACGGCCGGGAAACAACAGCAACTGAGCCGGCGGAAGCCGCGCCGGTCGAAATCATGCCGGATGAGGCCCCGACACAGCCAACGCCACAGGTGCAGCAACCGTTGTGGGAGGAATTACAGAAGGCGGAGGAGAAGGCGAAGTTCGAAGATGAGTTGATGCCGGAAGCCATTGCCCTGGTGCGCCAACTGCAAAAGGCGTCCACGTCGCTGCTTCAGCGCCGCTTTCGCATCGGCTATACCCGCGCCGCCCGCCTGATTGACACGATGGAAGAACAGGGCATCATCGGCCCCCCCACAGGAACCAGCAAGGCGCGCAAAGTGCTGCTCCCAAAAGAAGACGAGGAAACCAACAACAAGGACAGTGAAGCGTGAGCCGCAAGCGGCTCACTTCACGTGAATGACCCATGGCTCATCTGCAAGGACAGGAACGCGCCCGATATGTACAGGGCATGTTTACCCGCATCGCCGGGCGGTATGATTTGATGAACCGGCTGATGACGGCCGGGCAGGATGTGCGGTGGCGGCGATATGTGATCCGTCAGGCGCAAGTGCCGGCGAACGGCCGTCTGTTAGACATCGCTACAGGAACGGGGGACATCGCTCTGGAGGGGCTGCGGCAGCAACCCGGCATCCAGGCGGTCGGCGGCGACTTCACCATTGAGATGATGCTGGTGGGGAAGCAGTCGGCCGCGCGGCGCGTCATTCAATGGGTGGGAGCAGATACGCTGGCGCTTCCCTTTCCCGATGACACGTTCGACGCTGTGACCTCCGGGTTCCTGATGCGTAATGTCATTGACGTGCCGGGGGCGTTTCGGGAGCAAATGCGGGTGACGAAGCCCGGCGGCCGTGTGGTGGTGTTGGAGTCCAGCCCGCCGAAACAAAATCTGTTACGGCCGTTCATCCGCCTCCATCTCAATGTGGTCATCCCCGCGCTGGGCCGGATCATCGCCGGTGACGGTGACGCTTATCGCTACCTACCGGACAGCACGCAGCAGTTCCAGGACCCGGATAGTGTGGTGGAGATCATGCGCCGGGCCGGGCTGGGTAACGTCCATTACCGGCTGTTCATGTTCGGCACCATCGCCATTCATGTAGGCCAGAAGCCGGGGTAGGCGGGGGGCAACCGCTCTATGAAGTGCCTGGCACTTAAACGATACTTTGAGACTAATCCTCTGTTTTGAAAGTGCCCGGCGCTTCGCCGCAGAGACCTCATTTCCCCGGCCACCCTCTTGCCAACACGCGCCCCGCCTCGTAAAATGATTTGCACAATTCAGTAACCAGTTGCCACCACAGCCCGGTTCCAGGCGGGCGTCATATCATCATCCAGAGGAATCCCAGGTCAATGGCCACCCATATCACTGATCTCGAAAAGCTACTTTGGGGAGCGGCCGATCAACTCCGCGCCAATTCCAACCTCAGCGCCCAGGAATATTCCGTCCCCGTCCTGGGCCTCATCTTCCTCCGCTATGCCGACTATAAATTCAGCCGGGCCGCCGCCGATGTAGAGACGGTGCGTGCAACATCTCTACGGCGGCGGAAAATATCCAAATTGGATTATCAGGCAATGGGCGTGATGTATGTGCCGGATGACGCCCGCTTCCAAACCCTGGTCAACCTGCCGGAAGGGGAAGACATCGGCCGGGCCGTCAATGACGCCATGAAAGCCATCGAGCGGGAGAATCCGACCCTCAAAGACGTTCTGCCCAAAACCTACAACCGGCTGCGGAACAGCACCCTGGCTACCCTGCTCAAGCGCCTCAACTTCCCCGACATGGAGATTGACGACGACGTATTCGGCCGTATTTACGAATACTT
>JBHHTQ010000032.1:0-48518 GCA_046753445.1 Anaerolineae bacterium | reverse complement strand
TTCCGTGTTCCGTGTTCCGTGTTCCGTGTTCCGTGTTCCGTGTTCCGTGTTCCGTAAACCGTGACATGCGTTGTCCTTTCTGTCAACTATATTCAGGATGGGTCATCGTTTACGGATTACGGGTCACGGTTACCGGAGGTAACAATACAGCCCCAAAAGTGACAGTCACTTAAAACCCACTTTGTCGCAGATGGGGTCTCTGGAAAAAGTGACTGTCACCTGAACGGTTACTCTCAATCACCATTAACGATGTGCCACCATTGTGTCACCATATTGACTCTAGCTGTAGTCCAGCTATAATAATCGCTAAGTCTATGTGCATTTGCAAGGATAACTCGACCCGGTTCAGTCAATCCGCAATGGGAATAAGGGGTATTGCGTGATTGCGGTTATCCACTGGCAGTTCTCTCACTGTTGTCAAGTCACTCCTGTGCTTCAACAAGACGGCCGACATGGACTCCTGTGTTCCTTGCCCCAAAGTTGTGAACTGCCTCAAACCCCAAAGGGAGGTGACAGCTAACACAGCGAACCAAAGATTCCTATAAGTAAACTCGCAAACCTAAGCAACAACTTCTGAAAGAAACTAGTTGGAGGAGACTAATGTCAAGAAAGTGGTTTTCTATGATAGTCGTATTGCTGGCATTCGCGTTTATTCTCGTCGCGTGCCAGGCTGAACCTCAAATTGTTGAGGTGACCCGTGTTGTTACAGAGACAGTCACCGAAACCGTAGAGGTTGAAGGGCAACCTGTTGAGGTTCCTGTAGAAGTAACCCGCATTGTCGTCGAGGAAGTCGAAGTCACCCCGGCCGAAGAGCCGGCGGGCGGCGAGTGCTGCGACAACTATACCATCGGTATCTTTGAAGATCCGTTGACCACCAATTACTGGAGCTATCTCGGCCCCGACAACTCCGTATGGACAGCATACATCCTGGGTGGGGGCGCTGCCTCTCTCTACACCCTGTCCGACCAGCGATTTGACTGGGTGCCGGCGTTGGCCACCGATCTCCCGCCGGGACCGGTAGAAGAGGGTGATTTCCAGACCATCACCGTCGAGATGGTGCAAGATGCTGTCTGGAGCGACGGGGAACCAATCACGGCTAATGATGCCGTCTTTACCATTAGCACCTGCCTTGATCTCCAATTGACTGGGAACTGGGCCAGCATCTGCAAGCCGGAAATCCTGGACCACGTGGAAGCAGTAGACGATTACACAGTCAAGTTCTTCTTCACCGACGTACCCGGCCTGTCCCAGTGGCAATTCGGCATCTCCCAGCATCCCATCATGCCCGAACATTTCTGGGCTGACACCGTAGCAGAAGCGCGTTCCTTCATTGAGGGTGTAACCGCGCCTGAGGTAGACCGGCCGGAAGATTGCGCCGCTGACGGATTAAGCGATGAGGATGTGGCTGCCTGTGAAGAGTGGGCCACTTATGACGAGGCATTCGAAAACGCGCGCAAGACATTGTACGGCGCTGAAGTTTCGAACGTGCCCGTAGCCGGCGGCTACACAGTAGATAAACTGGAACCTGGCGCATTCGCCCAGAAAACCATGAACTCCAACTACTACTTCGCCGGCACAGAGATCGTGGAAACGGATGACGGCGCCTGGACACAAACCCTGGCCAACGGCACATCGCGCACCTTCTACGGTGACGGGTCCGGTGCGGAGACGCTCCGCTACACCGGCGGCCCCTACAGCGAAAACGTCATCTTCTCCATTTACGGCGACCAGTCATCCGCTTTCCTGGCCATGGCCGACGGCGAAGTGGATTACGTACTGAATCCGCTAAGCCTGGCCCGTGGTTTGCGCGAACAGGCGCAGCAGGGTGAAGGCATTGTCACCTACACGAACGCTGACAACGGGCTGTTCTACCTGGCCTTCAATATGCGCAAGGAGCCTTACTCCCTGCCCGAGTTCCGCCAGGCAGTAGACATCCTTATTGACAAAGAGTTTGTCGCTGACAGTGTCTTGCAAGGTTCAGTCCTCCCCACCTACTCCGTGGTGCCGGCCGGCAATGCTGGTTGGTTCAACTCTGAGATCGAAACCCCCTACGTTGGCCTGTCTCGCGGCGAGCGTCTGGATATGGCCATTCAGGTGTTGGAAGACGCCGGATGGACATGGGACTCGAAACCGGAATGGGATCGGGAAAATGATCCGGATGCAGAGAATGTCACTCCGGGCACCGGTCTGCGCATGCCCAATGGCGAGCTGATGCCGGAAACCACCATCCTGGGGCCTGGCCCAGCATACGACCCGCAGCGCGCCAGCTTCAACCAGTGGATCTCTGAGTGGATGCGCGAGTTGGGGATGCCGGCGACCTCTGAGCTGGCCGGATTCAACACCATCCTCGGGCCTGTCTTCATTGACGCCAACTTCGACATGTATATCCTGGGCTGGGGCCTGACCATCTATCCCGACTATGTCTGTGACTTCTTCCACAGCCGCAATGACACAGCCATCTCCGGCAATTACAACACGCCGGGCCTGCACGATGATGCGTTCGATCAATTGTGCGACGAGTTCATGGCTGAGACTGACTTTGCCAAGGCCGTGGAAATGAACAAGCAGCTGCAGGCGATGTTGGCTGATTTACGGCCGTACATCCCGCTCTTCAACCGGACTTCGATCGACCTGATCAACAACCGCGTCCAGCTTCCTTACACCGAGGTTTTGGGCGGCATCTCCGATGCAAACGGTTTCCAGACGGATGCTCAGGTTCTGAGTAAGTAAACTCAATAAGTTGAAGGGAATTCTATTCTCTTGATGTGGGAGCGGGTGGGTTGCACCGCCCGCTCCCCATGTTTCTGGGGTAAATCTGGGAAACGGAGAAACAAAGCTTGACGCTCATCACAGTTCTTCATATTCAGGACTGTGCCCCTTCTTAAAACTTAAACACTATTTCCCAAACAACTCTTCGCTAAGACTCAGGCATTCAGCTATAATGGCACCTGTTTGCGGTTACGGTTTTTGTGGGAAGGATTTTATTAAGGCAGGGGTCGTTTAGAACGATATAAGTTCTTCCCGACCAAAGTATGAAAAGGGTTGCTTGGTCTGGCTAGACCTACCTTTTTCTTCCCATTCAAACAGAAACCGTATCATCTTGACCCGATTGAATTCCTGTTTGTCAATTGGAGTTACAATTATGTGGAGTTATTTAGGCAAACGTCTGGCACAGATACTCGTTACACTGCTCTTGTTCCAGGCAGCCACGTTCTTTCTCATTGACGCACAACCCGGCGATATTTCCGATCTCCTGACCGGGAATCCGGATATTCCCCCAGAACAGCGGGAAGTGCTTAAACGGCAGCTAGGTCTGGATCGGCCGCCTGTCGAGCGATTTATTCGTTACATCGGCAATTTCTATCAGGGTAACCTGGGTGTTTCTTTTTCCCAATACCCCAGACCTGTAACTGATATCATTGCCGAACGGCTCCCTCGCACCGTTGTCTTATTCCTTACCGCTTCCATCGTCTCCTTCTGGACCGGTTACGTTTCCGGGAAAATATTGGCTTGGCGGCGTGGCGGGTTTATTGAATATGGCTCTACCATCACGGGGGTCACATTGTATACCGTCTTCACCCCCTGGTTCGCCTTGATGATGATCTGGCTGTTCGCGGTCACGCTAGACTTGTTCCCCGCAGGTAAATTCCTCGATCCACTTGAGTGGATTACAGTTCCGGTAGACGCCAATACCGTTTTTAACCGAATGATCTGGACCGGTCTCATCGCGGGTGTTATTGCCCTGGCCGGCTTCCTTCTTTCTAATCGGGTCACATCCCGCCTGCGGCCGCTTGTCCGGCTGGCCAGCATTCTTCTCCCGGGGATCGGCCTGATTTTGTATTGGTACCTTCCCACAGGTGCGGAATTCACGGGAGATCTGGAACTCTTCGGAGCAAACCTGACAGTCAATGGGATGGGGCTGCTCGCCGGAGACATCCTCAGCCACCTCGTTTTACCGGTGTTAACCGTAACTCTCATCGCATACGGCGGTACCATGCTGCTAATGCGTACCAGCATGTTGGAAACACTGCGCGAAGATTATATCCTCTCTGCACGAGCCAAGGGCCTGCCCGATAAGATGGTGCGGGACAAACACGCAGCCCGTAACGCCTTGCTGCCAGTGTGGACAGGTCTAGTGTTCAGCATCGGCAGTTCTGTCAGTGGAGGCATTATCACCGAATCCATCTTCTCCTGGCCAGGGATTGGGTTAACCCTGTTGCGAGCATCTATCGCTGAAGATATTCCTCTGGCCATGGGTATTTTGACAATCATCGGCATACTGACGCTGGTCAGCCACTTAGTAGCTGACATCGGTTATGCTTTTCTCGACCCGCGCATTCGCTACCATTAAGGAATCGCTCTCTAGCCGTCCCAACCAGGGAGGCGATTCCGCAAGCATTGGCTATTTCCCTGCCAAGGTCGAGGGAATTACATGCAGCCAATGCCTGAGTTAGGAGTTGATTATGGCACCCATATCGCCATCAGTAAATGCTACACGAACCCCTTTGTGGCGCATACGACTAAAACTATTGGGGAAGGCTCTACGCAATAATTGGGCCCTCTTTGTTGAAAACCGAATCGGCCTGATCGGCCTGGGGGGGATCGTCTTCTTCGGCCTGTTCGCTCTGGCCCACCCCATCATGATGAATACCGTCTGGGCTGATGAGCCGGCCGTGTACGACCCCATCAAGGGGCATGATCTCATGATCCCTTTCCATCCGGCTCCCCCGTCCGCGCGTCACCCGTTGGGGACGGACGCCCGCGGCACAGATATCCTCAGCCAGCTCATGTTCAGCACCCGCTTTGAGTTTGCTTTGGGCATCCTCTCCGCCGTCGTCACTGTCGTCATTGCTACCACCATCGGTGCAGTTTCGGCCTATTACGGAGGGGTAATTGACACCATCTTCATGCGGTTAGCGGACCTGGTGATCATGATACCGGGGTTAGCCATCCTGATTGTGCTTAGCGCGCTCATTCAGGTAGGTATCCTGCAACTGGCGATTGTCATTGGCCTCCTGTCCGGCTTTGGGGGCACGACCATTGTCATTAAATCGCAGGCGTTAACTGTCAAGGTAAAACCTTACATTGAGGCGGCTCGCGTCGCCGGCGGCAGCGATTTTCACATCATTTTCAGACACATGGTGCCTAATTTGCTGCCCATCTCTTTGTTATACATGATGTTCGTTGTCACTGGGGCAATTTTCTCAGAGGCCGTTCTCTCCTTTTTCGGGCTAACAGAAATCAACATGAGCTGGGGCATCATGATTAACCTCACCTCTAATTTTGGTTACTTGCTCCGCTTCGACACCTGGTGGTTGTTATTCCCGGCCAGCTTGGCGATTACCGCTCTGTGTGCGTCGTTCTACCTGGTCGGCCGCGCTCTGGATGAGGTGGTCAATCCCAGGCTACGACAGCGCTAAACAATTGAGGAATTGGGAGGTTCCTTCATATGGCAAAACCACTCCTCACTGTTGAGGATTTAACGATGCACTACACAACCCGAAAAGGGGATGTGTCGGCCGTAGACAATGTTTCCTTTACTCTAAGAGAAGGGGAATCTATCGGCCTGGTTGGAGAATCTGGATGTGGCAAAACATCCGTTGCACTCTCCTTGCTCCGGCTCCTGCCTGATAATGCCTCCTTCAAGGGCGGCCATATCTGGATGGGCGAGCAAGACCTGTTATCCCTGTCCGAGCCGGAGATGAATAAGGTTCGATGGAATCGCATCTCCATGGTGTTCCAGGCAGCAATGAATGCCCTGAACCCTGTTTATCGGGTTGCGGATCAAATCATCGAAGCGATTGATCTGCACTGGGGCGTCACTTCAGAAGAACAGGCGCGAGAACGGGTAGCACAGCTTTTCGAGATGGTCGGGCTTGATCCAACTTTTATGGATCGTTACCCGCATGAATTCAGCGGCGGCATGCGCCAGCGGGCCATCATTGCCATGGCCCTGGCCTGCAACCCGGATGTGATTATCGCTGATGAACCGACAACTGCGCTGGATGTGATTGTCCAAGATCGGATCTTAAAAGAGCTTAAAAAAGTCCAGGAAAAGATGGGCATGAGCATGATCTACATCTCGCACGATATTGCGGTCATCGCCGAGGTGAGTGACCGTATTGGCGTGATGTATGCCGGGCGGATGGCGGAGATGGCGCCTGCGGTTGATATCTTTGAACGGCCGCTTCACCCGTACACTTATGCGCTCATGTCAGCCTTTCCCAGCATCAGGGGAGAAAAACACGAATTGGTGACCATTCCCGGTGAACCGCCGGACTTGCTCCATCCTCCGTCAGGCTGCCGATTCAACCCCCGCTGTCCTAACGCAACTGAACGATGCCGGCAAGAACATCCCCCCTTTACAGAGATGGGAAACGACCACGTCGTCGCCTGCTGGAATCCGATGGAGGTGGTTGGATGAGCAACGACAAGCAGACATTGGTCAAAGTTGAAGGGCTGAAGAAATTATTCCCCGTAAGCAGCGGGCTGTTCCGAAGAACAGACAGCTTCATTCACGCGGTGGACGATATCAGCTTCGAAATCAAGACCGGCGAATCGCTGAGCCTGGTGGGTGAATCAGGCTGCGGTAAAACAACCACGGGCAAACTATTGGTACGGCTTTACGATCCTACTGACGGCCGTATCCTGATTCAAAACAGCAACGGCGAGTTAGACGACATTGCCTTCCGCAAGGGGCGCTCCATGAAAGCGTTCCGCAGGCGGGTACAAATGATCTTCCAGGACCCTTTCGAGTCCCTAAACCCGCGCCGCACCATTTACGACACGGTTGCTGAACCGTTGCAAGTTCAGAATATCGGGTCACTGGCTGAGCGAGAAGATCGCGTGGCCAGCTTACTGGAACGCGTGGGACTGACGCCCGCTACCAGTTTCATGTTCCGCTTCCCGCACGAATTATCCGGCGGACAGCGGCAGCGTGTGGCTATTGCGCGGGCGTTGGTGGTAGACCCGGTATTTATCGCCGCTGACGAACCAACTTCGATGCTTGATGTTTCCATCCGCACCGGGGTGATGCACCTGATGATGGATCTGGCGGATGAGATGGGGGTCAGCTACCTCTACATCACTCACGACCTGGCAGTCGCCCGCTACATGTGCGACCGCATTGCGGTCATGTACCTGGGCAAGATCGTGGAAATGGCGCCCACGGAAGAATTGCTGGGGCATCCACAGCACCCATATACACAGGCATTGATTTCGGCCGTGCCGGTGCCCGATCCCCGGTATGAGCGTGAAGCCATCCCGATTAAGGGAGGGATCAGCGCACCGATCGATCCCCCGGCCCGCTGCCGTTTCTATGCTCGCTGCCCTATTGCTGACCATTTTTGCAGGGACAATCCGCACCCGCCATTGGAAGACAAAGGCGGGGGGCATGTTGTCGCTTGCTACAAGGTTTGATATTCATCCCTGTTCTTCAAAACCAAGACAGGGCGAACGACGAGATGTCAAGAATGCCCCGCAGTGTGCGGGGCATTCTATTCCTTGTGGGTCACGTAATTTATCAACTCAATATTCACTGTATTGTTCTCGCGCCTAGCACTGCTTCATCGGAGCCAAACATCGTTGAGTAGTGCCCACATTCTGAGCTAATGATGCATAAAACCAACCAGTACGAGCTTACGCGTCGTATTATTTACCTCGGCCTGGCCGTGATCGCCTTGATGGTGCTGGCAGCCGGGTTATCCAACATAGAACTTCGCCCAGGCGAGATCCTGTTCGCTCCAAGCGAACAGAGATCTATCGAAGTGGCTGAAAATACTGGGGAAGCGACGATCACGCCTTATATGATCGTCTCCCGCCAATCAGGCTTAGCCCTGGCGGCCGTCATTTTTCTGGCAATATCCGTTTACGCAGCCCACCGTTCAAAAGAGGTGCGCGCCGGCCTGATCACCATTCTTGTGTTTGTCGGCCTGTACATGGGCATCATTTCCCTGTACCGCGCGTTCTATGAACCGCCAGAGCAAGAAGAGTATGACGTTTTACAAAAACCTGCGGAGCCGGAACGCCTGCCGGCAGACCTCCTGGACAACCCGCCTGACGTAACAGATTGGATTAGCATTCTCACCACAGGCGGCATTATCCTCACGATCGGTGCGGCCGCCTGGTTCTTCTGGCGAAATCGTGACCGATTCCTTAATCGCAAGCCCCCCCTGGAAATCATCACTGATGAAGTGGGCGCAGCGCTGGCTGATCTGCGCGCGGGCGCCGATCTGAAAGATGCCGTGATGCGCTGTTACTACGATATGGGACAGTCGCTACGAAAAGGGATGGGGCTTGTTCGCCAGGAAGGCATGACCCCGCGAGAATTTGAAGCGGTGCTGGAAAAGGCAGGATTACCCAGTCCGGCCGTGCAGCAGTTGACGCGCCTGTTTGAGCGGGTGCGCTATGGCAGACAGGCGGCCAGTGAACGAGACACATTGGAAGCGGTAGACTGCCTGGAGGCAATCATTCAAGCGGCCCAAGGCCAAATGAAGGAACCGGTACAAAACTAAGCGGGCGTCCATCTGAGATGATCAAGATAAACAAAGTAAGGGCGTTGTTTTTTCTGGTGATGGCAGTGACGAGTCTGCTCCTTTTGTCGTCCGGCCTTTCTAGAGTGATCCCGAACACATTGTGGGTAACGCCCAATTTCGCCTCTGACGCGGACAGCGCGGCCGTAAAAAGCGCAGAAGATACGCTGCTTGAAGCTTCGTCACGGGCGACATCATCTGTGCTGCGTATGCTGTTCCTATCTACGATTATCGTCATGCCCGTGGCCCTCTTCTTTGCCCTGCTTTCACGCGAGGTGCGCCGCGCGCTGCTTCACGAAATCAAGCGCGCCGTACCGCTGTTTATAACCATCATTGCGTTCGCATATTTGATACCGCGATTGAACTTTAAAAACCCACGGCCGTCTACTTTGGCGGCTGGCTCCGAGATGCCGGCTTGGATTGCCAGCCCTACGGTGCTGGTTTCATTCCTGATCAGTTTCACCTTGCTCACGCTGATACTGGGCGTCGGCTGGGTAGTATGGCGCCGAACACGCCCCAGCGCATTGGCACGGATCGCCATCGAAACAGAAGCAACGATCCATGAACTGCGCACAGGCCGCCATTTCAGGAATGTGATCATCGAATACTATGCTCGAATGTGCCGGATTCTGCGTGAACAACGGCGGCTGGAACGGACCACCAGCATGACGCCGCGCGAATTTGCCCACCGCCTGAATGTGCTGGGTGTGGGAGGCGCAGAAGCACAGCGATTGACCCGTTTGTTTGAAGCGGTGCGTTACGGAGCACAATCGCCAGGAAAGCGGGAAGAACAAGAAGCGATTGAGTGCCTGTCGGCGATTGCCAGAGCGGCCGCAAGCTCCCGCCAGGCGCCAGGAATTTGATTGGAGACCAAGAACTATGCTAGCTAACTTAAGAAACGCCGCAGCGAGACGGCCGCTCCTCCTCGTTGTGTCCCTTCTGCTCATTGCGGCCGCCGCCGTTGCATTAAACAGATTCGTACAGGAAACCATCGCTCCCGCCATTTTGTCCTGGGCCTGGCATGTCTTCCTGATGAGTCGGGGATTCCCCCAGGTGCTGACGTGGGCGTTCTTTGTGGCCGCCATCCCCGTGATCGCCGTCTTCAGCCTGATCCAGGGCCAGGTTCAAGTTAATGAGGATGCTTCCTCTGAATCAGACCTTCACGAAGGGCGGGTCATGGCCCTGAGCCGCTGGCTGCAGCAGGCCCCCATGGGCGAATACTTCAAAAATCGCGTACTGCGCCATTTGACCAATTTATCCCTGGAAACCATTGGCTACCGGGAGCGGCTCTCGACAAAAGAGACGCGTGAGTTGATTGTCAGCGGCCAGATTCAGATCCCCCCGGAGCTTTATAACGCGCTGGAAGCAGGTTTGCGCCAGAGAAATCGCCGTAATCGCCCGGATTCCCCCAGCAACGGCCGTGCGGCCGAGCCGGCGCAAAGTTTTTTCAAGAAAGATGCCATTACCTGGAACGATCCCAGGTTTGAAATAATCGTTCGATTCCTCGAATCCGAACTGGAGGTAAAAGGTGAAAATTGAAATAATGGAAGTGGCCTCACGATGCGAATCCGTGATCGCTGAGGTAGAAAAAGCCATCATCGGCAAACGAAGCTTGATCGAAACCATGATGGCGGCCGTCCTGGCCGACGGCCATATTCTCCTGGAAGACTACCCGGGATTGGGTAAAACCTTACTAGCCAACAGCCTGGCCCATGCCCTGGGTCTGACATTCAAGCGCATCCAGTTTACGCCGGACCTGCTGCCGGGCGACATCACCGGCGGCTATGTCTACAACCGGGCCGAGAACGAATTCCAACTGCGGCAGGGGCCTATCTTTGCCAATATCATTTTGGCTGACGAGATCAACCGCGCCTCACCCAAGACGCAGTCAGCGCTGCTGGAGGCCATGCAGGAGTACCAGGTGACCCTCGAAGGGGAGACGATGCCGCTGCCAAAGCCGTTTATCGTGATCGCCACCCAGAACCCCATCGAGTACGAAGGAACCTTCCCCCTCCCCGAAGCTCAACTAGACCGCTTCCTCATGAAGCTCTCGGTCGGGTACCCGTCAGCCGAAGAGGAACAAGAAATCTTGCACCGGCGGCGGACACGCATGCAGGAAGCAGTAGACATCAGACAGGCGACCAATGCGGACGAGCTGCTGGATATGCGTGCGGCCGTCGAGACGGTATATGTTGACCCTGACCTGGAGAAATACATGGTCTCCCTGACGACGGCAACTCGCAAAGACAGCCGCGTCGCCGTCGGCGCCAGCCCGCGCGGCTCTCTGGCATTGATGAAACTGTCACGAGCGCGGGCCGCCCTGCAAGGACGGAGTTATGTGCTTCCTGACGATGTGAAGCACTTCGCCGCCCCGGCTCTGGCACACCGCCTGATCCTGGTTCCGGAACTATGGATGCGGCGCGGCGCGGCCGGCAACGTCGTCAGCAATGCGCTCAACAATGTGCGCGTGCCGGTCATTGAAGGCGTTTGATGATTAACCGGCTGCTGCTTCTCGGCATCCTGATTTATGCCATCGTTGTTTTGGGGATGGCCGCGTTAAACGGCGCGGTCCTGGCGCTGGCCATCCCGCTGCTGGTCTTTCTTGGCGCGGGTCTGTTGTATGGGCCGGAAACGCCCCAGTTTCATATCACCCGCAGTCTCAGCACGGACCGGGCTGAACCCAGCGCACCGGTGAGCGTGACGCTCTCCATCACCAATGAGGGCAACCGGATCGACCTGGCTCACATCGTAGACAATCCGCCACGACAGCTTGAGGTGGTTGAAGGCCATACTGAGTTGTTGACTGCGCTCGACCCCGGCGAGACGGTCGAATTGACTTATACGCTGCGCGGGCAGCGCGGCCGTTATGATTTTGATGAAGTCAAGATTCGCGTCATGGACTTTCTCGGCCTGCTGCGCCGGGATGTCTCCGTACCGGTCCCCGGCCAGTTCGAGTTCTTTGTCTATCCGGAAGTGCGGCGAGTGGACCGCATTCCCATTCGGCCGCGTGTGACCAAGGCATACGCCGGCCACATCCCCTCACGAGTTAGCGGCTCAGGCGTTGATTTCTTCGGCGTCCGCCATTACCAGCAAGGCGACTCCCTGCGGCATATCAACTGGCGCGCCAACGCACGACACCAGGGCACATTTTATTCCAACGAATTCGAGCAGGAGCGTGTCGCTGACGTCGGCATCATCCTCGACGCGCGGCAGCGGACATATGTCCAGATTGGCGACCAATCTCTTTTCGAGCATGCAATCGCCGCGGCCGCAACCCTGGCTGATTCATTCCTGACCGACGGGAACCGGGTGGCCTTGTTGCGCTATGGCGATCTGCTGGATTGGACGGTGCCCGGCTACGGCAAGTTTCAGCGGGAGCGTATTCTACAGGCGCTGGCGCGCGCCCAAATGGGCGACAGCCTGATTTTCGACAGGCTGGAACACCTGCCCACGCGCCTGTTCCCGCCCAAATCACAAATCGTGATGGTTAGCCCGCTTGCCAGCGACGATGCGGATCTGCTGCCCCGGCTGCGCGCCCGCGGTTACCAGGTGCTCATCATCAGCCCAAATCCGATTGCATTTGAAAAGGCTCTCCTGGAGCGGAATGAGTTGACGGCGATGGCCGAGCGCATAGCGACGGTTGAGCGGGAATTATTGTTCCGCAAGCTGCGCCAGGCAGGCATTCAGGTGTTTGACTGGCACGTTGACATTCCATTGAACCAGGCGCTGGCTGCATCAATGGCCCAACTTCGGCCGCTTCTGGACAGAAATATAGGGATCGTCACCTCATGAATCACGCAATCAAACGATATGGAGCCATTAGCGGGGCCGCGCTGGCGCTGGCGGCCGGGTATGGATTGGTCGGGGCCTTTTGGGCTGTTGCGGCTGCACTGCTGGTCGCTGCCTCCTGGGTCATCGGCCAGCAGCGGAACAAGCGATGGGTCACATCGGGCAGTTTCACCTTGCTCGTGCTCCTGTCCGCTTTGTCGCCGTTATTCGGTGCTGCGCCCGGCTGGCCGATTGCGGCCGTGGTGTTCAGCCTGATCGGCTGGAACCAGGGGCACTTCGCACGGCTGGTGGCCAGCGTTGAGCGGGTAGATGGGAAGGAATTGATTGAGCAGCGTTACCGGCGGCGCCTCATGGCCACGGCCGCGCTCGGCGCTATGCTGGCCGGATTGACCCCTTTAATTCAGTTGAACTTCGGCTTCGGGATCGCCTTATTCCTGGGGGTGATAGCCATTTTAGGCTTTGGCCGGGCTATTGCTTACTTGCGCCGCGAGAGCGTCTAGGGCAAAGCAGACACCGGGCAACTGCCTTTGGCCTTCCGCGGCAATCACTCTATAATAATTCCCGTTAGTCGCAATGAGAGTAGACGCCGCATGACGCGGCCGCCTGTGGTAAGTGTCCCATGGCAGACGCAAAGAAAATCCTGGTTGTAGACGACCACTTCGAGATGCTGGAGTTTCTGCGCTCGATGCTGGAGCTATCCAACCAGGATTATGAAGTGCTGGCGGTACCCTCGGCCGAAGAAGCGTTACTGGAAGTGCGCCACACCCCCTTTGATTTGCTGATCACGGATGTGCGTCTGCCCGGCATGAGCGGCTTTGACCTGGTGCGGCGCACCAAGGTGTTCAAACCAGACCTTCCCTCCATCATCATCACCGCCTATTCCTCAGCCCAGGGGCGCAAAGAAGCGGCCGACCTTGGGGTCATCCGTTACTTCCAGAAACCACTGGACACCAACGACATGCTGACGGCCGTTCACACCGCCCTCTACGGCAATCGAACCCAACAGAGCGGCCGTGCGCTGGAAGCAGAAATCGTGGACATCGATCTGGTTCTTCCCCGCGGCGTCCGCCGCCGCCTGGAAACACTGCGGGCCGATACCGGCGCATCCGCCCTCATGCTCGCTGCAATTGGCGGCCAGATATTGCACCAGGTGGGGGAGAATCGGGCCTGGATCACGCCGGATTTGGCCAACACCATCGCTCAAAACCTGAACGGCAGCTTCGCCATGGCCGAACAGTTGGGGCGGGAGCAGGCAGTTACATTTCAGTACCATGCCGGTAAAGAAGTAGAGGTTTATTGCGCCAATATCGGCTTTGATTACGTGTTAGCGCTTTTCTTTGATGCGCAAACGCGGCGGGGGCGCATCGGCACGATTTGGGTGTTTGTCCAGCGGGCCATTCGCGACTTATTGGAACTACTGCCTGTGCCGGAGATGTTGGATGAAACCGGCGAGCGTGCCCAGGAGCGATCCGCGCGGCCGACAGGCGTGCCGCCCGCTGCCAAAACAGATCCGGCCCCTGCCGCGGAAGCCCCCCCACCCGTAAACGACGTTCGAGAGGAAACGCCGGCAGAACTCCCGGATCAGGAGGACGCGCAATCGGAAACGGCCGTTAATGCCGCGGTTGATGCAACACTGGAAGAATTAGAAGGGCTGCTGACACAAGAAGCGGCCGCAGCCGACCAGGGCAAAGACGTGGATGCTTTCTGGGACAGCGCGTTGGCCGAGGAAGGGGGGAGCGGCCTTACCTCCGGCTTTACCCTGGAAGAAGCACGACGCAAAGGTCTCATCCCCGACGAAATTGATTTTGAAGACTCTGCCGAGTAACGGGGCCGAGTAACGGGGCCGAGTAACGGGGCCGATAACAGGCCGCCTACGACCACGAACGCCGCCTATGACCGGCGTGACGCCGGTTTTGTTTACTCCATGCATGTTCCAGGAAGCGAATAATCTCCCTGGCCACATCCACCTTGGTCACTCCCTCAATCCCTTTCAGTCCGGGAGATGAGTTTACTTCCAGCAGCAGCGGGCCACGCTTAGATTGAATCACATCCACGCCGGCCACGTTCAAGCCGTGCGCCTTTGCCGCCGCCACGGCCAGATGTTCGGTTTCCTTGTCCAGGGTGGCAGGAACGGCCGTCCCGCCCCGGTGCAAATTAGAACGAAACTCCCCGGCGGCCGCCTGCCGGATCATGGCCGCCACACACCGATCCCCCACCACGATGATGCGGGTATCTTTCCCGCCCGCCTCAGCCACATACTCCTGCAATAACGCCTGCTTCTTCAACTGCTTCAGCTTTTCCAGAACCGCGGCGGCCGTGCTCAAGTTCCGCGCCAGGAACACCCCCCGCCCCTGCGTCCCCTGAATAAGTTTGATGACCACCGGCGGACCGCCCACCGCCTGGATGGCCGGATACAACGCCTGGGCGCCGGCGATGACGGCCGTCTTGGGGATGGGAAGCCCCGCCTGGCTCATGAGCTGCATGCTGTGCAGCTTGTCGCGCGACCGGCCAATCGCCTGTGATGCGGCCGTGGTCAACACATCCCTCGCCTCAAACTGGCGCACGACCGCCATGCCGTAATACGTGACCGATGCGCCAATGCGGGGGATGATGGCATCCACATGAGGGAGATAAGTCACGCGCCTCTCCCTCAGCCCCGGAATGGCGGCGACAGAAACCTGCGGAGCGATCACCTTCACCGGCGAGTCAGGCGGCTCGCTAACCCCCACCTCGACAGCCACAGCCATCGTATCAATAATCTCGACTCCGTGTCCCCGTAGCCGCGCCGCTTGCGCCAGCCGACGGGTACTGTACAGGCCGCGATTTCGAGACAGGATACCTATTTTCATGCCCACTTCCGGGGTCATAAAGAACGCATCCAAGATGCGCAGCAGGCTTTGACCATGCCATTTAATGCCGTTACAATCAGCCACCTCTTGGAGTACCGTTCGATGAATAAAATAGAAACTATTGTAATTGTACCAACTTACAACGAAGCTGATAACCTGAATGAACTTCTAACCCAGCTGCTGGCGCTGCCCGTATCGCTTGGCGTCATCGTCGTGGACGATAACTCCCCTGACGGCACAGGCTACCTGGCGGATAAATGGGCCGATGACCACCCAGTCCGTGTTCACGTTGTTCACCGCCCCGGCAAACTGGGGCTGGGAACGGCTTACATTGCCGGTTTCAAACAAGGGCTGAGCATGCCGGATGTCCAATGCATCATGACCATGGACGCCGACTTCTCCCACAACCCTCGTTACATCCCGGACATGATTGCGCTCAGCCGGCAAAAGCATGTCGTGATCGGCTCGCGTTACGTGCAGGGCGGTGGATCGCGTCACTGCACCTGGAAGCGAACTCTGCTGAGCCGGGTGGCGAATTTTGTGGCTCGTGCTGCGCTGGGGCTGAAGGCCAGAGACGCCACAGCCGGTTTTCGCCTTTACCGGCGTGAGGTGCTGGAGACGATCCCGTTGGATGAGTTGTTCTCCAGCGGTTATTCGTTCCTGGTGGAAATGTTGTTCATGTGCCAGCGACGGGGCTGGCAGGTGGGCGAGGTCCCCATTATTTTCGAAGATCGGCGCAAAGGAAAGACGAAGATTTCCCGCCAGGAAGTGCTCAAAGCCCAGTACACGCTTCTGCGCCTGTTCATCCGCCGTCTTCGCGGCCGCGAGCCACGGCGGCCCACAGTCCCGGTTTCCCCATGATCACCGTAAACTGCAACCTCTGTGGCCGGGACGACTGGAAGGTACGATTCCCGGCCACAATGAGCGACTTGGCCCTGGACGTCAGCGCCTTTCGCTGCACCAATCCCGGCTACGGCCACCATGCCCAGATTGTACAATGCCGCAATTGTGGTCTGGTCTATGCCAATCCCCGCTGGTCAAGCGAGGAGTTGATCGCCGCCTATACGGCCGTCGAAGACGAAACCTACAAGCTGGAACGGGAAGGACGAGAGTTGACTTTCCGTAAGCACCTGGCCACCCTGGAAAAAATGACCGGCCCGGCCAACGGCCGCACGCTGCTTGACGTGGGAGCCTACATTGGCGTGTTCGTGGAAGCGGCATGCACTGCGGGTTGGGACGCATGCGGGGTAGAGCCATCCGCCTGGGCAGCGGCCGAAGCGCAGAAGCAAGGTCTCAGCGTCATCCTGGGTACCCAGGACGCCCCCCAGCTTCAAGGGCGACAGTTTGATGTGGTCACCATGTGGGATGTCATCGAACACGTCGATGATCCCAAGTCCGAGCTGGCCAAAGCGTTTAACCTGCTGAAACCGGGCGGCTGGCTGGTTGTGCACACCATGGACGTGGACAGTCTCATCGCGCGCCTGATGGGACAGCGCTGGCCCTGGTTGATGGATATGCACCTCTACTACTTCAGCCAAAAGAGCCTGGCGCAGATGCTGCGCCGGATCGGGTTTGAAGTTATCTGGTCCGGCGCTCAGGGTCGCTACCTGAGCCTGGGCTACCTGACCACCCGGCTGGGCGCACTTTTCCGGCCGTTGGGCCGCCTTTCATCTTCTGTCGTGGGTGCGCTGGGGCTTCACAGCGTGGCCATGCCGGTCAATTTTGGGGACTTGTTCACCGTTTACGCACGACGGCCGCAATGACGATCCGACGCCTGTTCTCGACGCTTTTGTTGATCGCGTTGTTTGCGATGGGCGTGCGGGAAACACTAGATCCGGATATGTGGTGGCATTTGCGAACGGGAGAAGCCATTCTGCGCGCAGGCATCCCCCGCCACGACATCTTCTCCTTCACTGTCCCTCACTATGCCTGGGTCACCCATGAATGGTTGTCCCAGTTGTTCATGTGGGACGTGTACCTGCTCGGCGGCCTGCCGGGGTTGATGGTCGTTTTCGCTCTGTTGACGGCCCTCATTTACGGACTGGTATTCGCCAGCAGCCCGGGACGGCCGTACCTGACCGCCTTCATTACGCTGCTGGCAGCTTTTGCCTCGGCCATTGTCTGGGGCGCGCGGCCGCAAATGTTCAACCTCCTGCTGACGTCTGTCTTCGTCTTCATCGTGGAGCGGCTGAAAGACGGCAAAGTTCCTGCCCGCGCATTGTGGCTGCTGCCGTTTCTCACCATCCTCTGGGCCAATCTGCACAGCGGTTACCTGCTGGGAATCGTGCTGCTCGCCGCGTACACAGCCGGGGAGGCGCTCCAGCGCTGGCGCGGGCTTCCCCTATCCCGCACGCTCCCCTGGCCGGAAATCCGGCTGCTGGCCCTGGTCACGCTGCTCAGCTTCATGCTGGCGTCGATCAACCCCAACGGGGCCAGGCTGTGGATTTACCCGTTTGAGACGTTAGGCAGCCCGGCCATGCAGGCCTACATACAAGAATGGCAGCCCCCCGACTTTCGCGCAGCCCCCTTCTGGCCCTTCGCCGCCATGCTCGCCCTGGGGCTGGGGAGCTGGGTCTATGGCCAGCAACGGCCGACGTGGAGCGAGCGGCTTCTGTTTCTCGGCACGGCCGCGGCCGGATTGCTTTCTGCGCGTCACATCCCCCTATTCGCCATCGTCGCCGCTCCCATCATCAGCCGCCATCTGGTCCACGGGCTGGCGGGGACGCAGCCGGGGAGCTGGTTGATGCCGCCAGGCCCCGCCGAACGCCCTGCGCGAGCTATGACTGCCCTGAACCTCGCCATTCTGGTCTTGGCAGCGGCAGGCGCCGGCTTGTGGACGGCCGCAAAAATCGCCGGGAATGACGCGGCTATCGCGCAGCGCTACCCGGTCGCGGCCGTGGATTTCCTGGAACGCGCCGGACTCGCTGAGGCGCGCATTTATAACAGCTACAACTGGGGCGGCTACCTCATCTGGCGTGGGATACCCGTCTTTGTAGACGGCCGTGCTGATGTGTACGGCGACCCATTCCTTTTTGACTATTTACAAACGTTTGAAGTGACAGACAATTGGCGGGAACCGCTGCAGAAATATGATGTCACGCATGTCCTGATGGAGCAAGACAGCCCGCTGACAACCCTGCTGGCGGCCGATAAGGAATGGCGCGAACTGTATGTCGATGACCAGGCACAAATCTTTGCCCGCGTCTCGCAATAACCCAAAATCCAATGACCTCCATGTGGGCCAATCACAAGATCAGAAAAGACCTGTTGTGGATTGCGGCCGTCGGGTTGGCAATTCAGGCCTATTGGGCGCTGCGGATAACCCATCCCACTTATTTTGACGCCTACTACTATACCGTCAACGGCCAGCAATTAGCCTCAGGAAATGGATTTACCGGACGGATCATCTGGCAATATCTGGATGATCCTGCCGGTCTGCCGACCCCATCTCACACGTATTGGATGCCGTTGGCATCCATGATCGCCGCCGCCGGTTTCAAGGTCACAGGCTCATTCAGGGGCGCTCAGTTTTCCTTCTGGTTAATGGCGGGATTCCTCCCCTGGTTGAGCTACGCCATCAGTTGGCGGCTATCGCCGCAGCGGTGGCAGGCGCGGACAGCGGCGCTGTTTACGGCCGCAGGAGGATATTACACCGCTTACTGGGTACAACCGACGACATTCGTGCTGTTTGCCTGGACAGGCGGCGGCGGCCTGCTGACCCTGGCCCTGGCTCTGGAACGGCGGTCTGCATTTTACTGGTTCCTGGCTGGGCTGGCCGCCGGATTGAGTCACCTGACCCGCGCCGACGGCATCTTGCTGGCAGCCGTGGGCGCCTGGGTATGGCTGTTAGATCTCAGGAGAACAAAGGCGGCGCGCTCATCCGGGAACGCGCCGGGCTTCGGTCTGCGCCGGCGCGCGGCCGACCTGGCTGTCTTTATGGCCGGGTATCTGCTGGTGATGAGTGGGTGGTTCTGGCGCACCTGGTTGGTGACGGGCCAGCCGCTATCCACTGTCGGCGCTCAGACCATGTTTCTCACAACCTACAACGATGTGTTTGCCTTCGGCCGTCATTTTGACCTGGCGGGATACCTTGCTTGGGGATGGCAAAACATTCTCCTCTCCAAGCTGGAGGCCGTCTGGTTAGCGCTTCAATCCTTTGTGGGCGTGACCGGCCTGACAGTCTTTACACTGTTTTTCGTCTGGGCCTGGATCAGCTACGGCCGCCGTTCCGAAACGAGGATGTTCCTGCGCCCGTTCACATGGTATGCGCTGGCCCTGTACGGCAGCATGAGCCTCATCTTCACGTTTCCGGGCCAGCGCGGCAGCCTGCTCCACTCCTCCACCGCATTGTGGCCCTGGTCTATGGCCCTGGCCGCCGCAGGAATCGGTCTGGCGGTTGAATGGGCAGCCGCCCGGCTCCCACACTGGCAGCCGCAGCGAGCTAAGGTCCTGTTTTCGGCCATGTTTGTGGCCGTGGTGTATATCATCAGTATGGCCGTCTCCCTGCGCCAACCGCTGCGGCAGGAGGAAGCGGCCGCTTACCGGGAAATCAGCGCTATGTTGCCGCCTGATGTAGTGGTGATGTCGGGCAATCCCCCCGGATTTACCTACCACACCGGGCTGGCTTCCATTGCCGTCCCTTATGAACCGCTCGATGTGGTGGCGCAGGCAGCCAAACGATATGGCGCCCGCTATCTATTCCTGGATGTGGATCGGCCGCCGCCCTTGGCTGATCTGTATGACGGCAAGGTGCAATCGCCACAGGTCCGGCTGGTGCGCAGCCTGGGCGATGGGTTTAAGCTCTATGAATTTGTCTCCTCCTCTGAGTAATCTGCGCCCAAGACTGCGGCCCCCTCACCCCGCATGGCTTGTTGCCGGGGGAACGCTCTTCGTTGTTGCTGTGTACATTGGCCTCGCCTCACGCCAGTGCAGGCCAGGGTTCCCCCTGGACGACGCCTGGATTCACCAGACATATGCGCGCAACCTGATCAGAAGCGGCCGCTGGGAGTTTGTGCCCGGCGTCGTCAGCACCGGCTCCACCGCCCCGTTGTGGACGCTGCTGGTGGCCGTCGGGTATGCTCTGCGCCTCCCTTACCTGCTGTGGGTCTATCTGCTCGGCGTTCTTTCGCTGTGGCTCACGACCGCGGCCGCGATGCGTCTGTGGCATCAACTGTGGCCCGGCCGTGCAGAACGGGATTGGCTGGTCGGGCTGGCATTGGTGTTCACATGGCCTCTGGTCTGGGCGGCCGCCAGCGGGATGGAAACGTTGCTCTTCGCCGCTTTGAGTCTATCCATTCTTGCCCTTTTTTACGAGCGAACGCACACACCTGCGGGGATAAAGGCTTCCTTTCGCGTATCCGCATCCATGGGTCTACTCGCCGGCCTGCTTATTTTGACGCGCCCGGACGGGCTGGTTCTGGTGCTGCTGATCGCGACCGCGATGCTGCTTCAACCTCGGCCCTGGCGCACCCGCGCTGGAGCGGCGGTCGTCTACGCCGCGGCCGTGGCCTTGCCGCTGCTCCCCTACTTCGCCTTTAATCTCTGGACGAGCGGTCACATCTGGCCTAACACCTTCTATGCCAAGCAAGCGGAGTACAGCGCGCTTCTGCTAGAGCCATTCCTCACCCGCCTTGCCCGCCTGTTGTATTTCAGTCTGGGCGGCCCGCCGGCCGGATGGCGGGGCATCAGTGGGGCTCACTTGCTGCTCGTTCCCGGTGTGGTGATGGCCGCCTTGCTGGCCTTGCAGGATGATTGGAGCCGACGGCGGCTATGGAAGTTGCTGCCGCTGCTCTGGGCCGGGGGACACATCTGGCTTTACGCCTGGCGGTTACCGGTCACGTATCAGCACGGCCGTTATTTGCTCGCGGCGCTGCCCATTTGGGTCGTGTTTGGCCTGGAGGGCTGGCATGATCTGCTGGCCCATGCAGGGGCCGGTCAAGCTGCCCGCCTCGGCCGTACGGCCGCCGGGTTCACCTTCGCCTTGATGCTCGTCATCTTCTGGCTGCTGGGGGCCAATGCGTACGCTGATGATGTGGCTTTTGTGGAAGGGGAGATGGTCACGGTGGCGCATTGGCTGGCTCAGAATACGCCCGCCGATGCCCTCATTGCTGCCCATGACATTGGGGCCATCGGCTACTTCGCTGAGCGGCCGCTTCTGGACCTGGCTGGCCTCGTTTCTCCCGATGTAGCCTCTCTTCTAGGGGATGAGGCGGCGCTCAATAAATATATTTTGGCCAGTGACGCCCACTATCTGGTCACAGCGCCAGGCTGGCCATATGCTGCGGCCGTGCAAAATGACGCCGTAACGCTGGAATTCACAACTTCATACGCCTGGACGCAGGAACAAGGATTAAATAATATGACGGTCTACCGTCTCGCCGCGCCGTAGAGGTTTGCCACGCCAATCTCGTTCATGGTATACTGCAATTATTCCATATTACTATGTTTTATATCAGCCCCCACCATTGCTAACGTTGATGGAAGGGTTCTCCGGTTTATCCGCAGAGAGCCGTTATTTTCTGGCATTCAGACAACAGGTTTATTAACGATCTAGCGAGGGTTTCCACCGTGTCAGACCAAATTCAAATGCTTATCGTAGATGATCATCCGGTGTTCCGACAGGGATTACGCGACGTTTTGGAGACCGATCCTCACATCCAGGTGGTAGGGGAAGCGGCCGATGGTGAGGTAGCCATTGAATTGGCTCAAGAAGTCAATCCAGACGTCATCCTGATGGACATCAATTTACCCACCATTAACGGCCTTCAAGTGACGCGAAAAATCAGGGCACAGTTGCCAAACGTGAAGGTCATCGTTGTCACCGGCTACGACGATGCGGAGCAGGTGTTCCACGCGCTCCGCGCCGGCGCGTCTGCATATTGTCCCAAGGACATCACGCCGGAGGCGTTGATCAACATCATCCACACAGTGCGCAAAGACAATTACGTCGTGGGCGAAAAGGTCATGAATTATGAACAGCTCTTGCAATGGATAGAGCGGAAGATCGGCCGTTTCGCCGGACCGCTCATCAGCGACACTGATGAGTTGTTCATCCCGCTGTCGCCGCGAGAAACGGAGATTCTGGAACACGTTACCAAGGGATTGAGCAACAAAGAAATCGCCTACAAGTTGGGCATCAGCCACCAGACTGTGAAAAATCACATGACTGCGATATTGCGGAAGCTGCGCGTAGATGACCGCACACAAGCGGCCGTCTATGCACTGCGACACGGTTGGGTACGGCTCGAAGACACGCCTAACCAGTAGCGGCACGATTCATCCAGGAGCATTTCTCCCCCATGGCAGAACAAACCTCTACGGAAGAAGAGCTGACCTTTGAAGCTTTTCTGGAGCAAATTCAGCAGGATTATGCACAAACTCAACGCGATCTAAAAGAGATCGATGTGCTGATCAAGCAAAGCGCGGCCGAAGTGGAACGGCTGGCGCAGCGGAACGCGCAATCCAAAAGCCAGGTGCGGCAGATGAGCACAAACTTTGAGACGCTGCCGCGCGACTACATTCGTGAAGTTTACGAAGCCTTCGCAGATACTCAGCAGAGGCTTTACTCCATGCGAGGACAGTTGGAAAAGCTGCAAAGCGACCAACGCAACCTGGAACGGCTGGCTAATTTACAGCGCCAATTATTGACCTTTGCCGGAGGCGCAAGCTCACTTATCGCTAATGGCGGGCAGCCCAAGCTTGGCGACCACTCTGGCATCATCCGCGTGATTCAAACAGAAGAGGCCGCCAAACAAAGCCTGGTCCGTGAAATGCATGACGGGCCAGCTTCATCGCTGAGCAACTTCATCTTGCAGGCTGAAATTTGTCAGCGTTTTTTTGATGTGAATCCCGATCGCGCCCGGGCCGAACTGAATGCGCTCAAAAGTGCGGCCGCGGCAACTTTCAGCGATGTCAAAGACTTCATCTTTGATTTGCGGCCGATGATGTTGGATGATTTGGGTGTCATCCCTACTTTACGTCGTTATGCAGAGTCCTTTCAAGAAAAGAGCGGCATCCCTATCCCCATCACTGTGACCGGGGTAGAACGGCGGCTGGAAAGTCACATCGAAGTGACCATATTCCGCGGCGTACAGGAACTTTTGAACAACGCCGTTTCCCATGCCCAACCAACCCAGGTGCAGGTTTTGCTGGATATGGCCCCGGAGCGGGTAACGGCCACGGTTGAGGATAACGGAAGCGGATTCAATGTGGAAGAGGCATTAAACAGCAGCCCCCAGGCAATTGGGCTGTCTGCTTTACGCGAGCGCATTGAAATGTTAGGCGGCGAGTTGAATATTCAAAGCAAGGCCGGTCAGGGGACTAAGGTGGTTTTTAGTATTCCCGTTGGTTCAGAATATGCTGATTGATTTTTTCAGATAAATGCGCCCTTCTCTGGCCCGTTGGCGCTATGGTTTATTCTCGGTACCACTCTCCTATTGAAACAACACGGCACAATCGGTAAGCTATAGTGGCTTCGGTTTTTTGGGTATTTTTTTATTGTCCGGTAAATTGCAAAAGGAGGTATAACCCAATGTTGTTTTTGCATCGTGAAAAGGGTCAAGGGTTGGTCGAATACGCCCTGGTGCTCGTCCTTGTAGCAGTGGTTGTGATCGCTATCCTGACTCTACTTGGCCCGCAGATCGGTAACGTGTTCAGCAGAATCACATCTGGTCTCAGCTAAAATTATCGGCAATATAGATTCTTTGATCTATTAAGTTTTTTTGTAGTTCAGAACATAAGCCCTGTCTTTACAGATGGGGCTTTGTTCGTTTTTCTAGATATCGCGCTTTGCCCACATCAACACCGCATCATCACAGGCAAAAGTCTCGCTTTTCAGACACGCCTCCAGGATGCATGATTATTGACTTTGCTAGGGATCAGAGTATGATGTTGATTAGGTTTCTTTTCAGGATGGATGCTATTTTGACCCGTCATCGGGTAAGCTCTTGGGAGTGCGATGATTGCTTGAATGTCCCCCTTTCTACATGATAATGCAGTGAAAAAGCACCGTTCCATTTTTAATCTAGTCATAAATAAACTAATATTAGAAAAACGGATTGATAATTTTTTCAGTGACAAACATATTTCATTAGGTGAGTGATGTTGGAAAGTATTCGTGTGTTGATCGTTGATGATCTCCCCGAAACCCGGGAAAATGTGCGCAAACTGCTTCAATTCGAGTCAGACATTGAGGTAATTGGTCAGGCTGGTACAGGGGAAGAAGCCATACAAATGGCTCAAGAACATCAGCCGGACATCATCCTCATGGATATTAATATGCCGGGTCTTGATGGCATTGGGGCCAGCCAGAGAATATCGGAGCTTGTCCCTACTGCGCAAATCGTCATCATGTCTGTGCAAAGCGACTCGGATTATTTACGGCGGGCGATGCTGGCAGGCGCGCGCGACTTTCTCACCAAACCCTTCGGCGGAGATGAACTGGTCACAGCGATCCGTAGGGTTCACGAAAAACGGCCGACGATCCCCACTATGCCCGTTGGCTTTCAAAGTACACATCCGGACCTGCCTGGCCAGCAAGTAACTTCCTTACCCAAAGGCAACATCATCACCACCTTCAGCCCCAAGGGGGGCAGTGGTTGTTCAACAATCGCACTCAACCTCGCAGTCGGGTTAGCTAAACGCGGCTATTACACCATCCTGGTCGATGGAAGCCTCCAATTCGGCGATGTGGCCGTGATGCTCAACATGAAAACATTGACCAGCATTGTGGATTTAAGCAGCCACGACAGCGAGCTTGACGCAGACCTGGTAAGCAGTGTTGTCCAGCTTCATAGCAGCGGATTGAACGTCCTGTTAGCCCCGCCACGTCCGGAGATAGCTGATGTGGTCACAGACCAAAGCATCGCCCGCTTGCTGGATACATTGAAGCTCACTTATGATTTCATCGTTGTTGATACAAGTTCCAGCTTGAACGACGTGACCTTGACGCTGTTAGACGCAGCCGATCGGATCGTATTGGTTGGACAGCAAACTTTACCAAGTCTTAAGAATGTCAGCCGCTTCCTTAATCTGACAGAAAGCCTTGACTATGAGCCAACGAAGATTTGGCTGGTTATCAACCGCGCTTCTAACAAGTTGGGTATCTCTGTCAAGAACATCAGCGACACCCTGAGACGACCGGTGGTCATGACCATCCCGGATGACGATGTGCTGGTGAGCACAGCCATCAATCAGGGTGTGCCGCTGGTTACCGGCTCGAATCAAAAACGCGCCGTCAGTGTTGCGCTGAACCGTCTGGCAGACCATGTGATTCAGGAATTCATAGATGAGGAGAGTGCTGACGAACGAGTTACCGTAGACGCGAAGTCTGGCAGTCTGCTCGGCCGTCTGTTGGGCAGGCCACTCAGTACTGGAGGTTAATTGTGTCTCTCTTAAAACGCATTGAACGGAATAGTCAGGAATCTGTTCGCTCAGAGCCTTCTAAGCTGCAAGAGTTACGGGTTAAACGCGCCTCGCCGGCAATTGGTTCGCGCGATGCCTATATTGACCTGAAAAACCGGATTCAGCAGAAGTTGATTGCTGAGTTGGACCCCAGCATGGACATCACAAAAACGGCCGAAGTCCGTGCCACCATCCAGGAAATGTTCGATGCCATACTGGCAGAGGAAAGCATCGTCCTTTCAAGGAACGAAAAGCGGCGGCTATTTGAGCAAATCGTCGCTGAAATTCTCGGTTTTGGCCCTCTGGAACAGTTTTTGAATACCGACGGCATCACCGAAATCATGGTCAACGGCCCCAAAAATGTTTACATCGAACAAGGGGGGCAAATCCAACGCGCTAACATCGTATTTGAGGACAACGACCATCTACTGCGCATTATTGATCGTATCGTTGCCCCGTTAGGCAGACGCATTGATGAAGGCCAGCCGATGGTAGATGCTCGTCTGCCGGACGGCTCTCGTGTCAACGCTGTTGTCCCGCCAATTTCCCTCAATGGAGCAGCGCTGACCATTCGTATTTTCTCCAAGATTCCTCTTACGATTGATAACCTCATTGAATTCGGCAGCATTACGTCGGAAGCAGTCGAGTTCTTGAAAGCCTGTGTCAGCGCCAAACTCAACATCCTGATATCTGGGGGCACCGGTTCCGGTAAAACGACCATGCTCAACATCCTCTCCAGTTTTATCCCGGACGGAGAGCGAATTATCACGATTGAAAATGCGGCCGAACTGCAATTGCGCCAGGATCACGTGGTGACATTGGAATCGAGAACAGCAAATGTTGAAGGCCGAGGTGAAGTTACCATCCGCGACCTGGTCATCAACTCCCTCCGAATGAGGCCCGATCGCATCATCGTAGGCGAGGTGCGTGGCGGCGAAGCCCTCGACATGCTCCAGGCTATGAACACCGGCCATGACGGCAGCATGACAACCGGTCACGCCAACAGCACCCGAGATATGCTTGCCCGTTTGGAAACCATGGTGCTGATGGCGGGCATGGACCTCCCCCATCGCGCTATCCGCGAGCAAATTGCTTCGGCAATTAACCTGGTGGTTCATGTGGATCGGCTGCGAGACGGGTCACGAAAGGTAACGTCCATCAGTGAAATCCAGGGGATGGAGGGTGAAATCATCACCACGTCTGAGATTTTCCGCTTTGAACAAACTAACATCGAAAACGGCAAGGTCATCGGCCGTCTGCGGCCGACCGGGTTGCGGCCGAAGTTCATGTGGAAAATCCAGGAATCCGGCATCATGCTGCCGCCAACCATCTTCGGGATTGGATCGCGCAGGCGTTAGGCCAACAACAAGGAGCGTCAAATATGCTGCCTCCGGTGTTATTGATCATTGCGGCGATAATCGCATTCCTGATGCTGCTTGGCGCCGGAATTGCCATTATCGCCTCTCCCCGGCAAGCAAGCGTTGAAGAACGAATCGAACAGTTTGTCAGCAACGCGACCATCATTGAACTCCCGGAAGAAGAGAAGCAAGAGCGAAAAGGGCCTGATTTTGCGGACAAGCTGGATAAACTCTTGTCCGGGCAAAGTTTCTTCGGCCCCATTCGCACGAAAATAGCCAAAGCAGACGTTAAGCTACGCGTCAGCGAGTATATTACGCTGGTTGTCCTCAGCGCCATTGCCTTTACCGGTTTAGGTTATCTCATCTTTGGCGGAAATGTGACTTTCGCCGTCATTGGGTTCCTGATCGGTTTCCAGTTACCCGGGAGATATATCAATCTTTCTGCGTCCCGCCGAATCCATGCGTTTGACAACCAACTTGCCGACACGCTGAATCTATGGGTCAATGCACTCCGTACCGGCTACAGTGTTCTCCAGGCCATGGAAACCATCGCTGTGGAGCTGCCTCCCCCGGTTTCCAGGGAATTTGAACGCGTAGTTCAGGAAGTCCGGCTGGGCTTGACGTTAGAGCAAGCGCTGGCAAACATGTACCGTCGTGTTCCCAGTGATGATCTGGACCTCGTCATTACGGCCGTCAATATTCAGCGCGAGGTTGGCGGCAATCTGGCGGAAGTGCTCGATACCATTAGTTTCACCATTCGTGAACGCGTTCGTATCAAGGGCGAAATCCGCACCTTGACTGCTCAAGGCCGGATTTCCGGGTGGATTGTCAGCTTGCTCCCAATCGGGCTTGGCCTTATTCTGTACCGGATCAACCCCGAATATGTATCAGAATTATGGGTAGACAAAGCGCCTTACTTGCTGCCGGGCGAAACGTTTCCTTGTGGTTGGCTCGTCCTGGGAATCGGGGCATTTATGATTGGTACCGGCATCATGGCTGTTCGCCGAATCGTGGATATCGAAGTCTAAGTGTGACACGGTTGATAATTTAAGAAAGAATAACCGTGACACCGCGAGGTTTGGCGGTTTATTCAGCTAATTTTATTTATGAGATAAACCGCCAAACACTTAAAAGTACCTATGGGGGATATGACGTTGCATGTACACCACGTAGGTTGGATAACCAGCATACATCAGATAGTCAGTTAATGGGGTGAACTAATGGCAGGAATGGCTCCTTTCATAATTGGTGTGGTTGCAATCGCCCTGATGGCGTTAAGCATCTATTTGCTGCGAAGGTCTGAAGAGAACCCGTTATCCTCACGGATTGATGAATTCGCGGCTCGTGAAGAAATCGTCTCGATCGAAGAGATCGAGCTGTCTATGCCCATTACCGACCGGATTTTCGTGCCGCTCATCCGGCGGATCAGCGAGTTTGTGGTCCGTCTTACGCCGCAAAAGACACTGGAACGAACCACGCGCCTATTGGAACTGGCCGGCAATCCGCGAAATATGACGGCCGCTGAGTTTTCAATTCTGCGGGCAGTAGCTACAGTTGTATTTGCCGGTCTCACCTTTTTGTTCATGTCTCGTTTTGGTTCCACGACGGGCAAGACTTTATTGTACACCTTGGGGGCGGCCGTACTAGGGTTCACGCTGCCCATTATGGCCCTCCGCTCAATGATCGATCGGCGGAAGGAAATGGTGATCAAAAAACTGCCTGATGCGCTTGACCTGATGACCATTTGCGTGGACGCCGGGCTGACGTTTAACGCAGCCATGCAAAAAGTAGATGAGAAATGGGACGACGTACTGGCAAATGAGTTTGGTCGTGTGATCTATGAGATGCAGTTGGGCAAAGCCCGGCAGCAGGCCTTGCGCGACATGGCAGATCGCATTGATGTGCCCGATGTATCCAGTTTCATTGCGGCCGTCTTACAAGCGGATCAGCTTGGCATTGGCATTGGAAAGATATTGCGTATCCAGTCGGAACAAATGCGTATTCGACGCCGCCAGCGGGCTGAAGAGAAAGCACACCAGGCGCCGGTAAAAATGACGATCCCGTTGGTTTTTCTCATCTTCCCTTCGATGATGATAGTCCTTTTGGGGCCGGCCGGTTTCAAAATCGCGCGTTCCGGCTTTTTACGTTAGCAAAACAATCAACGTGGCTTAAGTCGCATCTCCCCACTCATGCGACGACCGCTTTGAGAAAGGTGAAGAACGTTGACCGCTGGAGTTCGGACGCCAGATACCACCTGGCGTTCTCGTGTCAAGCATCTGGCTGACGCCGTCGTAAACTTCGTCTTTCCGCCAACCTGTGCCAGTTGTAACGCACCTGGTTCGCTGTTTTGTGCCGACTGCCTAGAGAAAGTATCTTGGTTAAAGGAGCCGCTTTGCCCTCGCTGCGGCCGCATCGTTTCCCGGCCTACAGATTGTTGCTCCTCCTGCCGATCCAGGGCACTTCCGCTGCGCCAGATGCGCGCGGCCGTCCTTTTTGCCGACCCGATTCCGCCCGTCATCCACAAGCTCAAGTATCACAGCCTGTACGCTCTGGCCGAGCCGCTGGCAGCTCTAATGGTCACATCATGGTCTCAATGGGCGCTTTCTGCCGACTTGATCATTCCCATTCCACTGCACGCCGCGCGTTTACGCGAACGAGGCTTCAACCAATCAGAATTGATAGCCCGCCACCTATCTCGACAGGTCAACATCCCCTGCGACCCGGCTGCATTACACCGCACACGCCACACACGCCCCCAGGTAGGTCTAAACGCAGCGGAACGGCATGCTAATCTCGTCGGCGCTTTTCGTGCAAATCAAGCCAGGGTGGATGGTAAGAAGATTCTTCTTGTGGATGATGTGTGTACTACCGGAACCACATTATCAGAAGCAGCCAATGCGCTGCTCGCCGCTGGCGCAAGCGCAGTTTCCGCCTATTGTCTGGCACGAGCTTCATAAAACTGAGATAATTTAACGGCAAACCTTGACAAAGGAGCTTAAAGAATGGAACTGATTATTAACAGCCGCAATTTGGAAGTGACTACGCGACTGGAGAACTATGTTGAAAAGAAAACAGGGCGACTCGACCGCTATATGCCCAACCTGGAAGAAGTTCACGTAGACCTTTCAGCCGAAAACGCTCGTAGTGCTGTGGAGCGCCAGGTAGCCCAAATCACCATCCGTGACAACCGGGGCACCATCCTTCGCGCCGAAGAGCGCAGCAACGATATGTTTGCGGCAATAGACGCCGTTGTGGATAAGCTGTACCGTCAAATCGAGCGTTACCAGGGGAAACGTCGGCGTAAGTGGCGTGGAGGCGGCAATGGAGAAGCGGCCGTCATCGGTGAACCTCTGTCCTTTGCTGAAGAAGAAGAGGATGAAGAAGAACAAACCATTGTGCGCCGCAAGCGGTTCCCACTCCATCCCATGTCTGCAGAAGAGGCCGTGGATCAGATGGAGTTACTAGGTCATGACTTCTTCGTCTTTTTCAATGCTGAGGAAGAGGCCGTCAACGTGCTCTACAAGCGGCGAGATGGAAACTACGGTTTGCTACTGCCCGAACTAGATTAACGCGTTGCCGCAGATTACCCGCTAACACTTGAAGACAACACCATCATTTTGCCGTCGCATCTCGCTGGGCGGCAATGATAGCGCGTTTTGGGGCAATCATTGCCTTCTCAAGCAAACTCTCATCATCACGTCTATGCCGAACATACTTGTTGTATGCACAGCTAATATATGCCGCTCGCCGGTAGGAGAAGCGATCCTCCGCGCCCGGCTTCAAGAACGTGGGCTGCACAACTGGCGTGTGAGTTCCGCCGGTACCTGGGCCATGATTGAACGGCGCGCAGCCCGTTTCAGCCGCGAGATTTTAGCGGAACAGGGGCTGGACTTGAGCGCTCATCAGGCCCGCATGATTGACGAACATATGCTGGCAAAAGCAGACCTGGTTCTGTGTATGGAGTCAGGTCATGTGGAAGCACTGCAAACCGAGTTCCCCGCTCATGCGAAGAAGCTTTACCTGCTCAGCGAAATGGTTGGCCGAAAATACAGCATCAGCGACCCGTACGGCCAGCCTAGAGACGCTTATGAACGCATGGTGAAGGAATTGACCAGCCTGATTGACGACGGGCTGGATCGCATTGTCGCCATTGTGGAAGCGAATCACACGGGGATGCAAAGAGTGTGAAGCTGGCCGCCGGCTACCAGCCTTCGATGAACTGAGCCCATTCCTTGTGTTTTTGAAGATGACGGCCGAACCGGTAGGAGGCTGTAGGCTTTGGCTCAAAGGGCTGGCGGCTTAACCGCATATTGGCTTCCTCCGGCCGTTTGCCCCCTTTACGCCGGTTGCATTGAGGACAGGCTGCTACCAGGTTCACCCAGCTGTGGTTGCCGCCCTGCCGGCGGGGAATGACGTGGTCAATTGTGAGAAAATGGGTTTTGTGGCCGCAGTATTGGCAGCGGTAATTGTCTCGGCGCAAAATTTCCCGCTTGGATAGCGCCACGCGGGGACGCGGCCGTCTCACCATGTAGCCAAGCTTAATGACGGAGGGGACTTCAAACTCAGCTGAGCTACTACGGATGGTGCCGCGGCCGTTCAGAATGATTTCTGCTTTGCCCGAAAGAACGAGCGCCAGTGCTCGTTTGGTATTGCAAACGTGCAAGGGTTCAAAGTTTACATTTAGAATGAGCACTGGTTCATTCAAAATGCCATTCTGTACCATGACGCGAGCAGTATACCTGAGGACACATGCTGGCGTCAAACCGAATAGAAAGCCAAAAAGAACATTTGAGCCTTGTATCGGCTATTCAGGAGAGAACTCGAATGCAGCGAAAGGACCTGGTCGTTTATCTTGACAACACCTTGCGTATCTCTGAAATTAAGGATTACGGTCCTCAAGGTCTTCAAGTAGAAACCGGGAACGAGCAAGTGAATCGCATCGCGCTTGCTGTTGATGTGGCCTTGCCGGTCATCGAGGCGGCCGCCGCGTGGAAGGCTGACATGCTCCTGGTTCATCATGGCATTCTCTGGCGATCCGTAGAGCCGATTGCCGGCCCATTGGGGGCGCGCGTGCGGCAGCTCATGGCACATAGCATCAATTTATATGCCGCCCATCTGCCGCTGGACGCCCATCCCGAAGTAGGCAATAATGCCGTTCTCGCCCAGATGGCCGGGGTTGAGATCACCGATTGGTGGTGCGAGGCCATGGGAACGCCGATCGGGATTGTGGGAACCGTTGCCCCCAAGACGACGCTTTCCCAACTGGTAACCCGCGTCGAGCAGCAACTAGGCACCACAGCGCGAGTGCTTGCTCACGGCCCGGAAACAATCACCAAAGTAGCCATTGTGTCTGGTTTTGGGGCAGATCGGGTTGCCGAGGCCAGGGCGCTGGGCGCAGACACCTTTTTAACCGGGGAAACGTCTCATGCTCATTATTGGGCCGCCGCAGACCATGGCATGAATTTGATTTACGCGGGCCATTATGCAACAGAAACGGTGGGGGTGAAGGCGCTTGGCCGCCGCCTGGCCCAGGAATTAGAGGTCGAGGTTAAGTTTTTCAACTTCCCGACAGCGATGTAGTGTGAGTGTATATTCTCTGCCACCACAGGGAAAGGAGCGACTATGAGCGAGGGGAAAATCCACTGGATTGATGAGGAAATCAACAATTTGAAGGAGTCCGGGCTGTTCAACGTGATTCGCACGATTGAGTCGCCCATGGACGCCTGGGTGACGATCAACGGCCGTCGTCTGTTGAATTTTTGCGCCAACAATTACCTGGGCCTGGCAAACCATCCGCGCCTGTGTACGGCCGCCAAGCAGGCGATAGACGAGTATGGCGTGGGGCCGGGCGCAGTACGCACCATTGCCGGCACGATGTCGCTGCATGTTGAGCTAGAACAGCGTTTAGCGGCGTTTAAGCACGCCGAGGCCTGCATCACCTTCCAAAGCGGCTTTGCGGCCAATTTAGCCACAATTCCGGCCCTGGTAGGTCGAGGCGACATCATCTTCTCTGATGAATTGAACCATGCCAGCATTATTGACGGCTGCCGCCTGAGCCGGGCGCAAATTGTCCGTTACATACACACCGATGTAGATGACTTGCAAAATAAAATCAGGGCGACGTCGGATTACGGCCGCCGTCTTATCGTGACAGATGGCGTGTTCAGCATGGACGGGGATGTGGCCCCGCTGGATAAGATTTGTGATGTCGCAGAGGAACATGGCATTGTGCTCATGGTTGATGACGCGCATGGCGAAGGCGTGCTGGGCAGCGGCGGCCGGGGGATTGTCGATCATTTTGGGCTGCACGGCCGTGTTGATGTCGAGGTAGGCACATTGAGCAAAGCATTTGGCGTTGTCGGCGGGCTGGTGGCCGGCAAGCAAACGATTGTTGATTGGCTGCGGCAGCGGGGACGGCCGTTCCTCTTCTCAAGCGCCATGACCGTGCCGGATGTGGCCGCCTGCATCGAAGCCGTCACCATCCTGGAAGAAACCACCGAACTGGTAGACCGGCTTTGGGCGAACGCAGAGCTGTTCAAACAAGGAATGCAGCAACTGGGATTTGACACAGGCCATACCGAAACGCCGATTGTGCCGGTGATGTTGGGCGAGGCTCACATAGCCCAGGCATTCAGCCAAAAGCTCTTTGAAGAAGGGGTCTTCGCCATGGCCATCGGGTACCCGACGGTGCCGCGCGGCAAAGCGCGCATTCGCGTCATGAACTCGGCCGCGCACAGCCGGGACGATCTAGAAACTGCGCTGGCCGCATTTGAACGGGTCGGCAAGGCGATGGGCGTCATCAATTGAAACATTGTCCGCCTGGCCGCACAACCACTTGCCGCCGGCGTCCATTCACAGAAAAAGCCGCCACCCGATTGCATCAGGTGGCGGCCTTCTTTTTCGGCTCAAACAGGGCAAAATGGAACTCTAGCTTGCGTCTATTCTCCGATCCAGCGCGTCCAGAAAAGTCTCGCGCAAGGCGCTGCTCATTAACAGCTTTTGGAAAAATGCCGGGTAGTGCGATCCGATATCCACGCCATTGACCACGTCTTCAATCACCAACGGCAGCCAACGTCGATCGGACTCCGTTAAGGGGGGAGAGTGCCAGCGAGACTGGCGCAAGAGTTCCAGAAACTCATCGCCCGCTTCCGGCCAGACCCGAAGCTCTCTCAACCGGCAGCGCAACGTGGCCACACCGGGTGACGCTTTGTCGCGGTTTAATGGTGAACTTAAGGAGGAAACGCTTACTGATTCCATTGCCAGCCTGCCAACCATACTCCGATACTACACATGACGGCCGCCTGCACCCAGGCGACTTAACGTGAAGTAACTATAGCAGACCAGCCTCTCCTACAGGATAGGAAAGTTGGACTATGGCCCTACACCTCGAAGCGCTGCCCTAATTCCGGCACATGCGTATTGGTAAACCCCTGCTCTCTTTGCAGCGACGCGGCCAGGGCGGTTGCAGCCTCTTCCTCGCCATGGACAACGAAGGTGTATTTCGGTTTCTTCTGGAAGTGTCCCGTCCAATCCAACAACTCGCTGCGATCCGCATGGGCGCTAAAGCCGTTAATCGTCGCCACCTGTGCCCTCAACTTATACTCGTCACCCAGTATCCGCAGTTTGCGCTGCCGCTCCACGATCCGGCGCCCCAGCGTGTTCGGCGCCTGCCAGCCCACGATGAGGATTGTGTTGCGGGGATCTTCGACATTGTTCTTGAGATGGTGCAAGATACGCCCTGCCTCTGCCATTCCGCTGGCGCTGATGATGACGGCCGGGTCCCGCAGAAAATTCAGTTCCTTAGACTGTGCCGTGGAGCGCGTATAATACATCATGTCAAACCCAAACGGGTCATTATGACGGTCTTCTAACAGGAACTGAGCGATGTCTTCATCATACGCCTCAGGGTGCAGGCGGTAGATTCCGGTGGCGTCAATCGCCAGCGGGCTATCCACAAATACGGGCAGGTCCGGTGAAATATCCCGCTTCTCCACTAGTTGATGCAGGCGGTAAACGAGTTCCTGGGTACGGCCGACAGCGAAAGCGGGCACGATCACTTTGCCCCCTCGTCTGCATGTCTCATTGACGACCTGTTCTAACTCCTGGCTGGCCTCATCCTGGGGTTCGTGCTCCCGGTTCCCGTACGTGCTTTCGATGATAAGCACATCAGCCTCGTCAACGTAGGTGGGATTGCGCAAGATGGGGCGATTGGGGCGGCCGAGATCCCCGCTAAAGACAAGCCGAACATGGCGGCCACCGTCTTCTTCGATATCCAACACCACAATCGCTGAGCCAAGAATGTGCCCGGCGTCGAGGAAGGTCAGAGTAATGCCGGGCAGGAGCTTATACGGCCGATCATATCCGATGCCGATGAAATACTTCATGCTCTCCACCGCATCAGCCATGCTGTAGAGCGGCTCAATGGGCGGCTCCCCCCGCTTTGCCCGTTTCTTATTGAGGTACGCCACGTCGTAGCTTTGAATCTTGGCGCTGTCCCGGAGCATAATCGAGCACAGGTCCCGGGTCGCATATGTACAAAGGATGTCGCCTGAAAACCCTGCCTTGACCAGGTTGGGAATGTTCCCGCTGTGATCAATATGGGCATGAGACAAGACCAGCACATCAATCTCGGCCGCATTAAACGGGAGATTCAGGTTACGCTCGTAACTCTCTTTACGGGACCCCTGGTACAGCCCGCAGTCAAGCAGGATTTTACGGCCGTTCACGGCAATCAGGTGCTGCGACCCCGTCACAGTTCGCGCAGCGCCATGGAATTGTATTTGCATGGCAATCTCCTAAGTTTTGGATTCGTGCTGTCAGCATACAAGAGCAGCAACCCCTTGTGAAGTGCAGAGGCTACATTCCCCGGAGAATGTCCAAAATCTCCTGCCCATACGTCTGACAGCGCCACCGCCCTACCCCACACAGCTTGGACAGTTCCTCTTCCGTGCGGGGATTTGTCTCAGCAATCGCCCAGAGGGCGTCACGGCTGATAATGACGTCTGACTCCACGCCTCGTTTCCGGGCGCGCAGTTTGCGCCAGTTGTGCAGCTTCTCGTACCGGTTGAGCACCGCTTCAGGCGGCCGTTTATTGCGTTTCCTCGGCAGCGGCAGCGGCGTTTTCCTGCCGGCCTCGATCGCTGCTAACAGTTGCCGCCCATACCGTCTTATCTGGCCCGGCGTCATACCATACACCTGGCGCAGCTCCGTCAGCGTCTTGGGCGCTGCCTGCGCCAGCTCGATCAACGTCCTGTTGTTGAATATCTTGAACAACGGCCGATTCCGCTTCCTCGCTTCCCGGTCACGGTAGATGTTGACTTCCCGCAGAATGGCCTGCTGCCGCTCCGATAATTCGTGAACGCCGTGCACCGACCAAAAACTGTCAGGAGAGAAGGTATGATCGTTCACCTTTACCCGGGACTGTTCAGCAAAAATCTCGCACGCCTCTTCCTCGCGGCCAGCCTGGCGCAGTTCTTCTCCCAAATAATCACGCAGCGGCAGCAAGTAGTGAGTGTCCAGGCGGGCATAGGCGAGTTGGGGCGGGGACAACGGCCGTTTGCACCAATTCGATTTCTGGTACCGCTTGTTCAGCTTAACCTGAAACAATTCTTCCAGCAAACTGGCCAGTCCATAGCGGGGATAGCCGAGGATGCGGGCTGCCCACATCGTATCGAACAAATTGTTGAGGTCCCACCCATATTCCCGCTTCAGCAAGATGAGGTCGTATTCGGCCGCATGGAAAACCTTTTCCACCCCGGCGTCTTCGATCAGCTCCCCCAAACCAGATAAATCGAGGTTGGACAATGGGTCAATAATGAAATCCTGGTCGCTTGCGGTGACTTGAATCAAGCATACCCGTTCCTGGTAAGCATACATATTGTTGGCTTCCAGGTCTAGAGCCAGGCGAGGCGCATCTCGCAGTTTTGCCAGGCAATCCTGCCAGATATGCAGTTTATTGACCAGGATATGGGGTGCCATTTTCACATGCAAACTCCACTACTTCGTGCCTCAATTATACCAGCGCAGGTCAAGGCTGAACGGTGCGCCATGTCTTCATCCTGATGAACCGGCCGTTACTCCCCCTGCGAAATATACCATTCCCAGAACGCTTTAACGCCCGCTTCCACTGAAACTTTAGGCTCATAACCCAACAACTTCCGTGCCTTGCTGATGTCTGCTTCGTTGCGCACGAAGTCGGCCGCCAGCATCGGTTTGGGAACCACGTTCGCCTTCCGGCCGGCCAATGCCTCGATCATGCCGACAAACTTCTTGAGCAGGACCGGTTCTCCGCGGCCAAGATTGATGATTTCGTAACCCAACGGCCGATCAATCGCGGCCGCCACGCCATCCGTGATGTCATCCACATACGTCCAATCACGGTACATCTGCCCCCCCTCATACAGCGGGATTTGTATCCCCTTGGAGACGCTCTCCGCGACCAGATAAGCCATCATATCAGGACGGCCGTTTGGCCCGTACACAGTAAAGAAGCGGATGGCGGTAAAGTTCAGCCCATACAGGTGATGGTAGGAATAGCCCAGGATTTCGGCCGCCCGCTTGGCCGCCGCATAAGGCTGCAATGGCCGGGCACACGGGTCTGATTCCACAAAAGGAATTTGCCGGGTATTGCCGTAAACAGAGGAGGTAGAGGCAAACACGAAGTTTCCCACCGTACCCGCCGCACGCGCCGCATCCATCAGGTGCTGCGTGCCGTTCAAGTCCACTTCCACATAAAGATCGGGATGGGCCATCGCATTGCGGACACCGGCCATGGCCGCCAGATGAGCAACCGCATCAAACTTCTCTGTCTCAAAAATATCAAACATGCGCGACCGGTCGCGGATGTCTGCTTCGATCATGCGGAAATTAGGGTACGCGTTCAGGCGGCGCTCGTTAGCCCGTTTTCTGGCCGGATCGTAGTAATCGTTAAAATTATCGAGGCCGACGACCTCATCCCCTCGTCTGGCCAGTTTTTCAGCCAGGTGGCTGCCGATGAACCCGGCAGCCCCGGTCACCAGGACTTTCATCGTTGCTCCGCTCCATTTTGGGCCGGCCGCAGGTCTTGTACCATTAACTGGAGGCTGCGGTTGCCATTCCATTCATTCACATTCAGGGTATAGACCACATCAATGATCTGCGGCAGGGAGCTGGCCCACGCCCCCTGGCGGAAGGCGATGGCCGGAATCACCTTGTAATTGGTATCAGCGGCCGCAGCCTTCAGGCGCATTTGCAAATGCGCACCATCCTGGCCTACCGCCCGGTGGCTCAACACCTCCACCCCCCGGCTGATAAATACGGGCGCAGCATTCGCGTACCCGGTCGGTTCCAATTGGGCCAGATGTTCCTGCAGCGCCCAATCCACATCTTGGAGATCCAACTCCATATCTATTGCAAGAGAGGGTACCAGATCAAGGCCATCCAGTTTAGCCCGCGCGATTTCAGTGATGCGCTCAATGAATTGGGGCAGGTTTTCGTTGCGCACGGTGAAGCCGGCCGCCTGGGCGTGCCCGCCATGTCTCACCAGCAGGTCGGCCGTCTGATCCAGCGCCTCTGTGATATGAAACTCCGGAATCGAGCGGCAGGAAGCGCGGCTTTCTTCATCACCCTGCTCGATGACGATGGCCGGACGGTAATTGTGCTCTGCCAGGCGGCTGGCGACCAGCCCGACAACCCCGGACAGGAATCCAGGATCGGCCGCGATGAGAATGGGGGCATCGGGGTCAATAAGCGCCTCAGCCCGGCTGCTGAGTTCGGCCGTCAGTCGCTGCCGCTGCTTGTTCAGGTCATTCAGCTTCTGCGCCAGTTGCTTGGCGGTCACTGCATTATTGGCGGCAAGCAGTCTGGCGGCGGTATAGGCATGGTCAATGCGCCCGGCGGCGTTGATGCGGGGACCGAGGCCAAAACCAATGGATTCGGCCGTTACGCTTCCCGGCCGCACGCCTGATACCTTCAGCAGTTCAGCCAGGCCCGGCCGTTTGGCCTCATTGATCACCGCCAACCCGCGAAGCACCAAATGCCGATTCTCGCCCAGCAAGGGAGCCAGGTCAGCCACCGTCCCCAGGGCAACGAGATCGAGCAGCGACTCCTCCTCAAAAGCAGCTCGCTCCGGCATGGCAGCGCACAGCGCTTGAGCCAGCTTAAAGGCAATCCCCACCCCGGCCAGTTTCACTTCCGGGTAGCGGGAATGCGGCCGTTTCGGGTTTACGACGGCCGCAGCCGGCGGCAACTCCGGTCCCAGGCTGTGATGGTCCGTGACGATCATATCCAGGCCAATCTCGCGGGCATGCGCCACCTCATCTACCGAACGAATGCCGCAGTCCACGCTGATCACCAGGCCGGCTCCGCGCTGCTTCAACGCCGTCAGCGCAACCACATTGAGGCCATATCCCTCATCCACGCGGTCTGGGATGTACGGCTGCACCTGCTGCCGGCTCAAACCCAACCCGCGCAGGGCTTCTGTCAGCAGCACAGTGGAAGTCACCCCGTCGGCGTCAAAATCGCCGTAGACGACAATCATCTCCTCTTGGGCAATGGCCTGCTGAATGCGCGCCACCGCCTTGTCCATGTCTGCCAGTAAAAAGGGGTCCGTGCTCTCCAGATACCGTTTCTCTAAAAAAGCCTGTATCCGGCCCGGTTCGATGATTCCCCGATTGTAAAGGACCTGAAGCAACACAGGATGAAGATGCTCAAAACGACGGCGCACATCGTCCGGTACGGTGGGCGCTAATTGCCATTGTTGGGTACGGATGCCTTCAGGACGATTCATAGGAGCGAATGGTAGCACGAGTGCGGATGTTCGTAAAACGGGACGGCACGTGAGTGATGTTTATTCCTGTGCCAATAGTCACATGTTTGCCAGTTTGCTTCAATGGTATACTTCGGCTCATGTCGATGACAGAAAGACCCAACGGAAATCGAAAGCAAGGACAACCGGCAACTCGCATTTTAACACGGCTGGCCTGGCAGGTTCGTCGCTGGATTGTGCTCTTACTCAAGGCCGCGCGCGCCGCTATGGAACATGAAGCCTCATTAACGGCCGCCTCCATCGGCTACTACACCTTATTCTCCCTGTTTCCCCTGACATTGCTGACCGTCGCACTGGCCAGTTTGTGGCTCGACCCGCTGTTGGCCGAAGGGGAAATCATTACCCAGCTAGAATTCGCTGCCCCGGCGCTGGGCAACTTACTGGGCGACAATATCGAGCAAATCGTGCGCACACGCGGCCCGGTCAGCGGCCTGGCATCTCTCACCTTGCTCTGGTCCGCATCCAACATTTTCAATGTGTTAACGCGGACCATGGACAGCATCTGGGGCGTCAGTGAACAGCGATCTGCCTGGCGGCACCGCGGGCTGGCCATTTTGATGGCATTGGTGATCAGCAGCCTGATGTTGATGGCGCTCTTCACGGAAGGAACCGTCCTTACCATCCTCAATTCACTCCTGCCCGAAAACTACCAGCAGTTTCGCTCCTTCACAGATCCCTTCTGGACCGCTTCTTTGAGCGTCTTGCTGTTTGCCATGCTCTACCATTTCCTGCCCCACATTGACACGACCTGGCGGGAAGTGTTGCCAGGCGCGATCTGCGCCGGTCTGTTATGGGAGTTGGCCAAGCGGGCGTTCATGTCCTTCATCGCCGCCTACCTTTCCCGCTCTAACCTGGTGTACGGGTCCATGGCGACGATTACCGCTTTCCTGACCTGGACCTATTTAAGCAGCCGTATTTTTCTGTTTGGCGCGCACTTGAATGTCTGTTACGCCCAGTCACGGGGCGCATGGCCGGGAAGGAAAGCATCCTACAATCTTAAAAAAATAACTACTAAGTCCTAGAGGTGACAGTCACTTGAAATGCGCCGCACCATGACTATACCCCCTGTGAAAAGGAGCTGTCACCGGAGCTGTTTCAAGAAATCACCGGCCGGCGTCTTCAGATTTTGACTCGATAGGCTGGCGCGCCAGCAGGAAAGGCAAACCAAGTGTAAACGGCACGCCGAGCGCATGGGCCAGCAGTTGATTTCCCCCTAACGCGTAAAGACGAAGATGGCCGTAGATCAACACAGATAGCTGGGCCGTCAACAAAAACCAGAGGCCAACCCGCAAGCGGTAAGCTGACGCGCGGCTGTGCTCCTGCTCGCCGGCATCGAGCAGGAGCCAGGGGAATGGCCAGATGGCATACCAAATGCGAAAGTTCAAGGCTTGCAGCAGGTAAGCGATGAAGATGTCGGCCGCACCGCGCAGGGGGGAACGGCCGTGCCATGTGCGCCACGCCAGCCAGAGCGCAGTCACCCCGACCAGCCCCGGGCCGATCCACTTCACTTGCCACGCTTTGATGACGCCGCCCAGGGTCTGCACAACCAGGATAATCAAAGCCGGGAGAGAAAATCCGGCCCCCCCGGAGGCTTCGCGGAGCAAGCGGTGGGCCAAATCGAGCGGCGATCCGAAGGGGAGGAAGGTCAGCCACACGGCCGCGGCCGCGCCCAGGAGGGCAAGCAGGCCGAAACGCAGCCGCGCCCGACCGTCCGGCAACTCCCGCCAGATAACGAGGAAGAACCAGGGCAGGGGCAGCAACCCAATCGGCTTGCTGAGCGGAGCCAGCGACATGAGCAGAAATCCCAGCGACGGCCGTCCGCGCCGCACCATCCAAAAGCCAAGCATCAGCCAAAGCAGCATCAACCCGTCATTATGGGCGTCAACCACCAGGACCAGGAGCAGGACCGGATTCCACCCCCAAAGCATGGTGAGCGCAGAACGCCTGGCGGCGCCCGCCTCGCGCAACACCTGCCAGATGACGGCCGTAATGGCCATGTGCACCAGCAAGCCTAATCCCTTGAACAAGATCAAGCCCAGATAAAAGCTGGATCGGCTCACGCCGGAGAGCGCAGCGGCCGTCAGCTCCCAGATTGGCCCGTATGGCGAGGTTTCTCCTGCCCATTCGCCCGCCAGCGGCAAATACGGATCATCCGGGAAGGTATCCGGGGGAACTGCAAATGGGTTCTGGTGATAGATGCTGGCGATGCGGCCCCGGATTTCGTAGCGGAACACATCGGTCGCATTGAAGGGGAAGGTGATAATCAGAGGCAGGCCGAACAGGAACGCGGCCGCCAGGATGAAGGCGAGGCGAGGTGGCCTGGACATCTCTTTCGCCCGCTGGTAGGCCAGGCCGCACAGGCTGTACATCAGCACCAACCAGACAGCATAAGCAGCCCCTTCCAGCAGCGAAGGGGTAAAGGCGCGAATATCGGGCGAGGGTACCCGCAGGAAATGAGGAAGGAAGGGAAACCAAAATGAAAGGAACACATACCCGATCAGGCTGACGGCTGCGACAAAGGCGAGCGGCGCTTTTCTGACGATGGGGGGGAAAGGGTGGGCAGCGAGCATGGAAAAGAAACGACTCAAGGGGAGAAGGATAGTTTAGCGTGATCGACTGGGGACTTGACGGCCGTGTTTATCCAGCGGCACGACAAGCGTCACTGTCGTACCCCGGCCCGGCGCAGATTCCACCCGCAGGGAGCCGTCAATGCGTTCAGCTCGTTCCTTCATGTTGACCATGCCCAGACTGCCCCGTGAACTGTAATCCCGGTTTACTTCCTGCGGATCAAAACCGACACCGTCATCTTTCACCATGGCCACAAATAGATTCTCTTCCTGCCAAAAATTCACCTGAACCAGGTTTGCTTCCGAATATTTACGCGCATTCCCCAGAGCTTCCTCCACAATTGAGAACACTACCCCTTGCGCTTGGTCATCGAGCAGTTCCCCTTTCTCGCCGCCCTCCAACTTCATGTGAAGGCCATCCGTCTCCTCTATCCGTTTCATGACCGCCTGGATGGCGGCCGCCAGACCTTTCGTCTCCAGGACAAGCGGCCGCAGCCGGAAGAGGGTGCCTCGAATCTCCTTGGAGGTTTGTTTGGCCAGCTGCTCAACCTTTTCCAATTCAGTCAACGCCTGGGCAGGGTCCCGGCTGATCAGCGAGCGGATGAAGTTAATGCGCATGGCGATGGCAGCGATGGATTGGGTCGGTCCGTCATGCAGATCGCGGGCCAGCTCTTTCCGCGCTTCTTCATCAGCTTCGATAAGTCGCTGTTTTTCATCTTCCAGTTCTTGAAACAACTGCGCGTTTTGCAAGGCGATGACCGCCTGATCGGCGATGGCGGTAAACAGTTCGAAATGATCAGCCCTGAACTGGACGGCCGAATCTGTACCGATGGCAATCGCCCCAAAGATATGAAAACCGGCGCGTAGGGGAATGCAAACCACCTTGGAGCAGTTCTGAAAGGCTACAAACGCCCGTAGTTCCGGGTCTTGAAGAGGGGCATCGATCACCGCGATCTCGGCTTGTTGCAGCGCCTTCCCCACCACCCCCCGTTTACCTAAAATACTTTTGTCATAGTCGGAGGCCACAAACCGGCGCGTGGCCACTGGAACCAGGTCTTCGCCGTCATACAGGAACACGGCTCCAGCCAGCGAGCGGCCGGGAATGCCCATCTCTTCCAGGGTCAGGCTGCACGCGTTTAACGCTTCTTCCATGACGCGCTCAAAGCTGAGCGTCAAGCGCATCACTGAGGCCATCTCTTGCAAGGATTTCGCCCGGTTGTTGGCCGCCCGCAACCGGCTCAACTCTAAATCAAAAGTCCGCCTTGCCGTCCGGTAAATCCGCCTCCCAAAAGTATCAATGAGCAGATAGGTGATTACGGCCGTGACCAGCAAAGCAGCGCTGGCGATGCTAAGCGCCGGAAGCCAGTAAGGGTCTTCCAGAATGGAGCGAGCAAAGTAGATGAAGACAGCCCCCTGGCCCAGAAACACAATCAGAAAAATACTCAACGTGATCCAGTTGAGCTTCCTGAATTCGCTCTTAATGGAAGTAGAGACTTCTCTTGTCATGTGTTTTGGCAACTGCCGTATGAAGTAGCAAGCGGTTAGCGGACGTTGCGGGTACAGTCTATAAAATTATACCGAATCCAACAAATTTAACGATAGGAAGGAAGGGGTACTCCATTGGGGAAGCGGCCCATATCAGGAGGTTTGGGCCAGCGCGGCCGCGATCATGGCGGCGACCTTGCCATTATTGCGCAGGAGGGAGACATTCGCCCGTAAGCTGCGGCCGTGAGTCAACTCGACCACGCGGCGCAAGAGCCAGGGCGTAGCCTCTGCACCATGGATTCCCTCGGCCTCAGCCTCAAGATTGGCCTGCTGCACGGCCTCCTCCGCTTTATCGGGGTCAAAAGCGTCGGCTTCCGGAACCGGGACTGTGATCAGGATGCCGTTTTGCAACCCCAGCGCACGATGCGCTCGAATCACCGATGCCGCGGCCGCCGGCGTATCCACGCGGATATCCACCGGTAAACCGCTGCTGCGCGAGAAGAAAGCAGGCATCACGTCCGTGCTATAGCCGACGACGGGTACGCCCTGCGTCTCCAGCACTTCTCGCGTGGCGGGCAGATCGAGGATGGATTTCGCCCCGCTGCTGACGACCGCGACCGGCGTACGCCCCAACTCCGTCAGGTCGGCGCTCACGTCAAACGGGCGCCCCCGATGCACACCGCCGATCCCCCCGGTAGCGAAGAGAGGGATGCCGGCGAGATGAGCGAGGATCATCGTTCCGGCCACCGTAGTAGCCCCATCCCCACCCTGGGCCAGCACCAGTGGGAGATCGCGGCGGCTGCACTTGCGCACATTCCCGCCGGCGGACTGGCCCAGCCTCTCTAATTGCGCCCCCGACAGGCCCACGTGGACCTCGCCCTTCAAAATGGCTATCGTCGCCGGAACCGCACCCCCCTCGCGCACGGCCGCTTCCACCTGGAGCGCTGTTTCCACATTGCGGGGATACGGCAGGCCATGCGTAATGACCGTACTCTCCAGGGCGACGACCGGGCGGCCGTTTTCCAGAGCGTCTTTGACTTCAGGGGCGAACCGTATCTTCTCGCGCATCATAGCTTCCTCTTGTCAGGATGTTTCCGGCCGCAATCATCCCCGATTTGAGCCGGGACAGCAAGTGACAGCGCCGATGGCCCCAGGGGGATTATGGATGGTAGCTGGCGTAAATTTCCATTTGCCCGCCAGCATCAAAAGCAATGACGTCAAACGGCTGGGGAAATGCTCCCTCCATTTCCATCCCCGGCGATCCGATCGGCATCCCCGGCACAGCCAGGCCAATTATGTCCGGCTTATCAGCCAGCATCCGTGCCACATCTGCGGCAGGCACATGCCCCTCTACAACGTAGCCATCCACGATGGCGGTATGGCAAGATCGGAGAGCGGTTGGCACTTGATAACGGTTTTTTACCGGAGCCAGATCAGCACTGTTTTTGACCTGAACCTGGTACCCGCTATCTTCCATGTACGCAATCCAATCGCCACAGCATCCTCAAGAGGGCGGCCGGTACACCACAACGGTGGGGCCGGCGTCCGTACCTGCTGCCGTCTCGTCCTGGCCAGCGGCCGTGCAGGCCCCCAGGGCCAGGAGAATGAGCAGAAGTAAAGCGAATTTTCGTTTTGTCATGTTCAACACGTCTCCTTCACGAATTTGCAGCATGCTGCACGGATAGTCTAACGGATTTCCCGTCCGGCAAACCAGTGACAAAGCTCATAAGGCCGGCTGATGAATGGCAGGGTAAAATAAAAGAGGGAAGGTCCTGATAAGCACCTTCCCTCCGGATTGGTGGAGAAACAATTGTGTAAGTGTGTCACGGTTTATAATTCAAGAAAGGAAAACCGTGACACCGCGAGGTTTGGCGGTTTATTCCGCTGATTTTATTTATGAGAAGAGGCCGCCAAACACTTAGCGCAGGATCAGAGGCGAATTAACTGCGTAATTCTTCTGACTCATGGCGCAGTTGCCATTGGGTATAATAACATTTCACCTAACCTCCATGTAATGACCTGTTGCTAACGCAAAATAGCCGGTAAGAAAACTGTATAACTGGTGGGGCCGCCTGCCCCCCAGAAACCACCGATTAAGGCATAACTGCCGCCGCTCACGCTGCTGGCGTCCGGCTGCCCGGCCGTGCCCCCCAGCGTATAGCTGCCGCCGCTCACAGAACCGCCGCCGCCGTCCGCCGTGCTCCAGGTGAGGGAATACACGCCTCCTGTCTGCGCCGCCACAAACGCTCCGCCGGTAACCAAAAGCGCCAACAACGCCAGCAGGATGAAAGTTCGTTTCCATTTGGTCATGGGAATATCTCCTTGGAAGGACGGATTGGTTCAATTCTTCGCTTTACTCAGAATAAGCATGCAATATTGAGCCAATCCGGGCGCTCCTAGTACGGTTGATCAATCGTGTATTCAACGATTACACCATGCGCGACCACCGTGCCGTTGTTCACCGGTAAAGACAACCAGACGTAGTAACCGTACAGTGAGTTATCAATGCTGGAATTTAGGATCGCCGTGGTGCTAGAGGAACTGGGGGTACCGCTGCTGCCGGTTGTTGCTGTTAAAGCCATAAGTGATTCACTTCCAGCCATGTCAATGCGATACAAGCTTGCGGAGCCATTGCTGTTGATGCTGCTGTCGGTCCAGTAAAAAGTAACTCTGGTGACGGTAGCCCCTTGCGGTAGTTGTACCGGCGTAAGGTACAAAGTGGATGATACGTTCCCTGGAGTCAAAGTGTGGCCATTATTGGTAAAGGTGTATCCGCCAGAATTCGGGTTAAACGCCGCTGCTGGGAGGGAAAGGGAGCTGGTAATTGGCTTCCAGGTGACCGCTCCCTCTAAATGGGTGGTTCCGGTAACGACCAGCGCCGGCGATGAACCACCGCCCAAATTTTGGATGGTCACGGCGGGAATGCCGGTATTCGCGTTTTCCAACCTGGCAGCAGAACCATAAAACCCGCCAGCGCCGTATACGCCAACGCCCGTACCGCTGTTTGTCCAGTCCACAACACCTTCCACGCCGTTGCCGTTAACCGTTTCGCCGCGCACGCCGGCGCCGTTCGTATTCGCATTCGTGCCGTAAACGCCGTAGCCATCAGCAGAACTGCTTTTGCCATACACGCCCCAGGTTGAGCCGGAACTGTTGCTGGCCTCGCCGTACACGCCGTTTGTGGGGGCAATGCCGCCCACGCCTGTCCCCACAGAGCTGTTGCTTTTGCCATACACGCCGTAGGAAGTGGCGCTGCCTGTGCTGGAGGCAATGCCGTAAACTCCGTAGGGTGTACCGGTGCTGGCAATGTTGTCGCCATAAACGCCGTAGCCGGAGGCAGAAAGGCTCTTGCCATAGACGCCATAGGTTGCGCCAGTTAGACTTGACCCTTCGCCATAAACGCCATTAGAAGGGGCCGTGCCATAAACACCATAGCCTGAAGAGGACTGGGCCTGACCATATACGCCATAGGTTGTGCCGCTGGAGGCGCGGGCATAGCCTTTTACGCCGGTTCCGCTGCTAGAATCGCTTGTGCCGGTCACGCCGTAACTTGCGCCGGTTGAAGCGCTGGCAAGCCCTGCCACACCCTCATAGGGAGCTTGACCATAAACGCCGGTGCCTGTCCCATCTGCTGCGCCTTCTACGCCGTAGGCGGCATAGTTGCTGGATTTGGCGTAGCCATACAAGCCGACGGCCGCTGAGGTTTCGGTTTCCGACCAGCCGGTAAGCATGGTGCCGGTTGTGCCGCTGATGACGGCGCCGGGGCGCAGGCTGAGGGCGTAGGGGGCGGGGTTGAGGGCGACACGGCCGTTCAACGTTGTGTAGCTGCTTTCCCCCGTGCATTTCACCGCGATTTGCAAGTAGCGGGCATTGCCGTCAAAGGCGCTGCTGCCAAAATCCAGTTCCGTCGTGAATAACCCATCCGTAACGGAGACGCTGCTCTTGGTGACGGTGGAGCCAACCTGGCTGCCGCCGCTGGCGGTGTCATACAGGCTGAATTGGAAGGCGCAGGTATCGGTGACGGCGCTGCCGCTTTTATCCAGCCGCCCCTGGTAGGTGAAGGCGGTGCCAACGGCCGTTTGCGCGCCGACAGCCCTATCCAGCCCCGGCCCAGACGCCTGTGCCCAAACTGTGCCCATGACCAGCAGTATGATTACCGCCGCTGGAGCAATATAGGCCAATACTCGTTTTCTTTGCATCATGGTACTCATCTTTAACTCCTACGATTTGATTAATGAATCATCAGGGATTCCCGTGATTTCACGCGTAATGCGTATCGCGTACTATCTCCAAAGGGCCATACGCCAATCTAATGATTGATCACGGCAATTTCCAACAACTCTTTTGCCCTTATCGAATTTCAACGGGTCTTAACAAGTTATGAAACACGTTTCATGATTTACCCATCCTTTACCGGGTGATCATCGGCAGATAGACGATGTACACAACTTGGTTAATCCTCAACGTTGCCTGGCTGGGGGTGCCCAGTACCGCCCCGCCGGTGGCGTTGATCAGCGCCAAAATCACCGTTTCGTCCGGGTCATTTACCGAATCGTTGAGGATGGTGACGGTGAAGGTTTTACTGGTCTCGCCATCGCCGAAGGTGAGCGTGCCGGAGACGGCGGTGTAATCGCTGCCGGCAACGGCCGTGCCATCGCTGGTAACATAATCAACCGTCACCGCGCCACTGCTGCCGCCGGTGCGGGTGACGGTGATAACGGCCGTGCCCCCAT
>JBHHTQ010000031.1:0-48764 GCA_046753445.1 Anaerolineae bacterium | reverse complement strand
GACTTCAGGTTGGGTCTGGAGTCTTTTTATCATTCTGCATTAGCGGAAACTAAAGAAGAAAGGAGAGCCGTGAAACCTCGAAGTTCGGCGGTTTATTCCGCTGGTTTTATATGAGAATAAACCGCCGAACACTTGAACCGAGAATGGGTTAAGTAAGGGAGCAATCCTACCAAACATGCAACAGATTTTGGCGTAGCGCGTAAATCGGGTACAAATAAGAAATTCCAGGAACTTGTCCAATAACCATTATCCAATGCCCTCAAACATAGAGTGATTATGAGTACTAGTTGGAGCCCTACAAACCGTTATTTCGTGTTGACATTGGTCTTGGGAGCGTTGCTGTGGTTCTTAATTGTGGCCGGCGACCTTATCGGCCCTCTGGCAATCTCAGCGTTTCTCGCCTACCTGTTAAATCCGACAGTGACGTTTGTTAACCGCAGAACCAAGTTAAAGCGTAACTGGGTAGTTCTCCTCGTTTATCTCAGCTCGTTGGCGCTGTTGGTTGCCGCGGCCGTCATTCTGCTGCCCATCATCCCGCAGCAGATCAGCAACCTGGTCGCTGAATTGCAGAGCATTATCACCCAGGTAGAAGAAGTCCTGTCCCAGCCCATAAACGTTCTTGGGGTCACCATTCCTCTGAATAACCTGGTATCAGACACACAAATGCTGTCCGCCGATTTTGTCAGGCCGGACGTGATCGTCGGACTCTTGCAAGCGACGGGTACAAACCTGGGATGGCTGCTCGTGATTCTGGTCACCACGTATTACCTGTTGCAAGACTGGCCCCGACTGCGAGAATGGTTATTCCGGTTGGCCCCGCCGGCCCACCGCCCGGACATGCGCAGGTTATACGGCGAAATACGCTTGATCTGGCAGCTATACTTGCGGGGTCAATTGCGACTGATGTTGATGATCGGCGTGATTACCTGGCTCAGCACGGCCGCAATTGGGCTGCCAGGAGCATTGGCAATGGGCGTGCTTGCCGGCATCCTGGATATTATCCTGACTGTCGGCCCAACAATCGCCATGGTCATCGCCGCGGCCGTGGCTTTGTTCGAGGGGTCAACCTACCTGCCAATCTCCAACGGCTGGTTCACAATCATCGTGGTGGCGCTCTATACCTTAATCAAGACAGTGGAGGATGTGTGGCTGCGGCCGCGCATCATGGGGCATTCGCTGAACCTGCACCCGGCCGTGGTGCTCATTGCCATTATCGGCGCATTGGCGTTGGCCGGCGTCATGGCTGCGCTGATTGTGATCCCCCTACTAAGCTCTGCATCTGTGATCGTCAGGTATCTTTACTGCAAAATTCTGGACATTGACCCGTGGGAGGAACGGGCATAGCATCAGGAACGGCCGCTTACGGCAAAGTCAAAATCTTTGGGCCGCTGCGAGTGATGGCAATGGTATGCTCAAACTGAGCCGAAAGCTGGCCGTCGGCCGTCACAACCGTCCACCCGTCATTGAGCAAATACCACTCATGCGTCCCCAGATTAATCATCGGCTCGATGGTAAACGTCATGCCTGGACGCAATTTTGGCCCCCGCGATGCCTGCCGGATATGGCTGACGGATGGTGGCTCATGCAGGGCGCGGCCGATACCGTGCCCACCCCACTCGTGAACGACGGTCACATGATGCTGGTCCGCATACGCCTCAATGGCACGGCCGATGTCGTTGAGATAATGTCCCGGCTGGGCGGCCTCAATGCCAACACGCAAACATTCGCGCGCCACTGCCAAGAGACGTTCAACATGTGGCGCCACTTTGCCCACAGGAAAGGTTACACACGCATCCCCACAATACCCCCTGTACTTCAGACCGATATCAATGCCAATGATATCCCCTTCCTTCAAGGTACGGCCGTCTGGCAGGCCGTGGCAAATTTCCTGATTGATAGAAGCGCAAATGACACCGGGGAACGGGGGATGCTCGGCCGAACTGCCCTGGTACCCTTTATACAGCGGTTCGGCCCCTCTTTCAGCAATGTACTGCTCAACCAGATGATCAAGCGCCTGCAAGCTGACGCCGGGCCTGATACTTTGTTCTAATAAAGCGAAACACTCTCCAACCAATCGTCCCGCTACTCGCATGCGGGCAAGCGCTTTTGCATTTTTCAATCTCATGGATGTCAGGCCTCCTCAGGCCAGGGTTGTTTGTGACTGCGCGTTGGGCGCGGATCAGTATGGTACACAAAAAAGCCCATCGCACAAGGCAGGGGGGCTGAATCTTCGGCGTCTTGTCCGGAGAATGAATTCGCGGCTACGACCCGCTAAGTTCGCCCTCGGCGATTCCCCCACTCGCCGGAATTGGGGATGATTTCTGCGCCACCCATTTGTCCAAAAACAATGATAACTGGGCGCGCGCTTGTCACCTGCCATTGCCCCCTATAAAATGACGCCCCTTGCAGTAAGCTGCGAGGGACACGGGCGGGTTCGGCCTGGAGAAGCAATGCTATTAGCCATTGACATTGGAAATACGAATATCACCCTGGGTGTATGGCAGGAGCAGACCTGGCGAGAACAGTGGCGGTTGCTGTCGGCGCACGAGAAAACGGCCGATGAATACGGCGTGGTCATTCGCTCCATGCTGCGCGAGGCCGGTTTTCTCCAGGCGATACGACATATCGTCCTATGCAGTGTGGTCCCGCCCCTGACGACGACCTTTGCCGCGTTGTGTCAGCGCTATCTGGGCTTGCCCGTTCTCCAGGTGGACGCGTCCACCGACACAGGCATCAAGGTCAATACAGAAACCCCGAGAGAAGTGGGGGCAGACCGCATCGTCAACGCGGCCGCCGCTTATCATCTATTTCCCGGGCCAAGCATCATCATCGATATGGGAACGGCAACCAAGTTCGATGTCGTCACCACCGGCGGTGAATTTATCGGGGGTGTCATAGCGCCCGGCTTGCAGTTGACGGCTGATGCTCTGGCCAGCCGCGCGGCCAAGTTGAGCCGTGTGGCATTGGAAGCGCCGCCGCACACCCTCGGCCGCAACACAGTACACGCAATGCAGTCCGGCCTGATCTTCGGCTACGCCAGCCTGATCGAAGGGATTGTAGGGCGACTTCAGCGAGAACACCCGGATCAGGGCCAGGAAATCCGCATTCTGGGCACCGGCGGGCTGATCTATTTGATAGCGGCCCACACCAACGTGATCCAACATGTCGATCCGTGGCTGACCCTCACCGGCCTGCGCCTGATTCATGAGCGACTCAAGGGGGCAGCGCCTTAACCGGGTGAACCAGATGCAAATGAAACGATGGCCCCAAAAACCCTGGCTTCTTCCGTTGCTCACACTCGTGTTGGCAGTAGGCGCCTGTCAACCTGCCCTGCTGACGCCGCCCCGATTAGCGTCCGCCACCGCTCAACGGCCGTTGGCGCCCACCGTCAATCCCACGCCACTGTTCGTGCCCGCCCCCACAGCCACTCCCGCGTCTGAAGCAGAGCGCGCCACCCCGATGCCCGACAGGCCGAATCCGCGTCTGACAGTCTGGGTCAACGAGACATCTCCCGCTCACGAAGCAGCACTGCAACAAATGATGGAGCCATTCGGCCGCGATCATCAAATCAGCGTCGAACTGGTCTCAGTGCCCAGCGCGCTGCTGCCGGAACTGCTGGAAACGGCCGTACTGTCGGACACGCTGCCCGATATCGTGCTGCATCCCATCGAGTACACGGTCGGCTGGGCGGAAAGGGGCATCCTGGACCCGGCCCAGGCAAACGCCATCATAGACTCCCTTGGCCGCGACTCGTTTGACGCGGCCGCGCTGGACCTGGTAAACGTTGATGGCCTGACGGCCGCCATTCCCAGCGACGGCTATAAGCAGCTGCTTGTTTACCGCCAGGATTGGGCAGCCGAGAAGGGGCTGCCCCGCATTGACAGTTACGAAGCGATGATGACTGCGGCCGAGGCATTCCATGAGCCCGACAACCTCATCGCCGGCATTGTCATGCCCACAGAGTCCAACCTGATCGCAACCCATCAAGCTTTTGAGCAGCTAGCGGCCGCCAACGGATGCCAGCTTATTGACGACAGCGGGAAAGTTCGGCTGCTTGATGCGGCATGCAACGAGGCGCTCGATTTCTATTACGCGATCGTCCATCAGTTCAGTCCCGTGGGCGTCCAGACGGATATCAGCACCCGCAACGCCTATTTGTCTGGCCGGGCCGGTGTAATCATCAGCTCCCCCAGCATTCTGCCCATTCTTGCTGGCCTGAGCGAAGAATTCCGGCCTGACTGCCCTGATTGCCTGGGGAGCGGCGGCCGTGATTATCTGGCGCGAAACAGCATGGTCATCACGGAGATTCAGGGATTCACAGACACCAGCGCCTCTTTTGGTGAAGTGACTTATCTGGGCGTGACGCGCGCGGCCGATCCGCAAACAGCGGCCGCTTTTGCCGCCTATTGGTTCAACGACGGGTATCTAACATGGCTGTCTGTCGAGCCTGAGCGCAAAGTCCCTATGCGCCTGGGAACCCGCTCAGACCCGCGCCGGTTCCTGGACGCCTGGAAAACGCTCCCCCTGGTCCCGGATGGAGCCAGTCTGGCAGAGATTTACGGCCCAGACCTGGTGGAACGGTTGAGTACCGGCATTGCTGCTTCCAACCGGTGGGGATTCAGACAGGGGCAAGGAGCGCTGATGAGCGCCGTGTATGAAAAACTGACATTTTCCGTTACCCTTCAGGAGATGTTGAGCGGATACTTTACCAGCGAGCAAACCCTCCTTGAGGCGTATACCCGCGTGATTGATTTAATTCCGGGCTATACCGCTGACTCAGCGGAAGGGTAAGCAGCTGTTTAATTTCACCTTTCACAGGCGACTAAAAGTATGGAAAAAACACATCCTCATCCTTACGTTGAAGAAAGTTTTGGCATTCTCACAGATGATGAGCTGTACCTGGATTGTATCCTGGTTCGGCCGGCGGAAACGGCCGACGAGGAGTTGAAGGTTTTACGCGTCTGGGTACCCAAATACCCATTAACCAAGAGCAGCGTGATCACCTGCGCCCGGCAGGAAGTCGCTGCCTACGGGGCAAAGGGCAAAATTGCTCATCTTGTCTTCGACCTGCGCAACACCGGCGACAGCGACACCGTTTTCGGCGACCCCGTTTTTGATAAAGACCTGAAGGCCATCACGGAATGGGCTAAAGAGCGCTTTGGGGCCATCAATTTCGGCTTCATCGGTACTCCGGATATGGATGAGATTGCCCGTGTCAACATATGGCCTCTCCGCGCCGGCGCGGTCATGGAAAGTTACTTTTACCGCCCCGCCGGGGGCAAGGCGGCAAGCCAGAGCATTCTCTATCTCTCGACATATGGTCACTTTCGCCGCGCCGACGACGTGCTTTGTGCAGCTCTGTCGGATCATGGTTATGCTGTTTACGGAGTGGATCCGCTCCGCTACCTCCTGCACGCCTGTGCTGAACGGCCGCTGACGCCCGATGATCTTTGCCAGGATTTACAACAGTTGATCCTGATGCTGCACTCTGCACCGATCATCATTGGACGGCCGTTGGCGGCCGGGCTGGCCTTGTTTTGGGCCGCCTGTCTGGAATCGGTGCGCGGGGTCATCGCCATCGGCCGCGCCGGGGAAGGATTGGCCATCAAGCACATTTTCGATCATAGCAATCCCAAAGCATACGACCTGGCCCAGTACATGCCGCAGATCGCCCCGCGGCCGTTGGCGCTGGTATGGCACGAAGGGCACCCGCTCGGAGGCAGCAAGCAGGAGTTTCGCACTTTATTTGAATGCAGCAAGCACCCGCACAAGATGGCGCGCACAGAGCATATCAATCCCGAGCTGCTGTTGAACGTGATCGAATGGATCGAGGCGGTTCAACCGGGATCCAAATAACAGGGCCAATCTCGCGCGGATTGGACGGCCATGCCCCATCCATAACAATTGCGTTACACCCCCTTATTGCCCCGCTAACATCCCTCCCCTATAATTCGGGGGAGCATGTTGCCCAGACATGTTTCCAGGCTTCGTATACATTCATCGCAGGCGGGCAGCGTAGCAGAGGACTCCATGAGCTTTACCACCGGAACCAGGTTAGGCGCGTACGAAATCGTTGGCAAAATCGGCAAAGGGGGAATGGCGACCGTCTACAAAGCATACCACGCCGCCCTTGATCGCCATGTCGCGATCAAGGTATTGCACCCCACATTTACGGACGATGATTCCTTTTTGCGCCGCTTTGCGCGAGAAGCAAAGGTCGTCGCTCGCCTGGAACACACCCACATCGTGCCCGTTTACGATTTCGCCGAACATGAAGGGCATCCCTATTTAGTGATGCGCTTCATTGAAGGGGAAACGCTGAAGCAGCGCATGAACCAGGGTGCGCTGTCTAGACCTGAAGTCCTGCGCATCGCCACGGCCGTCGCAGATGCTCTGGATTATGCCCACGGCCAGGGCGTGCTGCACCGGGATATTAAGCCCTCCAACATCCTCCTCACGAAGGGGGGCGGCGTCTACCTCACTGACTTTGGCCTGGCGCGGATCACCCAGGCAGGCGAGTCCACCATGTCCCAAGATATGATCATGGGCACGCCTCAATACATCTCGCCGGAACAGGCAAAGGGAACGGGTGATCTCGACGGCCGCACCGATGTGTACTCGTTTGGGGTGGTCCTGTACGAAATGCTCACCGGCCAGGTTCCTTTTCAGGCAGACACCGGCTACTCCATCATCCACGCCCAAATCTTCGACGACCCGCCCCTCCCCAGCCTGATCAACGACAAGATCAGCCCTGCGATGGAGGCGGTACTGCTCAAAGTGTTGAACAAGAACCCGAACGAGCGTTATGCCAGCGCAGGTGAGTTGGTGTCCGCCTTTCGCGCCGCGGTCACAGAGATGCCCACGGACATGGCCCCGGCCGGCGCGGCCGTGCTTCCCGATTACACTCCAGTGGCCGTCACCCAGGTAATGGTCGAAGAAGGAACGAGCCTGGAAGCGGCGTCCGGCGCGGTCACAACCCCGCAGGCGCCTCCCCCGCTGCCGGACCTGGATGAGGCCCCCTCCAGCACTGTTACCGAAGTCCCGGCCGCACCGCCAGCCCAAGGGAAGCGGTCCATTTTGCTCATCGGGCTGGGCATTTTGATTGGCATCGCCCTTGTCGCGGCCGTGGCCTTCGCCGTGATTCGCTCCCGGCAGGAGGAACGAGAACACAATGCAGAGGAAGCAGCCACAGCCACGGCCGTTGCCGCAGCCACATTGGACGCCGAACAGCCGCTCCCTACCTCTACCTCCATTCCGCCTACATTCACACCCGCGCCCCAGCCAAGCGACACGCCCCAACCCAAATCTACTCTCGATACCGCCCTGCCGCGAGATGTCTTCTTCCCGCTTCCGTTAGGCGAAGCACGGCCAGTGAGCGAACTACTTCCGCTGTTCCAGGCCAATCCGCGCGACGGCAAAATACGGACCGAACTGGCCCTTGCCTACTTGAACGAGGGAGAAACCGAAGAGGCCCGCCGTCTGGTGCATGACACATTCAGCCGCGCCCGGCTGCCGACAGCATATCTGCTTGCGGCCGAACAACTGCTCGCTTCCGAACAAATGGAATTGGCCATCCTTGTATTGGAAGATGGATTGGCGCGGTTCAACACCGAAACAAAAATGCAGCAATGGTTGATGATGGCATACATCCTCACTGAGAAGCCTGAGGAACGGGTGCAGAAGTTTATAGATGGGCTGGAACCCATGTCAGATGGGCCAACCAATATCACCATTCGCTTCGGCGAAGCATACATTCAATACGCGCAAGATAATGTGGATCAGGCGCTTGCTATCTCAGACGAACTTATTGCTATTAGCGGAAATCCGTACCTGGCAGACGCATATTATTTACTGGGCCTATTACAAATCAGCCTGGGCCAAAACGTAGATGCACTGCGTGCGCTGGAGTCTGCCCTGGAAAGCCATCCTGACCGGTGGCTGCTGCTGCGCATCGAAGCACAAATCAAGGAACTGAGCGCCTCTTAGGTGGGAAGGAGACCCCATGCGTGTACCCATTATTGCCGGCAATTGGAAGATGAATAAGACGGCCGCTGAAGCCGTGGACTTTTTGCGCGAGATCAGAGCAGGGCTAAACCGGATCAACGGCATAGACATCGTGGTTTGCCCGCCGTTTCTGGCTATCCCCGCCGCGGCCGAGGTGCTAAAGGCCACGAAAATCGGGATCGGCGCGCAGAACATGCATTATGAATCGCACGGCGCTTACACCGGTGAATGTGCCCCCGGCATGATCACCCCCTTTTGCCAGTACGTCATCCTGGGCCATTCAGAGCGGCGAGCTTACTTCGCCGAGACGGACGAAAGCGTCAACCGCAAGGTCAAGGCAGCCCTCGCCCACAACCTCACACCCATCATTTGCGTGGGTGAAAGCCTGACGCAAAACGAAGCGGGCGAAACGCACAGTTTCGTCAGCGGCCAGGTACGCGCCGCATTTGCCAGGTTGACGGCCGAACAGGCAGCCGGATGCATCATCGCTTACGAACCCATTTGGGCCATCGGCACAGGTAAGTCGGCCAGCGCGGTAGAAGCGGGCAACATCATCGGCCTGACCGTTCGCGGGACGATTGCTGATCAGTTCGGTGAGGAAACCGCTCAACAGATTCGAATTCAATATGGCGGCAGCGTCAAAGAACACAACATCGCCGAGTATATGAGCCACCCCGACATTGATGGGGCGCTGGTCGGCGGCGCCAGCCTTAAGCCGGGCTTCGTTCAGCTCGTGGCCAACGCTCGCTGACGCGGGCGCAAGGCAGCCTATGAGTCTGGACCTGACACCCCTCATCTGGTTCGCCTTCACGCTGCCGATATTGCTCCTTTTGCAGCGCTGGATTCACACCCATCTGCACGGCCTCTCCCTGCTGCTCATGGGCAAACCCCAGCGCGCAGTTGTCCTCTACGCCATCGTCTTACTCCCCGGCGTGATCCTGCATGAACTCAGCCATTGGCTGGCGGCAACCTTTCTCGGTGTTCGCACCGGCGCCTTCTCCGTGCTGCCGCGGACGCAGGCGGACGGGACAGTGCAATTGGGGTATGTCGAGTATTACAAGGGACGCTCGCTGGGACCAATCCGGGAGAGCCTGATCGGGGGGGCGCCACTGCTGTCGGGCACGGCCGTGATCCTGGCGATCAGTCTGCGCGTCTTTGGCGTGCCCAGCCTGACCCAGGCAATCCAATCCGGCAACATTGACGAACTGGCCATTGCGTTCGGCGAATTGGTGAACATCAACGATTTTTTCGTCTGGCTCTACCTGCTCTTCGCCATCAGCAACGCCATGATGCCCAGCCGGTCCGACCGCCGCGCCTGGCCGGCGTTTCTGCTGGTGATGGCTGTGGTGGCCATCGCCTTGTACGCACTCGGCATTCAACGGGTGATTTTCGCTTCGCTGGCCAATGCGGCCGCGCTCGTGTTCAGCCACCTGGGGCTGGCCTTTACCATGGCCATCAGCGTCGATCTGCTCTTTATGCTGGTCATCGCGGCCCTGGAAGGGGTGATCGGTCGTTTCAAAGGGGTGAACGTGGTTTACGGCCGTCCGGCGTCATCAGTTAGGAAGGGAAAGCGTTCCCGGTAGCCCGGCCATCCCCCTAGACAGCAAGAAACCGCAGACAGCACAACCGGCCATCCACGGCTTCTTCATCGTCAAGATATTCGTGAGTGTCACCGCTCAGGCGGTCGATTCCTCCGTCTTTTCCTCCACACGCTCCACCAGAATAGAGCAGTCCGCGACCAGCGCAGCAATCAGCGCCAGAGCGGAATAAGCAGGGAGAAGGGCAATGCCGGCCACGCCAAGCGCCAGCGGTATCTCAAAGTGAATGCGCCTGCGTTCGTTCTTGATCACGATGCGGCGCACGCTGGTTTCATGAGCCAGCTTCTTCACAAAAGCCACCAGTTCATCGGCAGCGACGGTGAACTCTTCCGTCCACCCCTTCTCTTCGGCCGTTTCGCCGGCCGCTTCTTCTTCAACGGGGATTTCTTCGTTGCTTTCTTTACTCATCTGTTTCACCTCCAGAGTGATTTTCAGATTTGACAGCAAGGACCTTGTGTTCTCTTCCAATCGGGCGAAGCTTTGGATGCATTTTCCTCAAATATAGCATACGCCCTCCAACGCTCCTTCAACTGATGCTAGGGTTCTGTACGCGCAAACACGGCATGGGTTGCGCAAAACCAGGCCATGCTCAGGCGTTGCCTTCTGCTTCCGGCAGAGGCAGGAAATCAATTTCGAGCACGCCATCCCGCAGACGGCCGCCGTTCGCCTTTCTCCGGGCCAGTACGGTTGGCAGGATCATCTCCCGCTTGAAGTTGCCGATGGTGATGAACATTTCATCACCGCGCTTTCGCAGGCGTACATTATTGCTATTCACAAATGGGAGCGGGATACGCAACTGGTAGATACCATCTTCCGTCTCCGTGATCTGCTGCAAGACGCCCCGGTAAAAAATCTGACCGGGGTCCCTTTCGCCGAAACAATCTTCGGCCAGTCGAGATAAAGCCGACAATCCTACGACCTCATCGGCGTAATAAGGTACACGCCAAAGCGGTAACGGCTTGAAGTTGTTTTCTATCATCTGCAAATAACGCTGCTGCAGTTCGCGCCGCTTTTCGTAAAACTCGCCGGTCGCCACCGATTCCGGCAGGACGCGATTGATGATCACCCCATCTACCGGATAATTGAACAGGCCCAGATAGCTGATGGCCCGCTCTGCCTCGCGGATGACCATTTTTTCCGGCTGTAACACGACGCGATAGCTGCTGATGTCCGGATTGCTCAACGTCTGGCGTAACTCCGCCGTGGCCCGATCCAACTTATTCAACGCTTCGAGGACCTCCGTCGGTCCCTGGAGCAGCCGCCCGGCAAACGGCCGTAACAGCTTCGCCACTCCCCCTTCGAACCGGGAAATGTGCCCCGCATACCAGCGAAATGTGTCCGGCATGGTTAACAGCCGGATCGTTTCGCCCGTCGGCGCAGCGTCTATGATCACCCGCTCGAAATGGCGTTCTTTTGCCTGCTTATTGATGTGCAGCAGACTCACGATCTCATCCATTCCGGGAAAAGCGGACAATTCATCAGCGATGACATTGTTGATACCGCCGCTGTTGCTGCTGATAAGGCCCGACACAAAATTCTGAAGCGTGCCCCAATAGTTGTGAATATCCGCCACGACGCTGATCTCTTGCGCCCATAGGTTCGGCGCCACTTCAACCGGCTTAGCCCCCAAGGGCACGTCCAGAGAATCGGCCAGGCTATGGGCGATGTCGGTGCTGGCTACCAGGGTGCGGTAGCCGAGTTCAGCGCAGCGTAATGCCGTGGCTGCGGCCACGGTCGTCTTGCCTACGCCCCCCTTGCCCAGATACAGGATTAAACGCATACAGGACTCCATTGATCATGATGAGACAGAGACAAAAACAGAGACAGTGCTTTCCCGCTTTTCTGACTATGCAGCCCATTACGCGTCCGGTGCATTTGCGTTGCGAGACGGCCGCCATTGCCAGATGCCGGAACCGCCCCGGCTTCTCATGACGCGTCGCGTCACAGGGTAAGAATAGCATAACCGGCGGGCCGAATCAACAAGCGGGAATCGGAGTCGCAACCTTTCCTGAGCTGCACCGTATTGGGAAATGTGTACGGGCACTTATTTTGTTTGTCTGGGCCATTTCCGGTCGTAAGGAAGGAAAAGATATGAGTCAGAAAAAGAAAAGCGATAAGTATGAAGAACTAAAGTCCGCTCTGGAATCACTCCCCCACATCAGCCCGGCGCAGGTCGAACAATGGGTCAGCCTGCAACACGCCATTGACGATACACGCGACTACTTGATTCGGGCCGTGCCTGAAGCCCAATTTAACCTCGAAGAAGCGCAGAAAATTTTGAGCCAACGCACTTACACCCTGGTGTTCTTTGGCGGCACAGGCGTGGGCAAGAGCACCCTCATCAATGCGCTGCTCGGCCGCAATCTGCTACCTACAGGTGCGGTGACGGCCGTGACCGGCACCATCGTCTATATCGAGCAGGCACAGGATGATGAGGCGGAATCGTTGGTGCTCACCTATTGGAGCCAAGATGAATTCGCGGAGCGGGTGCTCCGGCTGTGCCAACTCGCCGAAACTGACGCCTTCGACATCACCAACAAGGGCGAGCGAGAACAGGCAAGAGCCGACATCGAAAGTCTGCTGGAAGCGGGCCAGGTTGAAGCCAAGACGGAACAAATGGAATATCTAGAAATCCTGATTGACTGCATCCAATCATACGAGAATCACAGCGACCTGTACAAGGCAGGGACGCCTCCGCCGCGAAGCCTTCCCGTAAACGACGAAACGTCGCTGAAGCATCTACGCGAGGACAGCTTCAAAGGCAGCGATGAGCGCCAGATTCGTCTGGTCAAGTCGGCAACCTTCAAGATACATCCGCGGGCAGGCCAGCCAGACCTTCTGATGAACGGCTTCCTCCGTATTGTAGACGTGCCCGGTCTGGGAGCCGGCATGCGTCTACATGAGGAGATCACCCTGGAGGAGATGAAGCGGGAAGACGCGATGATCGTGTTGGTCACAGATGCGGGCCGTCAGCGTGTGGATGAGATGAAGTCGCTCTCGGCTGTCAATTGGGTCAGGGAGAACCGCCTTTTTGGCTTGAGCGGCCGTGATCTGGACGACGCGGCGGCCAAGATTTTCCTCGTTGTGAATGGCGGCAACGTGCGGCAGGCATTTGACCGCCTTAACTCCAGCCTGCCGGAAGCAGAACTTGAGGTCAAGGAAGTAACCCGCTACATCGCCCCCAACTACTGGGAGCGGTACCGCGATCGGGGGCACAATCGGCCGTATTTTCTGGTGATGGCGCCGCCCGCCTTGTACGTACAAGACCCGGAAAACGCCCCTCAGGAGTTCGCCAGCGAGACCGAGCGCGTGCTCAAGGCATTCAGCGATCAACTGGGCAACAAAAACCAGGATGACCCGCTCCATCCGGAGACGAAAGCCGCATTACTCAACTTGAGCGAAGTGCCGGCGCTGCGCGATAGCTTAACCACGTTCATCAAAAGCGAGCGCGTTCGCGGCCAGTTACGAGAAGCATCAACCCGCATTCGCAACGCCTTGCAAAGCCTCCGTTTTTACTATGAGAAGCAGCTGGCTGCGCGGGGGATGCACCCACCCTTCTCCAGCAGTTGGGAGCAGCTGCAAGAGAAGCGGTACGAAAATGTCCTGCTCCGGCAGCAGAAGGAGCTGCCCCGCGCATTTCACAACGGGCTGCTGGAATTGAGCGCCAGAACGAACAGTGATGGCCGCTTCCGTGATTTACTGCGGCCGACATTGGACGGCGTCAAAGGCATGGTCGAGAATGCGATTCAGCGGGAAGTCGAAACCTTACTGGACAACTACGGGACGGAGCATTGGGACGACCGGGATGTCATGTACGACAACCTAATCTGGGGCACCAGCGGCATTGAAATTCCCATCAAGCGCATTCTGTTCCAGGTTGAGCTGGTGATGCAAGAGGCGGTCGCCAATTTTATGCCGGAAGTGGCTGAAGTGATGGCATCGGAACTGGAACGCACGCTGCAAGCTCACGAGATCGCCTCACGTCTGGAACGCGCCAGCTACGAGCAGGCATATACGTACACCGTTCCTGGTGTAACGGCCGAGTCTGTTCCGCTAGCAGAGGCGTATCAGGCGCTGGTCGAACGTGTCGGCGCCACCTTTCGCCATGTCTGCCGTCAGGCCACCATGTATGAGCTGATGAAGCCGGAGCGGTCGGTGAATCGCCATCTGGAAGCAGGTGAGCAAACATTGGGACTGGCCTCGAACGAACGGCTTCTCAATGTGGCTTTGTTCGGAGTCGAGGCCGTACGGCAAGAGATGAACGCCCATAATGCCCAGCCCGCCGGCAACAACCAGGCATCGGCCGCTTCACACGCTGAAGAAGATGCCATTCAAATTAACATTCTGGATGAGCCGTCTGAGCCGGACTTCGACATCAGCTTCCTCGGCGAAGGATCGGCCGCAGCCGACCTGGAACCCAGTTACGCGGACAGACTGGACGACATCGCCGTCAAGGTCAACCGCATCTTTGGGGAAATCATTGATGACCTTTTCCACGATGATGCGCTTATGCCCCGGCTGCGCCGTCTCTTCTGGTTGGAGGCAACCAAGGCGAAACGTGATTTCAACAACCATCTGGTCAAACCGATGATGAAACAACACGATCGAAACCTGCACAAACCGGAACTGCGCAAAGCGATGGAAATGGACCTGGAGTCCGTCTCTGACCTGGAAGAGTTGATGCACGTCTGGGAAGGGTTGCACGGCTTGGAAATGAGCCTGATTCTGTAGCATTATTGAAGGGATTTTCAATGGACGACGGATCCCTGTTTGGAAGTGTGCTCGCCACCTTCTTCGCAATCTGCATTGCTGTGCCCCTGTTCGTGCTCTTTATTTGGAGCGTTATCTGGGCGTACTGGGATGCAGAAAGGCGGGGTAAGCCGGGTTGCCTGGTGGCATTGCTCGTGCTTTTGATGACATGGCCTGTGGGGTTGATTCTGTGGCTGTTGATCCGGCCGTCGGACAAGGTGGGGGGATACTGAGATGAGCTTCCGCTGCCCATCTTGCGAAACGGCCGACTCGCTAAAGATCGTCAGTGCGCTCGAATTACCCCCCGACGTCCGTTCTGATGAAATCACACTCCAAATTGTGCGCTGTACCGGATGCGGTTTCCGGGGTGCGGCCGTGTATGAGGAATCACGGCGCGGCTCGCTCGACTCCGAATCCTGGCATCACGACGGCTATTACGTGGATGAGTCCGATCTGAACTTGCTGATAAGCATCATGGGCCACTGTCCGACGCCAGACAACGACGAGTGCCGTTGCCCCGCCCACCGGCTTCTGGGGCAAACCAATGACCAGAGCGTCTGGTATTTTCCAGGTTGGATCAAGACCCAGGGCATGTTTGCCCTGATACGGAGGTAAGTCATGACATATGGAGCAGGTGCGGGAGCGGCCGCAGCGGCCGCGGCCGTCGTCCAGGCGGTTAAGGCGTCCGGCGCAATCGTCAAAATGAAACCGGACGGCTTCACTTCATTACTCGAACGCGTGGAAAAACCGCTTATTGTGATGACCACAGGCGGCGTTTTCAGCAAGAATTATCAATACCTGTTAGGGTACAAAGGGTTTGTTTTCTACACCAAGTCTGCTGAGAAGCTGTCACTGCCGCTTGAGGCGGAACTGGTGACGGCCGATAAGATTTGGATTCCCGGATGAGTTACCCCGTGGCGATGACTCAGGAGTGCTGAATGGCTAAGATCTCTCTCAAACGATTGACGGACGGCCAGGTGCTTGGCCTGGCCCACAGTCTCTTCGACTGGCTCTTGCAAGACATGGGTGAAAACAGGCCAGGAACGGAGGTGTTCACCGACTCGCGAGCGAGGGCATTGCTGCGCTCGACTGATCTCGTGGACGGCCCAACGCTCAAGAGTTTCATGCAACTGATGGAACGTGAAACGGCCCTCCGCGTGGGGCTGGCGGATTTACTGGAAACAAGCGGCCTGGATGAGCATGAAGGAGCACAAGGGCTGGCCGTGGCCGCAGCCCAGATACCTCCTGTTGGGAATCGGGGGCCGATACCCTGGACGGCGCTGGCCGCCGCTGCCTTTGCCTGGAAGAACGGCTATCCTGTCAGCCAGCTCGATCCCGCCTCACCGCCCGGTACATACACTCCCGCCGGCCAGTTGCTGCGCCGAACGGCGCAGTTCATCCGCCGCCAAGTTCAACGTACAGCGACCGAGCGCGGCAAGCTCGGCCGCAAACTGGCCTACGATCCGGATGCGGTCGTCGCGGGACCAATTCCGCTGGAAGCGCTTCCGCCCTCCGAACCGGTCATCCCCCTGCCGCCTCATTTTCGGCCGCCGGTTCCCGTCCGATACCCAGAAGTTTTGCGGGAAACGCTGCGTGTGGATCCGGCTGAGGGACACGCGCCTGTCCCTGTTTTTCAGGGCGACCCGATCACCATAACCAACAACGACCTGCCGCCTGCCTCATCCGCACCAATGCGGATGCCGCCCATCCACATTGAATCCGGCCAGACGGCCGCCGGGTCTCGCCCCGCAACCACAGCGGTGATGTCAGGCTTCACCGAAGCAATACGGCGTAAGTTCGGCCGTCACCGGGAACGCCTCGCCACGACGAAGCTTCGCATCATCGCTCAAGAGTATCCGGATGGCCCCGGCCTGCTCGGCCTCCAGGTCCGCGTTACATGCAAGGGGATTCACAGCCATGTGGCTGGGACGACAAACCGAGACGGCCGTTTCCTGTGCGAACTGCCGGTCCGCGTTGACTCCGGCTTGACCTATGACGTGGACGTAACCTGGCCGCGTGACCTGGGCGGAGAAACCGAGCGAAAATCCATCACCCTCAACGCCGACCGCACTGAATTCACTCTGCCATTTTTCCAAAAGCAAAGGCCGGATGGATGACAGAATCAAATCACAAACCAATTCACCCGGTAAACACATCTTCCCCAAGAATCTGGCTCACATACTGGAGTACGGCCTGGCCTTCTGCCAGTGACTGGGGAACGATTTTCACCTTTACCTTACCAAAGACAAGCTCCAGACGGCCCGTCACCCTTCTGCCGCGCGCATCTACAACGGTGATCGGCCGTACTTCTGTCAGTGCCTCCCACCTGACTCGCCGGCCGTTGCGTAGGGTGATCCCATCCTGATCCAAAATCCTGGGCCAGGACATTGTCGCGAGCCACATAGCCAGTGCGCCAATGCCCAAGGTGAATATCCCAACAAGCCAAAGCAAAGATTTGTAGGAGCGGCTAAGATGTATCTCAAACGGTTCCATCATTTCACATCCTTCGCAAACAAGAAAATTATAACCTTCCCGAAAAAACCATCTTATTATCAGCAAAAATTTCGCAGCTTAAATATCCCCAAAACGTACTATTTCCAGGCAGTTCGCTCCACCACACGCAGGAGTTCCCATGACAGAAACGCTCGTCATCACTGATCCTGACAGCGATCGGTATCATACGTTCGGCTACATCAGCTGGTGGCAGCAAGAAGTGGTCCGCAGTGCGACCGTGCTGGTGGTCGGCGCAGGGGCATTGGGGAATGAAGTGCTGAAGAACCTGGCGCTTATGGGGGTTGGCCGTCTTCTCATTGCTGACTTCGATACCATCGAGGACAGCAACCTCAGCCGCTCGGTTTTGTTTCGGGCGTCGGATCGCGGCCGCCGCAAGGTAGACGCGGCCGCTGAGCGGATCAAAGAGTTGAATCCCGACGTACAGGTGAAGACCTGGCATGGCGACATCAACTATGAAATGGGGCTGGGCGTCTTTCGCCACATGGACGCCATTATCGGCTGTCTGGACAACCGAGAAGCGCGGCTCTCCATCAACCGCTTTTGCTGGGCGGTCAACAAGCCATGGGTGGACGGCGCCATTCAGGAATTGATGGGCATCGTGCGCGTCTTCTGGCCAGGCCGGGGAGCATGTTACGAGTGCACACTAACCGATCTCGATTACCAGATTATTGGCTTGCGTTACTCCTGCCCGCTGCTGGCCCGGGATAACCTGTTGCAAGGGAAGGTCCCCACCACCCCCACCAGCGCCTCGATCGTTGCCGCGTTCCAAACCCAGGAAGCGCTCAAGCTGATTCATGGGATGGAGGTGCAGCCGGGTAAGGCTATGATGATCAATGGTCTGACGAACGATGTCTATACAACGGAATACCCGGTCAAGCCGAATTGTATGAGTCATGCCATGTTAGAGCCTATCGTGGAGCAGCCCACATTCACGGCCGAATCGAGTACCTTACAGGAGTTGCTCACGGCCGCGCGCGCGCAGTTGGGTGATGCGGCCGTGCTTGAGTTCAACGGGGAACTGGTCGTGGCCATGCGCTGTCCTCAATGCGGATTTGAAAAGCCGGTCTTTAAGCGCATGGCCAGGCTGTTTGAGAGCGACTCTCGCTGCCCGGAGTGTGACGGCCGCTGCGAACTAGAACTGACCCATCGCATCACCGGCAACGAAGCATTCCTCGACAAGCCGCTGGTACAGCTAGATGTTCCACCATTGAGCATCATTCGCGCACGCAACGGCGAGCAGCGAATCTACTATGAACTGACAGGGGACAGAGAAACATTCCTGACATTCATCTGAGCAAGCGATCCGCCCCCTTCACCGTGCGTCACTTCCCACGGGGCAGCGCAACTCAATATGCAAAACCACGTAATACCAGATGTAGTGCTTAATTAAAAATGGAGGCTTAACGAATGGCAAGCATCAAAGTAATCATCTACGACCCCACTGGTTCAAAGAAGACCCCGGTCGAATTGCCCGACGACATTCCGATGCGCCGGCTCATCCCGGCTCTAGTGAGCAAGATGGGGCTGCCCACCAGCCAGGGGGCCAATCCCATTACGTACCGGCTGGATCATCGCGCATCCGGCAAGCGGTTGTCTGAGGATGAATCCCTGGCTGATGCCGGCGTGGCCAACGACGACATTTTGAGCCTTTTCCCAGAAGTCACGGCCGGCTGACCTACCTGGATTGCCGGCCAGACTGAATTCATCCCTGCCCGCCACCCTACACCCTCATTGAATTGAGAGGAAACTATGTCCTTCGATATTCGCGAAACGCGGCTGCGCAATGATTACCAACACATTCAATCGTTGGTCAATCGAAGCGAGCTTATTCACGTATTGACGGCCGAAGGAGACCCGCCGGAGAAATACCTGATTCGCTTCACCTGCCGGGGCGTCGAAAAGGTGACTTCATCGGGCAAACCCATCTTCCGTAACTCGCACGAGGTAGGCATCTACCTTCATGCCGGGTATCCGCTGAAACAGCCCCAGCTAAAATGGTTAACGCCCATCTTTCATCCCAACATACACGCCACAGGCGCGGTCTGTATCGGGGCCTGGTGGCCCGCCAAGACACTGGACGAGCTGCTGATCACATTGGCCGAGATGGTTCAATACAAGAACTATGACCCCAAAGACCCGATGAACTCAAGGGCGGCCGCCTGGGCCATGCGACACAAACGCCTCTTCCCGGTGGACACACGCAGTCTTAAAGGACAGTCTCTGGAAGACCTCATCGTGATTGGGGAGGAAGAACCAGATGACTTCGGCATCCACATCCTCTGAACAGGCCTCAAAATCATCGCCAGGGCGCAACCGCCAGCAGCTTGGCCAGGCAGTCGAATTAGGGCGTCTGCCGGAGCAGCAACCTCCCTTGCGAAGGGCGCTTCGTCTGCATGGCGCCGCACCCCATCCCGGCCAGGTTCACATTGTGGCCGGGCGGGATGCCTTAAGCCAGATTGCCGCCCACAGCAATAGCCGGCTGGATACGGAACTAGGCGGCGCGCTGCTGGGGCACGCTTTCCGGCATAATGGGCAACTGTTCGTTGAGTTGACGGCCGCGCTGCCCGCCGAGAGTCGGGATCATGGCCCAATCCATTTCACCTTCTCGGCCGATTCCTGGGCTTCGCTCAATCAGGAACGGGCGGCAAAATACCCGGAACTGGACATCGTGGGCTGGTTCCACACCCATCCAGGCCTGGGCGTCTTCTTCTCCAGCGATGATGTCGTCGTCCATTCGGCTGCTTTTACCCTGCCCTGGCATGTGGCACTGGTGGTAGACCCGGCGCGGGAAGAGGCCGGCTTCTTCAGCTGGGATGAGCAAAAGATCGCCCCCCTGCCCGGTTTTTATGAGCGGCTTGAAGGGGAAAGCGACTCGGCCGTTCCCTGGCGAGTTGTGCATTCGAACGTGTGGAAGGCAGCGGAGGAAAATGGCCGTGCGCCGGCACATGAGTCAGGGAATGGCCATAATAACACAACGGCAAAGACGATTCTGGCCCGTCCGGGGTTGATTGCCGGGCTGGCCGGCCTGCTTCTGGGCTTTTTTTTGCTCGCTGTCTGGGCCGTCTCGCTCAACGGCAGGGTCAACCGACTGGAACATCTGGCGCTGACATTGGCGGATGAGACGCTGGCAAACAGCAACGCCGCCTGTCCTGATCCCCGTCTTCGCATCCTTGCCCCACTGGTCGCCAGCGAGGTCAAGGTTGGAGAGAAGGTCGAAGTCATCGGAACGGCCGATCACCCTGCGGCCGCCCGGTATCACGTGGAAGTGCGCCCGGTTGGCGGCGACACTTGGACACTGCTCGCTGCAAAACAGAGAGGCACACCGCTCGGCCGTCTGGCGCTCTGGGACACGGCCGGCCTCGCACCCGCCTCCTACGAGGTGCGGCTGCTGGCGGTTGATCGCAACAATATCCGACTGGTTGAGACAGACCTTTGCACCCTCAGGCTGGAATTGTATGAGTGAAGCAAGCGAACAAACGTATGCGGCGGTCATCACCATCAACTTGCCCGGAATGGCAGGGCAAGCGACAACGACGCTCACCCTCACCCCCCCAGAAACGATTGCCAGCGGGACCCATGTCAAACGGCTGCGTGACTGCACGCTGGCCGATTTGGGGGCGTTCACCGAGCAAATGGAGGCGGAGGTGTGGGAGGCTTACCGCGCCATCAAGCTGATGGAACTGGCGAAGGTGGAAGAAGCCGAGGTCAAGGTGACTGTCTTGGATGCCGCCGGCCAACCGCTGCTGCCTTTGCAAAACTGGCCCCGTCAGGCAGTCCTCCTTGCGCCAGACACGGCCGTTACTGGCAGCGTGACGCCAGACGACACGAGCACAGCGGCCCTTGTCACCAGCCCAGTAATTCGGACCGACAAGGGTGATGATGAGGCCAAACTGAGCGCCCCGGCAGAAGACGCCGCCGCCGGGTGGGCCGTGATTGTGGCAGACTCGGAACCCGTTCACGAAGAACGGGAAGCGAGGCAAGAAACGGAAGCGGCCGCGGCCGCCACGCCCGGCATCATTCCCAGCCAGGCCAGGGTGCGGGTTGCCGGGCAGCGTCTGCCTGCTGGCCATCCGACCTGGGCGGCCGTAGACATCCTCATTGATGAGCCGGCACTGCGCGCTGCCCAGGCACATGCTTTAAGCAGCCTCGATCGGGAGGTGGCCGGTATCCTGGTCGGGCCGCCGCCGGAGAAACAACCGGACGGCCGTTACGTGGTGCACGTAATTGATACCATCGTGGCCAGGCACACCGTCATGCACGGGGCCAGCGTCACCTACACGCCAGAAAGCTGGCGCTATGTGAACGACAGGCTGGCCGAGCGCTATCCCGATGAAACGGCGGTGATGGTTGGCTGGTATCATACCCATCCCGGCTTTGGCATCTTCTTATCCGGCATGGACCAGTTCATTCATCAGAACTTCTTCACCCAAGTGTGGCATACCGCCCTGGTGCTGGACCCGCTGGCGCGGAAATGCGGCTTTTTTTGCTGGAACCGAGATAAAACCCGGGTTCGGCCATGTGAGTTCGCCTGGCCCAACTGGGCAGCCGATGCCTGGTAAGATACTAAACCGGAGGATATGATCCAGACGCTCACAAGAATGGAGGAAGCGAATGACGACGATTGTCGAAGCGAATAACCTGGTCAAGCAATACCCCGGCAGCCAAGAACCTGCGGTGCGCGGGGTGAGTTTTACCATCCTGCAAGGTGAGATCTTCGGATTCCTCGGCCCGAATGGGGCTGGCAAGACAACCACCATTTCAATGCTGGCATGCCTGCTGAAACCAACTGACGGCCGTGCCACGGTGGCTGGATTTGATGTGACCCGCCAATCCACTCAGGTCAAGCGGCAAATTGGATTGGTGCCCCAAGACCTGGCCCTGTACCCCACCCTGTCAGCACGGGATAACCTGTTGTTTTTCGGCCGCATCTATGATCTCCACGGAGCCGACCTGCGCCGGAGAGTAAACGATGCCCTGGAGATAGTTGGCCTGTCGGATCGGGCAGACGACGCCATTGAGACCTTTTCCGGAGGCATGAAACGTCGGGTTAATATCGCCGCTGGGCTGCTCCACCAACCCAAGGTACTGTTTCTTGATGAGCCGACAGTCGGCGTGGACCCCCAATCGCGCAACTTCATCTTTGAAAACGTCGAATCGCTTAACCAGAGCGGCATGACGGTGATATACATCACTCATTACATGGAGGAAGCCCAGCGTTTGTGCGACCGGGTGGCGATTGTTGATGAAGGGCAGATCATCGCGCTGGATACGCCAAAGGCGTTGATCAATTCGTTGGGCGGCGGCGTCATCTACCTCGGTTTGCCGCCAAACATGCCTGAGGCGATCATTGAAAAAGTCAAGCAGCTCCCCAACGTACTAAACGCAGCGCAGCAAGACGGCAAACTGGAAATCACCGCCCAGCACGCGCAGCAAGTCTTGATCAGCGTCATCGAGCTTTTCAATGAAGCCGACATCTCCATCACCTCACTTGAGATTCATGAACCTAACCTGGAAACGGTCTTTTTGCATTTAACCGGCAAGCGGTTACGAGATTGACATTCGATGGGGCAATTCCACCATTTTCAAGAGGACCACAATGATTCGACAGATTCTGGCCATTACCTGGAAAGATCTCAAAATTCTGCTGAAGGACACCGGCGGCATGGTGACGTTATTCCTGATGCCGGCGATGTTTATTTTCATCATGACGCTCACGTTGGGCGGATTGTATGAGGGTGGCGGTGACAACACCATTGATGTTCTGGTTATCAATGAAGACCGCGGTTCAATGGGTGCTCAGATCGTTGAAGGGCTGCAGGAGGTTGAGGGTTTTGCTGTCGAGACTGAATGGGATGGCGCAACCTTAACACGCGCTACGGCCGAAACGTTGATCGCCGACCAGAAACGCAATATTGCCGTGATCATCCCGGCCGATTTCAGCGACACCCTCCTAAACAGCGCATTCAACACGCCAGCAGACGAGACGCCGCAGACCGCGCAAATAGAGCTTGTGGTTGATCCCGCTTTATCCACACAGTTCGTTGGCCCGATCAAAGGCACATTAGCCGGATTGAGCCAGCAAGCAATGATGACGGCCGTTGCCCCGCGGGGCATTGATCTGTTCCTCGACCAGATTGACCAGGCAGCTGGCATGCCGCTGCCGGCCGAAGCCCGTAAGTCTATTCGTGATTTGGCGCTGCAAAGCACCGCCGGGGGCGGGAATACCGAGTCACTGATAGAAATCGTGCAAACGCAGCCGGCCGGTATGGAGATCGAACAATTCCCCAATTCTGTCCAACAGAACATCCCCGGCTATACCCTGTTTGGCGTATTCTTTATTTCCCAACTTTTGGCCACCAGCATTCTGGAGGAGAAAAAAGTGGGGACTTTCCGCCGCTTACTGGCAGCGCCCATTTCGCGTGCGGCTTTCCTGCTCGGCAAACTGGCGCCGTTCCTGATCCTCAACCTGGCCCAGATTGGGCTCATGTTTGCCGTCGGTGTTTACATCATGCCCCTGCTCGGCGCACCCAAGCTGGAGTTAGGCCCACATCTGGATGCTCTATTCTTGATCTCCCTGACCACATCGTTGGCAGCCAACGGGTTGGGGCTGCTGATCACTACCCTGGCCAAGACCTCAGAACAGATCGGCGGGCTTGGTTCGCTGCTGGTGGTCACGATGGCCGCCCTGGGGGGTGTGATGGTGCCCCGCTTTGTGATGCCAGATTTCATGCAGACCATCGGCCTTATCACTCCGCATGCCTGGGCTTTGACCGCCTATCAAGACGTGCTGATTCGCGGATTTGGTGTGGCCCGTATTATTCCTGAGTTGGAGGCGTTGCTGGGGTTTGCCGTCGTATTTTTCGTGGTGGCGTTATGGCGCTTCAAGTGGGATTAAGCAGGTCATGATCCGTGAATTTTGGCAGTTAAAGTGATGAATGAACAGGAACGGCCGCTCATCCAAATCACGGCCGAAGATATTGTCGAAGCCAACCGCCTCAGCCTGCACTGCCCCATTTGTGCCGGCCCCGTAGAAAACCACGTTGACGAGGCTGCGCTGCAACCGGTTTCGTGCGCGGCGTGCGGCACGATGTACCACGAAGCGTGTTGGAAACAGAGCGGCAGTAAGTGCGCTATTCTTGGTTGTGATCACGATAAGTATCTGGTGTACGGCAAGGAGGTGCAGCCGGCGCTGAAGATTCGGCACGCGGATTTACCCCCTCTCTCCCCCAACGGCCGCGCAGCATCCCATCACAACAAGCGGCTCAAAGCCCAGCAGCAGCGAGAAGTAGAACGGTTGAGACGGCCGGGTCTATGGCAGCGTTTATGGCAGTGGCTCCTTGACCAGATCAGCATTGGGTAGGCATTGAGATGATTCGCGCCACCCTCGTTGACAAACATTCTCCCTTTCTCGGCGAAGAGTGCGCTCTGTGCAAACTCCCGCTGGCGCCCGGCGACGAGATCGTCATCTGTCCCGAAGACGGCAGCCGCCATCATGTACCATGCTGGCACGCCAACGGCGACCGGTGCACTGCTTACGGCTGCGTCGGGAACGGCCCCGTCATCACCTCGGGCAACCCCGGCCACGCCAGGAGAGAAGCGGCCGTACCCCCAACCGACGAGCCGCAACCAGAGTGGCGCATGTCCCGAACCCGCAGCGTCGGCTGCGCCCAGAGCTGCCTTTTCCTCAGCATTTCCGTTGCCATTCTACTCTTCGCCATCGGCTGCTTTGGCCTTTGGGCCATCGCCGACTATATCATGCTGGAAGTGCTGGATTGGCCGTATCGCGCTCCTTTGTCAGGCAGCATCATGCCAATCCGGATCGCTATGGAAGCTCTGGCCTTCCTCCCCATCAGGCTCTGAGTATGAGCCTCTCCTGAATCCCCCGCAGCGCGTTTGGAACCCCGTCAATTTTCTTGTACACTCCCAAGCCGGTTTATTGAATATTCATGGAGTGACAATGCCAGCAAAATATGAGGCCTTGATGGAAAAGGTCTACGAAATCAACGATCTGCAGAAAGCAACGGCCGTCCTGTATTGGGATCGTGAAGTCAACATGCCCAAAGCCGGCGCACCGGCGCGTGTACAGCAAATCACCACCTTGAGCCGGCTCACACACACGATGTCCACATCGGATGAGATGGGCGAACTTATTGAGGGCGCGGCCGCTGAGGTCAACGGAGCTGCTTACGACTCAATTGAGTCCAGCCTGATACGCTTTTTACGCCGTAGTTATGAAGATGCACGCAAAATACCGCCGGATTTCGTGGTTCGCTCCAGTGAAGTGAGCGGCAAAGCGCATGATGCCTGGATCAAGGCCCGATCGGAGAACAACTTCGCCCATTTTCGGCCGTGGATGGAACAGGTCGTGGAACTTTGCCAGGAATTGGCGGAGCTGTACGGATACGAAGACGAACGATATGATGCCCTGCTCGACAAGTACGAGCAAGATATGAAAACGGCCGAAGTGCGGGAGATCTTCAACGCGGTCAAGGCTGAGTTGGTTCCTCTGCGTGAAGCAGTGGAAACGCAGGCGGAGGCTGTGGACGATTCGCTGTTACACCAGCCATTTGACATCGCCACGCAGAAGCAGTTTGCCCGCTACATCGCCGAAGCAATTGGCTATGATTTTAACCGCGGCCATCTGGGCACCGTTGTTCACCCTTTTGCCACCAGCTTCAGCCGGGACGATGCCCGCATCACCACCCGCTGGTATCCTGATTTCCTCAGCCCGTCACTGTTCGGCACGCTGCACGAATCTGGGCACGCCATGTATGAGCAGGGGACGCACGAAAGCCTGGCCCGCACCCCGCTGGCGCGCGGCACATCGCTGGGCATTCACGAGTCTCAGTCGCGCATGATGGAGAACATCGTCGGCCGCAGCCGGGGATTCTGGCGGGCGCATTACCCCAAACTGCAATCGCTTTTCCCGGAACAATTAGGGGCTTACTTGGCGGAGGCGTTTTACCGGGCGATCAACAAAGTGCAGCCGTCTTTCATCCGCGTTGAAGCAGACGAATTGACCTACAACTTCCACATCATCTTGCGCTTTGAACTGGAACAGGCAATGTTGAATGGGGACCTGGCTGTGGCTGACCTGCCGGCGGCATGGAATGACAAGATGAAAGAGCTTCTCGGCATCGTCCCCCCAACGGACAGCCTGGGATGCTTGCAGGATGTGCACTGGTCACGGCCCGGATTCGGCTACTTCCCCACCTATGCGCTGGGTAATTTGTACGCGGCTCAATTTTACGCCACGGCCGTATCGGAGAATCCTGCCATCGAAGAGGAAATGGCAGAGGGGAAGACCACAGCGTTACTCAGTTGGCTGCGGGAAAATATCCACCAGCACGGCCGTAAGTTTACACCCAGTGAGTTGGTGCAGCGGGTCACAGGAAAGCCGCTGAGTCACCACGCCTTCATCAAATATGTAACTGCTAAGTTTAGCGATATTTACGGGCTGTAACGCGCACACCGCGGGTTATTCGGTCACGAAAAGAGGGAGACTGGAGAGTGAGAGACGACCAATCTCGCTTCACTCTCCAATCTCCACTCTCGAATTTCAAGCAGGTATTCCTGACGCCTTACTCGGTCGGCTAGAAAATCCATCCTCCGCGCAAACGAGTCACCCCAGACAGAACCAGGAACGACGCCACCAAAATGGCGATCAGATTGTTACGGAACTTTTTAGCCGCGTCATCAGACTTGCGCCAGGCGGCCGTGGAGTGGCCGACCAGAATGGCCAGTATCATTGTCGTCGCATGTTCGACCCGATTCTGAGGGAACCCTCCCCCCAGGCCAAATAACAGAACAAGGCCCAATAACAGGTTCAGGTCCAACAATCCGGTGAACCCAGACAGTAAACGGCCGTCTATCGCTGTGTACTCTGACTTCCCTAACCAACCGGCCGCTGACTTCACAATCACCGCAATCGCTGCCAGGGCGACCAACCAACGAACAGATCCATGTATCGTTAAAACAAAATCCACTTTATGCTCCTACCTTTGATGATATAAATTGCCACACGGTACACTCGAAATTCCAGCGAAATACATGTTGGCATTAACCTGAATCTGCTCCGCCCCAATCCTCATTGTTCTCTTCATCCGGCACCGGGAATTCAATCCGAACTCGGGAAACAGCCCGCCGATCAACATCTAATACCCTGAACCGGACATGACCGCAAGTGACCTCATCACCCCGCTCAGGCGGACGGCCGAGCCAGGTCACAATCAACCCTCCCACCGTCTCTACGTCTGGTAATTTCTCTTCCTCGCCCAGATACACTTTCTCTACCAGGTCATCAACCAAATAATTGCCAGCTAACTCTAAGACGCCGGGTGCGATTTGCATGTACGGCTCTTTCTCCAGGTCAAATTCGTCCCGAACTTCGCCAACGATCTCTTCCACCAAATCTTCCAGCGTCACGATGCCTGCCATGCCGCCGAACTCATCCAGCACAATCGCCATATGCAGCCGCTGTTGCTTAAATCCGGCCAGCAATCGTTCCACCGGATAATCTTCGGGCACAGCCGGCGCCGGCCGCAGAATCAGGCGTATGTCAAAGCCGCCCTGCCCTTTGAGCGTCTGCCGCACCAGGTCTTTCAGGTGTAATACACCGATGACGTGATCCAGGTCCCCTTCAATAACCGGAAAGCGGCTGTGACGGCTTTCCGTCACCAGACGAAGCAGCTCATCCCAGGGCAAATCATGCGGCACTGCTTGCACCCTTGTCCGCGGCGTCATCACCTGTCCCGCGACCCGTTCGCTGAAATCGAAGATATTTCGGATCATTTCCTCTTCGTCTTCATTCAGCAGCCCTCCCTCCGCGCTTTCAGTGACGATCAGCTCCAGTTCCTCTGGAGACAGTACCCGGGCGTGCCCTTCAGCGGGCGGAATGCGTAACAGGCGCAGTAAGAAAACGCCGATCTGGTTCAGGATACGTACCGGCGTGATTAGAATCGCCTGGGCCAACTGCATCGGCCGCACCACCAGGAGCACGACGCGCGGTGCATCGGACAACGCGACTGATTTAGGAACCATTTCACCCACAACCACGTGCAGGTAGGTCAGCAAGCCCAGCGCAACGAAGCCGCCGACACCTTCAGCCACGGCCGCCCATCGCCCGTTGCTGAGGAGGCGGGCAATAAAGGGTTCAATAAAGCTGGCAATTTTCGGCTCGCCGTACATTGCCAGACCCAGCGAGGCCATGGTGATGCCTAACTGAGCGGTGGCGATGTACCGATCCTGATTAAGCCGGGTTTCAACGATGCCCAAGACACGCCCTGCCAATTTGTTCCCATCAGACGCCATTTGCCCCAACTGCGTCGGGCGGACGCCGATTATGGAGAATTCGGCCGCCACAAAGAAGGCATTGAGTATCACCAACAGCAAGATGATGATCGCCGGCGCAATCAACGAGGAAATGCCAGGCAGCGATTCGCCGACCGCGGCTGACAGAAGTATCAATAGGCTCATTCCGGGAATCCCGATGAAAATAAGGAAGGGCTTACTCATGGTCAGCAACCTCCCATTCGCTGTAGGCCGCAATGCGATCCGCCAACGGCAGTAGCAACGAGACTTCTGCCACGCCCAAATCAGCCATTGCTTCCACTCGAATCACCGTATCGTTGATGGACACTTCTTCCCCATCCACAGGTGTGCGTCCTAACTCGCTGAAGATGAGGCCGCTCAATGTATCAGCCGAGTCATCGGGCAAGTTCAGCTTCAGATATTCATTCACGTCCGAAACCAACAGGTCGCCGCGAAGGTAGATGCGGCCCTGTCTGTCGCGGGCGATAAGCGCCACTTCATCGTCGAATTCATCCTGCAATTCGCCGAAAATCTCTTCTATCAGGTCTTCAAAAGTGATCAAACCGGCCGTGCCCCCATATTCATCAAAGACAATCGCCAAATACTTGCGCCGGCTGTTCAGCTTCTCCCACACGTCAACGATTGGCAGCATTTCCGGCACGTAGACGACATCGCGGATGGTGGCTCTAAAATCGCCCTTGCCCTGCACATGCAACCGGAACAGGTCTTTGATATGGACAAAGCCAACGATGTCGTCAATCGACTCTTCGTATATGGGAATGCGGGAATAACCGGCTTCAATTACCCTGTCCATGATGTCGGTGATGCTGCTGTTCACTGACATTGCCAGAAGCCGTGTCCGGTGAACCATCACCTGCCGCGCCGTCAAGTCGCGCAGGCGAAAAGCGTTGCGCAGCATTTGCCGCTCGATGTCGTCGAGCAGTCCACCCAGATGACTTTCGCTGACCAGGAGTTCAATCTCTCCGGGGGAGTGAACCTGACCATGTTTGGCGCGGGGTTGATGGCCCAACAAGCGTAACACCAGGTTACCGCTGCCGTTAAATAGCGAGATAAACGGTCGTAATATCACAAGCGACCAACGCATAGGAACCACGACAGACAGTGCAGTTTTTTCCGGGAACTGAATGGCCAAAGACTTGGGGAACAATTCGCCAAAAACCACCTGAAGCGTCGTTATCAGCAGCAAGACAAGGACGGCCGCCACGGTCCCGGAAGCAGTTTTCGCGGCTGCGGGTGAGGCATTGATGCCGAAACCGGCCAGAAGCCCGGACGACCGTTCCATGAGAGACCCAAGCGGGGAAACCAGCGCAACGGCAATGACGTTTTGACCATAAGCTCCAACCACCAGCGACGAGATGGTAATGCCCACCTGGCAAGCGGCTACGTAACGGTCCAGAGACTCGCTGTTTTCCACAACAGGGAGTAGCCATTGTGCCATGCGATTCCCTTTTCCCGCCATCTGACTGATCCGAGTTTTACGGACAGAGACAGTAGAAAATTCGGCCGCCACATACAGGCCATTGATGAAGATCATTAGGGCAACAGTCGCAATGACCAGGATGATTGTTGACATTATATTTCGAATCGCACAGGCGGTAAGCTGGCAGCCTTACATTGCAAGGGGCACACAGTATGGCGGAAGCCCATTATTTTGTAGGGGGATATGCACGCATGCGGCAAGACCCGTACAGGCGAGCAAACATAAACCCACCAAACCGGCAGGCAGTAAAAAAAAGATGCGCTCACGCCAATTTTGGAAAAGTCGGATTTGGCCGGCTGGCCATTGGTCGGGGTCAGGCAAGTCCGGACTGGCTTCGGTCAAGACCACCACCCCGCTTTAAGGCCCAGGCAAGCCCATTCAATTTCAGGTATCGGGAGAAAAGATCCGTCTGTCATTAATTCATTCATGCAATCCAGGGAAGATCAAGGCAGCAGCCGGATGCCCCTGACATTAGATTCAGAAAAATTATATGTCAAGGAGAGGGATTGGTCAACGGTTCCGCGGCAGGAAATCAAGTTGACACCCGAAACGTTTCGGATTATACTGATTTAGTAACCGAAACGTTTTGGAAAGCCTGTGTGATACCTCATTGGCGTGGTCGTTCACTCCGAGACCACTACCCAGGGGCAATGTATGCCAGTAACGCTTAAGGATATCGCCCGCGAAGCGGGACTTTCGATCACCACTGTTTCACGCGCGCTTGCTGGTTATGATGATGTGGCGGCCGATACACGCCAGCGCATCCAGGAACTTGCTGATCGCCTCGGTTACTCCCCCAATTTGACAGCCCGCCGACTCAAGAAACAACGCACAGACACCCTTGGCTTCATCATGCCCACGTCCGGCCCGCGCTTCGCTGATCCATTCTTCAGCGAGTTCATTGCCGGCATTGGCAACGAGGCGGCCGATCATGACTTCGATCTGCTCGTTTCCACTCACGCCCCAGACAGTGAGGGGGAGCGAAAGGCTTACGAGCGGGCGGTGCGACGAGGCTGGGTAGATGGGTTGATTGTCGTCCGTACCCGTGAAGACGACGCTCGAATAAGGCTTCTATGCGAAAATAGGTTTCCGTTCGTAGCCTTCGGCCGCACCAGCGATGACCTGGAGTTTCCCTATGTGGACGAGGATGGCGTTGCCGGTATGCGTCTATTGGTGCAGCATTTCATTGACCTCGGGCACCGGCGCATCGGATTCATCGCGCCACCTCCTGGACTAATGTTCGGCCGTCACCGATTGCAGGGCTACTACGAAACCATGGCTGACAACGGCCTGGAAGTGCATCCCAGCTGGGTGATGGAAGGGGACATGACGCAGCGAGGAGGCGCTGAGATAGCCAAATCCTTACTAACTTTAGACCCGCCTCTGACTGCGATCATTGGTGGAAATGACTTGATGGCTATCGGTGCCATTAATCGCATCCAACGCCATGGTCTACAAGTTGGTAAGGATATTGCCGTTGGCGGCTTCGACAACATCCCCCTCGCCGCCTACATCACCCCCCCACTCACAACCATCCACCAACCCATTTACGTTATCGGGCGCCAGACTTGCGCTATGTTGATTGATATTGTGAACGGCCGTACCCCCCAGAACCCCCACTCCCTGCTAACCCCCACCCTGATTATCCGTGAATCAAGCGGTTCAACCATACCCTGATCCCAAGGAGGTGAGGACACCGACTGACAAAAATACATTTTTTATCATCAACAGTAAATAATCGTCGGCACAACCAATTACCTATTAAAGGAGATTTGAAGAAAATGAGAAAGGTATCGCTTTATCTGTTAGCCCTACTCGCTCTGGCATTGGCCCTCGTCGCTTGCCAACCGCAGACAGTTGAGGTGACTCGCGTCGTGACCGAAACGGTGACTGAAACCATCACCGAGCAAATTGAAGTGACCCGCGTCGTTGAAGGCGAAGTTGTCACCGAACAGGTTGAAGTCACCCGCATGGTTGAAGTTGAAGTACCCGCCGAACCAACCGAGAAGACCGTCATCGATTTCTGGATCACGGACAACCAGGAAGAACGCGTGCTAAAGTATGAAGAAGTAGCCGCACGCTTCATGGCCGAAAACCCAGACATCGAAATCCGCATCACACCCATCGACGAAGCAACTATCTCGCAGCGCATCGCCACAGCCGCGGCCGCCAATCGCCTGCCGGACATTATTCGCATGGGCATCGAGCGCGTGGCAGCCTTCTCCGCCGATGGTGTCCTGGATCAGGATGCTGCTGAAGCGGTGATCGCCAGCATTGGCGAAGATGACTTCCGCGCCGGCCCATTGGCAATGGTCACCGACCCCGCCACAGGAAAATACGCTGCTGTGCCCTTTGACGGCTGGATCCAGGCCATCTGGTACCGCGCCGATGTATTGGATTCGCTGGGTCTCGAACCACCCACTACCTGGGAAGCAATCCGAGCCGCTTGCGAAGCCTTCCCCGGCAACGGCAATATGCTGTACGGGGTTACACTCGCCAGCGACCCCAGCCAGAACTACGTACAGCAGGTTTTCGAACAGGTCGCCATGTCTAACAATGCCTGGCCTTTCGACGCCGATGGCAACGTGACGATGAACACCCCCGAAATGATCGAGGCGCTGGAATTCTACACCGGCTTGCAGGATTGCGCGGCCCCTGGCCCCAATTTCTGGCGCAGCGCGCGCGAGAACTTTGAGCTAGACGCTGCCGGCATGTTGTTCTACAGCACCTATATCATGGACGATCTGGTAGACGGCTCCGGTTTGGAAGGCGGCGGACAGGTTGATATCGCCGTGGAAGACCTGGCGCTCAAGACCGGCTTCGCGCCTGAGATGGTCGGCCCCAACGGCTCGGCTTCCTATGGACAGTTGGTCACTTTAGGCATCCCGGTGGGCGCTGATCCCGAAGCACAGGCCGTTGTACAACACTTCCTCACCGGAGAAAACTATCAGGATATCCTGGCGCTGGCATCCTTCGGCAAAGTGCCCGTGCTGAAGAGCGCGGTGGATGGCTGGAAGGAAAGCAGCGACTACTTCGCCTACTACTCCGAGGAAACTCTGGAACAAATCGCTGGCGGCTATGATACGATGCAGCGCTGGCTCTTCCGCCCGGATTACGACGCTACACAGCGTGCTGTAATCGGCGATATCGAAGGTCGGCTGCTGATTCCGAAGGTTGTCAGCAACATCGCGCTGGAAGGAACCATGACGCCTGAAACCGGAGCCGCCTGGCTCCAAGAGCAGGTTGAGGCGCTGCTCGCAGAGCGGAGCGAATAATAACTAATATCTAATATCTAACAGACCCTAAGGGTTTCGAAACCCTTAGGGTCTGTTCTGGATATGGACACACCACATGAACACTTCTACTAAACTAGCACGGTGGAACTCGCTGAAATCCCGTGAAACGCGCCTGGCCTGGCTGCTCATCTTGCCCACAGTTGCGATCGTCTTCGGGCTGGTGGCGTTCCCTGCATTTTTTAGCGTCTGGATCAGTTTTCGCGACATCGGACTGCACAATCTAAACGATGTGTTCAACGCGCCTTTTGTGGGCCTGGAAAATTACCGCAAAGTGTTCAATGATTTCGCATTCAAATTTCAAGGGCTGCAAAGCTGGGGTGCGGCGGTTACCAGCGTGGTTTACTCATTCAGCGCAACTATCCTGACTCTGCTTGTTGGCCTGGCCGCGGCGCTATTACTCAACCGCCCTTTCCGCGGCCGGGGGCTTACGCGCGCCGTTTTCCTCTTTCCTTACGTCGCGCCTATCGTCAGCGTGGTTTTCGTTTGGCGCTGGATTTTGGATCCGCGCCCGTCAGGCGTTCTGAATTACCTTCTGACAACCCTTGGAGTGATCGACGAGCCAAAGCTCTATCTGGCCTCGCGCGGCCTGGCGCTCGGTATCGTGATCCTGTTCGAAGCCTGGCGCTATTTCCCTTTTGCCATGTTGATGATTCTGGCGCGTCTGCAGGCTGTAGACACCACCTTGTATGAAGCTGCCGAGGTAGACGGCGCAAACACCTGGCAAAAATTCCGGAACGTGACCCTGCCTGAGCTGCGTTACGTACTTGGCGCAATCTTTCTACTACGGCTGATGTGGACTTTCAACAAGTTCGACGACATCTTCCTGCTTACCGGCGGCAGTTTCGGCACAAATGTATTGCCGGTGCTTACCTATCAATTTAGTTTCAACATGTTTGACTTCGGCCGCGGCGCGGCCACAGCAATGATTTTATTAACGGTATTGGTAGTTTTCATGGCTGTCTACATTCGTGTTGTTATGAAAAACGTTGATGAATAGAATGGAGAACGGTATGACTTCCACGCCCCAGAACCACCGCCCGCGAAATTTCATCGGCCATCTTGCAAACTGGATCACACTACCCCGCTTTGTTTTTGCCATCGTACTGACGTTTTTCCTGACCGGCATCCTGTTTCCCTTCTACTGGATGGCCAGCTCATCATTCAAAACTTATGCTGAAATTGGGGGACGCCGAATTCAGACCGCCGGATTCAAGCCGGTCTTTATCCCCAGTGCGCTGAATACGGAAGCCTTCGAAGAACTCTTCGATCCCAATCACCCGAGCTTCCAGAATTTTGGCAGGAGCATTATCAATACGGTCAAAGTTTCCGTTCCCACGGCCTTTGTCGCAGTCATCCTCTCCACACTTGGCTCTTATGCTATTGCGCGGCTTCGGTTTCGGGGTAAGGAGCTTCTCATCAACAGCGTACTGCTCATCTACCTGTTTCCAGGCGTTTTGCTCATTATCCCGCTATTTGCAATGCTGGCGCAAATTGGAGACAGGCTTGGCTTCGACGTACAAGATAACCTGGTCATACTGATCATCACCTATTTGGCGCAAACCTTGCCTGTCGCTCTGTATATGCTCACCAACTACTTCCGCACTATCCCCCACGAAATCGAGCAAGCCGGACTAATTGATGGCTGCAGCCGCATGGGCGTCTTCTGGCGCATCACCTTGCCCCTTGCGGTTCCCGCGCTTGTTTCGGTCACGATCTACACGTTGATGATCGCCTGGAACGAGTTTTTATATGCCATTGTATTCATGAATGACCATAACATGTACACAATGCCGATCAAGATTAACTTCATTTGGAACCAGCCTACGCCGCGTCCGCATGTTGTCATGGCCGCCTCGACCATCATGACCATCCCTATCTTGATCCTATTTCTTGGTCTTGAACGCTACCTGGCAGAGGGATTGTCAGCCGGTGGCGTCAAAGGATAACCGGCGCAACAGAGTCTTGGCTGTCACCTACTTGATGAAATCACCAACTCCGCCTATTTGCATCGTCATTCCTACTTACTGGGGACCTGCGGAAACGGCCGTATACGACCACCCTACCCCACTTGACGGCCAGAGTACCTTACCCCGCTTGCTGGAAAGCCTGACACAACAGGAGAATGCGCCCGACTTTTCCGTGTTGATCCTGGTTTCAACCGTTGAACCACAATATGAAAAAACGGCGACAGTGCAAGTCAGAAATTTGCTTCTGCCTTACTGTAACCGGCTCAAACTGGCATTGGCAGATGCAGCTACAGCCCGGTTGATTGATAGTCACCTTCGGATACATGGATTTGACGCTCAAGTTGCCGGTATGCATGGTTACGCGGCCGTGCGTAATATGCAATTATTGGTTCCGGCCACTTTGGGGGCTGAGGTCATCATCGCCTTGGACGATGATGAGGTCATAGCCCCAGACTATGTACGTCGGGCTGTGGCATGGGTTGGAAAATTTTTAAAAGGACAACGCATCACCGGTATTGCCGGGCCATACCTGGATGCCGAAGGAAATGCTTATCTGCCAGAGGCGCCTCAAACAGGCAATATTTTCGCCGACAAGCCTTTCTTCATGAATCAGACAATGTATGGACTGCTGAATCAACAAGATCAACTGGCAGAAACGCCAATGGCTCTGGGAGGCAATATGGTGTTCCATCGCCAATTGTTCACCCAGGTAGGATTTGATCCTAGCATTACCCGAGGAGAGGATATTGACTACGTGATAAATGCCCGACTCGCCGGTCAATCATTTCATTTTGATCCACGCTTGACGATTACTCATCTCCCCCCGCGTCACTATGAATCACCCGCTTACGGCAAGCTGCGGCAAGATGTAATCCGGTTTGTGTATGAGCGGGAAAAGCTACGGCTGGGCAATCTGACTCCGGAAGCGTTTTATCCCTATCCGGGCCGTTTTCTTGAAGAAGATCTTATGACCCAGGCGTGCCAAGCTTTACAAATGGCAACAACACCGGAGATGGTCGCTCACTTCGGCGATCTTGAGGTTATCCTCACAGCCGCTCAACATCATGCAATCGATCAGGCTCCGCGTTATTTTGAATTTGCTCATCAATGGCCTGAACTCATGGCCGTGCTTATGCGCGACACAACATTACCTGACGAACTACGCCAAACGATGCCAATGGAAGCAGAATAGCCCATGACATTATTCCATTATTGGACATGCTGTCCCCCAGTCAACGCAATCTGGAACAACTCTTCGCCCAGGCCCCACGTGGTGATGGCAGCTTCGACCATCATGACTGTGCCCATCATGGTGCTTTTCCTGGCTTTAGAACGGTACCTTGCGGAGGGATTATCAGCAGGCGGGGTGAAGGGATAATGCAGCCCCAGGTTGATGGAGGCGTGATTCATGCCGGCCGGGATTGCTGGTCACTCACAGTGAACCGTTTATAATCCTTCATTCAGTTCGGCCAAGCAACGAGGAACCATGGATGAGGCGATTTACAATCACCTGGCCTTCCTGTACGGAGATGGACAGGCCCCCAAAATTTATCAGCGGCTTGATATTATTCTGTCACGCTTCCGCCGGCGACATCCCCACTTAGGCGATCCGCCAGCCACTCGTGTCACGGAGAGAGACGCCGTTTTAATCACTTACGGCGACATGGTACGCTCCGAAGAAGCGCCGCCCTTGCGGTCATTGTCTGAATTTCTGACAAAATACGCCGCGGGCGTTGTCAGCACAGTCCACCTGCTCCCTTTTTACCCCTACTCTTCCGACGATGGCTTCTCCGTCGTTGATTACAAGGCGGTGAATCCGGAATTAGGATCATGGGCCGACGTTTCCGCCATCGGCCGTCGATTTCGGCTGATGTTTGACGCCGTGATCAATCACATTTCAGCCAAGAGCGTTTGGTTTCGCGGGTTCTTGCGGGATGAAGCACAATACCGCAACTATTTTTTGGTGGTGGAACCGGGTACAGACCTGTCACAAGTATTTCGCCCCCGGGCGCTGCCTTTGTTGACGCCGGTGACGACGGCCGCGGGCGAGAAACTCGTCTGGACCACGTTCAGCAGCGACCAAATTGACCTCAACTACGCCTGTCCGGACGTTTTACTATCCATCATTGAAACCCTGCTCTTTTATGTGAATAAGGGAGCGGAATTCATCCGTCTGGATGCCATTGCCTACTTGTGGAAGGAAATTGGCACCCCCTGTATTCATTTGCCCCAGACCCATCATGTCATACAATTATTTCGCGCGGTTTTGGACGCCGTCGCGCCCGGCGTGGTAGTCATCACCGAAACGAATGTGCCTCACGAGGAGAACGTCTCTTACTTTGGGGATGGGCACAATGAGGCGCAAATGGTCTACAATTTCTCACTGCCGCCGCTCACCCTGCACACCTTTCACACGGGAGACGCCACAGCTCTATCCGGCTGGGCGGACAGCCTCACTTTACCTTCCGATCAAGTCACCTTCTTCAACTTTTTGGCCTCACATGACGGCATTGGCGTGACCCCAGCCCGTGGGATTTTAAGCGACGCGGCCGTTCATGACATGGTCGAGCGCGTGCAGGCATTGGGCGGCTTTGTCTCGTACCGAAGCCAACCGGACGGCTCTCAAAGCGTGTACGAACTCAATATCAACTATCTCGATGCGCTGGGCGATCCTGATTTCCCCCACTCTCCAGTTGCGCTGATCGCCCAACGATTTCTCGCCTCACAAGCAATCATGTTAGCCTTGCGCGGCGTGCCCGGCATTTACTTCCACAGCCTCTTTGGATCAAGGGGGTGGCCGGAAGGTGTCCAGCACAGCGGCCGCCGCCGCACCATCAACCGGCAAAAGCTACACCGCAGCCAACTGGAACAAGAGCTGGATGACTCACTATCATTGCGGCGCCATGTTTTTTCCGGCTATGCCAATTTGCTGCGCCAACGTACAACGCATGCTGCGTTCCATCCCCAAGGTGAACAGCGGGTTCTCTTCATCTGTGAATCTGTGTTTGCCTTGCAGCGCCGCTCGCCGGACGGCCGTTCGGCAGTGCTATGTCTGCACAATGTCAGCAGCCAGCCTCACCGGCTCAAACTAAACCTGAAAGGCGCATTTTCAAATCTCTTAGACGGCGCGAAATATCAATCCACCGGTGATATACTCTCCCTGGTCATCAAGCCATACGGAATCTTATGGCTGGAAAAAGAACCATGATGGCCCCCTGCTCTCCAACTCAAATCCTATGAATATCGGCTTTGTCTCAACCCGGCTGGCCGGAACAGATGGCGTCTCGCTGGAAACAGCCAAAATGGCGGCCGTACTGCACCTGATGGGCCACCAGGTTTTCTATTGCGCCGGGGAACTGGACGATAATGTGCCCGGCCTGGAAGCCCCAGAATTACATTTTTGGGACCCTGTGGCCGTAACATTGGGGGACCGGACCTTTGTCGAACAAGAATCAGAAGGCAAAGAGCTGATCCGCGACATCGAAAGGCGCGCTCGACAATTGGAAAACCCAATTCGCCGGTTCATCACCGATTTTCAGATCGAGTACCTCATTGTGCAAAACGCCTTCGCCATCCCCATGCAATTACCTCTAGCCCAGGCAATCACCCATGTGTTGCAAGAGACGGGTCTGCCCGCATTGGCCCACAACCATGATTTTTACTGGGAACGAGAACGGTTTGCTGCAACCTGCATCCCCGATTTTCTAGACACTTACTTCCCGCCGGCCCTGCCTAATTTGCAGCACGCAGTCATCAACTCTGCCGCGCAGCGAGACCTTCACACACGGCGTGGGCTGGAAAGCATTCTCATTCCCAATGTCTTTGATTTCGATACGCCCCCGCCGGGCATAGACGACTATAATGCTGATTTCCGGCAGGCGATTGGCCTCCGCGAAAAGGATTGGCTCATTCTCCAACCGACGCGGGTCGTGCCGCGCAAAGGGATTGAACTGGCGATTGAGTTGATAGCCCGGCTTGAGGACCCCCGCGCCAAGCTGATCATCACTCATCAGGCGGGAGATGAGGGAATGGGGTATCTGCAGCATCTCCAGAATTTAGCGGCGCACCGGGGAGTTGATTTTCGCTATGTGGCAGATCGAGTGGATGATGTCCGAGGCATGACAGATGACGGCCGTAAAATCTACGCCCTTTGGGATACCTACCCCCATGCTGACTTCGTTACTTACCCCAGCCTGTATGAGGGATTTGGGAATGCCCTTATTGAGACCGTTTACTTCCAAAAACCAGCCGTGGTGAACCGTTATCCAGTGTACCAGGAAGACATTGGGCCGCTTGGCTTCAAATTTGTTGAAATCGACGGGAAGATAACAGAGCAAGCAGTTGAGCGAGTCCGGGCGTGGCTTCATTACCCAGAATCAACCCAAGAGGCAGTGACGCATAATTTTGCGTTAGGGAGAGAACACTTCTCGTATCAGACGCTCCGAGAATTACTGGGGCCATTGTTGGCGGCCGTTTGAACTTAGCCAGTTGCGGCGGAGGATGCGCGCGCCATCTGCTGATGCCCGTCGCTGCCAGCCCCCTTTCCACACCCGCCGACCCCGACCGAAGGAATCCACACGACAAATGTCGTACCGCGTTCCGGCTCGCTGCGTACCTCAATTCCCCCATTGTGGAGGCCCAGGATTTCCTTGACGATTGCCAGACCCAGGCCCGTGCCAGGCGCGCTGGTCGTCTTCCCTACACGGCCGCGGTAGAACCGTTCAAACAAATGCGGCAGATCCTCCGGATGGATGCCGTGGCCAGTATCACTCACGGAGAAGGAAACCCATCGTTCACCACCAATCATCCGCGGGGCTGTTCTCACCTTGATCGTGCCCCCAGGCGGCGTATAGTTCATCGCATTCGTTAACAGATTCGTTGCCACCTGGGTCACCATCGCCGGGTCTGCCCAGGCTTTAGGCAGCTCTTTCGCCCATGATACTTCCAGCGACAGGCGGCGGCTTTCGATGAGCGCTGCCCGATCACCGGTCAGGGTAGACAAAAGCGCATTGATGTCAACCTCAACCATTTGCGGTTCTGCTTTCTGCAGATCGAGGCGAGACAGGTGCAGCAGGTCGTTGATGAGATGCTCTAACCGCTCCATTTCTCGGCGCACCATCTCCAGGTACTCATCCCAGCGATCGGGCGGCAAGCGGGATAACAGATCAAATGCCAGCTTGATACTGGAAAGGGGTGTGCGCATTTCATGATTGATGTTGGAAACGAATTCAGATTTCAGCCGGTCCGATTCTTGTGCCTTTTTCAGAGCTACCTGCAATTCGGCCGTGCGTTCCGCCACCCGCTCTTCCAGCATGGTAGCGTGGTCTTTCAGCGCCTGGTTCAAACTGCTTAATTCGTCCGCCTGCTCAATGGTACTCTCATACAGCCGCGCCCGCTCGACGGCCGTCCCCACCAGATTGCCCACTGTGGTCAGGGCTGAAATAATGCCGGGGGTAAAGCGCGTCGGGTCATCGCTGAACAAGTTGAGTACGCCCACCAGTTGATCCTGGGCCATCAGGGGAATGCCCAATGCTGTCTGTAGGTGATGGCGTTCACCCGTTTCATCTACAAAATAGGGGTCCGATACCATGTCCTGCATCAACGAGATATGACCCGTTTCTGCCACGATTCCCGGCAATCCTTCACGAATTACAAACCCGGTCACGCTGGCATCGTCAGGGAACCCATACCGCATGAACGGCCGCAATTCTCCCGCTTCCTTCTCCATCAGCCAGACTTCCGCATAGGGCAGGCCCAGCGCCCGTTCCAGCTCATTCACAGCTGAGGTCAAGACCTGGCTCAGGTCGGGCGCCCGGTTCACGGCCGCAGCGACCGCGCTCAGAATCGTCAATTCCTCGATACGGCGGCCGATTTCCAGTTCCGCTTTTTGCCGCTTGGTGATGTCACGAATGACGGCCGAGTATTCCAGCACCGAGTCGCTGCGATAGGTGGAAACGCTGATCTCTACAGGAATGGCTGTGCCGTCACGGCGCACGGCCGTAGAAACAATAGGAGCGCGTCTCGTTCTCTTCACAGGTTTCAGGTCAGGAAGCGGGAGTCGATGCCGCGCTTCCGGCGCAACTAATCCTTGATAAGACTGGCCCAGCATTTCCTCAGAGGTATATCCAAACAAACGCGTTGCAGCCTCATTCCAAAGGGTAATACGGCCGGAACCGTCTGTACAGATGATGGCGTCACTGGAAGTTGCCAGGATGTTGCTAAAGCGCGAACCGGTTTGCTTGAGCAAATGGTCGCCATACCGGACGATCAACGCCAGCACAGTAAACAAACCAGCCAGCGCCGCCACTACGGCCGCCAGGGCAGTGAACTGCACCCGAATGGCCCGCTCATAATCCGTGCGAACATCCCGATACAATTCCAGGACGCCAATCACTTCCTGTCCATCTGGGGAGTAAATGGGCGCATATGTCTCAACCAGGTGATCGGGTACCGGCCTCGAAAAATACGCCTGCAAATGTTGAGCGCCGGTTTCAAATTCAGACCAAACTTGGCCGCCTAACGCTTTCTCAATACCTCGACGGTCGCTGGGGGATTGGTGATTTTCAACCGCGTCGCTGAAGATGGCGTTGCCTTCGGCATCATGCAGCACAACCAGAAACACATCCCATCTCTCATGGTAAAGCTGGAGTTGGCTCTTGAGATCGCGGCGCAAGACTGCGTCGTCTGAATTCCCATCACTGGCCAGGAGAGCAATGAACGTCGGCTTGATAAGCTGTTCCAGTTCGCCGGCCAACGAAACCGCGTCATCTTCACTTTCTTCAATCATTTGCTGGCGCGCCAGCCGGCTGAAGATGAGGGAAACGCCCAATGCGGCAAGGAGAATGACAACGGCCGAAGTGGCCGTAAAGTAGCGCGTCAGACTGAACTCAGCTTGGCGGCGTATCATCTTCTGAATTCACCTCTCTCTGCTTCCCAAATATGGCTTTTCCTGGTTACCTGGGGGCAGCGAAGAGACAAGCAATGCCGGTAGCCACCAAAGCCACTTATCTGTTTAGTCGCCGAACTCCGCAAGAAGTAACGCGGGCGGCAATTTCCAAATCTGGATCATGCACAACACACTTTCTGTTACAATCATGATTATGAAAATGACAGCGGAATCCACCCCCCTCATCGTCGCATTTGTGGCCGATCTCATGTTCGGAGCGCGAATCGGAAGCACAGCGCAGCACCTTGGCTTCCAGGCGAGGTGGGTGGCAAGCAAATCTGAATTGGGTGTTGTCACAAAATCCGATACTTCCCCCGAAGCGCCGGGCGAGGCATTGCACGGCATCGCGGGCAAGCTATTCCAGGAAGTCACCAGGTGGCAGCCGGCCTTGATGTTGTTTGACCTGGCCAATGAAGCCGTTCCCTGGCAACAATGGATCCCCATCCTGAAATCCTCTCCTGCCACTCGCCGAATTCCCATTCTTTGTTTTGGGCCTCACGTAAACGCCGACATGATCAACGAGGCGAAGCGCATTGGCGCGGATGCTGTGTTTCCCCGATCCCGGTTTGCTGCGAAGATGCCGGAGCTGCTGACCCAGTACGCCCGCATTCAAGATCATGCCGCGGTAGAAAACGCCTGCCAGAAGCCGCTGGCGGATCTGGCCGAACGCGGCATCGAATTATTCAATCAAGGGGAATATTACCGGTGTCACGACGATCTGGAAGCCGCGTGGCGGCAGGATACCAGCCAGGGACGTGGCCTATACCGCAGTATTCTTCAGGTGGGAATCGCACTCTACCAGGTGCGCCGAAACAATTATCGTGGCGCAATGAAAATGCTGCTGCGCGTGCGCCAATGGTTGGCTCCCCTACCCGATACCTGCCGCGGGGTAGATATTGCCGCCTTTCGTCACAATGTCGAAACGATTCACACCACGCTCCTCTCGCTCGGCCCTGATCAACTGCACGCATTCGATTGGGGCCTGGTACAAAAGATCAAATGGGAAAAAGTCCCCTGATCATTAAAGCGGACAACTCAATCCAGGACAGCGCGCCGGCGGCGCACCCATTTTTCTAACTCTACCGCCACAAAAATCGCGGCGCTGGCGATTAGACTTGCAGTTAAATCCCGGATAGAAAGAGCTGTGGTCCTGAAAAAGGTTTGTAAAAACGGCACGTAAATGAGCGCCAATTGCAGCACGAACGTGAGCCCCACCGCAATCACCATCAGCTGGTTGGAAAAGAGGCCGATAGAGAAGAGTGACTCCCGATTTGAACGAATAGCCAGGGCGTTGCCCATCTGCGCCAGGGTCAGCGTAGTAAAGGTGATGGTTTGCCAGGGGCCATTCGGATCCACGCGCCAATAAGCATAGCCAATCCCAAGCGAAACAACACCCATCAGCAAGCCAATCCATAAAATTCGTTGGCCCATCCCCCGGCTGAAAATGCTCTCTTTGGGATGAAATGGATCCCGTTTCATGATGCCCGGTTCGCTGGACTCTACTGCCAATGCCAGACCCGGCAAGCCGTCTGTCACCAGATTAATCCACAGAATTTGCAGCGGCACCAGCGGCAGCGGCATGCCCAGAAAGGGGGCGACTAACATCACAATCAATTCGCCGGTGTTGCTGGAGAGTGTATATTTGATGAACTTGCGGATGTTGTCGAAGATGACCCGCCCTTCTTCCACGGCCGCGACGATGGTGGCAAAGTTGTCATCCAGCAGCACCATATCGGCCGCTTCTTTAGAGACATCCGTTCCGGTGACGCCCATGGCCACGCCGATGTCGGCTCGTTTCAATGCTGGCGCATCGTTCACGCCGTCACCCGTCATAGCCACAATCTCACCCTTGTCCTGCAACGCCTCAACAATGTTCAGCTTATGCTCCGGCGAAACGCGGGCATACACGGACACATCCTCTACCTGCGCTTCTAACTCAGCCAGGCTCATTTGTGATAGCTCATACCCCGTCAGGCTGCGGCCGCCATCAGCAATGGTCAGCTTTTGGGCAATATGCAAGGCCGTGAGGGGATGGTCGCCGGTGATCATCACCGGGCGAATGCCGGCAGTGCGCGCCCTCACCACAGCATCTTTGGCTTCCGGCCGGGGCGGATCAATCATCCCCACCAGGCCAATCATGATGTGGTGCGCCTCCAATTCATCCGCGTCCTGACCAAGTTCAGCCGACTGTAGTGGCCGGAACGCCACGCCGAGAACACGCTGGCCCTGCTGCGCCATACGCGCGTCTGCGGCCACAATCCGTTCCCGCACCACATCATCTAAAGGCACCACCTCATCACCCAGCCAGACCTTATCCGAAACCTGGAGCAGGCTGTCTACCGCTCCCTTGGAAAAGGCCACGTACGGTGCGCCGTGCCAGGGGACGTTGTTCCGATCCGCTTTGACCTTGACCTCATGGATGGTGGTCATGCGTTTCCGCTCAGAGCTAAACGGGATTTCTGCAACGCGCGGCCATCGTTCCTCCAGGCCCTTTTTGGTGAGACCAAATCGGGAAGCGGCCACGACCAGCGCACCCTCTGTCGGATCACCGATGATTCGCTCACTTCCGTCGGGAAGCTCCTGCAAAATCGCATCATTACACAGCGCGCCGGCCTTGATCAACAGGCTCAAAGTCCGTTCCTCCGCCGGCTGGTCTGCGCTGAATTCGGCGTCATAAATACGGCCGGCGTCGTCCATCAATGTTTCAACGTCTTGGGCGCGGCCGGCGACATCCAAGACGGTGACGGTCATCCGGTTCTCTGTCAAAGTGCCCGTCTTATCAGAGCATATGACGGTCACGGAGCCAAGCGTCTCTACGGCCGGCAGCTTGCGAATGAGGGCGTGGCGTTTTAACATGCGCTGGGAGCCGAGAGCGAGGGTGATGGCAACGACTGCAGGAAGCCCTTCGGGCACGGCCGCGACGGCCATGCTGATGCCGGTAAGGAAGAGCAGTTCCAACTCCTCGCCGCGCAGCAGCCCAAGCACGACAACGACGGCGATGATGCCCATCGCCGCCCAGGCCAATGTTTTGCCCAACTGGCCCAGCCGGCGCTGAAGCGGCGTCGGTTCCTGCTCAACTTCCTGGATCAACTCGGCGATATTACCGAGTTCTGTGTTCATGCCTGTCTCGGTGACGACAGCCATGCCCCGGCCGTAAGCAATGATAGTGCCCATGAACACCATGTTGCCCCGGTCGCCCAGCGGGGGATTCTCGTCCAGGACGGGGGTGACTTCTTTTTCGACCGCTTCCGACTCGCCGGTGAGGGCAGCCTCCTGCACGCGCAGATTAACGCATTCCAGCAAGCGGCCGTCGGCAGGCACCAGATTCCCCGATTCCAGCTTGACGATGTCGCCGGGCACCAATTCGCGGGCGGAAATCTCCTGTAAGCGGCCATCGCGCAGCACTTTGACCGTCGGCACTGCCAGCTTCTTTAATGCGGCAATCGCCCGTTCCGCCCGGTATTCCTGCGTGAAACCCAGAATGGCATTGAGCACCACAATGGCCAGGATCACAATGACATCGTTGTACTCGCCCAGCACGGCCGAAACCACGGCCGCGATGATTAAAATGACGACCATGATCTCCCGCAGCTGATCCCATAAAATCAAGAGCGGATTCCTGCTGCCGCGGTCAATGAGTTCATTCCTCCCCACCTGTTGCAGGCGTTGAGACGCCTCCGCTTCCGTCAGACCCGTCTCGAGATCGGTCTGGAGTAACTCGATTGTTTCGTCAATGTCCAGCCTATACCAATCCCCCATGTATCTTTCTCTCCGTCGCAGGGTTATTTTGAACGGGGCCAAGTATAACACACGCGGTTAAAAACCAATCATGGCTTGTTTGTCAGGACGGCCGTTCATATGGGGGGTATAGTTCTTGCCTCAAGTTGGAGCGGCGGAAACCGCCTACCCGGATTGCATTGACGCTGTAGTTAATCCGGCGACGAGGAGGGTGAGTGCGGTAGTCATCTCATTACGGCCGGTTTTCACTTCCACATCCACTGCCAGCAAATGGCGGTAAATTTGCTCCAACTGAGCCAGGCTGAAATGCTGCGCCTGTTGGGTCAGCTTACCGGCGACAAAACTGTGCAGCCTTAACTGCTGGCTGATAGCGGGGGAGCGAAGGCCCTGTTTCGCCAGTTCCTTCACCTGGATGAGCAAGCGAAACTGGCGCACAAACATGGCAAACAAATAGAACGGGTCCGCCCCTTCGCTGAATTTTTGTTGCAGCAAAACGGCCGCTTTCTCGCCGTCCCGATTCCCCAGGGCATCCACCAGATCAAAAATGCTGGCCTCAGCCGCATAAGGGCTGAGCAGGCCCACATCCTGAACTTCAATCGTCTCCCCTGGCCCTTTGTACAGCACCAGCTTCTCAATCTCGTTATCCAGGATGCTTAAATTGCTGCCGACATTGGCGGCCAGGATATGGGCAGCGTGGGAGGAAATACGGCCGTTCTTCTCTTCCACCCGTTGTCGAATCCACCGCTCTAACGCGCCCCCTTCCGGCTGGCTGAACCGTTTCACATAGCCGGTGGCCTCCTTTTCTGTCAGTTTCACAATGGGATGATTGCTTGGCAGGGGCGAAGATTCCAGAAACAGCAGCCGTGTTGTCTCAGGCAGGCGAGGCAGGTAGTCGGCTAATTCCTTGAGGAACGTCTTATCCGGTTTAGTAGCGAACAAGCCAGTGACAATGACCAGCCGCACCTTGGCCAAAAAAGGGACGGCGCCGCAGGCGCGGCGCAGTTCCGGCAGTGAAGTGGCTCCCTCAAACCGGGTCGTATTCAAATCCAGCATCGCCGGATCGCCCAGTTTGGCGGTTAATCTGGCCACCGTTTCCTTTTGCGAATGAGTGTCGTCGCCGTGAAATATGTAGAACATCGGTGTGGGAACGCATTGCCGCCAATGCGTCACTGCTTGCTATCCTTCCGTTTCCACTCTGTAGGCGGCTGCTTTTAACTGAGAATTACCCCCGGTCAGCAAAAGTTGAAACAGCCGGGTGATGGGTGAGTGGTCTACCTTGCGAATACGGACGACCCGCAATCTCCCCAGGTCTCCTTCTGTCGTGTACTTTGCCTGGAGCCGAACGCCCAACGGCCGTGACACGATCAGCGCCACGATGACGGCTAGAATGGCCGAAGGCAAAGCACTCACCCACGCCGGCCCGTCGAGCCGGTTACGACGGTGTCGGTATTGCTCCAGGCCGAAAGTCGCCTGCGCGGCCAGGGTGGCCATTGTCGCCGTGGTGAGCAAGACAGTGCCGCAGTTGGGGTGAACGGCCAGTTGGTGCTCTCCCGCCTTCATGCGCGCACACGCTTCGTTCACGGCCGCCACCACATCAGATTCGGCGATGTTGCCGTAAATGTTCAAGTGAAAGCCGCGGTGGTCGGAATTGCCTTGCGCGCTGAAATTCTTATGTTTCTCGCTCAACACGTGGATAGTGGCATGTTCCAACCCATGATTGCGCCGTACGCGGCTGATAAGCTGACTCAGCATAATTGCCTCCAGATACACTCTGATACGCGATTTATAGCATGGAATGCTGCTGGCGTCCCGTATTCCGTAAACCGTGATCCGTATTCCGTTAGCCGTAATCCGTTCGGGGTGAAAAGGTAGGCAGGCCCAAATCCGCCATCGGCCGGCCGCTGAGAAAGGCGTCAAGCGCGGCGCAAGCGGCCGTCCGATCATCCCACGGGTATTCCACTGTGCCGAAACACATAGACTGCTCGTGCCCTTTGCCGCAAATGAGGACCAGGTCTTCAGGACGGGCCAGGGTGAGGGCGAAGTAAATCGCCTGCCCCCGGTCGGGCACGCGCCAGAAGGACTCCTCCTCAACGCCTCCCCGGCTGCGGCAGCCTTCCGCCATCATGGCCAGAATGTCATCAAGCGGCTCGGTGCGCGGGTCCTCGGCCGTCAGAACGGTCAGGTCAGCATCCCGGGCGGAGACTTCGGCCATAAGGCGGCGCTTTTCTACATCTCGCTTGCCCGCGCTGCCGAAGACGGTGATGATCCGGCCGGTTGTCATGCCCCGCGCGGCCGCAATCGCTTTTTCCAGCGCATCGGGCGTGTGGGCGAAATCAACAATGGTGAGGAAGGGCTGCCCGCGATGGATGCGCTGCATCCGGCCGCTGACGCCTGTCACTGCCTGCAAGCCGGCCCGGATCATTTCCAGCGCGATGCCCAGGCTGTGGGCGGCCGCGGCTGCTGCCAGCATATTGTGGACGTTGAATTCGCCCACGAGGGGAGAGGCAATAGGAATGGGGGGCAGCGAGGAGATGTGGAGCGTGAACCGGGTTTCATCGGCCGCATAGGTGATGTCAGTCGCCCGTACATCCGCGGGGGTATGGATACCGTAGCTGAGTTGGCGGGGCGCGTCCAACCGGCGCAGGCGGGAAAAAGAAGCGTCGTCCCGGTTGAGCACGGCCGTCTTCACCACGCGCCGCTTGTCCGGATTGCGCATCTCCACTTGCCACCTGCCCCCCTGAAGCATTTCAAACAGGCGCGCTTTCGCCGCAAAATACGCTTCCGGGCTGCCGTGATAATCATAATGCTCGTGGGTGACGTTGGTGATGACGCTGATGTCGTAATCTACGGCCGTTACTCGATGCTGCGCCAACCCGTGCGAGGTCGTCTCCAGCACACAATGGCTCATTCCCGCATCTACCATTCGGCGCAAGTAGGCCTGCACGACGGGCGCTTCCGGCGTAGACACATGCAGCCCTGTTGGTTCCTCCTGGTCGCCGATGAGGGCTTTGATGGTGCTGATTATGCCCGCTTGCAGCCCGGCGGCCTGGAGTATAGCATGAATCAATTGCACGGTGCTCGTCTTGCCGTTGGTACCGGTGACCCCGATGGTGACGATCTGTCGGCTGGGGAACCCTTCCC
>JBHHTQ010000030.1:0-51053 GCA_046753445.1 Anaerolineae bacterium | reverse complement strand
AGCCCCATCCCTTCTGCCTTCTTGATGAGGCTCATGAGAAAGCTCGGTGTGCCAACATAGCCGGTCACCCGGAGGTCCCCCATCATCTTAAGTTGCAAATCACTGCTGCCCGTGCCGCCCGGCACCACGGTGCAGCCCAGCCGGGTCAGGGCTGCATCGAAAAGAGAACCGGCCGGCACGAGATGATACGAAAGGCTGTTGAGAACAATGTCACCTGGCGCAAACCCGCTCTGTCTCAGACAGGTGATAGCCACATCCCAGGCTGAATCATGCTCGTCAATGCCCGGCTCGTATAGAGGCCCAGGGGAGAAGAAGATGTGGCGTATCTCACGCATCGGCACACCCCGCAAACCGCCAAAGGGCGGGTCGGCCTGCTGCAAGGCCACCACTTCGTCCTTGGGCATGACGGGAATTTTTACCAGGTCGCCGACGCTCTGAATATCCTCCGGCTTGACGCCGGCTTTGTCAAAACGGGCTTTCACGGCTGGCGCATTCGCATAGGCCGCCGCCACCATCTCGCGCAGTTTACGGTCAATCTCGCTCATCTTTCTCCCCAATTACCCAATTTCCAATCCTCGGCAACCAGTATTCGGTAAAGCATGTTTCTGTTTGCTGCCGGCCGATTATCCCAGCCACCGCTTGCGACGCTTGTAATGCTTCACGTCGCGGTAGCTTTTTCGTTCACCGACCTGCGTCATTCCCAGATAGAATTCTTTGATGTCGGCATTTTCCGCCAGTTGTTCAGATGGCCCATCCAACACCACGCGGCCGGTCTCCATCACGTAGGCGTAACTGGATGTTTTCAGCGCCACGTTTGCGTTCTGCTCCACTAACAAAATGGAGACGCCGGATTCTTCATTGATCCGCCGGATGATTTCAAAAATGTTTTGTACCAGGAGTGGGGCCAGCCCTAAGGAGGGTTCGTCCAAAAGCATCAGGCGGGGCTTGGCCATCAATGCCCGGCCGATGACTACCATCTGCTGCTCTCCGCCGGAGAGGTACCCGCTGGTGCGGTGACGGAACTCCTTGAGACGGGGGAAATAATGGTACACTTCTTCGATGTCTTGTTTGATGACGCCGCTGGATGCGGAACGAAACAAGGCCCCTGTGTACAGGTTTTCTTCCACGGTGAGGTGCTCAAAGAGCGGCCGTCCTTCCATCACCTGCACGATCCCCAGCTGCACAATTTCCTCGGCTGACAGTTTGTCAATGCGCTGACCATCAAATTCAATGGCGCCGCGCGTCACTTCCCCCAATTGCGCTCGCAGCATTCCTGAGATCGCTTTGAGTGTGGTGGATTTCCCGGCCCCATTGGCCCCCAACAGTGAAACCACCTGCCCTTCGGGCACCTCTAATGAGACGCCGCGCAGAACCAGGATGACATCACTGTACACAACCTCGATATTGTTCACCTTGAGCATAGGTCAAGCCATAATAGATGATTGGCGACGCAAGAAGCCAATTCAACTTTTGCGCCGCCAATCACACAAAGCGTAATCGCTTACGGGTGTCTAATGCGTAAAGAGTGGTGCTAGTTGGCCGGCGGCCGTGTATCGGGCAGTTCAAAGAAGTCCGTGATGGGGACGTCTATGATGGTGCCGTCATCTTGCAGCTGCCATTGCCGGATATGCGCCTTACGGGGCGCCCGATTCTCGCCGCGTAAGTCAAACTCGAAGAGACCGCGGGCATCCACGATACCGATATCGTTGGCTGCGGCCATAATCGTTTCGCCGCTCAAGTTCTCGTAGCCGCTCATATTGATGGCATGAACCAGGATGTCGCGTACGGCGAAGAACGTGGAGTAGGTCAGCAGGTAGGTGTTGGTACGTTCATTTTCCGGGTACCCGCCAGCATCAAATGCGGCCGCCATTTCTTGAACGATGGGTGCATCGGTATCCTGCCAGGTGAGGTGGGGGACAATACCATAATACCCGTCCGCCAGGGCTGCATTTTCACCCAAGAAGTTGAGCACATCAGCGTTAAACGACCAGCTGACGCCACCGACGATGACGTCATCCCAAACGCCCATCGCCCGGACGGTGCCGATGACCTGGGCCACGCTGAAGGAGAGGTTCTGGTTGTAAATCACATTGGCCCCATTCACCAACATGTTCTGGATTTGCCCCGATACATCGGCGTCAGGAGAAACGGCCTGTTCTTCCAACGGGAGAACGGTGACGCCCAACGATTCGGCATATGCTAATGCTTCCGGCGTAGTTGCGCCTGCGCCATACGCATTGGCCCAGCCGATCACGCCAACGACAATCTCATCACCGGCCGATGCCGGTTTGATGTCGGCCCAGTTTTCGCTCAGCCATTTGACAAAGCCAGCGAATTGGTCGGAGTAAATGGGGATGTCGCCGATGGTGTAGCCATTGCGGGGAACATACATCGCTGGGCCGTTGACGCCGGCAGCAAAGACAACGATCTTGTCCTCATTTACCCGATCCTTGAGCGCGACGGTTGTGCCGCTGGAATAGGTGAAGATGATGAGGGCGTCATCTCTGGTCTGTTCATAAACGGCCACATCTTGCTCGACGTCATAGTTGGTTTCGCTGAAGAAGACTTCCAACGTTGCCCCACAAACGCCGCCGCTGCTGTTGATCGCATCCAAGGCATCCTGAGTAGCAAATGCAAATGCTTCACCCAGAATGGCAGCCACAGGGCCTTCCCGGCCGGCCTGCTGGTGCAGGGTGATGGTTTCCCCGTTCAGGTCCACATCACACCCTGCCATAAGTTCCACTGCCGGTTCTTCGGTCGGTTCTTCCATGGGCGCTTCGGTCGGTTCTGGCGCAGGCGCTTCGGTTGGTTCCGGCGCAGGGGTATCGGTCGGTTCCGGTGCAGGCGCTTCCGTGGGTTCCGCCGGCGCTTCCGTGGGCGCAGGCGCAGGTGTATCCGTAGGTTCTGCCTGTCCGCCGCCGCATGCCGCAAACACAAGGGCAAGGATCACGCCTAGGAAAAGCAATTTTAGTAGTAGCGATCTCTTCATTTCAAATTCTCCTCGTACTGATTTACAGTTCGTTCACAATGAACAAAACACGCTCGACTCCTGCTGTTTCTGGCCAGTTTCACCTCCTTGTCAGAAGTCGGGCTGCTTAGACAGCCCACCTTCTCGCGGGTTCTTTGATGCTAACGTGAGAACGGCCGCAAACGCCAGGCCGCTTTGAACAGTGTCCAACGATGAGCAATGCCGCGGGGTTCAAAAATCAGGAATAAGACCAATACCAGGCCGAAGAAAATGGGACGGAACGATGAGAACAACTGTGCTGCCTGATCAGGGAAGAGTAGCGCCAGTTGTGCCCCAATCCAAAGCGCCAGGTCTTCCAGCAAAATGACGAAGGTTGCCCCCACAAACGGCCCGATATTCGTGCCTAGTCCGCCAATGACCAACATCCCCAGGAAGAGAACAGATTCGTCCAACTGGTATCCAAACTCGGTTCCAACTCCCCGCTGGCTGTGGGCGCGCAGAGCGCCGGCAACGCCGGCCAGCAGCGCCGCTAAGAAGAAGGCGCGGAGCTTGTATCCAAACAAATTGACGCCCAATAATTCGGCCGCCAAATCATTGTCTCGTACAGCAACCAGCGCCCGGCCTAGCCGCGTGCGGGTGATATTAAACGTTAACACGGTGGTGATCAATAGTACAATGAGCGAAATATACACAAACACAGAAATTTCGCCGAAATTAAAACCGGCCATTTCCACCACAGGAATATCAATAAACCCGTTCGTCCCCCCCAGATAATCCTCAAAGACCGGCTGGCGGGTCATCCAGGGTAGGATGAATTGGGCCGCCAGCGTCGCCATGGCCAGGTAAAATCCCTTGACGCGCAGAGAGGGAAGACCGAAAATCAGCCCGACCAGGCCGGTTGCAATAGCCGCAAACGGAATTGCCAGGTAAATGGGGAACCCCAGGTGAATCGTAGCCAGGGCCGAAGCGTAGCCGCCAACCAACATAAAGGCTGCCTGCCCCAGCGAAATCTGCCCCGTATAGCCGGTCAACAAGTTCAGCCCTTGTAGGGCAATGACAGTGTAAGCAATCTGGTTTAAGGTAGAAACAATGTAGGCGTTTCCCCATCGGGGGGCTGTGAAAACAATCGCGAGTCCAATCAACAAGACAATCCATTGCCACTTCTTACGCAGCACGGACATATCTTGTTCGTAACTTCGGTCAAAATCACCTGCGGGTCTTAAGACAGCCATAAATTTTTAATCCTTGCTGTGTTCCGAATGCCGTATCCCGATTACGGACAGTGAATGACGGGAAAACGGATATTGGGATACGGATTTAAATACGTTCAATGCGCTCGCGCCCGAATAAACCTTCGGGTTTAATGACCAGCACAATCAACAACAAAACATATGGGGCGATTTCGGCTGAATTGCGCACTTCCACAATCGTGGAAGCTTTCACCAATTCCTGCGCCAGGCCCACGAGCAGCCCGCCGACAATCGCCCCCGGAAATGATTCCAGGCCGCCGAGCAGGATGGCAGGGAAGGCAACCAGAGCCACTGTGAACAAATTGACGCTGACCCCGCTTAGCGTCGCCAGCAGGACGCCGCCTAAGGTGGCGACGATGCCGGCAATGGCCCATGAAAGCCCGAAAACGCGCGGTACCTTAATGCCGACACTGCGCGCCAATTCGTGATTCTCTGATGTGGCGCGCATGGCCAGACCGGTCTTTGTGTACTGGAAGAAGAGGATGAACAGCGCGGCCGCGACAATGGCGACCACAAAGGTAGCCAGGCGTGCATGTGACAGTTGGATGCGATCAAGAAAGACAATGCTGGTTCCATTAATCGGGGGAACTGGGATGCTGGTTACGTCACTGGGAGAAAAAGGAGCGGGGAAATTTCCTTTGGGTGTCACGCCAAATGCGACCGATGCCATCCCTTGCAACACCTGTGACAGCCCCAGCGTCATCAAAATGATGGAAAGCAGCGGCTGCCCCGTCATCGGCCGCAAGGTCAGGCGTTCAATCAAAAAGCCCAGTAAAATGGCCACGATAATGGCGGCGATTATGGCCCCCCACAAAGGCAAGTCAAATGGGGCCGAGCCGTCCCCCTCTCCGCCTGCGAACCACCACGTCAGGAACGCGCCCAGCATAACCATGTGCCCATGGGCAAAATTGAACACTTCCGATGATTTGAAGATCAGGACAATGCCCAGGGCAATGAGGGCAAGGGTGCCGCCATTCAGGATACCATTTACGATTTGCTGCGGAACAAGAATCCAGTTCATGTCATTCCTTTTCTCTCAGTCACCAGCGAACCAGTCGCGGCCGCCGTTACAAGGTCAGACAGACATCACGCGGACTTTCGTCTCAATAATGCCCTCGCTGCCATCCTGATATTTTACAGGCGCGCGCACACTGACGAACTCCTGGCCATTGTACATAGCTTCAATGATCTCCCCATACCGGTCAGCGAGAACACCCCGACGCAATTTACGGCTGCGCGTCATCTCCGCCTCATCAGCGTCGAACTCCTTGTGCATGAGGACAAAGTGTCGAATGCGCGCTCCTTCAGGCAGATTTTTGTTCACCTCATTGACGGCTTCCTGGATTAGCTCATAGACTTCCGGCTTTTGTGACAGGTCAACAAATGTTGTATAGCCAAGCCCCCGTTTTTCTGCCCAATGACCCACATTAGCAAAATCAATAATGATCAGCGCGGTCACATAATCGCGAGTTTCTCCCCCAATAGCCATCACATCACGAATATAAGGGCTGAATTTGAGGCGTCCTTCGATGAACTGGGGCGAGAATACTTCCCCGTTAGCCAGCCGGAGCATGTTCTTCACCCGATCCAGGAAAATGATATGGCCGTCCTCATCAATATGGCCGGCGTCGCCGGTGCAGAACCAGCGGGTTCCATCCTCATCCACCACAATGTCTTTTGCTGTGGCTTCCGGGTTTTTGTAATACCCCTGCATGACCGTTGGGCCTGAGATCTGCAGCTCGCCTTCCTCCGAAGTTCTGAAAGTGATGCCTGGTGAAGGCTTGCCGACGCTGGCAACCTTGATGTCGCCATCCCGGTGAACCGTTGCCCCGCCGGTGACTTCAGTAGATCCGTAAATTTGCTTGAGGTTGATCCCCAGGGCGTGGAAGAAGCGGAGATGATCCGGGCTGAGTACTGCCCCGGCTGTATACACGCTGCGGCAATTAGACATGCCCAATTTGTCCCGTAACGGAGCAAAAACAAGTATGTCGCCCAATTTATAGGCCAACTTCAAGGGGAGGCCGACAGGTTCCTTGTTGAATTTCTTGGTGGCTACCTTGTATCCGATGGTCAGGAACAAGTCGTACAATTTGCGATTGATCCAGGTAGCATCCTTCATACGTACCTGGATTGTCCCCACCAGGTTTTCCCACAGCCTGGCGCTGTAAAGCAGACTCTGAGGTGCAATTTCCCGGATGTCCTCCCGCACCGTCTCCGGTTCTTCCGGGAAGTTTAAGATCATGCCAAGGACGCAGTGGGGGGCAATGCCAAACACCGGTTCGGCAATCCAACCCATGGGCATAAAACTCACATGGTTGTCGGTGTCATAACGAGGATCAAATTCCATGTTCATGGTCGCCGTGGCAACCATGTTGCCATGACTGAGCATCACGCCTTTGGGTTTTCCTGTTGTGCCGGATGTATAGCATAGGGTAGCAATTTCATCTGCTGTGCCCAGGGCTACTTCTGTTTCAAAGCGGTTAGGTTCCTTTTTCGCCAGTTCTCGCCCTAACGCCTGGACTTCCTCGAAGGAGATGAGCCAATCGTCGTTGTAGTTCCACAATCCCCGATCATCCCAATAGATAACTTTGCGAACTTTGGGAACCTGGCCTTTCAGTTCCAGAAGTTTGTCGCATTGTTCCTGATCTTGAGCCAGGGCAAAAGTGGCGTCACTGTGATTGATGATGTAGTTCATTTCAGACGGAATCGCATCGGTGTACAAGCCTACGATGGCCGCTCCCGCTGCCTGAACACCGATGTACGCCCACAGGTATTCGCGATCCAAATCGCCAATGGAGCAAACATGATCCCCTCTTTGTAATCCCATGGCGATCATGCCCAGAGTGAACAGTTTGACCTGCTCGTAAGAGTCCTGCCAGGTTAATTCTTGCCAGATGCCGAACTCTTTCTGGCGCAGCGCGATCTTGTTCGTCCCGTAACGTTTAACACATGCCAGGAAATATTGCGGTAAGGTTTGTGGCTCGTTCATCGTATTTATTATTCCTGCCCTAAATAAGCGTGAATGACCGCTTCGTCGTTTTTAATCGCTTCAGGAACCCCATCTCCGATTTTTACGCCAAAATCAAGTACCACCACCCGATCCGAAATATCCATGACCAGCCCCATGTCATGTTCAATGAGAAGGACGGTTGCCCCACGGCGTTCATGAATATCCAGGACGAAGCGAGCCATGTCTTCTTTTTCCTCGCTATTCATGCCGGCCATTGGTTCGTCCAGCAGTAAGAGTTCCGGCTCTAAAGCCAATGCGCGTCCCAGCTCTACTCGTTTGCGTAAGCCGTAAGGCAGCGCCCCCACGATTGCTTTGCGAATGTGCTCGATTTCGAGGAAGTCTATGATTTCCTCCACGAATTCCCGGTGTGCTACTTCTTCCCGTTGAGCGCTTCCCCAATATAGGGCACTGGCCAACCCGCTTTGCTTCATGTGAATATGACGCGCAGCCATGATGTTGTCTAATGTGCTTAGACCAGTATAGAGAGCGATGTTTTGGAAAGTGCGGGCAATGCCCAGGGAAGCGATATGATGGGTGGGGGTTGGGGTGAGGTCGGTACCTTTATAGAGGATGCGCCCGCTTTGCGGCCGATAAAAGCCGCTGATGCAGTTGAGTAAGGAGGTCTTTCCCGCGCCGTTGGGGCCGATAATGGCTCGGATTTCTCCTTCACGAACATTAAAGCTGACGTCTGTTAAGGCGGCCGTTCCCCCGAAGCTTAACGATACATTTTCAACATTGAGTAGAATGGTATCAGAGCTCATGTCACCTCAGGTTGGGGAGTTGGGTTAATAATGTGCCACAAAAATGACTTACTTTGACGCCGTACAACGTGAATGGTGGCGAAAAAGCGGGCGTGGGTACTCGGTTGGATCTAAATATTTGAGACCCAACATTAAGCACAAAAGTTACCATAGGCACTCTCTGGGCGCAAGAAAATTCTCACGCGAGAAACCATCGGGTTGTTAGGGGTGATATTTTGGCCAATTTCGACTCCTGCTCCTGATGAAAAAAACCCTGCGCAGCCCGAAAGTTACGCAGGGTTTGAAGAATGAAAAAGTAAACAGAAACCGGGCCGGCACGGTTAAGAAATAATTCCTAACTGGCGGCCGCCTTCGATGATGGTGTCTGCACAATAGTCGATATCTTCCTTCGTGTGGGCAGCGGAAACACAGGCCCGTAAGCGCGCCAAACCTTCCGGTACCACAGGAGAGACCACCGCCTGGACGAAGATACCCTTGTCTTGACAATACTTGGCCAGCAGCGCGGCCCGGTCGGTCGAGCCGCATATGACAGGTACGATGGCTGTCTCTGTGTGCAGTAAGTCGAAGCCGGCCTGGCGCAGACGGCTGGCGAAATGGCAATAATTTTCCTGCAGTTGAGCAATGCGCCACGGCTCTTCCTCAATCACATCAAAAGCAGCTTTGGCGGCCGCGGCCGACGCAGGCGGGATAGCGGCGGAGAAAATAAAGGCCCGCGCTTCATGCTTCAGAAAGGTGACCAGCTCGCGGCTGCCGGCAACGTACCCTCCGGCGCTGGGGATGGTCTTGCTCAAAGTGCCCATCTTGATGTCAATTACATCCGGGGGCAGGTTGAAATGCTCCTCAATGCCGTGTCCCGTTTCTCCTAACACGCCGATAGAATGGGCCTCGTCGATCATCAAATAGGCGCCATACTGACGACAAAGGCGGCTCATTTCCGGGAGGTTGATAATGTCGCCATCCATGCTGAAGACGGCATCGGCTACCACCAGGATACGGCCGTCGGGATTGGCTTCTGCCAACCGTTTTTCCAGGTGGCCCGTGTCGTTGTGCCGGAAGCGTACGAACTTGGCCATGGACAAGAGACATCCGTCCACGATGCTGGCGTGGTTGAGTTTGTCACATATGACCGTGTCCCCCTTTCGCAGCAGGCAGGCAATCGTAGCCAGGTTGGTTACATACCCGCTGGAGTAGGTGATGGCGGCTTCGGTGCGTTTGAAGGCAGCAATGCGGGACTCAAGCCTGTCGTGCAGGTCGAGCGAGCCGGCCAGTAGGCGGACGCCGTGGGTGCCGCTGCCATACTTATCCACGGCCGCTTTCGCCGCTTCGTTGATCTTAGGGTGTCCGATCAGCCCCAAATAAGAGTAGCCGCCCAGCATTATCATTTCGCCGTGATTGGTTACGTTGACACGGCCGTGCGGAAGAATATCTTCCGTTGTTTCCAAGTAGAAGTAGAGGCCAACCTGCTTGTAATGGTCAATATCCCAAAGCGTCTTGGGCGTCAGTGCAGGCCTGCTACGAATTGCCTCATGAATCATCCGTGCCTCCTCGTTAGACAGGTGTTACAAACATGCTGGCGGATGAGACAGCATGCCGTCTATTCCTGTAATTTTAACGCTTGTCCGGCATATTCCCAAACTGGAATGGAGATTGGGCGTATTGCCTGGGTGATATGCCGGCTGATTCGTGTGTTGTGGTGATAGTTTATCCGGCAGGCCAGCCGGACGCGGGTTGCTAACATCCCTCAATGCTGGCACAATCGCCGGGGAGAGGGAATGATGTCCGGTTCGACACGTATCATCAGGGGGCGGCAACGCCGGAAGCGCAGAGAGCAGCAGAACGGCCGCCTGCCGTTGCGCCTGCTCGGTTTGGCCGCGCTCGTGTCTCTGGCCAGCGCGTTCATATTTCTGCTTGGCGGTGTCACCGGGACCTCGACCATCTATGCTTACTTCACCCGGGCGATGCCTGAGTTTGAAGCGGTGAAACGTTCGATCCCCGGCAATGCCGCCTCGCCTGAACCCACCATCATTTACGCCGTTGACAATCAACGGGCATTGAATCCGGCGCCTATTTACGAGATCAATGACCCGCTCCAGGGAAACGGCCGATGGGCGCCGCTGGCAGAAATACCTCAAGCGCTCCAGGATGCCACAGTGGCCTTTATTGATCCGGGCTTTTGGCATAGTCAGGATTTTGGCGAAGGCAGCTTGAGCTACGTTTTGTTGGAACTGTTCGATCAGGAACAGTCCCGCACTCCGGCCACCATCACGCAGCAGGTCGTTCATAATTACCTTACGGCGGCAAGGCGGAAGGCGTTGCATGACCAGCCTGAATCCGGCCGTGTTCCAGACAGGCTGGAGGAACTGTTTCTCACTCACCGGGTCTATAACAGCTTCACCCGGGAGCAGGTGTTGGAGTGGTACCTGAACACAGCCCCCTACGGCAATCTGGCGTTTGGCGCGGAAGCGGCCGCGCGTGTGTATTTTGACAAGCCGATCGCGGATATCACCCTGGCTGAGGCCGCCATGCTGGCTGCCATTCCTCCATCACCGGATGCCAACCCGATTGATGATCCGGCCGCAGCTCAGCTGCGGCAGCAGCAGGTGCTAGAGGCGATGGCCCGAGAGGGATACATCAGCCCGGAAGACGTGGCGGCCGCGCGCTTCGACCCCATCCGGATTGCGCCGGGTATTGAACAGAGGTTTGATATCATCGCCCCTCACTTCGCCCTATATGTTCGTCGGGAATTGGAGACCATCCTTGGCCCCGATTTGCTCTTGAGCGGCGGCCTGCGCGTTTACACTTCGCTCGACTTGGAGATGCAGCAGCAGGCGGCGTGTGTAGCCCGCGCCCACATCGCCCGATTATCCGGACGGCTTGGAGCCGAGCTGCCCGCGGATGAGCGGGCCAGTTGCGCTGCGCTGGCATTCTTGCCCCCCTTGCCGGCGGCCGAGCAGGGAATTGGCCACCAGGTCAGCAATGCTGCTGTCGTGGTTCTCGACTCGGAAACGGCCGCCATCCGCGTCATGGTTGGCAGTCTCAATTATTGGGATGAATCCATCAACGGCTCCTTGAATATGGCTGCAAACGGGCGCAGGCAGCCCGGCACAGCGCTGATCCCGTTCACCTACCTCACGGCGCTGAGCCAGGGGTATACGGCCGCGACCATGGTGTTGGATGTGAAGACGGATTTTGGCGCTGCCGCCGGCGGCAGTTCCTATGTGCCCCAGAACCGCGACGGCCAATTTCATGGGCCGATGCACCTGCGCCAGGCGCTGGGAAGCGGCTACCATGTCCCGGCAATACAGGTGATGACCTGGGTGGGCGTAGACAAAGTGCTGCGCATCGCGCGCAGCCTTGGTCTCACCCGGCTAGGTGAGGCGACCAAACAGTACGGCCTCTCCTTGACGCTTGGCGGCGGCGAGGTCAATCTGCTCGACATGGTGTATGCCTACAATGTGATGAATAACATGGGCGTGATGCTGGGGCGGCCGCGCCCGGAGATGCAGCCTGACTTCCGTACACTGGACCCGGTCGCCGTCCTTCGTGTTGAGGACAGCGAAGGCCGGGTCTTGTATGAGTACGCGCAAGCGGAGCGGCGCAAAATCTTGACGCCGCAGCTCGCCTATTTGATGAACGATATGCTGTCTGATCGCAGCGCACGCTGCCCGGCATTTGGCTGCCCCAATGTGATGGAACTGCCCGGCAATCGCCCCGCGGCCGTGAAAACCGGCAGCACCAATGACTTCCGCGATGCCTGGACGATTGGCTACACGCCGCAGTTAGCCGCAGGAGTGTGGGTGGGTAACAGTGATCAGGCAGTGATGGACGGGGTGACCGGATTCACAGGAGCGGCTCCCATCTGGCATGCGTTCATGAGCTGGGCCATGCAGGGGGAGGAAGTTGCGCTGTGGGTGCGGCCGCCGGACCTGGTGGAAATGGCCGTGTGTCAGATTTCCGGCTTGCTGCCAACCCCGTTCTGCCCCACCGTGTCGGAATTGTTCATCACCGGGACGGAACCGGCCGTTCCAGACAATATTTTCCGGGAATACACGATTAACCGGGAAACGGGCCGCCTGGCGACTGTGTACACGCCCGCCGATCTGGTGGAGAAACGAATCTACCAGGTGTATCCGGAACCGGCAGCCCAATGGGCGCGCGAGCACGGCATTGAGCCGCCGCCGACGGAGTTTGACACCATTAACGTGGCCCGAACCCGCGTAGACGGCGCGGCCATTCAAACGCCCCAACCTTTCGCCTACGTCAGCGGCTCCGTTACCATTTTAGGCACGGCCGCAGGCGGCGATTTCTCTCACTACCGCCTCGCTTATTTTGAGGGATTGACGCCCTCAAATTTGAAGACGATTGCAGACCAGGTGACGAAGCCAGTGGAGAATGAAACCCTGGGTGTGTGGAATGTGGAGAATTTAAGCGGCCTCTACACGCTGCTGCTGACCGTCGTGCACGAAGATGGCAGCTTTGCTGAGGTCAGCCTGCCGGTGACGGTAGACAATGTGCCGCCCACGGTGAGCATCCTTTTCCCCCGGCCAAATCAAGCGATCAGCGGCGGCCGCGAGCAGTTGACGATCCACGTCAGCGCCAGGGATGATGTGGCCCTCGACCGGGTTGAATTTTATGCGGACGCGGCGATGACCCCCTTTGCTGTCAGCCGTTCACTCCCATTTTCCGTTCAATGGGACATCACCGACAAAGAGTGCCATACCTTTCAGGCTCGGGCCGTTGATGCTGCCGGCAACAAGGCAGCCAGCGCGCTTGTTCCTGTCTGCTTTATCGACTGATCTTACCCTCCCCCGGAATAACCCACATCCCCCAAGCCATCATGAGTGTGGACGCCGTCCCCGCTTCACGTGCCCTTCACGTTGAATTTACGGCCCCCATACGGACGCTGCAAAAGCGCTGGCGTATGCTACAAGGGATTCTCTTTATTTTTTCACGGGTATAGAGGAAAAAAGATACTTGGTGGAGGCGAAGTCCAAAGGCCAACTGACGCAGTATTACGATGATCTGGTACGGCGCGAGGGTGAAGGATTGCTCATCCTGGATCCGGAAGGGAGGGTGACCGCTGCCAATCGCGCGGCCGTGGTTTATCTTGACTGTGAACAGGAGGTGCTCATCGGGCAGCATTGGCGGTGCTTCTGGCCGCCGGATTTTCCCCCACCAGAGGATCTGACGCCGGGCGAGCCGTATGATGCTGAGATGACCGCCTGTCCCGGCAACGGCCGTCCCGAAGCGGTGAAGATCACCGTGAACCCGGTTGCCGCCAACGGAAGCACCAACTTGCTCGTGGCCATCTCGACAACGCGGGATGTCCGCCGGCTGAACGATTCCCTGTCCCATGCTCAACGATTGGTGGGCATCGGGACACTGGCCGCCAGCATCGCTCACGAGATCAACACCCCCCTCAGCATCATCACCGCGACCACGACCAATTTGCGCCAGGATATGAATGACGGCAAGCTCAATGAGGGGCAGTTGGCGCGCTATGTGGAAATGATTGAGCAGAGCGCGTGGCGCTGTGCCCGGATTGTGAGTGTGCTGCGCAATTACTCGCTTGATGATGTGCCTGAATTCGCAGTGGCCGACCTTAACATGGTGATTGAAGATGCGCTTGCCCTGGTGCAGCATCAGTTCCAGGTGGAGTCCGGGGTGGAGATTGAAGCGGATCTGCAACACGATCTGAAATCAGTCGTGTGTGACCCAAACCGGATGACACAGGTGTTGGTGAACCTGCTGACTAACGCCCGGGACGCCATGCAGCCTGCGGGGGGGACGATTCAAATCCGGTCGTGGCTGGTAACGGCCGTTCCTGAGGATAGTTTATTTGTCTCCGGGAATGGGGCTGCCGCTGCGGGGCAGGTTGCGTTTTCAGTGCGGGACTCCGGGCACGGAATTGCGCCGGAAATGATGGAACAAATTTTTGCGCCCTTCTACACCACGAAAACGAACGGGCACGGCACCGGACTGGGTTTATTCATCGCCCGGCGTATTGTGGCCCAGCATCACGGCCGCATCTGGGCAGAAAACAACCCCGACGGCGGCGCGACGTTTACAGTGGTGCTGCCCCGGACACGATGAACAACCAGCCTGCTCACCCCTGACGATTCCTTGCTAACTGCACAAAGTACCGATGGAACCGATCATCCTCGGTTAATTCGGGGTGGAAAGAGGTGGCGAGCCATTTGTTTTGCTGGGCGGCGACGGCCGTGCCGTTCGGCAGCCGGGCAATGACTCGCGCATCTCCCTTGACTTCCACTAGTCGAGGGGCGCGAATAAAGACGGCCGGAAACGGCCGCGATTGCCCATTCTCGAACACTGAAACCGTCAAGTCTGTTTCAAAACTATCTACCTGACGGCCGAACGCGTTTCGCTCCACCACAATGTCCATCACGCCCAGCAGCGGTTGATCATGACCGGACTGCCCGTTGCCGATCTCCTTCGCCATGAAGATCATCCCGGCGCATGTGCCCCACACCGGCCTTGCGGCCGCAAACTGGCGCAACGGCTCCATCAGCCCATACATCACCGCCAGTTTGCCGATGGTTGTGCTTTCGCCGCCGGGGATGATCAGACCATCCAGGCCGTGAAGATGTTCCGGCAGCCGAACCTCCGCCGCTTCCACATTTAACCTGCGCAGCATCTGGATATGTTCGATGAACGCGCCTTGCAGCGCCAGTACGCCAATTTTCATCATTACCTCGTGGAGGGTGACAAGGGCATAAGGTGAAGGGGTGACAAGGTGACAGCATAATCATCAGGTCACCTTGTCACCAAGTCATGATGTCACCTTGTCAAAATTCACCATCCCCGGACGGCCAGCTGCGCCTCTTCCGGCAGTGTGCTGGCAGAAATACCGACCATCGGCTCGCCCAGATTCTCGCTGACTTTGGCCAGGATTTCCGGGTTGTTATAATGAGTGGTGGCTTCGACAATCGCCTTGGCGCGTTTGGCCGGATCGCCGCTCTTGAAGATGCCGGAGCCGACAAAGACGCCGTCCACGCCGATTTGCATCATCAATGCTGCATCAGCTGGGGTAGCGATCCCCCCTGCGGCAAAATTCACCACCGGCAGACGACCAAGTTCCTTCGTTTCTTTGACCAACGCATATGGCGCGCCGATACTTTTGGCGTACGTCATTAATTCCTCATCAGGCATCAATTGAAGGCGGCGGATCTCGCCCAACACCGCGCGGGCATGACGCACCGCTTCAACCACATCGCCCGTGCCCGCTTCACCCTTGGTGCGAATCATAGCCGCGCCTTCGCCAATGCGCCGCAGCGCCTCGCCCAGGTTGCGACAGCCGCAAACGAATGGAATTTTAAACGCGTGTTTGTTGATGTGATGTTCTTCATCGGCCGGGGTCAGTACCTCGCTCTCGTCCACATAGTCCACGCCGAGCGCTTCCAGGATTTGGGCTTCTACAAAGTGCCCAATACGCGCTTTGGCCATGACCGGAATGCTGACAGAGGCGATAATTTCCTTGATCAGGCCAGGGTCTGACATGCGAGCCACGCCGCCGTGCGCGCGGATATCGGCCGGGACGCGCTCCAGAGCCATCACGGCAACGGCGCCGGCCTCTTCAGCGATGACCGCCTGATCCGGCGTCACTACGTCCATGATAACGCCCCCTTTCAACATCTGTGCCAGCCCGCGCTTGACCTTCACGCTGCCGACTTCACCGCGGCCGTTTTCTTGAATGTTGCCATTTTTACTCATGGTTCCTGCTCCTTGCCAACGTTTATTGTCACTCGAAACTATTTGATAGCATACTCTGATTTTAGTGGGGGAGAGGGGTGTTTACAAGGAAATTGGACTTATTAATTATGCGTTGTGAGCGATAACAATAAGTCCAATTTGTGCAATGGCCTGCAAATACCTGTGTGGCCTATTTGGGGTTGGGGAGAATGACAGCGTTTGTTAGCGCGATGGGGGCGGGTCAACCTGATCAAGCTTGATGGCAGCAAAGATAGCGCCCTGCGGGTCCTGGATGAGAGCAAACCGGCCGGTTCCGGGAATGTTGGTGGGCGGATTTAGGATTTTCCCACCCAATTCGACCGCTTTGGCGGCCGCAGCATCGCAGTCGGCTACGGAAAAATAAACGCCCCAACTGGAAGGCATTTCGCCCCATTCCGGCTGTATCTGGAGCAGCCCTCCGGTGAAGCGGCCGTTATTAACGAACATGATGTAGTCTGAGCCGCTCTCTTGCTGGGTTTCCCTTTGTACTTCCCAATCAAAGAGTGTGCTGTAATACTTGGCGGCCGTCTCAGCATCCTGGCTCAACAGCTCATTCCAGCACAATGTGCCGGGTATGTTCACCAATTTGGCCCCAATGTGATTGCCGGCCTGCCACAGGTTAAAAAAGGCGCCGGTTGGGTCCTGAACAACCGCCATACGCCCGGCATCCATTACATCAGATGGCGGCATGACGATTGTGCCCCCTAGTTCAGTTGCCTTGGCAGCCGCCGCATCCAGATCGTCCACGCAGATGTAAGAACTCCAATGAGGCGGCGTCCCTTCCAGGAAGGGGGGCATGCCAGTGAGGGCAGCCACATCGCGGCCGTGTAACCGCAACATCGTATAAACCATATTTTCACCAGCGGGGAAATCCTCTGCTTCCCAGCCCATTAACCCGGAATAAAATTTCTTGGCAGCGTCGGGGTTGGTTGTGGCCAGATCAACCCATGAGAATGTAGCGTGGGGATAACTTTCGACTTCTTGCATGCTTATCTCCTATTTACGTCTAATCTTGCGGGTAAGGATTACAGTTTAGCACAAATGTTCTATATTGTCTAATGCTTACAAAGCGACGCGGTATTTTCGTGACGAGAACAGGCCGATGGTTTTTCAATATCGGAGCTTATTACATCATACTGAGGAAAGGAGTGGAAGGGGATGATTGTTAATCTTTACTCATGCTGGCCTGGTTGGGTTTGTTTTGCCGGCGCCAGCAAGCAGAAGCTGCCTAGAACGATGGCAGGATAACGGCGCTCAATGTTGCCATACCTCTAGGGAGACGGCCGTGAGGCGCCGCTTTGATCAGCAAACCCTGGGGGATATGACCGTGTTCAACTAGACCCCCTGTCCTGATTGAACACGGCCGTTCCCGATGCCAGGCGTGCCTTTTATCCTGTCGAGAGGATCACAGGCAGGAACACCTGGGGCCAATAGGCGGGATTCTGGACGCGAGTTTGTAAAGCCCAGTTGCGTAAATCATCCATTATAATGCGCCGGTTCATTGGCCCGTTGGGGTCGGACGCGGCTCCGGTTTCATAAACAAAGCTGTAAATGGCGTCGTAGATGTGGTTGCCTTCGGCGTCGATGGGGATGGGGCGATAGACATTTCGGCCAGTCTCAGTAGCATACGTTAACAACGCATCGTAAACCGCCAGAATCCCATTGAAAGTACGGTTGGTATCTGAGCTGGGCGGGCCAAACTCTAACTCATGAGAGAGCCAGCGGCAGGGAGTCAGAGGGTCCGACGGCCCGCTGGGATGGACATGGGCGGCAAATAGCTTGTTATCTGCGTCAGCGGCGGCGATACAGTCGCCGTGAGATTGGTTGTCGCCCAGGCTGTGCAGGTAAATTCCCAGAGCTTGTGGACTGCCTGGCTGGATGCTGCCGGTGTCGATGGTCGCAGTGCGGCTGACGAAGCAGTTGGAGGAATTGTAGATGTTGATCGCTTCCTGGTAGAAAGATTGGGCGGTGGAGCTGTAGGCGTATATCACCGTGCCTGTGAGTTGAGGGGCACGGCCGAAAGCCCAGTCACGCGTTGCGTACAGTTCATCGCTGCGGGTGTGGGGGAAGTGGAAGAAGACGCCGTATGGCCCGAAGCGGGATGTGAAACAACCAGGGCACTCCATCTGGTCTTTGGCCACGTCGTAATTTCCCATTGTCACAAAATCGGCCGTTGTTTCTGGAGAGGGGCAGTAGGGTGTTGCTGTTACCTGAGTGATCGAAGGAGGGGTGGGATAATTCACCGGATCGGCATCGAATGTATAAACCGGGCTGACCGTCGGAAGATTGCCAGAATCGGTTGCTTGAGAATATGCTTGGATGACGGCCGCATCCTCCACAGAAAAACCGGCGGCAATCGCCAGAGCGCCGACTGTGTCAAAGTGAATGGTACTCACTGTGGGGCTGATGGTGACGCGATCCGTGATGACGGTTGTGTCCAACGGGTCAAAGTATAGGATATCCTCTTCATCCCAGGCGCGCACGCCTGGCATGACGCTCAAGACCCCTATCACCATCACGACGCCTACCAGACTGCTTGCTAACAGGATGAGCCATCGGTGTTTCATTATCTTCTCCTTAAATGTTCTTAGTAATAACCCATTAACGGGGGTAGATGGTCATTTTCAAGCCATATTTGGGGCGCATGGTGATGGCAACCTGTTTTTTCACAGGATGGCCGGGAACCAGCCGTAATTCATACCGGCGGGCGATGGCGGCCAGGAGGAGGGTTCCTTCCGTCAAGGCGAAATGGTTGCCGATGCACATACGCGGCCCAGCGCCAAAGGGCATGAATGCGTACCGATGTCGCCCTTCGCTACGTTTCGGTGTGAAACGATCTGGGTCGAATGTGTCTGGATCATTCCAATAGTCAGGATGGCGGTGGATGTTGTAAATGGAGACGACGAGCGTGCTGCCGGCCGGTAGGGGGCGGCCGGCCAGCGATGTGGTGTCTGGCACATAGCGGGGCAGGAGAGGGACGGGCGTGTACAGGCGCAGCGATTCCTGGAAAACCTGCCGGGTGTAGGGTAGTTGTTCCAGGTCGGCAGGGGTTAGGGCACGGTCGTTCACCACCCCATCCACTTCCGCTTGTAATCGTTGGAGCACCTGCGGGTGCTGCGCCAGCAGGTACCAGGCCCAGGTGAGCGCGTTGGACGTGGTCTCATGCCCGGCGGCGTAGATAGTTTTTACCTCATCTCGCAGTTGCGCCTCGCTCATGCACACGCCCGTCTCCTCATCCCGCGCCGCCAGCAGCATATCCAGCAAATCGCCATGCTTTTCACTGGATTGGCGGCGTTGGCTGATGAGGCCGTCAATGATGGCTTCCATCTCCGCCCTGGCCCGGTGAAAGGCGCGGTTTCGCGGCGTAGGCCAGGTTAGTGGAGGGTGAATCAGTTCCTGGCTGCGGCGAAAGACATAGTCGGCGGCGACGCCTACAGCCGTGCCCACCTGTGTTGCTTGCTGGCCAGCCCCGGTTGCGCTGAACATGGTGCGGTTAATGATATCCAGTGTCACGGCCGTCATTTCCACATCCAGGTCCATCACATCCCCAGGTGCATATGCATCTTCCCAACGAGCCAACATTTCAACAGCGGCGGCGGCCATCATCTCTCCCATTTGGGCGATGCGCGGCCGGTGGAACATCGGCTGAATCATGCGCCGCTGGGGCAGCCAGCTTTCATAGTCCGGGTTTGTCACCAGCCCATTGCCCAGAGCCAGTTCAAGCCCTTCCTGGCCGGGTTCGGCCGTCGGTTTGAGAAAATGTTTCTTCCCCTCCACAAAAATCTGGTGAACCAACTCCGGATTGGAAGCCAGGAATAGTTTGCGCCCCGGCAAGACTACTTCTACCAAGTCGCCGTGGCTTTGCCATATGTCATACATGGCTTGTAAGGGGTTGCGCCGAAAGGCAGGCGCGTTTCCCAACAAAAAATACCCTTTAGCTGTGGGGATAGGGGGCGTATTAGTCAGGGTCATTTTGGGTCTCCAGGGTTATGAAGAGGGGTGCACTTCGCCGTGTGTCACGGCCGGCCCCCACCAGGTCGAGAACTGCCTGCTCCACCGCCGGGCCGGGAGCCGCCCATACCGCCGGAGACATCCCCGCCATTGCCTCCGGGCATGCTTCCCATCTGGGGAATTTGCGTTTGCAAGCTGTTCAGGCCGGTTTGTGCGTTTTGCAAATCCCCTTGGGCCATCTGCCGGTTGAGGTTGTTGATGCTGCCGGTGATGGCCTCAGCCTGGGGGATGCTTTGCGCTGACAGGCTGGCGCCAATGTTGGCTCCCATCTGGGCCAACGTTTGCATCTCTGCAGCGGAGATTGCGCCATCAGCCAAGGCGTTGTTGGCTGTATTTACATAATTGAGAAGCTGGGTGATGGCTTCTTCGGAGCTGTTAGCGATTTGAGTGGGTTGGGCGTTTTCTACCATCGCCATCAAATCATCTTGCGCCCCAGCCATATTTTCTTGGGCCTGGGAGGCGGCGAATTGCGTTTCATCTGCCCACGCTTGCACCTGAGCCGAAATGTCAGCGGCAGTGGTTTGGGCTTGCTGGGCCGCCTCATCCAATTGAGTGATAGTCTCTTCAGCCAGTTCCAGGCCGGCTTCCAGGGTGGTGTTGATCTCATCAAGAACGGCCGTCATCTCTTCCACATTCGCATTAAGCGTGGCTAACTCTTCTTCGATGGCGACCAGTTCGGCCACAATCTCATCCCCTGTCTCTCCGTATAAAGCGTAGTAGGTTTCAATCATCGCATCTAGCTCGGCCAAAGTTTCTTCGGTCAGGCTGACATAGACTTCGATGGTTTCCGCTTCTTCGGCCGTGACTTCCCCATCGCTTGCGGCCGTTGCAGCTGCTTCAGAGTAAGTTTCTGTGCTGGTTTCCGCCTCTGTGGTTGTCTCTTCAATCAGGGTAACCAGTTCTTCCTCGGTATATGTGGCGTACTCCGGCTCCGGGGTGGCGCTGGCCAGCGCTTCGTTAACGGCTTCTTCCTCTGCTGGGTCAACAGCTTCGCTCACTGCTTCATTTACGGCCGTATCTATCATTTCTTGCAAGGCAGCTTCGGCCGTGGTGGTGGCCATCACTGAGGCATGAACCGTGGCCTGGATGTCTGGCGTGGGCGCTGGGGCCGGCCCGGCAGATGGCGTACAGGTAGCCAACGATACACCCAAACATGTCAGAACGATGGCGGCGATTGCAATGTGTTTCATAGATTTCCCCCGAAGAATTCTATTTTTTGGGATTAAGAAGTGGTCGGTTTGCCCCTTATTTCGGCGTAAGCTATATTTTTTGCACGAGGTGTCTATTTACGGGCATAATCTATAAAAATTGATGTAGCTTGTCAATGGGTAGTTTGTGAGGGCTGTCTACTATTAGACACTTGTCTAACCATGGTGTATTGCTTTGGTCTACGAGCAGTACACTTACGTATCATTCGGGAGAGGTATGACCACACCAAGAAAACCAGACCGGCGTATCCAGCGCACCCGGCGGGCTTTATTCTCTGCTTTGATGGAGTTGATGCTGGAACGGGGATATAGTGAGATTACGGTGAGCGATATTACGGAGCGGGCGAATGTGGGCCGGGCAACGTTTTATTTGCATTACCGGGATAAAGATGACTTGTTGGCCTCGAATCTGGAGGCGTTGTTTACAGAGGTGGCGGACCGGATACGGCCGTTGCTCAAGCCCTCGCTTCTGGCTGGAGACACGATTCAGGGGCGGATTTTATTTGAGGAAGCGCAACAGAACAGTGACTTGTACCACATGATTTTGAACGGGCAGGGGGGGATTATGTTGTATCTTCGTTTACAAAGCAGGATAGTTGCCCTGATGGAAGATATGCTGGAGAAAATGATCATGGGTGGGGAATCCCCCATTGAACTCTCTCTGATGGCGAATTATCTGACGGGGGTTTTTCTTGCGTTGGTGAAATGGTGGTTAGATGAGGGTATGGCTCGTTCGCCTGATTACATGGCGGCCGTGATGCAGCATTTGATTCGGCCCGCTATGGAACGGGTGTTGCTGCTTGACCTGGATTGGTATGAGGGGGGAGAGTAGCCGGGGTATCCTTACCGCGTTTACGCTGACGCGGCAGGGATGCCGCGGCTACTCAGGTCAAGATGCGTCAGGCTGGTCAATTGGGTGATTTCGGGGGGGGACGGCCGTGAGTTCGTTGTCGCTCAGGTCAAGTTCCCTTAGGTTGGTCAGTCGGCCTATCTCCGGCGGCAGTGCCGTTAATCTCTGGTCGCGCAAATCCAGTTCCGTCCACCCTTCGGCGGCGGCGCGGTCAATCAGTTGCAACAATTCTTCGCGGGTCATCGTTTACCGTAGAGAATGGTTCAATCTGCCGGATTGAACCATTCTTCTGGTACGGGCCATCGTTTACAGGGAGGCGTCGTTTTGGTCACTTTCCTCTTGCTCCGCCTGCGCCAGCGATAACACCTCGTCAATGGTCAGGCGGTCCAGCCAGCGGCGGCGGTCAACGGTATAATCACCCCTTCCCAATTCATATTGCTGCATAAAACGAATAAAGCCAACCGGCCCCAGTTCTTGCGCCAGGGCTATCAATCCTGCCCGTTGAATTTCCACCGGCGTCATGCGATCTACATCTATCATTACAACATCTCCTGTAACCAAAGCAAAGGATTTGCCGTTTGTACCTGTAACCTGTCTGCCTGACGTTTTGCCGTGCGTAGCAGCCGGTCATCCATCGTCAGGAAAATATCCGCGCCGGTTTCAGCGCAAGCAAGATGAGCCGCATCGAACGGCTTGAACCCCATTGCGGCCAACTCCCGCGCTCTTGAAGCTGTCGCTGGCGTCATGGTGATTTCTTCATCAACCTGCTTGGTCAAAACCAGCATAGCCTGCCGCCGCGCTTCATCTGGCGTCTGGCGGATTTCAGCAGTAACGACTGGGCTGCTTATCCATTTCCAGCTACCGGCCTGGATGCGTTTTAGAATAAGCGCAACCGCTTCCGCCTCAAGCCGGATGCGCTCTTGCGACTGATCGTCAAAAGGGCGGTTTAGGCAGCAAACATCCAAGTATATTTTCATGCCATTTCCTTGCTGGAATTATAGCATAAGGCGGTAAACTGCAAGCGGCTGGCGGGTTGGCAGCGCGGTCAATCCGTTGCAGCAGTTCTTCGCGGGTCATCGTTTACAGTCCCATCACGTTTTCACGTTCCTTTTCTCCAACACCAACAGATGGGAGATGCCCAGGACAGCGAATGGGGTTTTTTCAGCCGCGTACAGGGTCCTTTTGAGTAAATGGCCGAAGCGGGGCCAACGACGTTCAATGTTGTCATAGCCGCCAAAGATGCGGCCGTGATGCACCACTTCAACGGGCAAATCCCGGAACAACTTCAGCAAGCCCTGTCTGGTATACGTGCGTACGTGGGGCGCCAGCCGGTTGCGCAGCGGGTTGGGGAGGTAATTAACCAGGGGAATGTTACCGAAATGGTAGCGGCCGCGCCAGAAAACGCCATGCTGCTCCACCGGGTACCAGCGGTTGGGGCAGAAAATGAGAATCCGGCCGCCCGGCTTTGTTACCCGTGCCATCTCGGCCGCATAACGGCCGTCATCCGTCACATGCTCGATCACCTCATTGCTGAAGACAAAATCAAAAGCGTCGCTGGGAAACGGTAGATGTTCTCCTACCCCCTGAGCAATACCGGCGGCCGTGGGAACGGCCTGTACCGCCCGATCAAACTCAACTTCCAGGCCAATGCGGTGGGGAGAATAAGGAGCCATCGCTCGTAAGTAAGTGCCCAGGCCGCAGCCGTTATCTAGGATGCTCACGCCGTTCAGGTCAATCCACTGCCGGATCATCCTTAGCCGGCGCGCCTGCCCCGACCGCCATACGTAGCCCGGTTCCCCGCGCAAGGCCGCCTTTTCAGAATGGGCCATAGTTCGTTGTTATCCGTTATCCATGAGCGATTTACCCGTCACGGATGACGAATCACGAGGGACTCCCTGCCAGTTCATCATATTTGCGGTGCACTTCCTGGATGTCGCGCCAGGTGAGAGCTTTGGGGCTGCCGGGTTTGCGTGAGGGGTTTCGCAGCAGGTAGGCGGGGTGAAAGATGGGCATGACATGACGGCCGTTCCACTCATACCAGTTTCCCCGCAATCGGGTAATGCCCGTCTGCCCCAGGATGGCTTCCGTGGCCACATTGCCCGACAGGAGTATGATCAACGGGTCGATCAGGCGGATGATCTCCAGGAGATACGGCTTGTAGTAGATGATCTCGTCGGAGGTAGGCTTGCGCAGCGGCTTGCCCCCATCTCCCGGCGGCAGGCGGAAGACGGCATTGGTGATGAAGACATCTTTTTCCGGGTCGAGGTTGACGGCATTGAGAATCTGATCCAACAGCTGCCCTGAGCGGCCGACAAACGGTTTCCCTTGCCTATCTTCCTCAGTGCCCGGCGCTTCCCCAATGATCATCAGCTTTGCTTCCGGGTTCCCGCGATAGATGACCATGTTGGTGCCGGCTGGGAACAAAGGATCGTCTTCCAGCTTCATCATGGTGTCCACCAGGTCCTGAAAAGATGCGAAATATAGGGGGCGATCTTCAAATAAACCGAACTGCATCACACACTCTCCTGAGGCTGATGCACTCATTTTACCGGAAAATGGCGGCCGTCCACAGAAAATAGAAAACGGCCGCTCTCACAAGGGTGACAAAAGCGGCCGTTTTGGTCGAAACGTTAATTTTCTGAAATCGGCGTGCTTACATAAGCCCCGCCATTACCTTCTCCAATGCATCAGGCGACGGCCGCATCTGCTCCGGGGCGAGCTGGGATAACGGTGTATCCACCAGGTTGCTGACCTCTGCCAATGACGGCCGTGAGTCGTCGTAATAGATCAGGCCTGTGATGAATTCCTGCTTCTCCTCCGCCCATTGCAGGCGGTGCAGAGCGCCTAACTTATCGGTGGGATCATAATCTGCTTCCAGCTTGCGCAGTTGGATGTAGGATCCATCCGGCATTTCCACAACCTGCATTTCACCCGGGTCGTATTCTTCGATTTCAATTTCCTCAGTGGGCGGCACCCAGCCAAAGTCATGCAGCGGCGCTTCGTGCTCCCGGCCATAGCTGTAGCTTTTGGTGGAAGTGTCCTGGTTGTTGAACGCCACACAAGGGCTGATGATGTCCAGCACGGCCGTGCCGCGATGGCTCAACGCTGCCTTGAGCAGTTCCCGCACTTGTTTGGCGTCGCCGGAGAAGGAGCGGGCGACAAAGCCGCTACCGGCCAGGATGGCCTCCATACAGATATCAATAGGCGGCAGCTCGTTGGTGCCCGCATATTTCAGCGTCTGACCTTCATCGGCCGTGGCGGAAAACTGGCCCTTGGTCAGCCCGTAGACCCCATTGTTCTCCACGATATAGACCATGCGGACATTGCGCCGGATGAGGTGCTTAAATTGGCCAAAGCCGATGCTGGCCGTGTCTCCGTCGCCGCTGACGCCAATGGCATGGAGATGATGATTGGTCATCAACGCTCCGGTGCCAATGGAAGGCATACGGCCGTGCAATGAATTAAAACCGAAAGATTGTCCCAGGAAATAGGCGGGAGATTTGCTGGAACAGCCAATGCCGCTCAACTTTATGATTTCATGCGGCTTGATACTCAGTTCGAAAGCGATCTGGATGATCTGGTTCGCAATTGAATTGTGGCCACAACCCTGGCACAGGGTGCTGGGCCGGCCTTTGTAATCTACTTTTTGCAACCCAATTGCATTGGTTCTTGGGCCGCGTGCTCTGGTCGCGCTCATTTTTGTACTCCGTTAACCGTGGTTCTTGGTTGGTTAGTGGTCATCTGTGTCAACTATGTTGTTTGACCGCGTCTACAACCCACTTTGCTGTGAGCGGCATCCCGTCCAGGTGCGCCAGCGAAATAAGCCTGGTTGCCATCTCCGGCGCCTCTGTTTGTAGAATGGCGTGGAGCTGGCCGTCGCGGTTCAGTTCAATCACCAGCACTCGATCATAGCGGGCGATGAATGCTTTGACTTCGTCATTCACGGGCAGGGCGCGAAGGCGCATGAAACTTGTCTTCACACCCTCGGCCGCCAGCCGGTCGCGCGCTTCCTCGATGGCGTACCGGGTGGTGCCAAAGGCGATGATGCCGATCTCGGCCCCGTCTACTTCATCAATGACTGGGCCGGGCGCCAGGTCGCGGGCGGTATCAAACTTGCGTTGGAGGCGGGCCATATTATTCAGCCAATCCTCCGGCCGTTCGCTGTATATGGCTGCTTCGTTGTGGCCTGTGCCGCGCGCGAACCAAGCTGCTAACGGATGCTCATTCCCCGGCAGCGTGCGATACCCGATCCCGTCCCCATCAATGTCTTTGTAACGGGCAAACCCTTTCTCGGCCACCTCTTCGGCCGTCAGCACCTTGCCCCGATCCATCGGCCGCGACGGGTACTCAAACGGCTCCGACATCCAGTTATTCATGCCCAGGTCAAGATCGCTCAGGACGAATACGGGCGTCTGTAATCGTTCCGCCAGATCGAAGGAGATTGAGCCGAACTCAAAACATTCTTTGACCGAGGAGGGCAGGAGCACCACGTTCTTGGAGTCCCCATGTCCCAGGTAATAGACGAAGGTGAGGTCACCCTGCCCTGTGCGTGTGGGCAGGCCGGTGCTCGGCCCGACGCGCTGCACATCCCAGATGACGGCCGGCACTTCGGCGAAGTAGCCCAGCCCGGCAAATTCAGCCATGAGGGAGATGCCGGGGCCGGAGGTGGCGGTCATGGCGCGCGCGCCGGCCCAACCGGCGCCAAGAATCATCCCAATGGCAGTCAGTTCGTCCTCGGTCTGGACCACCGCGTAAGTTACTTTGCCTGTTTCTGGATCACGCCGCAGGTCAGAGAGGTACTTATTCAGCGAGTCAATCACGCTGGTGGAAGGGGTGATCGGGTACCAGGCGGTGAAGGTAACCCCGCCAAACACGGAGCCGAGCGCGGCCGCTTCGTTGCCAGTGATGAGGATTTGGCCCTGCGTCTTGTCCATTGGGGCCACGCGGTAAGGATCCGATTTGGTGATATTCTCAGCCGTCCATGCGTGGGCGGCCCGCACCACCTCCATGTTGGGGTCTACTAACTTGCGTCGGCCTTTGAAGTGAGAATCGAGCGCCTCGTCCAATACCGCTAATGGGATGCCCAGAAGTTGCGCCAGCGCGCCGACGTACACCATGTTGGCGATGTAGTCGCGCAGCTTGCCCTTCATGCCTGTCTGGCGCACGAATTGATTGACGGGAATGGCGTACGCGGTGACATCGTTCCGTTGTGGGACATTCCGCCAATCTGCGTTGTACAGAAAAACGCCACCGAACGGTAAATTTTGTAGGTCCTGATGGGCCGTGGCTTCGTTGAAAGCAATCAAAATTTCCGAGGTGTGGCGGCGGGCCACGTAGCCGTCCCGGCTGGCTCGAATGTGATACCAGGTGGGTAATCCCTGGATGTTCGACGGGAAGATGTTCTTCCCGTTGACAGGGATTCCCATTCGAAATAGTGCCCGCAGTATCGTCAGGTTTGCTGTTTGGCTGCCGGTCCCGTTTCGGGTAGCGACGATGATGGAAAAGTCGTTGACGATGGGCGGCCGTTCTTGTTTTGCGGTTGGTTTGGCTATGGCCTCAATTACTCCCATTTGTATATCTCCATGTGAGTTGGGGCGGCTGTGCTATGACAGGCTTTCCCCCAGGTAATGAATCACATCACGGAATGAAATGATCCCGGTTGCCCGGTTTTCCGCGTCTACCAGGGGCAGGTGGCGGAATCCGTGAACGGACATCAGGTGCAGTGCATGGGCGATGGGATAATCTGCATTCAGCGTGATTGGATCGGCCGTCATGTGATCGGCCAGCTTTTCTTGTGCCGGATCTTGGATGGTGCCGGCGACGCGCATGAGCACATCCCGTTCTGTGAAAATACCGGCCAGCTTGCCCTCTTCATCTACCACCAGGAGGCAGCCGATGTTGCTGGCGTTCATTTGCTCAATTGCTTCGGCCAATGAAGCAGAGGCGCTGGCGACGATGGGAGAACTGGGGTTCAATGCGGAGATTGGATGTTCCTTCAGTCGATCCTGCACAGCGGTTGTTTCCGCTTCTTCTTGATCGATCCCGGTCATGTACTCCTCGTCCAGCTCGGCCGGCATTTTCCCTTTGAGGCGAGTTTCGACGGCTTCATGGGCTGACACGGTCCACAGATCGGCCGCGCGGTACAGCGAACGCAGATCGCCAACCCCTTTGGCCGCCTGTGCTGCCTGCACCTGGTTCAGCAGCCCTTCGGTGTAGGTCGGCTTCTCGACTTCATAAACAATGCCCATCGGCGCCGGGAATTCCGGATAAACCAGACTGCTGATGATGTAGGCTACTTGTTTGGAGTGCGCATCATGCACGAGCAGATCTTCTTCCGTGATGCCGTTGCCCAGCTGTATCACTTCCGGCTGGAAGCCGTTTAACCGGATCCCCTTATCCTTGTCTTTGCCGAATATGAGTGGTTGGCCGTGCTCCAGGTATATGATGTGATCGTCTCGCGTGCGCCGGTCGTGTAGCCCTTCCCACTCCATCGGGTTGAAGATGACGCAGTTTTGGTACACTTCTACAAAGGATGTCCCCTTGTGCGCGGCCGCCTGGGCCAGCGTTTTGCTCAGATGAGCCGGGTGTGCATCCAGGGAGCGAGCAATGAAGGTGCCCTCGGAGGCCAGGGCCAGCGCAATCGGGTTCAGCGGCTGTTCGATGGATCCCATGGGAGATGATTTACTCTTGTGCCCGGTGCGGGACGTCGGCGAATATTGTCCCTTGGTCAACCCGTAGATGCGGTTGTTGAACAGGGTGATGTTAAGGTTAACGTTGCGCCGCATAGCATGGATCAGGTGATTGCCGCCAATGGACAGCCCGTCCCCGTCCCCTGTGATGACCCAGACGCTCAAGTTGGGGTTGGTGATGGCCAGGCCGGTGGCCAGCGTCGGAGCACGGCCGTGAATACTGTGAATGCCATAAGTGTTCATGTAATAGGGGAATCGGCTGGAGCAGCCAATGCCTGAAATGAACACGATGTCTTCCTTGGCATACCCGATATCGGGAAGCGTTTTCTGGATCTGTGCCAGAATGGAATAGTCACCGCAGCCCGGACACCAGCGAACGGTTTGGTCGGAAACGAAATTTTTGCGTGTTAATTTTACAGGTATCGTAGTCATGGTTTTTCTCTCAAAGCCAGGGAGATAAGCCGGTAGTGGAAGGATTCCTCCGGCCCAATCCGTCAGCTAAGCACCTCCTCAATCTTGCGTTTGACTTCGCTGATCTTGAAGGGCTGTCCGTGAATTTTGGGGTAAGAGTGGACATTGACGCCAAACCGGCCGCGCAGCAGGAATGCCAGTTGTCCACCGTTTAATTCCGGAACGAGGATGTGCCGATAACGGCTCATCAGTTCCTGGAGATTGCGCGGGAAGGGGTTCAGATGACGGAGATGGGCATGGGCAACAGACCGGCCGTTTTCATTCGCCTGGATGACAGCCGATCGGACAGCGCCGAATGTGCCGCCCCAACTAATAACCAGCAAATCCCCCATTTCCGGCCCATATACCACTTGTTCCGGAATCACATTTGCCAGACGAGCGATTTTCTCCGCGCGTTCACTGACCATCCGCTCGTGATGTTGGGGCACGTAGGAGACATTGCCGGTATCCGGGGCTTTGGCCAGCCCGCCCAGGCGATGCTCCAGGCCGGGCGTGCCGGGAATTGCCCACGGCCGCGCCAGCGTTTCCGGGTCACGTTTATAAGGCAAGAACGGGTCCGCCCCATTGCTTGTCCCGTTCGGCGACCGTCCTTCAGGATGGGTAACCGGAATTTCCGGGATGTCGTCAGGGTCTGGGAGCAGCCAAGGTTCCGAACTGTTGGCCAGGAATCCGTCCGAAAGAATCATAACCGGGGTCATCGCTCGCACGGCCAGGCGGCAAGCCTCGATGGCTGTGTTGAAGCAGTCTGATGGGCTGCTGGGGGAGAGAATGGCGACCGGGCTTTCCCCATTGCGGCCGAACATCGCCTGCAACAGGTCAGACTGTTCCACTTTGGTCGGCAGGCCGGTGCTGGGACCGCCGCGCTGGACATTAATGATCACCATCGGCAGTTCCAGCATAACGCCCAGATTCATAGCTTCGCTTTTGAGCGCGACGCCAGGGCCGCTGGTTCCCGTGACCGCCAGCGCGCCGCCAAATGATGCGCCGACAACCGCGCCCATGGCCGCGATCTCATCCTCAGCCTGGAAGGTGCGCACATCAAAGTGCCGCAGTTGAGCCAGTGCGTGCAGAATGTCGCTGGCCGGTGTGATGGGATAAGTGCCGTAAAAGAGGGTCTTGCCCATCTTCTGCGCGGCCGTTACCAGGCCGATTGCCATGGCTTCATTGCCCGTAATTTTCCGGTATGTACCTGGCGGCAGCTTGGCAGGGCGAATGCGGTACCGCTGCTGGAAGGTTTCGGTCGTTTCACCGAAGTAGTAACCTGTCTCCAGCGCCGTGCGATTGGCCCGGATGACATCAGGCCGCTTGGCAAACTTTTTCTTCAACCACTCAATGGTCGTCTCCAATGGCCGATCAAACATCCAGAAGACCAGTCCCAGGGCGAAGAAGTTTTGGCTGCGGTCCTTCTCTTTCGTCGAAAGGCTCTCAATCTCTTTGAGCGCCTCCCGATTTAATGAAGTCAGGGGCACTTTGTGGACGCGGTAGCCTTGCAGCGACCCGTCTTCCAGCGGGTTTGTTTCATACCCCGCCTTTTTCAAATTGGTGCGCGTAAACGCGTCTGTGTTAACAATGATGATGCCCCCCGGCTCCAGATCGGGCAGGCTGGTCTTGAGCGCGGCCGGATTCATGGCCACCAATACCTGGGGCGCGTCGCCAGGCGTCAGGATATCGCGGCTGGAGAAGTTGACCTGAAAGCCGCTGACCCCTGCCAGCGTGCCCGCCGGCGCTCGAATCTCAGCGGGGAAATCGGGCATGGTGCTGATGTCGTTGCCCAAAACGGCCGAAGTGTTGGTGAACTGAGTGCCGGTTAGCTGCATACCATCCCCAGAATCGCCGGCAAATCGGATAATAATCGATTCTGGTTCTTCAAAAATGACTGATGAGTCTGTCATGATAACTTCCTAACCTTTTTAAATGAATGACTTGCCCTGCAAAGCAGTTGAAGAGGCTTTAAGTGTTTGGCGGTTTATCTCATAAAAATCAGCGGAATAAACCGCCAAACCTCGCGGTGTCACGGGTTTCCTTTCTTAAGTGATAAACCATGACACACTTAGCCGCCTTCTGCCTTCCGGGGAAACTGATCCAGCTTGGGTGGCTGGTTGAGCACTTCGATGGGGTAGCGCCCGGCCAGATATTGAATGATGGCGCGATGGGTCATGTTACCGCACACTTCGCCGCTCTCACTGACGACCGGCAAATTACGGAATTTGCTGCTGTCCATTAACAGCAATGCCTCTGCGGCCGATGTATCTGGTCTGACTGATATAGGATTCGGGGTCATGAACTCGCGTATTGGTTGGTCCCAGGTTTCTGGCCGGGTCGCCACCTTACGCAAGACATCCCGATCTGTAAAGACTCCCACAAGACTTCCTTCATCCACAATGAGGCACACGTTACATCCTGCCTCCCGCATGGCAGCCAACGTCTCACGCACTGTGGTGTTCCCAGAAACCTGAGAATATTCGGAGAGATCCAGGTGAGAGATTCGCTCTGAACGCAGTTCTTCTTCAAGTGTCATTATCTACCTCTCAATGATTGTTATCCTTCGCCGGAAGCAGAGGGCAGCAGGGAGAAATGCTCAATTAACAGCTTCCGCCCCAGGTCAAAATTATCTTCACACAGCGCATCTACAATACGCTCGTGATACTCCCAAACATCCAGCCAGTATTGATAGCTGGAAAAGCGGGTTAGCTCGCTTGCTTCATACGCATCCCAATAAGTTTCCAGCAGCCCTTGTACAAACGGGTTATCCAATCGGCGAAACATGGCGAGGTGAAGTTCGCGGTGCTCCCCATTGGGTACATGAATCGGTTCCCCTTTCAGCTTGGCCCAGGCGCGAGAGATGATCACGCGAAGATGGGTCTTATCTTCGGGCGTCAACTTTGCCACAGCTTCGAGCCAGAAGCTGGTTTCCAGCGCCAGTCGTAGCTGACTAAAGTGGGCGAAGGTGGCTTCCCCGGTCTCTAAGCTGAATAACACACTGTCCAGGATGACCTTGGCAAAATCGAACGGTTCGCGCTGGATGCCGGTGCGTGGCCGTACTGAGACCAGGCCCAATGAGCGCGTGACTTCTAGCTGCTCGCGCAGCTTGCCCACGCTCATGCCTAAATCGGTGCTGATGTCGTTTAATGAGGGTAACTTTTCGCCGGGGGAGACTTGTTTAGCGATCAGATATCTGAGGAATTTGGAGTTGAGCTTACCCAGTTGCATTTGTGATCATTTATTCAATAAATCAGATGAATCCAATTGATTCAAATTATAGCAGAATTTGGGTCGAGTGCAATAGGGTTTTTCAAAGATAAAAACGGGTGACTGTGGTTAGCGCCCGTCTGTTTTTTTGCTTCGTTTCGGCCGGATAACCCAGAGTGAGCAATGCCTGTGGCTGCCAATCCGGTGGGAGTTGTAGCGCCTGGCGGACGATATCAGGGCAAAAGAGCGGCGCGCACATCCAGCAGGCCCCCAGCCCGGCGGCGTGCGCTGCCAGCAGCAGATTTTGCGCGGCCGCGGCCGTGCTTTGTGCGGCCATGATCCATTCATTCCGCTGCCGCCGTTCATCAGGGTAATGGTCCATATCTTCCATACTCAGACACACCAGAATGAGCAGAGGCGCATCCGTCATGCGCCGGTAAGAACGGCCGACGTCTTTCTTTACGATCTCAGGTGGAACGCCGTCAGCCGTCAGATCAGTGCGTAATTGCTCACCCATGGCGGCAGCCAGTTCATGCCGGGTTTCCCGGCCGGTGATCACGGCGAAGCGCCATGGCTGGCGATTATGGGCTGATGGCGCCCACATCGCGGCCGTGATCAATTTTTCAATGAGAGCTTGTGGGACAGGGTGGGGGAGGTAGCGTCGAACAGAGCGGCGGCTTTTCAACCAGACTAATATCTCATTCAGCATCATGTGGAAGTACCAGGCGTTGCGTCCCAATGATAAATAAGCGAGCGGCGGGACGGGCGCACCGCACACCTTCCGAATTCTACAGCTTCTTGCGCAGAATAACAGATGGCGTCATGCCTGGGAGTTGGAGATTTCGCTGAATGAGAAAGCCAAGTCGTTGATAAAGACCTTGCGCCCGCGTGTTCTCTCTGGCTATCCCGATTTCCACATGCGGCAAACCAGAGGAACGAGCAATGTCAATCAACTGCCGGAGCATAGCAGTTCCAATGCCCTTACCCTGATACGGCGGCGCCACAGAAAGGCGGGCAATCTCGGCGCAGTAAGGATAGAGCAGCAACTGCCCACAGCCAATGAGGTTGTCAGTGGCATCAGTTTCGGCCACGAGCCAATAGCAGTGTCCATGTTGCTGCCATTTCAGGGCGCGGCGGAAGGCGTCGCCGAACGAGGCTGGGGATTCAGAAGCGAAGCAGGCGGCGTGGAGCGCACGAAAATCGGCCGCGCGGGCTGTGCGGAAGTGAAACCCTGCTGGCAATCTGCCAGATTGGGGCGTGAGTTCCTGAAAAGAGAGTGTATGCGTCAACGTGAATTAGTTCAGTGTGTCACGGTTTATCATTTAAGAAAGGAAAACCGTGACACCGAGAGGTTTGGCGGTTTGTTTTGAGAATATACCGCCAAACACTTAAAACTTTCCCCTTAACCACTAAAAGCCTTGCGAGCGCAAGGCCTTTAGCGGGAAGAGGAGAAAAAGAGGAATTTCGTTATCAACTCTGTAAGCAAGTTCTGTTATTTTTCCTGTACCTGCTCTCTACCAATAATAGAGACATTGTAGCCGGAAGGCGGCGGTTCAACAGGCAATCCTGATACAATCCCTATGTAAATTGGTTAACATCAAGGTTGGTGTGACATCGGAATTGAGGTGGAGTGGGTTTTTATTTGGAACATGAATACCTTTTGGGCTTTGGCGGCCAGGTGAGACGTGCTTGACTGGCATTTGGGCGGTCAGTACAATGCAACCATGTCAAATGATATGCAGTTACATTCAAATGGTATGACTAATCAAAACGAGTTCAATTACGGCGGACAGGCTGTCATTGAAGGCGTAATGATGCGGGGGTCCAAAGCATTGGCCGTCGCGGTACGGAATCCTGCGGGCGAGATTGTCGTGCACAGCGAGCCGCTCAATACGCGTATTTACGGTGGGCGTCTTGCACGTATGCCGTTCTTGCGTGGCCTGACGTTACTCTGGGATGCCCTGGGCCTGGGTATTAAGAGCCTGATGTTTTCGGCTGAGGTTGCCCTGGAAGAAGAGAGCGATGATGAAGAGCCGGCGCAGGTCTTTGAAGGCCCGGCTCAGTGGGGCACAGTTTTGTTCTCGTTGACCTTTTCCGTTTTGTTATTCTTCGTTCTGCCCACATTTTTGGCCCGCCAGGTAGTGATATGGTTGGGGGCGGGGGAGAGCCAATTGGCGGAGAATTTCATTGAAGGGGTTATTCGGTTGGGTTTGTTGGTGGGTTACGTGTGGGGCATCGGTTTTATTCCTGACATTCGCAGGCTGTATGGATATCATGGAGCGGAACATAAGACGATCAACGCTTACGAAGCCCAGGCGGAATTAATACCCGCTACCGTGGCGGAATACCCTCTAGAACACCCACGTTGCGGGACTGCCTTCTTGCTGTCGGTCGTGGTTTTGTCTATTTTGATTTATAGTCTGCTGCCGCCGCTTAGCTTGCTCGTCCGCATTCTGTCCCGAATTGTCTTGCTGCCGGTTGTGGCCGGGGTTGCCTATGAGTTCATACGTTATACGGCCGCCCATCAGGACAACTCATTTATTCGGCTGATAACGAAACCAAACCTGGCGCTCCAACGATTGACCACCCAGGAACCTGACGAGGATATGTTGGCTGTCGCAATTGCTGCCTTCAAGCAGGTGATGGCGTTTGAGCAAGGTCAGTTGGAGCTTGTTGAGACGGCACAAATCATTAAGTCGCCGTTGGGTGAGGCCGCGCAATTATGACGGCCGTGGTGGGTGCTGAGGTACCCATAGACGCCACTCATAGGATGTTGAAATCTTGATCGTTGTCTGACGGGATTGTGAAGGGGTTTGCCATGGCGCAGAAGAACATTCGTCGCGCAGTTGATCAGAATAAGGCCGGGATTGCTTATTTCGAATCGTGGGAAATTGACAACGCGATTGAGGCCTTTGACCATGCCGTGACGGCCGATCCCGGCAACCCGGAATACCGCCTGAACCTGGCCCGCGCATATGCTCGCGCCGGCGTATATGACAAAGCGATGCACTCCTTAGGCGAGTACCTGCGCCTGGAGACGGAAGAAGATGTCGCTTCCCGTTACGAATGGCTCTTTTCCTCTGCACTGGACAAAGTGGAGACGATCCTGATTGAGACGATGCGCCAGATGGGCATGCCCATTCAGCAGGTAGGTAAGGCGATCCAGATGTGGCTGGAATACCGGATCACCATCGGCCGGCGGCCGTTGCGGGTACCCAAGCCGGAACTGTGGGCGGCCGCCATTACGTATGCTGTCTGCAAAGTAAACCTCATCGGTGCCAGGCGCGCCGAGATTGCCAGAACCTATCAGGTCAAGGAACGATCATTAAAAGAGAAATATGACGAGCTGGTGACGACCCTGGACCTGATGCCTGCTGATTATCGCTACTTCACCGGCGAGGAAAACCCGCTGGACAAACTGGTCGAGGCGGCGCAGTTGTTGGAGGAATTGGATCACCGCTTCCAACAGGAATGATGGTAGCCGGCGCCGGGGCAGCAGGGGGAACAGTCGTGCCGCGGCGGATTAAGTGCAAACCACCATTGCATCACCTAAACAAACAGTTATTCAGACCCCATTGAGCCTTAAGCCATTCACAACGGAGTGTTCGTCGCTGACAAGGCCGCTGCGCCGATCGGTGTTCTTTGCCCGGAGGACGGCCGAACCATCTTGACGAACAAGCCGGATGCCGGACGGGTCGCATTGACATTTGTTGTAAAGGACTGGTAGACTGACGTTTGAGGATGATATGATCGACATTGACCGACAAATGACCTATTGGCGTGACAGCGCATTGGAAGATTGGGAAGTGGCCCAAGAGCTTGTGAATTCCGGGCGCACGCGGCACGGTCTATTTTTCGCCCACCTGGCTTTGGAGAAAACCCTGAAAGCGCATGTTTGCCAGCAAACGCAGGATTTGCCGCCGAAGATTCACAGCGTGTTATTGTTGGCGCAAAAGGCAACGCTTCCCCTTGCCGGGACGCAAAAAGCTTTTTTGGGGCGCTTTGATCGCTACCAGTTGGAGGGACGTTATCCGGATATATCGCCGGCGAAACCGGGCATGGCTAAAGCAAAACAGGAAATGGCGCTGGCGGAGGACTTCCTACAATGGCTGCACAAACAATTCTGAATATCGTTTACGAATATATGACCGCGGTCAAGCAAACCGGCATTGCTGTCAGCCAGGTGGTGTTATTTGGCTCGTTCGCGCGGGGAGATGCCAGGCCGGAGAGTGACATCGATCTGGTGGTGATTGCGCCGGATTTTGACGAGCGAGATGAGGCAGACGTAGACATCCTATGGGAGCTGCGCGCCTTTACGGACGCGCGTATTGAGCCAATCCCTTGCGGGGAGCAGCAGTGGCAGGAAGACGCCAGCAGTCCCATCATTGAGATGGCGCGGCGGGAAGGAATTGTCGTCACGCTGGAACCGGCGGCGCTCCGAGTCTGTCAGGGAGCGACGGCAAACAAACATTTCAGGTAAGCTCCTTCTTTGAACCCAATCGGATGATCAACCGGATGAGCTGTGCGCTCAATCTCCTGTAGCGGCCGTCCCATCTTCATCGCAGTCTCCAGCACCAGGGCAAAAAATGATGTCGCACTCACCTGACTGGAGCAGGAAGCCATCACCAGCGTGCCCCCCGGCCGCAGCACGCCCAACCCGGCTCGAACCAGCCGGGCATAGGCGGCACTGGCCCGTTCCACTTCCGCTTGCTGTTTAGCAAACGAGGGCGGGTCAATGATCACCAGATCGAACCAGACTCGATTCCCCTGCAGCGACGTCAGCACCTCAAACACATCTCCCTGGATTAACTTGTGCGGTACGTGAGACAGAGCCGGGTTCAAGGCAAAGTTTCGCACCGCAGCATCCAGCGCTGGCCGGCTGATATCCACACTCGTCACCGAGGCGGCCCCGCCTCGCGCCGCATACAGAGAGAAGCCGCCGGTATAGGCGAAAAGATTCAACACTGATTGATCCTGCGCCAGGCGTTCCACCCGCGCCCGATTTTCTCGCTGGTCGAGGAAGAAGCCGGTTTTTTGACCGCGTAACACGTCTGCCCCAAAGTATAAGCTGTTTTCCGCGAACCGAACCGGGCCTTCCACTGGCGGGCCATAGAGCATCGTCCCCTCCCGCAGGCCGTGCAAATTGACGCGCTGCTCTGCTACGGCGCGGCTCAGGCGCAGGAGGATGCGTTCCGGGGCGGCAACGGCCGTCAACGCTGCCACTACATCTTGCAAATGAGGCGCCCAGGCGGCCGTGTACAGCTTCGTCACGTATGTCTGGTGGTACCGGTCAATCACCAGGCCGGGCAGGCCGTCGTTTTCGCCATGCACGAGCCGGTATCCGGTCGTCTGCGTAGCGGGCAGCGACGCGCGCAAGCTCGCCGCGGCCGCCAGCCGGGCCTGAAACCAGGATTGGTTGATCGCCGCCGGATGTTGGTGTTGTAGAATTCGCACCCGGATGGGAGATTCAGGATCGTACAGGCCAACGGCAAGGAAGCGATCTTTACGGTCGAAAATCACAGCCAGGTCCCCGGCACGGCCGTCATGACTCTGCCGCCGGATCGACTGCGCAAACAACCACGGGTGCCCCTCCCGCAGCGCGCGCTCGGCCGCCGGGATGACGCGGATGGCGATGCGCTTCGTGGGAGCAGGGGGTATCAGGCGTAGGGGGGACATGTTCCTCTCAATGGGCATATGCTGTTGCGGGACGATACGTCACGTATTCATGTTTCGTGTTTCGCATTTTAACGTAAAATAACCTTCAGTCACCAATTGTTTGTACAGCACTTCAAGGATGCAGCACATGAGACAAGTGGAAGTTACTCTCCCAGCCACGACCGCCAATCTGGGGCCGGGTTTTGATTGCCTGGGGCTGGCGCTGGGTCTGTACAATCGCGTGACGTTGACGGCCGTGTTTGCTCCCGAGGTTCCCTCAGCTGAGTTGGCGGCCGGCGCCAGGTTGGTGACCATCTCCGGCGAAGGGGCGGGGACATTACCCACCGATGCCGGTAATCTGGTGGCGCGCGCGGCCGAAGCGGTATTTCAGAAAGCGGGTATTCGTCCGGCAAAGCTGCGTATTACCCAACATAATGACATCCCTGTCGGCAGCGGCCTGGGTAGCAGCGCCGCGGCGACTCTTGGCGGTATTCTGGCAGCCAATGCGCTGGTAGGCGGCCGCCTCACAGATGAGGAACTGCTGTGGCTGGCGACGGAGATGGAGTGCCATCCGGATAATGTGGTGCCCGCATTCTACGGTGGATTGACGCTGGCTGTCGTGGATGACGGCCGTCTACATGTCGAACGCATTCACATGCGGCCAATGGAGGTGGTCATCGTCTTGCCGGAGTTTGAACTGGCCACGGCGGCCGCGCGGGCCGCATTGCCTGAATTCGTACCCCTGGCGGATGCCGTCTTTAACCTGGGCCGTGTCGGGTTGGTGATGTGCGCGCTGGAGCGGAGCGACTTTGGCCGCCTGTCGCTGGCGATGCAGGATAGGCTCCACCAGCCGTATCGTTTGCCACTCATTCCCGGGATGGAGGAAGCGTTCACGGCCGCGCGGGACGCTGGTGCAGCGGCCGTGGCCTTGAGCGGGGCCGGCCCCAGCGTGATTGCCTTCACAGAACACGACCATGCTGCCATCGCTTCGGCAATTTCCTGGGCCTTTGCCCAGGCTGGTCTCGCCGCCCGATCCTGGATATTGCCGATTGACGACCGGGGGTGTCGTGTGGACGAGCGTCCGGCGGCGACCCAGTGAAGCATGGTCCGTAATAATGCGGCGGCCGTGGGCAGGCGCTGGTAAGCCTGATTACGCCTCAAATGGACGGGATCGGGTACAACAAAAGATGGGTCAGAAAAGTGTTCCCTTCCTCTGCGGAGCGTAGGGATTGTCGGACCGAGAAGCAACATTTCCCGGCGCTGGGACTACGTCCCTCCGAAACAGGAAAAGCCACGAAAAATCCCGCACCCAACGGCGGGGAATCCGGCTTTTCCTATAAACTCGCCACATGCGCGCGACTTTGTTAAACTGGGTTGTTGAGAGCCAGCGTAGACAAACAACGAATTCGCTTGGTTCGGGTTGTTATTTGTTGGCACTTTTCCCTGAAGACCTGACAGACGAAAGAACACAGCCTTGCGATCAGTGTTGATCCTGTTACCGGCTGCAACCGGAAACGTCGGCTTGCTCTGCTTATGGCTGGCGTTCAGGAGAACGAAATGAATACAGAAAAATGGCTAGATTGGTACCAGCAAATGGTACGCATTCGCTGTTTTGAACAGCGATCTTCTGAGTTATACCAGTTGGGTAAAGTCGGCGGTTTCCTTCACCTGTACATCGGGCAGGAGGCGATTGCGGTCGGTTCGATCGGCGCCAGAAAGGAAAACGATCACGTGATTACCGCTTACCGGGATCATGGACATGCGTTGACCGTTGGCGCTGATGTGAAGCGCATCATGGCTGAGATGCTGGGGAAAAGCACCGGCATCAGTAAGGGGAAGGGAGGCTCAATGCATCTGGCTGATGTGGCGCGCCGTTATTGGGGCGGCCATGCTGTGGTTGGCGCGCACCTGACCCTGGCCACGGGCATTGCCCTGGCAGAGCAGTATAATGGCACTGATGCGGCCGTGCTTTGTTATTTCGGCGATGGCGCGACCAACATCGGTTACTTTCACGAGTCACTGAACCTGGCCGGTTTGTGGAAGCTGCCCGTGTTGTGGATTTGCGAGAATAATCAGTACGGGATGGGCACGGCCGTCAAACGCCATTCGGCCGCCTCCACCATCATGACGAAGGCCAGCGGCTATGACATTCCTGCGGCCCAGGTGAATGGCATGGATGTTTGCGAGGTCTACGAAGCGACCACCCAAGCGCTCAATGCGATACGCGACGGTAACGGGCCGCAGTTCCTGGAAATGATCACCTACCGGTATGAAGGGCACAGCATGGGCGACCCCCTTCGCTATCGTACCAAGGAAGAAGTCGAGAAGTGGCGGGAGGACGACCCTATCGGCATTCTGGAGCGGCGGATTTTGAAACAAAAAGTGGCGACCAAAGATGAACTGGAAGAGATTGACCAGGCTATCGAAGCTGAACTGAATGAAGCGGTTAAGTTTGCGGAGCAGTCCCCGCTTCCTGCGCCGGAAGAGCTGTTTACGGACATTTATGTCAATAAATAATGAGCAGCGGGTGATGAGCAGTGAAAGGGTTTGTTCATTGTTCATTGGTAATTGTTCATTGCTTATTGTTCTGGAGGAATCATGGCACGAATAACCATGCGACAGGCAATTACAGACGCGTTGCGCGAAGAGATGCTCCGCGACGAGCGCGTCTTTATCATGGGGGAGGAAGTTGGTGTGTGGGGCGGTACCTATGCCGTCACGCGCGGCTTTTACGATGAGTTTGGCCCGCGCCGTGTGCGCGACACCCCCATTTCGGAGATGGTGATCGGCGGCGCGGCCGTCGGCGCGGCCATGAATGGCTTACGCCCGGTGGCAGAGTTCATGACGATTAACTTTGCTTTCGTCGCCTTTGATGCCATCGTCAATCACGCAGCCAAGATGCATTATATGTTTGGCGGGCAGATGCGCGTACCCCTGGTGTTTCGTGCACCGGGCGGCGGCGGCCGCCAGTTGGGCGCGACCCACAGCCATACGCCGGATGTCATTTTTGCTCACTTTCCCGGCCTCAAAGTCGTCTCGCCGAGTACGCCGTATGACGCCAAAGGGTTGCTGAAAGCAGCTATCCGCACGGATGACCCGGTGTTGTTCATTGAACATGCGACGCTGTACCAGGTGCGCGGCGAGGTGCCAGAAGGCGACTATGTGGTACCCATCGGCGTCTCGGACGTCAAGCGGGAAGGGCGGGACGTAACCATTGTCGCCTACGCTCAGGGTCTGCAGGTTGCATTGAGCGCGGCCGAGCGGTTGGCGAAGGAAGGGATCGAGGCGGAAGTGGTAGATTTGCGAACGTTGCGGCCGTTGGACATGGGGCCGGCCCTCAATTCCTTCAAGAAGACATTCAAGGCCGTGGTTGTGGAAGAAGGCCACCGCTCCTACGGCATCGGTGCAGAAATCGCTGCCCGTTTACAGGAAGAAGGGTTCGATTACTTGGACGCGCCCATCAAGCGTGTGGCGCAGGTGGAAGCGCCGCTCCCTTACTCGCGCGAACTGGAACAATCGGCCTTGATTAACGCGGACAAAGTCATCGCCACCGTAAAGGAGGTGCTGTAATGGCAGAATTCATTGTGATGCCTAAGCTGGGCTTCGACATGCGTGAAGGCGTGCTCAATAACTGGCTGAAGAGCGTGGGGGACGAAATCAAAAAAGGTGAAGTCGTCGCCGAAATCGAATCGGATAAAGCCACGCTGGAATTGGAAGCGCATGTAAGCGGCATCTTGCTGCACCTGTTGGCAGAGCCGGGAGATGTGATTCCCATCGGCGCGAATCTGGCCATTGTTGGAGAGAAGGGGGAGGATGCCTCGGCGCTGCTGGATAGCGGGGCTGGGACGGAAGCGGAGACAGAGAGAGAGACAGAGACGAAAAGAGAGAAGGTGGCGGCCGCTGTCACGACTGAAACGGCCGTGTCCACGCCCACCAATGGCAAATTCCCCGCTGGCGTGAAGGCCACGCCGGTGGCGCGGCGGCTGGCGCGGGAGTTGGGAGTTGATTTGCGGCAGGTGACCGGGACAGGACCAGACGGCCGTATCCGCAAAGCGGATGTGGAAGCGTATCGGGAGACGGCGGCCGTTGTGCCTGCTCCGGCGGCCGTTGCGGCCATGCCCACCGGTCCCGACACCGAAGAACTGCCCGTCGCCCGGCTGCGGCAGGCCATTGCCCGGCGCATGACCGAGAGCAAGACCGCCATCCCCCATTTCTACGTCACGACCGAGATTGACATGGGGCCGGCGTTGGCCTTGCGCAAACAAATCAACGCCGCTCTGCCTGAAGGCGAAAAAGTCACGGTGAACGACATGATCGTTAAAGCGGCCGCGTTGGCCCTGCGTGATTTCCCCAATCTGAACGCCAGCTACAATGGCAAGACGCTCATTCGCCACAATCGCATCCATGTTGGCAGCGCCGTCGCCGTGGAAGGCGGGCTGCTCACCGTCGTGCAGAAGAACACTGACCTGACCCCGCTGGCCCAAATCGCCCGCGACAACCGGGAGATGATCGGCCGCGCCCGCGAAGGCAAGGTCAAGCCCTCCGATGTGGAAGGTAGCACCTTCACCATCAGCAATCTAGGGGCATTCGATGTCGATCACTTCATCGCCATCATCAACCCGCCCAATGCCGCCATCCTGGCCATCGGTTCGGCGCGGCAAGTGCCGGTCGTCGTGGATGGCCAACTCGCAGTGGGCACGCGCATGAAAGCCACCATCTCCGCCGACCATCGCGTCACTGACGGGGCTGAAGCGGCCCGCTACATGCAGGTGCTCAAGGGTATCCTGGAAGAGCCACTGCGCTTGCTGCTTTAATCTCCTATTCCCTCCCAGGTGACAGGCACTTCGCCGGTGCCTGTCACCTATTCAAAAGAAATTCTGCTATAATCCTCTTCAAGTGTTCACATAACACATCTGCATCCTTTCAGACCGTTGTTGCGACAATCAGTTATATGAGGTGAGTGCAGTGGCCACGATCTTAGTCATTGATGATGACGAGCTGGTTTCCCGAACATTGCAACGCACTCTGAAAATCTATGGCTACCAGGTCATGGCCGCCAACAGTGGCACAGAGGGCTTGCAATTGGCCCGGCGTCACCGGCCGGACCTCTTCATCCTGGACATCATGATGCCCGGCGCTGACGGCTACCAGGTGTGCCGCCAGATTCGGGGGGATCCTTTGTTGCAGGACTTACCGGTCTTATTTCTCACGGCCAAAGTGAAAGACGAAGACAAAATTGAGGGGTTCCGCGCGGGCGCTGATGATTTCCTGAGCAAGCCTTTCAACATGGAGGAGCTGCAACTTCGGATAAAAGCCATTTTGCGCCGGGTCTATTCGGTTAAACCTGACCAGCCGCCGCCGAATGAGATTTCTGTGGGTGATGTGGTGCTTGATTGCCGCACGTTCAAAGTGACCACGCCCAGTGGGACGGCGTTGTTGACCAATGTCCAATTTGATTTGCTGTATCATCTCATGAGTCACGTAAATCAGGTGTTTAACAGCCAACAACTGCTGCAAGATGTGTGGGATTACCCGCGTGATACGGGTAGTCCTGAACTGGTACGCGCCCATATCAAGAACTTGCGCGAGAAAATCGAACCGATTCCGGGCCGACCTAGATATATTCGGACCATTCAGGGGCATGGCTATACGTTCTCGCCAGAACCATCGCCTGACCTGCATCGTCCGTCTGGGCAGTGACGAAGGGACACCTGACGTAATGATACGCGCTGATGCAACGGACTCCACCGACCTGGGCGTTACGAACCGCATCCTGGTTGTAGACGACGAGCCGGAGATTGCTGAGTCGCTGGTTGATTATTTGACCAAGAAGACGGACTATACAATCTCGGTGGTTGGCGACGGCCGTGAAGCGGTGCGTTTTCTGGAATCGGCCGTGGCCTCCCAGACGGAAATTGACCTGGTGCTCCTTGATATGCGGATGCCGGGTATGTCCGGGCTGGAAGTGCTTTCCTGGATTCGGGAGCACCCTCAACTGCAATACATTCGCGTGGTGCTGCTGACGGCCGCCGCCGGGAGCCATGAGAAAGTAGAAGCCTTATCGGCCGGCGCCGACGACTACATCACCAAGCCGTATTATCCCCAGGAACTGCTGGCGCGGGTGCAGACGATTTTACGCACTCACCAGTTGGAGAAGCAGCTTCATCGGCAAGGCCAACAATTGGCAGCACTGAATCGTGTGGGGCAGCGGGTAGCGGCCACTCTGGAAACCCGCGAGGTCCTGGCCACGGCCGTTGCTGGCGTGGATGAAGTGCTAGGCGTTGAAGTGTCAGCTGTGTCAATGGTCGAAAACGGCCGGTTGCGCTACCAGTATCTTTGGGGTGAAGAGGGAGTGCTGCGGCTGGAAGCCTATCCGCCGGCGTCGGTCAGCAAGGGGATCATCGGCCTTGCTTTCCGGGAGCAAACCCCCTTCTTTCTCAATCAGCCGCAGGCCGACGCCCGCTTTTGCGCGGAAGTGGACGCCGTCTTTTACAACGATATTCAATCCATTATCGTTGCGCCTTTGGTCGTGCGCGGCCGTTCTGTCGGCGTACTCAGCGCACTGAACAAACGCAACGGCCATTTCACAGAGGTTGATCTCGATCTATTTGCCTCGCTGGCCAGCTCCATCAGCGAAGCCATCGAAAACGCCTGGTTGTTCCAACGGAACCGGATGCGGCAGCAGGAACTCCTCGAAAGCCGCAATACGTTACAGGCCCTCATTGACGGCATCCCCCATCCCATTTACACGATCAATCAAGAGTGGCAACTGGTCGCCATTAACAAGAGCAAAATTGATGAACTGGGGCAGCCGGAGGCGACGCTGGAGGGGCTTGCCGGTCAGCTTTGCTACCGTGCTTTTTATGATCGGGAGGAGCCGTGCGAGCATTGCGCTGTCGCCGGTACCATGGCCGATCACGAAGCGCGCTCCTGGTCAGTACGGTGGATTGGCCCGGATCACCTGCCCCGCGAATGGGATGTGAACGCCTATCCCATCCCCAGCACGCAGGCCGGATCGGCGCGGGTGGTCATCGTCTGGGAGGATCGGACGGAGGAGCGCCGTCTGGAAAATTCCCTGCTGCAAGCGGGGAAGTTGGCGGCCATCGGCCAGCTTGCAGCAGGGGTGGCCCATGAGATTAACAACCCGCTGACGGCCGTGAATGCCAATGCGCAAATGCTTAAAATGATCATTCCTCCCGACGATGAGAAATATGAATCTGTGGACCTGATTGCCCGCGCCGGCGAACGGGCAGCCAGAGTCGTCCGTGGGTTGCTCGACTTCGCCCGGCAGGAACAATACATGTTTACGGCCGCAAATGTGAACGACACCATCCGCCAGGCGATGACCCTGGTTCAATACCAGCTTCAGGCGTCCAATATCGAGGTCGTGGAACAGATGGCTGGTGACCTTCCCCAGGTGATCGCCAGTTGGGAGCATTTGAAGAGCGTGTGGCTGAATTTACTCATTAATGCCCGCGATGCGCTGCGGACGCTGCCTGAACCACGATTAATAGAGGTAACGACGCAGCTGAGTGAGGATGGCCAGCATGTATTGGTGCTTGTCCACGACAACGGGAAAGGCATGTCTGAGGCGGAAGCCGCGCATGTTTTTGAGCCGTTCTACACCACGAAGGACCCCGGCGAGGGGACCGGATTGGGGCTGGCGACCAGCCATCGCATCATTGAGCAGCACGGCGGCGACATTAACCTGGTGACCGCGCCGAATGAAGGGACGACCTTTATTGTGCGTTTACCGATTAGCAGGCCGGAGGAGCATGCAGCCCGGAACCATGAATAAGCGTTCGATACCTGACGAAGTAAATATTGGCGACATCCTGCGGCTGGGGCTGCCGTTGAAGACCACTGTATTTGTGGGGCCTGGCCTCACCCGCCGCCATGTACAGTGGGTGGTGATGCTCACCGCGTGGGAAGATTTGGAGGCGCAGGTTCAGGCGGATGACCTGGTGCTTGTGCCGCCGGTGCTGCAAAGACAACTGGCTCCGCCCGAACTTTACGCTCAGTTCAAAGCGCTTTCGGCTTTGTCGGCCGCGGCTGTTCTCTTGTTTGAGCCTGTGCCAGAGGATGTTGCGGCCGCTGTGGGGGAATTGGGCCTGCCCTTGTTGGTAACGCCGCCGGGAACGGCGGTGCGCGAAATCCATCAGGGCCTGGCCGCACTCCTAGTGGACAAACGCACAGCGACCAGCGAGCGTGGGATGCAGCTTTACCGGAAACTGTCGGAGATGTCGCGCGAGGGGCAAGGCCTACCGGCCATGATCGAGGTCATGTGCAAGCTGACAGGCAAGATCGTGGTCATCCAGGACAAGCGTCTGGACATCCAGGCGATCAGCGTGCCCCACAATAACACGATTGACCTGGATGCGCTGACCGCGGTGCTGGCCCGGCGGGATCAATTGCCCAGTGTGCTGCGGAATCGCAAGGCGGCCGCCAGGGCCAGGCAGAGTTATTGGCAGCAGCTTCTGCCGATTGAAAACATCGGCCGCCTCGTCAGCCCCATTGTTTCTGGCGACCGGGCGCGCGGCTACCTTTCTATCGTGGGCCATGCCGGCAAACTGGATTTGCTGGACAGCCTGACGGTGGAGCATGGAGCCGATGCATGTGCCCTGGAAATGGCCAAGGCCAAGGCGGTCAGCGAAGCCAAGAAAGCGTTGCGCGGCAATTTTCTGGAAGGGCTGCTGGCCGGTCGGCTGCCCCAGAAGGAGATTCGGCGGTTGGAAAGCCGCCTGGATCACGATACGCAGCAGCCTCATGCTGTGCTGACGTTCGCCTGGGTGGGCGAGAATACGCCCTCCTTGCGCCGCCTGGAAACAACCATTGGCTGGCTCTTGGATAAGCACGGCCGTAGAGCGTTGGTACATATCTACGGCGAACAACATGTGTGCGTATTTCAGGCGCTGAAGGACAGCGAAGACCTGAAAGCAGCGTTGGAATTCGCCCGGCGTCTGCGCGAACACACAGAAGCAGAATTTCCGCAAGCACAGCTCATCGGTGGCATCAGCGGCCCCGCGGAGGCCTTGACCGATTGGCCCAGGGTGTACCAGGAAGCATTACAGGCGATGCAATTGGGCATGCGCTTGAAGCTGAATCAGGCGGTCACATTTAGCAGCCTGGGCGTGTATCGCCTGATTGGCCAGTTAGAGGATATCCCGGAAGTTCGCCGATTTTATGAACAAGTGATCGGCCCATTGGCCGAGTATGATCGACAGCACCAGGGCAGTCTGGTGCTGACCATTGACGAATATTTCAACCACCACGGCAATATCAGCCAGGCGGCCGAAGCGTTGTTTATCCACCGCAACACGCTGCTCTATCGCCTGGATCGCATTCAGGAAATCACCGGGCACCAGTTGGATCAGGCCAATATGCGCCTGGCGCTGCATCTGGCGTTGAAGTTGTGGCAGCTGCGGCCGGAAACGTGAACGCCCCCGTTAGCAGGCTCATTTGTCCCCCAATTGGGATTGTGCATATCGCACAATCGCGCCTCACCAAACTTCTGTTAAGTTGACCGTAGATTCCGGCGACGGCCGTCCTTATACTACTTAAAGAATTGTGCCGACATGCATGGTTCAGTGGGAAATAGTGGGAATCCAAGAAGGATGGTTGTCGAATTCGACGCCGTCCTTTTTGGGTTTTAAAGGCTGTTGCCTCCTTGCCGGTACGTAAATCGGAGCACAGGCTCTCTTTCTGTACACTTTGCACAAATCTCACCCCCCATTTCTTATGATGATTTGCACATAGACGATCCCACGCTATACTGCTTATACTAGGCGAAATTGCGCAGCGTCTGCGCTCAGGGAAATGCACCTTTCATGAAAAGCATCATTATTAGCCTTATTCTTCTTATCGGCCTTCTCCTTATTATTGACCAGGAGTCTATACCTGTTGGGTGAGGAATAAGAGCTAACCACTGATAAACATGGGAAGCCGCCCAACAGGGCGGCTTTTTCGTTTGTCTGCACATCTCGGCAGCGCTTGGTGCGGACATTGGGTATTATGAAAGCGCAATCATAGAGAATAAGGAGCAAGCATATGAGCGAGAAGAAGAGTGGCGGCCAGATCGTATGGGAGTGTCTCATGCAGGAAGGGGTCGAAGTCGTCTTTGGTCTGCCGGGTGGGGCGATTCTCCCCGCTTACGATGCCCTGGCCAAATATGGGTATCCGATTCACCACGTGTTGGTGACCCATGAACAGGGGGCGTCGCACATGGCGGACGGGTACGCACGGAAGACGGGCCGGGTTGGGGTCTGCATGGCTACCTCCGGGCCAGGGGCAACGAACCTGATTACCGGGCTGGCCACAGCCCATATGGATTCAACGCCCGTCGTTGCCATAACCGGACAGGTTCCGACTTCCTTACTCGGCCGTGACGGTTTTCAGGAAGCGGATGTGCAGGGGGTAAGCCTGCCGGTGACCAAGCATAATTACCTCATCACTGACGTACGAGACCTGGCCCAGGCAATCAAGGAAGCATTTTACATTGCCAGCACCGGCCGTCCCGGCCCCGTGCTCATTGATATCTGCAAAGATGTGCTGCAAGCGGAGACGACCTTCGAGTATCCGGATCAGATCAATTTACCCGGTTACTATCCCAACCAAAATGCTCCAGAACCTGCTTTGGTGGCCCGCGCCGCCCGTTTGCTCAATGAAGCCAAACGGCCGCTCATCGTTGCCGGTCAGGGTGTTTCCATCGCCAAAGCTGAGGCCGAGCTCCGCCAGTTGGCCGAGAAGGCCAACATTCCCGTCGCCACCAGCCTGTTAGGCATCGGGACTTTCCCATCAACCCATCCCTTGTCGATCAGTTGGGGCGGCATGCATGGCGAGGCGTACTGCAACTATGCATTGCAGGAATGTGATGTGATGCTGGCCGTCGGTGCCCGGTTGGATGACCGTCTCACCGGCGCTTTCGACACATTTGCCCCCAAGGCGAAGATCGTGCACATTGACCTGGATCCGGCGGAAATGGGGAAGAACATCACCATTAATACGCCGGTTGTGGGAGATGCTTTGCTCACCCTGCGTGAGCTGCTGCCTCAGGTGGAGCCGAATGAGCATCCCGCCTGGCTGGCGCAGATTGCGGAATGGAAAGAGGATTCGAGCAGTCGTGACATCCTGGAACAGGAAACGGACGATTTGATCGCGCCTTATGTGATTCGCCAATTATGGCACGCGACCAATGAAGGAGACTGCACCGTGGTGACGGATGTGGGCCAGCACCAAATGTGGGAAGCGCAATATTTCCATCACACCAAGCGGCGCAGCCTGCTCACCTCTGGCGGCCTGGGCACGATGGGCTATGCATTGCCGGCGGCCATCGGGGCGCAAATGGGAAGCCCAAATGAGGAAACCTGGGTGGTCGCCGGCGACGGTGGTTTCCAGATGACAATGGTCGAGTTATCCACTATCGTGCAGGAAAAGCTGCCGATCAAAATATCGGTGATCAACAACGGCTTCCTGGGTATGGTGCGGCAGTGGCAGGATGTGTTTTACAACAAGCGCCATTCAGGAACGCCTTTGTTTAACCCCGATTTTGTCAAGATCGCGGAGGCGTATGGCATTCCCGCTTTGGCCGTAACCCGGAAGGAAGACGTCTATGACGCAATACAACAAGCGCGGGCTTATGATGGGCCATTCTTGCTGGACTTCCAGGTGGAAGAGTTTACCAATGTGTATCCCATGGTCGCGCCGGGCAAGAGCAACGCGGATATGATTCGCCGGCCTGTGCCGGCAACGGCCGTCAGCGAGCAGTGAGTCGGAAGCGGGCTTCAGGTTGCCGCTTGTGCATTACGGAACACGGGAGAGAGACATGACACGACATACCATGATCGCCTGGATGGAAGACAAACCAGGCGTATTGAACCGGGTAGCGGGGTTGTTCCGCCGCCGTAATTTCAACATCGAGAGTTTGGCCGTCGGCCACAGCGAGACGCTAGGCATCAGCCGCATGACGTTTGTGACTGAGGGGGATGACCGCGAGTTGCGCCAGGTGCAAACGCAGTTGAACAAACTGATCAACGTAACGGCCGTTCAAGACGTAACCGACATCCCGTCGATTACCCGCGAACTGGCCCTGATCAAAGTAAAGGCCAGCAACGGCAATCGGGCAGAGGTGATGCAACTCGTTGACATTTACCGCGCCAGAATTGTGGATGTGGATATGGAAACGCTCATCATCCAGGTTGTCGGGCCGGAGGAACGAGTGAGTTCATTGATCAAGCTGCTGTCCCACTTCGGCATCGTGGAGATGGCGCGCACCGGCCGGGTGGCCATGGTGCGTGGGAGTAACGGACAGCATGAGAGCGATAGCCAGAAGTAAGAGCTAGCGCGAGAATATTTCCCACTAAAGTGTTTGGCGGTATATTCTCAAAATAAAATCAGCGGAATAAACTGCCAAACCTGGCGGTGCCACGGTTTATCCTTTAAGAAAGGAAACCCGCGACACACTTAATCAGGAAGGAGAATCTATCTTGGCAAACATTTACTATGACAAAGATGCAGACCTGGGCTTGCTTGACGGCAAGAAAATCGCTGTATTAGGGTATGGCAGCCAGGGGCACGCCCACGCGTTGAATTTGCGTGATTCCGGCGCGGATGTGCGCGTGGGGTTGTACGAAGGCAGTTCTTCTTGGGCACAGGCGGAAGCGGCCGGACTGAGTGTCAGGACGACGGCCGATGCCTGCGCCGAAGCAAACGTGATCATGGTCTTGATCCCAGATACCAAGCAGGCGGCCGTGTACAAAGCAGAGATCGTTCCGAACCTGAAACCGGGCGACACCCTCATGTTCAGCCATGGGTTTAATATCCGCTTTGGGCAGATTGTCCCCCCTGCGGGCGTTGACGTGAGCATGATCGCCCCTAAAGCGCCGGGACACCGGGTGCGCGAACTATATGTGGAAGGGGTCGGCACACCCTGCCTCCTGGCGGTTGAGCAAGACGCCAGCGGCCAGGCAAAGGATTTCGCCCTGGCGTACGCAAAAGGCATCGGCGGCACACGCGCCGGCGTTATCGAGACGACCTTCGCCGAGGAGACGGAAACAGACTTATTTGGCGAGCAGGCGGTGCTGTGCGGCGGCGTCAGCGCGCTCATCGAAGCCGGCTTCAATACGCTGGTAGAAGCGGGTTACCAGCCGGAAATCGCCTATTTTGAATGTCTGCATGAGATGAAGCTCATTGTGGATTTGATGTACCAGGGCGGGCTGAGCTACATGCGCTACAGCGTCAGCGACA
>JBHHTQ010000029.1:0-52621 GCA_046753445.1 Anaerolineae bacterium | reverse complement strand
GCAACGCGACCTTCGACCACGCCTTCATCGGGGATAGCGACTGCGTCGCCTGCCATGACCCGCCCCCCGGCCATTACGCGGGAACTTGCCGGGCCTGCCACACGGACACAGGCAGCTTCGGCATTGCGACCTTCGACCACGCCTTCATCGGCGCTACTGACTGTGTCGCCTGCCACGACCCACCCGCGGGCCATTACGCGGGGACATGCCAGGTCTGTCACACAGACACGGGTGATTTCGGCAATTATGTCTTCAGCCATGAAGGTCAGAATGATTGCGACTCATGTCATACACCCCCACCCGAGCATTGGCCCGGTCAGTGCTCCGAGTGTCACACAACGGGCACATTTGGGGGAATCCCAGCCCAACCGCAACCATATCGTGCCCATCGAATGACATTCACACCCGGGCACTTGCTGCCTGTTCGTTATTTCTGTTGAGGCAAAAGCAACAAACTCAAACAAAACCAAACGCTGTCATCCTCCTCGTAGGTCTACAATCTGGATATGCGGAAGTCTGGCCTCATACAGGATTTGGGTACGTTCGTGTTGTAATCCTGTTAATCCGCTTAGATCTACCGGCGGCCGGATGTTGTATTTTGGCCCTCGCCTACACAATACAGTAGTAAACGGATTTGATCCGAGAGGGAACATAGTTGCGCTTCAGGGAGAGATGGAGATGAACAAGAAACACTTGCCATTCCTGGCAAAGATATCTGTTTTAATTACACTTTTGACGCTTTTCGTTGGAGGGAGCCTCCATGCACAGTCATTAACCGCTACCATTGGAGGAAGCATTTATACAGGATCGCTGAAAGATGGGACTCCCAACACAACTGATGCTACTCCTCTCACAACCGCACGGGTCATGGTTCAGGAGATGGAGACCGGGGCGTTTGTGGTTTATGGGACGGTCATAAGCAATACCTGGACGGCCGAAGTGCCTGCGCCTGCCCTGGACCCCACTGATCCGATGGCGTTCGCCGAATATGTGGTGATGTTCAGCGCGCCGGGTCACGATCTTACCAGCCGCTCGTTCAAAGTAAATGCGGGCGACACTGTCATGCAGGATGCTTACTTGCCGCCTCTCTATAAGACGGTGAATGGCAGCGATGACCCAGACAATGAGTTGCCGCCGGCCAGATTGCTGGCCTATGCGTTCAATGATCTCTTTACCAATGGGGCAGACGATGCCCCCAGCGATCCCCCTATGCCGGGCGTACTTCTGGAAGTGATTGACGACGAAGGCAATGTCGTGGCTACGGGCATTACCGGCCAGCCGAACCCTGATGCACCGCTGCCGATGATGCTCGCCGGAATGTCTCCTGGTTTATACTATTTCAGTGGGTTGAAACCGGGCGAATACCTGGTGAGGGCAACGCCGCCTAACATTGACGGTGACCCAACCAATCGTGACTGGTACCATACGACCACGGAAGAAGGATCACAGCTCTGGGAAGTTGTCCTCTATCCTGGTGACCCAGGTACAGAGGATGGCGCCTACCTGATTTGGTTTGGCTTCGTTCCAAAGTTAGGGCAACTTCCGCCAAACTCGGGCACGGGGGCCATTAAAGGCAAGCTGAGGGATGCGGAGGGTGTTGATCCCACAGTTCCCGATCCGCCGGAACCTGGAGATCCGCCAGATATATTCCCGGTGCCGGGGCAGGAGTGCGATCTCACGACATCATTATTCGTGCCGGAAGGTTATGCTGTTCTTTTGCCGGCCGAAGGTGACTTCCGTCAGGCATTGGCTACTACTGAGGCCGACCCTGTTACTGGTGTGTTCGAATTCCAAAACATTCCTCCTGGTAAATACCATGTGTTCGCTTCTGACATTCCGCTAGAGTATGTGTGGAATGTCCTAGAGGTCACTGTCATACCCGGCACAACGGCGAATGCCGATATTGGCTTCATGTTGGCGCGTTTCTACGCCCGTACACAGGGGTATGTCTACGATGGTTCGACTGGCTTACCAATGCCTGGCGTGGATTTGAAGTTCCGCCTGGAGCCACATACGACCTGGTTTGAGACCACCACGGATGAAAACGGCTGGTACAATTTCGACGATCTGGTAGAAGTGGAAACTATGGGGTATCTGGAGGTGGTACCACCGGCAGGTTACAAGCACATGAATATAGAACCAGATCCTGGGGCAACTTACGATCCCAACTTGGATTGTGCCGCCAATCTGGCTGTGATGAGGGGTAAGAAAGGAAATCGATATATTGATTTCCAATCTGGGTTCAATTATCGGACGGACCTCTGGCTGGAGCCTATTCCTGGAACGGAAGACGATATCGTTGGGGTTACTTTCTACGATACACTGACGCGCGGTGATTGGGCCCCCGATGGTGAATATGACGAAGCACGGGACCCAATTATCCAGGGTGTTGAGGTGCAACTATGGGATGCCGCGGGCACGACGATGATAACTTCCACGCTTAGCGGCGTTTACGATGAGGCGGTCTTGCGCGCCCAGGGCTGGGCGCCGATGTATGAGGATGGCCCCCCTTCAGAAATGGACCTGGGCGGCGTATACAATGGGCCCATGCTGGGACACTTTGAGTTTAAAGGCATTACACCAGGAGAGTATCTCGTTAAAGTGGTCCCACCGAATGGCTACATAGCATCCACGCCTCACGAAGTATTGGTGACAGCCATAGGGGGTCAGCGCAATGAGGTCAACTTCGGACTCACTACACTGGTACCCATCGCGGGATGGCTGGAGGGCGGTGTTTTCGACGACCTGTTCGTTGACACCAACCCGCAGAGCGCTTTCTTCGAGGAGAAGCGGATACTCACAGGGTTCCCTGTTGTCGTCTATGATCATTTGGGCTACGTGCTTGATGTCATGTACCAGCCATCCCCATTGTGTTACCCGGTCAATAATCCGGGTATTTGTGACCGGCCCGACCTGGGCAGTGGCATAGAGATCGAAAGGCGCCTAGCCCCAGGTCCTCGTGAATACGTCGGCAACGTACCGGGCTATTCAGGCTATGATTCGAACTACTGGACGCTCATGATGCCTTACACGTTCGGCCAGGGCACGGCCAAGTATGAGGCTGATTGGTCACTTCCTTCGTTTGGCAACGGCAATGGCAACGGCAATGGTGTGCCCATGAAGATGCACGTGACTGATCTGGATGCCTTTATCGTGGAAGACGGTCCAAAATGGAGCGCCATAGTGAATATTACCGTGGAAGATGATTTAGGTCCTTTGCCGGGCGCTCAGGTCTTCGGGAGCTGGAGCTCTGGCGAGACGATGACCTGCAACACCGACCAGACCGGCCAATGCATTATGATCAGTGGCCAGATCTCAGATCCGGCGATGAATGCCATCTCGTTTACTGTAAATAACGTGGTCGTACCAGCACCATCCCTTCGCCAGTATGCCCCGAACGAAAACAGTGACCCTGACGCCCAGCCTGAAGGGCCTGGTGCAACCACCAGCGATGGCACGACCATCATCGTCAGCCATTCAGCGAGCCAGCAAGCCGGTACGCCGATACATGTGGCTGATCTGGACGGGATTGTGACAGTCACCGAGACGAATCCACGGAAATGGTACGCTACCGTCACCGTCAGCGTCGTTGATGACAACGCCGCGCCGGTGGATGGAGCTGTCGTCTATGGAGTCTGGACTCCTGAGGCGCAAGTCAGCTGCACCACAGGAGCCGCGGGGAACTGCAGCCTAGTCAGCCAACCAGTAGAGAATACGGGGGTGATCTCCGTTTCGTTCACCGTGAACGATATTCAGCGGGCTGAACCATTGGCCACCTATAACGCCGCTTACAATAGCGACCCGGATAATCCAGTCACCGAACACAGCGACGGCACAACCATCACCATCTATGGGACGACGGACACGACCAGCTCCCCGCAGTTTGTGGTGGGCGACGCCGATTTTGGATTCCTGGGTACCAATGGGGTGGAGATCAATCCGGGGCAGATGCCCTTGGGCAACACGATTGTTGAGATCCTCGACCAGGCAGGAGGTAGTTGTGCTTTAGGTGGGCAGGCGACGGTCAGAAGATGTTTCACCGTGAGTCCGGAAAACAAGACAGGCCGGGATGCCACGCTGCGCTTCTATTTCAATGATACCCATCTGAACGGATTGGTTTGTGAGAATCTGAGGGTGTGGCATTATGACGGCAATGGTGTATGGTCGCTGGCCGGCAACGGTGGCGGCACGCCAATGTGCAACCCCGGCGGCACCTCCTACGTGGAGGTCATGGGGGTGACGGACTTCTCCGATTTCGCCCTGGCCGCGGCAGATAACGGGCCGACGGCCGTCTCGGTACTGAGCACAACCGCAAGCGGAACTAATCAGGCAGAATCGGCGCTGATTGCGGCATTGATAGCATTGGCGGCTTTGACTTTGGGAAGCGTAATTTTGCACCGGCGAAGAGAAGGCGGTGCGTGAGATAGTCGTAATGATGACTGGGCCCATGTCTATGATAAGCGCTCAATCAAGAACAAGAATAAAAAAGGGATGGCCACGATCTAGGTCGGTCTGCAAAGCCTTTCATGAACTGCTTTACGAAAATAAGGATGGGAGGGAACCAATAAACATGCAGAAGAATTTAATGTTTCTAACCAGACAATTTCCGGCAGTAAAGATAACGTGGGCGCTGTTGTTGCCCATTGCTTTAATCATCTCTCAGTGGGCGGCGCGGCCGGCCGCGGCCGCGGCGCAAGCTACCTGTACCTGGAATGGAACCGGCAATTGGTCAGACACGGCCAATTGGAGCGGATGTGGTGGTGGGCTGCCTGGCACAGGGGATGATGTCGTCATCCAGAGCGGAACTGTAACGCTGGATATGAACACGGCCGTCGCTTCCGTGACCATTGATCCTGCGGCCCAATTGTCCGGCAGCAGCTTCAACCTGACGGTAACCGGAAACTGGGCGAACAACGGCACTTTTACTCCCGGTACAGGGACCGTTACTTTTTCGGGCACAACCACCCAAACTGTCCAGGCAGCCAGCCAGGCTTACCTGGTTGGCCCGGAAGACTTCGGGGACGGCTCCGCGACATTCCCGCCAGATGGCTGGGAAGTAGACAATAATGGATTCTCCTGTGGTTGGACAAACACAGGGAACACCGGGGGCTTTAATTACATAGGGACAACAGGGAATGCGGCTGATGCCAACACATTCAGTGGGTCATGCGTAGGCGCAGAGATGGACACAGCATTGCAAACACCTGTGTTTAGCCTGGCACTCGCTATTTCCCCTACCCTTTCTTTCGATCATGACTTCTTTGTCGGCGTAGGAAGCCCACTCGCCACGGTCGAAATCAGCACAACAACCACTCCAAGTTGGAACAGTATTATGTCGATCGCACCAGTCTTACGAGGATTTGAATCCGTGAGTCTAAATGATTACGTAGGTTCCTCCAGCGTGGCGCTGCGGTTCCGCTTTATCAATCCCGGATTCTATCATCTCAATCAGTGGCAGATAGACAACGTCACTGTGTCTGACCTGAGCGGGACCACCGGCGACCAAACTTTCCACAACCTGGTCGTCGCCGGCGGCAGTCAGGTGGCCGTGGGCGGCGCGCTTACGGTAGGTGATATTGCTGATGGCAGCGGCGGTCTGCACTTCGCTGATGCCACCAGTAACCTGACGGCCGAAGGCATTGTTACCAACTACGGCACAATTCATTGGCAAAAGGACGTTCCCTCTGGAAGCGCTACTTCATTTGACATCCTGAACGCAGCCGGCGATCAGACCCAATACTACGGCATCGTCATCACCCCTACAACGGGAGCAATGGGTAGCACAATGGTCGAGATCAAGGGGCAGCAAGACGCCAACGGCTGCACCATCACTTCCGGAGAAGACAACTTGCTGCGTCGCTGCTTCAACATCACTCCCGGCACCGTGCAAACGGCAACGGTTCAATATTGGTTCATTAATGCAGAACGCCCCACAGGTCATGACGCCAACCAGTTGAAATTATGGCATTGGGCGTCAGGAACCTGGAACAAGCTCCCCGGCCCTTATCAATATTCCGAGACAGGAACTGTCTGCACCTCTGGCGGCGGGCTTGCCTGCTGGATTGAGGTGCAGAATGTGGATGCTTACTCTCCCTTCGGCCTGGGCAGCGATAATGCACCGACGGCATTAACTCTGGCGGCTTTCAGTGCTGAATTAGCTCAAAGCTCAGCCGTCTTGCCTGCCATTCTCGCCTTTATGGTATTGGTGGTTTTGATCGGCGTATTCGTCATACGAAAACTAGCACAACGGTAACGCCGCTTGCTGTTTCCGTCGCTGTTCCGGAATGTGAGCGATGAAGGACCGCCCGCTTGAACTGCACAATTTGGTGAGAAGTGTTAACCGCCTGGCTGGCCGTTTTGTTGACGAACTAGCGACTAATCCCAATAAACTTCAACTCCCTGATCCCTGGATCCTACCTATAATATCGTTATTACTCTTGGCACTCGACCGGCCCTCCAACCGTTACTTACTGTAGCAGCATCGGAGGTAAGCCCTGGTTGTGCATGGATATTATATCCGTTTGGGCAGCTTGTTTTAGTGGGGTGAAGACGCTTGAACGAAGGAAGGAGAAAATGATGTCAACTAAACGAGTATCTTACCCGGCAGCAATAATGCTCTTTGTTGTAGTTCTTGTCGTGGTCATGAGTGCAAGCCTGGCTCACGCGGTAACGAATGACGTCGGCATCGGTGGCGAAATCTACAGCGGAACAGGTACGGTTTCCTATACCATGAGCCCGCTAGGCGAGCCGATCGTCCATCGTAACGCTAACTACAAGGAGGATGGCGCGCTGCCGCTTACGGCCGCTGAAGAAGCGCGCGTCATGATTCAGGACATGGAGACCGGTGATGTCGTGGCCTATGGTGCGTTGGGCACAGAGTTTGACGCCTTCGGTACGGTAATCAGCGGCCCCGCCAATTCCTGGACGGCCGTGGTGCCTGCTGGTGGCGAGTATATAGCCATGTTCAGCGCCCGGGATCATGATCTAACCAGCCGCGTGTTTGATCTCACTGATGATGTCTACATCCAGGGGAGTGCGATTACCGCGACTTTAGATGCGTATCTGCCTGCCCTGTATATGAATCTTGATACGGGCGTGATTGACCCGGTCAACGAGCCGATCCAGCCCCTGGGGAATCTGCTCGTCTTTGCATTCGAAGAGAAAGCAGTCAACGGGGCGCCTGATGGGATCGAATCTGGTTTGCCCGGCGTGTTGTTCGAGCTGTATGATCCGCTGAACCCTACTGTCGTGTACACCGGCACCTCCCTTGCCAATAACGCTGACCCGATAGCCATCGAAACCAGGGACGGGCTGGTCATTCCCGGTTCCGGCGCAGCCGGCCACTACTACTTCGAGGGCATCCCGCCCGGCGAATACCGTTTGCGGGCGACGCCAGGCGACATCGACGCGGCCGGCGATCCCTGGAATGACGGCTGGTATCACACCTACACCATGGAGGGCGGCCAGGAATGGGAGATCCTGATCTATCCCGGCGATCCCGGCACCGAAGCGGGCGCCTTCATGGCCTGGTTCGGCTTTGTTAAGAAGCTGGGCCAGCTTCCCGCCCCCCCCCCTGGCGAGACACGGTCCAGTATCAGCGGCACAGTCGAGGATGCTGACGTGGCCTGGGAAGCGCCTATCCCGGGCGAGCCCCCGGAGGCAGGCGCCCCGCTGGATCCGATATATCGAAATCAGGGCGTCTCCCCCCACGTCATCGTGCCCGACGCGTTTCTTGTGCTCTGGGAACAGATCGGTGATGCGTCTCGGCCCATCGCCTCCGTGGACGCCGATCCGGTTACCGGTGTGTTCACCATCACCAACGTTCCCGCAGGTACCTACAATATCTTCCTCTCCGATAAACCACTCTACTGGATCTTCGGGGAGATGGAAATTACCGTCGACGGCATCAATGATTACGTGATTCCCCCCTTTGCCAACGAGATGCCGGGCATGCCGCTGGCCATCATGCCCCGCTTCGCCGCCCGCGTCAATGGGTTTGTGGTCGATGAATCGACGGGCATTGGAATCGGCGGAGCGACCGTGAATCTGCGGTACCAGCCGGGCAACGCCGCGTACAGTGTGACCACGGAACCCAACGGTTGGTACAATTTCGAGTGGCTGCCGGAGATCGAGACGATGGCCATGATCGACGTCGAGCCGCCGCCCGGGTATCGCGGTAAGCTCGTGACGGATACGTACTGGCCCACTTCCTACGTGCCGCCGGACCCGAATTGCGATCCGAATCAGTTCGATAACTGCCCCATCGTACCCGACCCGTGCAATCCTGCTACCGACCCGAATTGTGTTATCCCCGGCGATCCAATTGATGTGGAGCGGAATGGGATGAACCGCTGGGTACAGTATTACACGGCCCAATATAAGTCAGACCTGATCCTCGAGCCGATCCCAACGGGTGTCGGACATATTCAAGGGATCGTGTACAACGACTCGCTGGACCTGGGCACCTGGGTCGGCGACGGCCTCTACGACAAGGTGTCGGAAGGCGTAATAGAAGGGGTGACGATCGAGCTGCGGAATGGTTTGGGTGATGTGATCACCACAACCAGTGGCACCTATGACATGGCCACGGCCGTGGCCCAGGGCTACATCCCTCCGGGGCAGAGCGTCCCGCCTGATGAGTGGGGTGGTTTCTTCTCCGGCCCCATGCCCGGCTTCTACGAGTTCCGGGACGTGGCTCCAGGCCGCTACACCCTCACAATCATTCCGCCGTTCGGCTTCTCCACGAAGAATGGATTCAACACCTTCCCGATCGAAGTCGGCAACGGGGCCCGCGTGGACTTCGACATCGGCCTGCACACACTGGTGCCCCAGGCCGGCCAGCTCGAAGGCGGCATCTTCGATGACCAAATTCTCGACACGAGATGGTACAGCGCCTTTTCTGAAGAGAAAGCATTGCTCGTCGGCTATGGCGTGACCGTCCGCGATTACCTGGGCTACCAACTCGACCTGTTGGTTCAGCCTTCCGGCCTGTGCTACGCGGGCACGACACCCTATGACCCGAATGAACCGCAAGTGCCGTATGGCGCGATCTGTGATCGGCCGGATCTCGGATACAGCGTAGAAATCGACCGGCTGGTCGCCCCCGGCCTGCACCTCTACTGGGGCAACGATCCGGCGCTGCCGGAATGTACAGGCCCGTTAGGCATTCCAGCCCTGACCGATCCGCCCTGTTTCAATCCGAACAAATTCAACCTCGAGCTGCCCTACACCATGAATCAGGGCCTGGCCAAGTATGAGGCAGATTGGTCCCTCGGGCCTGCTCTCGGCGCCGAAGGGGGAGGCCAGAATGCAGTCGCGATGTTCGTGACCGATCTCGATGCAGTCATCTCCGATAATGGCCAAAAGTGGTTGACTACTGTCACCGTCACCATGGAAGATGAAATTGGCCCCCTGCCGGGCGCTGAAGTGTTCGGGAGCTGGAGCAATGGCGAGGCAATGAGCTGCCAGACAAACATAGACGGCCAATGCAGCATCGCGAGTGCTGAGATTGACAGTGGGATTAGCGAGATTACATTCACCGTCAACAATGTGGTCAGCGCGGAAGGCTCCCCACGCCAATACGGCAAAGATGGCTTTCCAAACTCCGATTCGGATGCTCAGCCCGAAGGGCCAAACAACACCACCAGCGACGGCACAGTTATTACCGTGGTTCATGCTGCTGGTCAGCAAAATAACCCGACAATGCATGTATCTGATCTGGATGGGATCGTGACAACCTTGATGGAGGCGGTTCCTCCGAAATGGAACGCTGAGGTTACCATCAGCGTGGTCGATGACAACGGAGCTGCCGTGGACGGGGCCGTCGTCTACGGAACCTGGGATCCGGGCGAGACGACAAGTTGCACGACCGGTGATACTAGTCCTGGCCAATGTAAAGTCATCAGCGACTTGATTGGGAATTCGATCACCATCTCGTTTACCGTGAACAACATTCAGAAAGCCGAACCAGTAATCACCTATGATGCAATTAGTAACACCGACCCTGATGGTAATGGCGAAGACAGTGACGGCACAACCATCACCCTCAGTGGGACGACGGACACAAACAGCCAGGCTCAAAACGTGGAAGGAGAAGCTGAATTCGCCTTCCTGGGTACCAATGGCGTGGCGATCAATCCGGGAACGCAGTTACCCCTGGGCTTGACTACCGTTGAAATCATCGACCCGGTGGGGGGCAGCTGTGCCGAGGGCGGGCCGGTGACGGTCAGCAGATGTTTCACGATTAGCCCGGCGAACAACACGGGGCGCGATGCCACGCTGCGCTTCTTTTTCAATGATGCTAATCTGAACGGGTTGGCGTGCGCGGATCTGAGAGTGTGGCATTATGACGGCAACGGTGCATGGTCTCTGGCCGGCGAAGGTGGCGGCACGCCGATGTGTAATCCCAATGGTACTTCCTACGTGGAGGTAACGGGGGTGACGGACTTCTCCGATTTCGCCCTGGCCGCGGCAGATAACGGGCCGACGGCCGTCTCGTTAATGAGCACAAGCGCAAGCGCGGCTGATAACGCAGAAACGGCGCTGATGGTGACATTGATTGTACTGGCGCTTTTGACTTTCGGCAGCGTGATTCACCACGGGCGAAAGTGGTCAAGAAGCCTGATGTAGCATCTTGGGAACCTAGCAGTTAGCCTGGCCTGATGCCGGCCTCTTCATACCACCCGGCAATCTCAACCGGCAGCAGGCCAGGTGTATACTCCCCCCATGCAGTGGCGTTACCAAACTCTCCCTTGGTAACGCCACTCTTCTTTTGCCGGGTGGCGGCACGCTCTATACCATGCCGCTCCGCTTCGCAGTGCGCCATCCCGTTGAACTGTCCAAATAAATATCAACGATTCCCAACTCTTTCGCGCCCATTTGCCGCTACAATTCAAATATGAAAAATATAACCTGATGCCCATGAGAGGCCACCGGGTCCAGCACATGACCGCACGAGTTGAAAGCGCGTGTCTACGGGCTACTCGTTGGTCTTTTTACGGGTGAGCGCATAAGTGTCTTAAGGAAGAATACAATGAAGACAACGCACTTTTGGCTCCCACTCGTCGCTATCCTCTCCATTGCGACGCTATTCCCCCACACGACATCCACGCTGCTTCTCGCCCAGCCGGCCGAGGACACCGCCATCATCGGTGGGTGCCTGTATGCCGGTGCAAATGAGGGATACGGGCCGGTATACCATGACGGCCTCCCTGATCACGATTCCCTAACCCCGGCAATTAATGATGCTGCGGTCATGGTTCAGAACCAACACCATGGGGGCGCTTTCATCACCTACGCTGATGTCATCAACAATTGTTGGACAGCCGAAGTGCCTGCACCAGGCGATTATGTGGTCATGTTTAGTGCACCCGGATACGATACTACCAGTCGCGAATTCACAGTAGATATCGGTGACTACTTGACCAAGGACGCATACCTTCCCCCCTTGCCGTTGCCGACAGCCAACCTCCTGGCCTATGCTTTCTATGACAACCTGGTGAACGGGGAAGACGATATGCCTGATGATCCCCCTCTTAATGGGGTCATATTCAGAGCCTGGGATGAGGATGGAAATTTACTTGCGACTGGAGTTAGTGGCACCCAGCCTTTAATCACCTTCCCGGATGGTACCCGGTTACAGCAAACAGCTGGCTATTACTACTTTACCGGCCTTCCTCCGGGAGAAATATACATTACTTCAGATCCTTCCACAGTTTACCATTATGATGTGAACGGTGACTTGGATCAGCTTCCCATTTTAAATCCGGCTACGGGTCAACCGCTGGACTTTGATGCCAACACCGAGTTTTATTTGATGAGTAGTGAGGAGGGCGGCCGTGCTTTTGAGGCTGTCTTATATCCTGGAGACCCGGGCATTGAAGATGGGGCGTATCTCGTCTGGCATGGTTTTGTGGAAAAGTTGGGCATGATCGACGAGACCAATGTGGCTGAACGATTCCCGCCCGGTACCACGCTGGCCGATGCAGGTATCATTGGTGGTTGGCTTACGGATGCCGACATGGCTTATGATCCGGTTGAACCAGCAGATGCCTTGGTGCCCCCGTTGCATCCAGGTGTCACGGCCAATGAAATTGTACCTGATGGATTCGTAGTGCTGTTCACGGACGACGAGGCGGTACCCACGCACCCAGTTGCTACAGCAGAGTCCGATCCGTTGACAGGCGCATTTGTCTTTCCTAAAGTTCCCCCAGGCCGTTACAAAGCCTTTCTCTCCGATGTTCCTATTGATTATGTGTATGTATCCCAACAAGTGAGCGTTAGACCCAAAGAGGCGGTCATCATGGAGGAGTTCCTGACATTACTGCCTCGATTCTATGCCCGTGCACAAGGTTATGTTAAGGACGCCTCTACCGGACTCCCCATTGCCGGAGCCACGGTGAACATACGCTTCAAAGATGGCAGCATTCAATACACCCAGACTACGGACGATTTGGGTTGGTATAATTTTGATGACTTGCCGGAGATAGAAGTCCTGGGCTATGTGGATGTTGAACCTCCACCTGGCTACCGAGGAGCGATAGTCACAGACACCTTCTATCCTAATGCATTCCGTCCTGATCCGACGTGCGATCCGGCCGTTTCTGGATGTGTAGAACTTGGTGACCCCTATTTTGTTTCCCACAACGCCATGAACCGGTACATCCAATGGTACACGGCGAATTACCGAGCCGATCTTTTTCTTGAACCGCTTCCCGAGAACGGCGGCGACGTGGCAGGGTTTGTTTTTTATGACCACCTGGAAGTTGGGACATGGGTGGGAGATGGTATCTTCGACCCATTCGAGGAACGAACAATGCCCGGAGTGGTTGTGGAGTTATGGAATGCTGAAGAGACAACACTGATTGCTTCAACCACCTCCGGCAAGTTCGACAAGACTTCGGTCCTCGCTCAGGGTTGGCATGAACCGTATACTTGGCCGATCGATGAATGGGGAGGTGTATTCGTTGGTCCGATGCCCGGTTACTTCGAGTTCCGGGACCTGGATCCAGGCGATTACATCGTTAAGGTAATTCCACCGGATGGTTTTGCACCTTCACCCGCAGGGTCAGATGTGGTTGCAGTGACTATTCGCAATAGCGAACGCGATGAGGTTGACTTTGGGATTAATACCACCCCACCCGGATCGCCAATCGGCGTTCCTCTAGCAGGAGAAATCGAAGGAGGTGTGTTTGACGACCTCAATATCGATCATAGAGGGGGGGAATTGTCACCAGCTCCGGATGATGTGCAAAGCCTCCTGTTTGCAGAGAAGGCGGGAATTGATAAGGCTCCGGTTGGCGTTTATGATCATCTTGGCTACTTCATGGGCGCAGGGTATATGGGCAATCCCCTGTGTTACGCTGGCGCTCCGGATGTGCCAGGACAACCCGGCGTCAGCCAATGCCCCCCTGACGAGGATCCGCTACAGAAACCTGAATTGGAGCGACGTTTTGCCCCAGGTACTCACATCTACCTGGGCAATGACCCTTCTTTAGCGGGCTACTGTGCCAATTACCTGCCGCTGGCCCTGCCGTACGAGTTCGGGCAGGGGAAATATAAATTCGAGGCTGATTGGTCGCTTGTTCCTGTTGCTGCGATGCCGGGAAACATTGCCGGCAGGTTATGCAACATCGATCCCTGGTTTAGCCCTGATGAGCCAATCATTGGGGAATTCGTGGGGGTACCTGGGGTTCCGGCCTTGGCTGAGCTACATACGGTTCTGTCCAGGTTTAAATTTCCACTCTATCCCGATATGGGTGAGCTCCTACTCGAATTCTTGAGCGTTCGAATTGATGCTACAGCTATAGGAGGTAGCTATGTCATTAGTGGCGCGAATTTTGGAGATGAACAAGGTTACTCTACTGTGAGTTTAGGAGGACGGGAGCTCAACGTTATCTCATGGTCGGACAGCGAGATTCGCGTCGAGGGCATCACAGATCCTGTGGGGGAACTGGTCGTCGTGACCACGGTGGAGGGATCTTCCAATGCAATACCGTTGACCGGCTTGACAACCTCTGAGAGTTGGACGACATATATGGCTGAACGCTCTGTCTTCGTGGATGGCAGCAATGCCGGGTTGGAAGACGGCAGCAGTCAGCATCCGTGGAACAGTATCACGGAGGCGCTGGCGCATCTACCCATCGCCACGCCTCGTTATGTGTTCGTCGCGCCTGGGACTTACAATGAGCGAATCCAGATCGCAGAGTCTGACATTGAGTTGATTGGCGCCGGGCCAAAAGAGACGATTATCAATGGTTTATCTGAGGCAACTGTCGCATCACAGGGTTTCAGTAACGGCGGCGGGCCTGTCATCTACATCGGGGCTGGGGGCGAGTATGGCAGTGTCCAGAATGTAATGATTAGCGGCTTTACCATTACAGGCGGGACCGTTAATGAAGATGGTATTGGGGGTGGAATATTCGGTGATTACGGCAACAGTGATCTAGATATCAACAACAATATCATCGTCAGCAATGGAGGTCTCTACGGCGGAGGTATCTGGCTGCACAGGTCCAACCATGATGTCAAGATATGGTCGAATACCATCGCCGAGAATGGCAACTATGGCGGTTATGGCGGCGGTATCAGCATCAACTCAGAACCTGACTATCACGTAACCGAACATCGCGAGTTCGGGGTTAACCTTGATGATCCCGCATTTCCCGTGCCATGCAACAGTTGCCATGAGGAACAATTCATCGGAGATCGGGCCAACCTCAATGATCCCACATCCCCAATGCCATGCCCAAACTGTGAAGGCCTCGAACATATCATAGATGATCATTTTCCCTGGCCGCCTCCGGGCTTATATCTGATTTACAATAACCATATCCTGCACAACTATTCTCCTGATTATGGTGGTGGTATTTCTATGTACGAAGTCAAAGACCAACTCATGATCTACGGCAACGTGATTGAGGAGAACAAGTCCGAGGATCATGGAGGTGGTGCTTTCTTCGAAGATACGGGTCCCATTTCCATATACAGCAACAAATTCCTCCGTAATTTGACCTATGATGATGGTGGGGCCATCAGCTTTGAAGATGTGGGCAACAACGCTTCTCTAGTCAGAATCTATAACAATCTGATTGCTGAGAACATTGCTGATGATCATGGGGAGAACCATGCACGGGGCGGCGGATTGGCCTTCGATGACACATTCAATGTGAGAGTGTTCAACAATACGATTGTGGGCAACATCGTCGCCGGAAGTAATACCGCCGCTGGTGGTGGTATTGACGCCGAACGCAACGGTCATGAGTACAACGGAACTGATGGGGAGTATGTTGCTCCCGGTTTTAGTGATCCAAGGATTTACAACAACATCATTTGGGGCAATTGGCGTCTGCATTATGACCAGCCCACTGGCGTTCCGGAAGAAGAGGACCTGGATCTCCCTTGGGGCACTAACTACATTTGGACATTGGATGACTTGCACGTGGATAATCCAGCCCTTCAGCCATCCTGGGAAAGCCATAACAATTCAGAAAGCCTCAGCCACGTCGAGTTCAACAATATTTCCGACGGCAGCTATGCCGGCCGCCAGGGCAACATCAACATCGATCCGATGTTTGTAGACCCAGGTGTGCCGCACTTCGGCGCTCCGGGTTCTGACTGGCATTTGCAGTCGGGATCCCCAGTTATTGACCAGGCCCCGGTGGATAGTGAGACACCGATAACGGATTTGGATGGGAACAGGCGATATCCACGGAATGGCATGGTGGACATGGGGGCGTATGAATTTAGATTGGCGCATCCGGCCGCCATTACCATCGTCAAGGGCGCGATGCCTGCTGATGGCACGGATTTCCTCTTTGGGGGGGACTTGGGCGAATTCAGCCTGGATGTAGCCCTTCCTGATGATGGAGATGGAATCAACGGTGCGATCGCTTTCACAGAGTTGATTACCGGCACTTACATCATCACCGAGACGATGCCTGCTGGTTGGGATCTGCTCAGTGTGGGGTGTGCGTCCAACCAGAATAATGATTTCAGTATAGTCACTGGTATCGACGGTAATGGGGTTGGTATTACCGTGCACCTGAATCCAGATGAAGAAGTGACTTGCACATTCACCAATGAGATGAAACCTATGCTCACCGTGAATAAGGTGTTGGTACCTTCAACCGACGACGGCCGCTTTGCCCTGGAGATTGATGGCACGGCTATCGTAACAGACATAAGTAGCAATGGGAGCACTGGCCCTGTAAGGTTGGGAGTTGGTCTTCACACAGTTTCTGAATCGGCAGGGACTGGAACCGACCTGGCACACTACGACAGTGTCGTTGGCGGCGACTGTAACCCGGACGGCTCGATCATGCTGGCGGCGGGGCAAATGGCGACGTGCACTATTACGAACACTCGTAAGCCAATTCTGACACTGGAGAAAATCCTGCTGCCGGCGACAGATGATGGCCGGTTCGACCTGGAAATCGATGGCACGGCCGTCATTACCAGCGTGAGCAACGGCAGCAGCACAGGGCCGGTTCTGTTAACCGTTGGCAACCACACCGTCGGCGAGACGGCCGCTGATGGCACAGACATGAGGTTGTACGAGAGCGACATCGGGGGAGATTGTCAACCGGACGGGACAATTCAGCTCTCAGCCGGACAGACTGCTACGTGCACTCTAACTAACTCTCGCAAGCCGACCTTGACTGTGCAACATGTGCTACTCCCTGCTCTGGATAGCGGCCGGTTCAATCTCGAGATTGATGGTGCTGTGGTGACGAGTGATGTTGGCGACAAAGGAACCACCGGGCCAGTAATGATAAGCCCGAGCAGTCACTCGGTTGGCGTAACGGCAGGCACGAGCACGGACATGTTCGACTATGAGACGACCATTGGCGGTGACTGCAACTCGGACGGCACGATCGTGCTGGCGGCTGCGCAAGGTGCGACCTGCGTTATCACCAACACGCGCAAGCCGGCCATCGACAGCACACCTGTTTTTACAGCTACAGAAGGCGAGGATTATGGCTATGATATCGTCGTCGAAAGCGTGGGTGCCGGTAGTGTGTTGACAATCACCGCACCTGTGCTGCCTGATTGGCTGACGCTCATCGATCATGGGGATGGTACCGCAACACTAGACGGCACGCCGGGCGCGGGCGACGTGGGTGACCACATCGCGGTCATCCAGGTTGCTGATGGCTTTGCAACGGCAACGCAGACTTTTACAATTACTGTCGAGGCGTTACCTGTGTCTCCTATCTTCTTGCCGGTCATCTTCAATCATTACGTTCCGGCTCCGGACCTGGTGGTCGATGCTCTAACCGTCACGCCTGATAGTGTGCAAGTCGTGATCAGAAACCAGGGTAGCGTCCCGGTGAGTGACGAGTTCTGGGTGGATGTCTACATCAACCCAGCTCCCCCACCTTCGGCGGTCAATCAAACATGGGAGTTGTTGAGTAGCCAGGGGCTTGTTTGGGGGGTCACTGCCCCGCTGGCTCCGGGTGCAACGTTGACGTTAACCGTGGGTGACGAGTTTTTCTGGGCTGATTACAGTTGGGTCACCTGGCCGTTGTCGGTTGATGCTGCCGTGTACGCACACGTAGATTCTGCGAATACAAATACTACCTACGGTGCTGTTATAGAAAGCCACGAAGCAAATGGAGGCGCCTACAATAACATATCGCAGTTGGCGTTCCCCGCGGCAGCCTCCACACATTCAGTCGGGGTGGTCTCTGTCACCGGCAATGCCGCCTTCGGGCACAACAAGGCCCGCCCGGCTCCGGGTGAGATGCAAGCCCCTTCTCAGGAGGAACCATGGAACAGGTGAAAGTACGCTTCCGTTCGTTCATTCTGGCTGGAATGGCCAGCCTCATGTTCGGCTTTTGGTTACCTGCGGGAGGAGTGGCATTGCCTCCCCGGCCCGTGCCTCCGACGCCGTCTGTTCCGCAACAACCGGCCCCTGAACCAGCCGCACCAGCCGGGGGAACCATTGAGTTGACCGTCGCACCTGGCTCATTGGTAGAATGGACCGTCGTCCAGTGGCAGGATGGTTTAGGCGGCTGGCATGACGTGGATGGGTGGCAGGGGACGTTAGACGACGACACTCACAAAGTATGGTGGGTGGGTGCGGCCGATCTGGGGAAAGGCCCCTTCCGCTGGCTGGTTGAGCTAGACGACGATGTGCTGGCAGTCAGCGAGCCGTTTGACCTCCCCGCGGCCGCGGGCGAGTCGGTGAAACGCTTTGTCTCAATTGCCCCCTAATGGCTGAGAGGCTCTCTGTGCAGGAAAGGTGTATGATGGACGTGGCCGGGATCATCAAGAATTACATACGCCAGGAGATACTTCACAATCGAGAGTATGCGTTGGAGGATACCGACAATTTGCTGGCGGCCGGAGTCATTGATCTGGCCGATATCTTCCGTCTCGTTTCCTATGTCGAAGTGCGTTTCTGTATCGAAGTGCCCAACGAACATGTGACGCTGGGCAATTTCCAGAGCATCAAGGCGATGACGGACTACCTGGCACAACACCACCATGTGCAATCCTGGTCCAATGGAAACGATGGCGCTGCTTTCCTGTCCACGAACGGCCGTGGCCAACAGGTCGATCGCAGCAGCATTTGACTTTTAGAGGCCGAAATGGGACAATTTTTGCCTATTCGCCCCTGTAGCTCAGAGGATAGAGCACCGGCCTCCGAAGCCGGGAGCCCAGGTTCGAGTCCTGGCAGGGGCACCAGGCAGAGATGGAAAACGCCGCCCGTAAAGGCGGCGTTCTTTGTTTCATAGCGGGAGCGGCCGCGGCTCATGGTAATGAGGGGACAGGCGGTGTCGGCAGGGGGATGGGAGTTGTTTCCGGCAGTGTTTCCTCAATCGTCGGCAGGGTGTTATCAGCCGTCGGCAGCGGCTCCGCCGCCTGGGTGGGAGCCTCTACCGGGAAGGCAGATGTAGGCTCAGGCGCTGATTCCAGAGCAGGCGGAGCTGGCTCATCATCGAGCGGGATAGGCTCATTGGCGATTTCAGGGATGGGCGGCCCTGCGACTTGTTGGCTGATGAGGGTGACGACCAGCACGACGAGGATGGTGCCGGCAAGGGATAAGGCGGCAATACGCGCCCACCGGGGCAGCCGGAAGGTGCGCATTTCACGCCCCACCTTGGGCGTTTCCTGAATCTCCTCAACGGCCGCCACCTCTTCACTGACATAATCGCTCCGCAGGTCCGAAACGAGTTCTTCTAGATGCTCTGTTTGGGGTGATTCTTGTTCACTCACCGTAACGCTCCTCAAGACAATCCACGTGCTCAATCATCAAGTTGAATGGTAACCGGATCTGCGCCGGGAAGGCTGACCGCATCAGACCAAACCTGCTTTCCCTTGTAATCGGCGCGGAAGGTGAACGTCCCCTCCGGTAGACTGATGGTCAGGTTCCCGTGTTTGTCGGTATTGCCGTATGCGCCGGTATAATGCCCTTCTGTGTCGAAAGCATAGACGCGCACATCCTTAACCCCTTCTTCGTCCTTATCTACCACACTCAGCGTGAAAGGCTGTTCTCCGGTCTGAATACGCGCCTCACTGTCGCTGGAGGTATCGTAATCATCAGACCAGTATTGGTGGGCGCGGAAATCGGCGCGGAAGCGGAAGGTTCCTTGAGGTAGGTTGATTTCCAGCTTCCCATGTTTATCGGTATTGCCGTAAGCGCCAGTGTAATTCCCTTTCGTGTCGAACGCATACACCCGTACATCTCGAATGCCCTCCCCATCTGCGTCAACGACGCGTACCGTGAATTTCCGTTCGCCGGTCTGGATGCGGGCTTCCTCGTCGCTGGTGGTATCGGCCATGTCGGACCAGTATTGATGGGCGCGATAATCGGCGCGGAAGAGGAACGTCCCCTGAGGCAGGTCTATCTCCAGCTTCCCGTGTTTATCGGTGTTGCCATAGGCGCCGGTGTAATGTTTTTCAGCGTCGAAGGCGTAGACGCGCACGCTCTCCAGCCCTTTGCCTTCAGCGTTTACCACACGCACCGTGAATTTTTGCTCGCCGGTCTGGATGCGGGCTTCCTCATCGCTGGCGGTGTCGGCCGCGTCGGACCAATATTGATGAGCGCGGTAATCAGCGCGGAAAAGATAGGTTCCCTGGGGTAAATCCAGCTCTAGAATGCCATCTTCTCCTGTGTTGCCGTACGCGCCGGTGTAATGTTTTTCGGCGTCGAAGGCGTAAACACGCACACCTTCCAACCCTTTGCCGTCGGCGTTCACCACGTGTACTTTGAAGGGAGAATCTCCGGTCTGGATGCGGGCTTCCTCATCGCTGGCGGTGTCGGCCGCGTCGGACCAATATTGATGAGCGCGGTAATCAGCGCGGAAAAGATAGGTTCCCTGGGGTAAATCCAGCTCTAGAATGCCATCTTCTCCTGTGTTGCCGTACGCACCGGTGTAGTTTTTCTCGGCGTCGAAGGCGTATACGCGCACATCTTCTAATCCTTTCCCGTTGGCATTCACAACACGCACCGTGAACGGCCGCTCCCCGGTTTGGATGCGGGCCTCCTCATCGCTGGTGGTATCGGCCGTGTCGGACCAGTATTGGTGGGCGCGGTAGTCGGCGCGGAAGAGGAAGGCGCCCCGCGGCAAGTCCAGCTTCAGAATGCCGTCTTCGCCCGTGTTGCCGTACGCACCGGTGTAATGTTTCTCAACATCGAAGGCGTAAACGCGCACGCCGGCCAACCCTTTGCCGTCCGCATTGACCACCCGTATCTTAAACAGTTCCTCGCCGGTGTTGACAACGGCCGTGTTCACGTCAGGCGTGGTGACTGCGGCATCGGACCAATATTGGTGGGCGCGGAAATCGGCGCGGAAGAAGTAATCCCCGTCCGGCAGGAGCAGGTTGAGATTGCCATTGGCGTCGGTATTGCCGTATGCGCCGGAATATTGCTTTTCCCCGTTGAAGGCATAAACGCGCACGTCGGGAATGCCCTTACCGTCGGCGTCAAGCACCCGCACCGTGAACGTTCGCTCGCCGGTGTTGACGACGGCCGTGTTCGCGTCAGGCGTGATGACCGCGGCGTTGGACCAATACTGGTGGGCGCGGTAATCGGCGCGGAAGAAGTAATCTCCGTCGGGCAGGGGCAGGGTGAGGTTTCCGCTGGCGTCGGTATTGCCGTATGCGCCGGAATATTGCTTTTCCCCATTAAAAGCATAAACACGCACATTGCTGAGGCCCTGTCCGTTGAGGTCTACCACTTTCACGGTGAACGGCCGCTCGCCGGTATGGACAACGGCCGTGTTCACATCAGGCGTGGTGGCTGCGGCATCGGACCAGTATTGGTGGGCGCGGTAATCAGCGCGGAAGAAGTAATCCCCGTCAGGCAGGGACAGGGTCAGATTCCCGTTGGCCTCGGTATTACCATACGCGCCCACATATTGCTTCTTGCCATTAAAGGCGTAGACGCGCGCATTGTTGATACCCTTCCCCTTGAGATCCACCACCTGAACCGTGAACGGCCGTGCGCCGGTCTGGATGATCGCCCGCCGTTGTTCCGGCCAGGTAATAATCCCAGATTCGTACCGGTGTCCCCGGTAGTCGGAGACAAACTTGTAACTGCCTTCAGTCCAATCGTCGAAGATTAAAATCCCTTCTTCGTTCGTGTTGCCCCAGAAACCCAGATACCATCCCCGTTCATTCAACGCGTAGATGCGCGCGCCGGCGATGCCGTTTCCTTCATGATCGACGACATACACCCACATTTGATCTTCGGGGATATTAGGGGCATCTGGAATGTCTGGCGCATTGGCGGAGGAGACGCTGGATTCGGAGCCTTGGACAGCCGTGATCCGGCTGAATACATCCCCGATATCTGTGCCAACCACAGTTAATGTAGCGGCCGCGCCCAACGCAATAAGCGCCAGGATCAGCACATATTCCACCAGACCCTGGCCTCTGGCCCTGCTGAACAATGGAGCGTGTTTCTTGTACTTTGTTGTTTGCTTCTGGTTGGATGTTTCGCCCATGGTTCCTGTCCTGACTGTGAAATGCTGCCGAAACTTCTGGCGCTTTGAATGTGTAAGTTCTATGCGATTTACTATAGCATGGGGGAAGCGAATGATGCTTTAGGAATTTGGGGCCAAAACCAGGCAAGATGGCGTGGAGAAATGGCCCCCTGGTCATGGGAGGGACGGTGCAGGATGGTAAAAGTGTGGAAAAGGGGTGGGGCTACGGAGATTCGATTTGTATTAACTGAGCGTCTGCTTCGACCGTGTCGCCGGGGGCGTAGAAAATGGCTGCCACGATGCCATCAACGGCCGTGCGGATGGTGTGTTCCATCTTCATCGCCTCCAACGTCATCAGCGCCTGCCCCTTGCGAACGTGCTCCCCCACCTCGACCAAAACATCCAGCACCGAGCCGGGCATGGGTGCGCGCAGGGAACCGCTCGCGCTGGCCGGTATCTTTGGCTCCGGCAGCAGATGGAGGGCCAGCAGGTGCACCACACCGGGGCGAGTCTGTATCCACCACTTGTCGTCACGGGCCACGGCCGTGACCCGCTGCCGATATCCATCCACGGTCACCGCCCAATCAGACTCCCCCATTGGCTCTAGCGTGACGGTGCGAACAGCGTCCGGTGCTGGCGACAGGCGGACATGGTAGCTGTGTGCCTGTCCCGGTTCCACGAACACATCCACCGGTTCCTCCTGCTTCGCCGGCATGAAGCGGTATGGCGGCGGCCCGCTGGGATTATTGCGCCAATACCCCCCGTTGGTCTCCGGTTGCGGCTGACTCTCATGCCGGATCAGCGCGGCCGCGACCAGGGCCAGCGTCACATCCCCGGCCGGCGTGCGCCATCCAGCGAACTGTTCGGGGATAAACTGTGTGCTCAATTGGCCCGCCTGGAACGTGGGATGAGACAGCAGCGCTTGCAGGAAGGGGAGGTTATGAGTCAGGCCCAGCAAAACAGTCGTTTCCAGGGCGCGGATGAGGCGTCGCACGGTCGTTTTCCGGTCTGGCCCATGCGCCACAATCTTCGCCAGCAGGGGATCGTAGTGAATCGTCACTGCATCACCTGACCGGATGCCGCTGTCCACGCGCAGCCCGTCGCCTGAAGGCGGCCGCCACAGCAGCACATCACCCGTGACCGGCAGGAACGCATTGGCCGGATTTTCGGCGTACAATCGGGCTTCAATGGCGTGACCGTGCCATGGGATTGCCTCCTGTTCCCAGGGCAAAGGCTCTCCTTCCGCCATGCGAATTTGCAATTCCACCAGGTCCAGCCCGGTGACTAGTTCGGTGACAGGATGTTCCACTTGCAGGCGGGTGTTCATTTCCAGAAAGTAGAAGTCGCCCCCTTCATCGAGGAGGAACTCCACGGTTCCGGCGTTTTGGTACCTGATGGCGCGGGCGGCAGCCGCGGCCGCCTTTCCCATTTCGGCTCTTAACTGCGGCGTCAGCGCGGGAGAGGGGGTCTCTTCAATGACCTTTTGGTGCCGCCGCTGGATGGAACATTCCCGCTCGCCCAGGTGAAGCACACGGCCGTGCTGGTCGCCAAGCACCTGGAACTCGATGTGGCGCGGCCGGGCCAGCGCCTTCTCCAGGATCAGCGCATCCGAGCCGAACGATTGCAGCGCCTCCCGCCGCGCCGAAGCCAGTGCATTGATCAGTCCCCCTGGTTTCGTCACCAGCCGCATGCCCTTGCCGCCCCCGCCGCCGGCCGCTTTCACCATCACCGGATAGCCGATTTGGGCGGCCGCTGCTTGCAAAGCCTCGTCCGACTGGTCGTTACCATCATAGCCGGGCACAACGGGCACGCCTGTCTCTGCCATCAGCGCCCGCGCCGCCCGTTTATCCCCCATCGTTTCAATGACTTCCGGCGAGGGACCGATGAAAATCAGCCCCGCTTCCGCGCAGGCGCGGGCAAAGGCGGCGTTTTCCGCCAGAAAGCCATAGCCGGGATGCACCCCGTCCACGCCTGCTCGCTTCGCCGCGGCGATGATCGCCTCGATATTCAGATACGAGTCGCTGACTGGGGGTGGGCCGATTCGGATCGCCTCGTCTGCCTGCGCGGTGTGCCGCGCGCCGGCATCAGCATCAGCGTAAACAGCAGCCGTGCGTATTCCCAGGCGGCGGCAGGTACGGATGATGCGGCAGGCGATTTCCCCGCGATTGGCAATGAGAATGGACTGGATCATCTGTTTGAACGGATTAATCCGGCATTATGCCGGCCCGATGAAAGTGTGCCCGGCCAGCCCTTCTCCCATCGTGAACAATCCCGTCAGCCAGACGCGGCGAATGGTGAGGAAGGGGGAAATGGCTGCATGTTCATTGCGGGAAAGGGGGCGCACCGAATAATATCCGGCGAAGAACGCCTCTGTGTACTTTTCCGGCCCCTGCATCAGTTTGGTGTTTTGGAGGAAGGCGGCGATGTCGTAGGAGCGCCAGCCTGGCCCGCACCAATCGAAGTTGAAGAAGCCTAACTCTCCCTTGTCATCAAAGAAGGTGTTGACGTTATGGAAGTCGCCGCCGATTGGCCCCCAGCCATCTTCTGTGTGGTATGGGTTGCGAAGCAGGTTCAGGATTTCCTCTCTGGCTTCGGTGGCCGAGGTCTGGATCAGGTCGAGGTCTTCGTTGCGGTCGGGGGGCCAATATCGCCTGACGCGCTCCAGGGACTTATCCACCAGGAAGGTCAGATCCATCGGCTGGCGCTGGTGTTTGGTCTGGAACTTGTTGGAGACGACGTGGATGCGGGCCATTTCCGCCCCCATGCGATACAGCTGCTCCTCGTCGGTGAGGGACATGGTTTTGCCGGCGGCGAATGTGAAGAGCGCGTAGTAACGGACGCCTTCGGGAGCCAGGATTCTGCCCAGGAAACGGCCGTCCCTCCGTGCAACCGGGCGTGATATAGGAATCCCTCGCTCATGCAGAAAGTTCAACCAATCCAACTCGTAGAGATAATCCGACTCCTGCCGTTCCAGATGATCCCCCTGCTGGTAGACGCGGGCCACATATTTCTCACCGTTCACCCGCACCAGGTAATGGTCATTATCCTGGGTGCGCAGCATTTTGCTGAACATGCGGCACCACACCGGCCAGCCCAGCGCATATTCTTGATCAATCACTTCGCCCAGGGCCTCGCCGGCCACAAAGGAGCGTGTCACTCGGATTTGGTCCACTTTTCGCCTCCCTGATTGTGTTCCGTATTCCGTATTCCGTATTCCGTGCTCCGTAAGCCGTGTTCCGTGAGCCGTAAATCGTGTCCCGAAAACCGGACGGGTCACAGATAACGGATAACGGATTACCGATGACGGTTTACGGGTTACGGTTTGGAATAATCCCCGCATACTTGGCGATTATACCCATCATAATTTCATCTGCCCCCCCGCCGATGGAAACCAGGCGGGCGTCACGGAAGTAGCGAGCGATGGGATATTCTTCGACGTACCCCATGCCGCCGTGAAATTGAAGGCAAGTGTCGGCTACCTCACGCGCCAGCCTCCCTGCTTTCAGCTTGGCCATAGACACCTCTTTTGTGATGTCCAGCCCGGCCACGTACATGCGCACACAATGGTAGTTGAGCTGGCGCAGCCCCTCTATCTCGGCCAGAAGCTCGCTGATTTTGAATTGAATCCATTGGTTCTCAATGAGCGGCTTGCCGAACGCATGGCGCTGGCGGGTGTAATCAATCGTCAGCCGGATGACCTGTTCCATGCCGGAAACACTCATCAATGCCCCAGCCAGCCGCTCTCGTTGGAACTGTTTCATCTGCAATTTGAAGCCCTGTCCTTCGGGGCCGATGCGGTTGGCTTGGGGCACACGCATGTCCTCAAAGGTGAGGATGGCTGTATCGCTGCTGTGATTGCCCAGCTTCTCCAATTTACGGCTGACGCTGAAGCCAGGGGTGGCGGTGGGGACAATGATGAGCGACATGCCGCGGAATCCCGCCTCATCTCCGGTGCGGGCCAACAAGGTAAGAAAGTCTGCCTGGGTGCCGCTGGTGATCCACATCTTGCTGCCGTTGATGATGTAGTCATCGCCGTCGGGTACCGCGCGGGTACGGATGGCGGCTACGTCGCTGCCGGCATCCGGCTCGCTGACGGCGATGGAGAAGACGGCTTCACCGGCAATGGCCGGAGCCAGAAACCTTTCTTTTTGCTCCGGCGTACCGAACTCGGCCAGGGCGGGCGTAGCCATGTCGGTCTGGACGGCGATGGCCATGGGCACGCCTGCGCACCCGGCGCGGGCCACTTCCTCCAGCATGACAACTTCGTACCAGTAGTCAACGCCCCCGCCTCCGTACTCTTCCGGGTAGGTGAGGCCCAGCAGGCCCAGGTCGCCCATCTTCTTGAAGAGGTTATGGGCGGGGAAGATGCGCTGTGCTTCCCACTCATCCACGTAAGGCGTGATTTCGGTTTCGACAAATTTCCGCACCATGTGGCGGAAGGTTTCGTGTTCATGGGTGAAGTAGAGGGACATAATGATCTTCCGATGGCGTGAGGCGTGGGGGATTATTACGTATCACGTCGCTACTCATTTTTGAATCCAGCAATCGTTTGCCGCCAGCCATCATCGTATTCGCCGGGAGTGAAGGGGAGGTAGTAGCTGACGCGGTCGAGTAACTCCCCGTATTTCTGGCGAATTTTTCCTGGCAGTTCGGCCCAGGTACCGGTGACGGCCGTCTCGGCCAGAATCTCGTCGGTAATGAGCTGGGGCATCTCATCCCAGTCGCCGCGGCGCGCCATCTTGCTCAGGCGGAAGGCGATTTCATTCCAGCCGTGTAAGTCAGCCACCACGCGGTAGGCGGGCGTGCTCATGTAAAAACTGATTTGCTGGCGGATGAACGCTTCTTGTTCGGCTCGTTTGGGGCCGTCGGTGGGAATGGTGAAGATGCCCGTGGAGATGGAGAAGGGGGACTGAGAATCTCCAGTCTCCAATCTCCAATCTCTTCTCTCGTCATTCCGTTTGAACCCCTCTTCAATGTGGGGCAGGGCAAACTCGCGCAAATATTTGACGGTGTGGAGAGCGTGCAAATGAACACCGTTGCAGTGAGAGCCGGCCAGACGCAGCATTTTCTCGTTGACGGCCGCGACGTAAATGGGCGGCGGCGGTGTTTCCAGCGGCCCGGTACTGAAGAAAGGGGTCATCAGCTTCAGTTTGAAGAATTCTCCCTGGTAGTTGAGCGGCGTCCCATTTTGCCAGCAGTTCCAGATGGCGCGGATGGCTTCGATGGTTTCTCTCATTTTTCGGATGGGCTTTTCCCATTTGGCCCCAAAGCGGCGTTCGTTGTGCGCGCGCACCTGGGGGCCGAGGCCGAGGATGAAACGGCCGTTGCTGTACCGCGCCAGGTCCCAGGCCAGATAAGCGAGCGTGCCCGGACTGCGGGGAAAGGTGACCGCGATGCTGGTACCCAGGTTCATGTGCTGGCTGTGTTCGGCCGCCAGGACGAGGGGAAGAAAGGGGTCGGATTGCGTTTCGGCCGTCCACAAGCCGTCAAAGCCGATTGCTTCGGCCGCCTGAGCCAGCACAGGCATATCCTTAAGATTGTGGAAGAGTTGGAGGGTGTCAATTTTCATGAGGGCACTCTCGATGTTGAACGATTTCCGCAAATCTACCCTTAAGCAGCTCAAAACACAAATCTGATCGGGACAAAATGCCCTGACCCGATCGGGACGGCCGCCCCATGACAACAGAACGGCCGTTACTGTAAGCTCGGGGAGCGATCTTTACCATTATTGGTTTGTTTGCAAATGACAGAGGGTCTCTTTGGATACTCAACACGTGATACGTAAGTGCCGGTTGCCACGGCGATAATTTGGCCGGAACTTCATTTTTTTACGACCTGGTGTTGGGCAGCATCCCCGCGCCCAAGACGAACGTCCCATAAGGAAACAAGCTTATGACTCCCATCCGCATTCTCATTGCCGTCGATCATCCCGTCTTTCGCTTTGGCCTGCGGGCGCTTGTTGCAGGCGGAGCCGGATACGGAGGTGCTGGCCCTCCTCGCCCAGGGTTTGACCAACCAGGCCATCGCCGAGCGGCTGGTGCTGAGCCAGAAGACGGTGCGCAATCACGCGTCCAACATCTGCAGCTTGCTGCAGATGGCAGACCGGGCAGAGGTGATTATCCGGGCGCGGGATGCGGGATTAGGGGCTGAGTCTTAATTCCGAAAGACCAACGGCAGGAAAATCTGTTCCGGCCGAACGACGGCCGTCATGTAAAACGGCCCGGCTGTGCGCAGATTCCCCGCAGCATCTTCCGCTTCCACAAAAAGCGAATACTCGCCATTGTTCAGGAATTGGTTGATGCCGGTGTAGCTCCAGTCGCCGTTGTTCACGGTCACCGTCTCCGCCGTCGCACTGCCGTCCGGGGCAATGATGTTCAGCCGCACCACCTGCACCTGCCCGCCATCGCTCACCTGCCCGGCCACGGTAAACGATTGGCCTGGCCAGACCGGCGCATCCGGCACGGCCGTTACCGTGATCACCGGCGCCGCCGTATCCACCAGATAAGTCAGCGTCAGCGGGGAAGAGACATTACCGGCCAGGTCAACGGCCGTCACCACCACCTCATGCGTCACCCCATCCCCATTCGGCAAAACCGTTTGGAACGACCAGCGGCCAGCATGGGCAGCAGCATCTTGTGGCTTGAGGATGAGGCGGCTTTGCCGGTACGCGCCGTCATCCTGGCCCGGATTGGCGTCGCACAGCGTCAACGTCCAACTGCCCTGCACATTTTGCCCCACAAACGCCCGCAGCGGCTGCGACGGCCGTACCGGATGGTCAAACAGCGGCAGCCCCAGATCATCGCTAAACCCATTGTCCAGCCCATTGGCGGCGGCATCAAACAGGCGCAAATCCCCATTTTGGCCGCTGCCACCCGCCAACCCCGGCCCATCCAGCACCTGAACCTGCGTCCCGGTGGGGGAAGCCAACCAGGCGCGCAAATCCGCCCGGTGGGTGTGACTGATCGCCAGCCCCAGCTGCACCTCGCCCAGCGTGAAGCTGTCGGTGACGACGAAGGTGCGGGACAATTGACTCCCTGCGCACGGCGTCCCGCTGCCCAACGGCATCGGCGCGCCCGGCGCGTCATCCACGATGATGTTTTGCTGCCCCAGAGCCAACTGCACGACAGCCGGAGCGCAAGTCTGGTCGCCGCCCTGGGCGTTGGGCGCGCAAACAGTCACGCCACCCAGCCCGCCGTTGTCGCCGAACGCACCAGACAGCGATAGGGCAGGGTTGTTTACCACAGTCGTTTCGGTCAGCGGTGGGCCTGACACCGTCACCGTTGGCGGCGCGGCGTCCACCACCAAGTCGAAAACCGGTTCATTCACCAGGCTGCTGGCCTGGCCAAAGCCATCCGCCGCCTGCAAGCGCACCTGGTAGCCATCGCCATCGCTGGCGCCGCTGGCGTCTAACACGCACGACCAACGGCCGTCCTCCGGCGTGCTGTCCGGGCAGGCGAGCGTGCCGGAGCCGCCCGGCGACTGCACTTCCAGCGTCATTGCCGGGACGCCGGATGGGTCATAGGCGTACCCCTCCAGCGTGTTGTTCCCCGCCGCCAGCCAGTATTGGGGCTGCAAAACGCCGAAAAAGCGGGGCGGCTGGCTGTCCACCTGGTGATCGGCCCACAACCATTCTCGTGGCGGCCCGCTCTCCGGGTGGGCGTCGTCATAAATTTGCGCCGCCAGCGACGCCCATTGGCAGTCGTCGCTGCTGGCAACGCAGCCCGGCGGCAGGACGATCACCCCCGGGAACGTGGCCTGGACCGTTTCGCCCGGAGCCACATCCCCCAAGAACAACGTCTGCCCATTCCCCCCCGGCAAACTCAACGCCAGCGTCGCCGTCAGCACGGCGCGGACGTTGACGGCCGTTTCCGTCCCCTGGTTGTGGAAAGTGAGCGTGTAGGTGATAGTCTGCCCATCGCCCAGCATTGGCTGGTTCTGGTCGGCCAGCCCCAGCCCCCGGCTGGCGTCGGCGGGGCGGTTCCCCAGCAGCGTGCCCCAATGCGGGAACAAATCATCGGCCAGGAAGCGATACACCGCGCCGTTGGGCGATGCCGTCAGGGTGGCCTGGGCGTCGCTGTCCGGGTAGCCGCCGTTGGGGCAGACGCCGCCGCTCAGGCTGTCCCAATGGTAGCGGTGGTTGAGGGCAAAAGTTTGGGTGGCGGGAACGGCCGTGCCCACCACCAAACTGCTGTTCAACGGGTTGCCGTCCGGCATAGCCGCCCACAGCCGCAAGCCACCTTCCTCGACGGCAAACGCCAGCGCGTCCAGCGGGCTGCCCGGCGCCACCCCCAGCAGGCTGAACGGCAGCCGCAAATCCGTCTGCCCCGCCGGGCGGTCCGGCGCGGCCGGGTCGGCCACCGTCCGGTCAAAGCGGAACTGGTCGCCGGTGAGCAACGTCTGGGTAATCCAACTGCTGCCGTTCCAGTTGAGAAGCACGGCCGTACCCGCATCCTGCACCCACACCAGCGCATCCGCCCGCATCGCCGGCGGCGGCGAACCGGCGGGGGTGACGCCGGGCAGGTAAAGCGTCGTGTTCGACTGCGTCGCCGGGTAAGGGTCATACGCCCGGTCAGAGCCGCCCGGCCCCGTGTCCAGATACACAAACAAATCGCCGTCCACATCCCAATCCGCGCCCGTCCAGGCCAGCCGCAAATTGGCGTCATCCCAGGTCAGGTAGAATCGCTGCGGCGGCGTCAGCGGCGCGTTTTGGCCCAGGCGGCGGTCCACCCCGGCCAGCGTGCAGCCGCTTTCCATCCACCCCCGGTAGGACAAGTTGGTGATATAGTCGGGCGTCGTCGGCACATCAGCGTAGACCGGCCCCATTGTCTGCATCGTCTGGTTCCCGGCCAAATCCTCAATTGCCAAATGGGCGTACACCCGCTGCGCCTCGCCCACGTTCTGGGCGTGGCTGCCAGGAGTGGTGTAAGGGGTCAGGCTGCCGGTTTCCGTCAGTGAAAGCGTCGGCGTCACCGTCCATCCGGCGCGATACCCGGCGATGCCGCTGCCGCCGTCGCTGGCGTCTGGCCAGGTGATATGCAGCGTCGGCGTAGTTACATCGCGGATGGTCATCCCCGGCGTGATGATCGTTTGTGTTCCCACGTAGCTGTACGCTAGCGTCATGGTGACGGGCGTCGGCGAGATCGCGTCGGCCAGGACGGTTTGGCTGGTGGTCGCTGTCTGCCCGGCCAGGTCGGTGACGCGGGCGGTGATGGTGAAGGTTTCGCCCGCAGGCGGCAGCGCAGAGCCGGAGAAGACAGGGACGGCAAAGTCGTACAGGGTGAGGGGGAAGGTGGTGGTGGGCACGGCCGTCTCCTGCCACCCCTGCCCGTTGAGGTTGATGTGCAGGCTGGCGATGCCCACGTTGTCGCTGGCCTGCCCGTTCACCGTCACATAACCGGCGGCGTCGAAATTCAGGCTGTTGACCACGCCGGTGCTCACCGCTGCCTGCGGCGGCGTTACGTCCACCACCACCGGAACCTGGCTGTTGGCGGCTCCGCCCGCTTTATCGCTGACGGCGACTAATAAGGTGTACCAGCCCTCGGCCGTTGGCGTCCAGACCGTACTCCACACCGTGTCGGTGATGTTGTTCGTCCATGTCGTCGTTGAGATGGCCGTGCCATTGACCATCACCGTTAACTGGGACAGGTAATTTTGGGCAGAGGCGTGGCCGGTGAGGGTGATGGGGGTGTTGGGGGCGAACAGTTCTTGGGGGGCGGGCGTCCAGATACCGCTTTCTGGCAGGCTGATGGTGGCTAGGGTGGGGGCCAGGGCGCGGGAGGCGGCGGGCACGGCCGTGCTGCAATTGTCGAACAGATCGCACGCCGTCACCGTGTACGGCCCATTCTCATCGCGCAGCCATGTCCAATAAGGGGAAGTGTATTGGAATAACTTGGTTTGGGAGACCCAGGCGGTATACCAGTTCGCGTTTTGATAAACCGGGTCGGTTTCTACCGGACAGGCAAAACCGCTGTCTGTCAGGTTGTAGTCGGTGACAAAACATTTGTAGCTGGTCAGATTGAAATTCCCCTGGTGATAGCTGTTGCCCACCCGCAGTTCGACGCGAGGCGGGGCGGTATCAATTTCACCTGCCCACACATCCAACTGCACGTTTTGATGGCCGAAGGCGTCGCTGGCGCGCAGGTCAAGCTGGTACGGCCCTTCCAGGCCGGTGGGCAGTTGGTAGCTCCAGGTGGAGAAGGCCGCGCCCGGCTGGGCCATAGGCACAGGAATCCAGGACAGCCCGGTTCCGTCGCCGTCTTTCAGGTGGCGCAGCCGGATTTCCAGGCTGGCAACGCCGCCGGCGGCCGGGTGGGCGATGGCCCGGATTTGGGCGAGGGCTAGGGCGCGGCCGTACACCATCACCTCGTCCAACATTCCGGCAAAGGGCGCGGCCGTCCCCAGACTGCCAATGGTGATGCTCAAACTTTCGGTGGCGGTGAGGTTGGCTGTGCCGGTGATGACCAGGCTGCCGTCTACATACAGCCCCAAATCGCCGCCATTGCGCACGGCGGCCACGTGATGCCAACGGCCGTCGCCATATGCTGCCGGGCTGACCAGGTCCTGGCCGCCGCCAGTTCCGGCGGGCAAACGGTGCCGGTAGTGGAGACGGCCGTCGGTTCCCACTTCCAGCAGTACCCCCGGATTGTTGGCTGGGTTAGCCGCCGCCATTATGGTTTGTTGAACGGCCGTATCCGTTTTGAACCAGGCCATCATGGTGTAGTCGGCGGCGGCAAACGTGTAACCGGGGATGGTCAGGGCGTCGTCCACGCCGTCAAACTGCGCCCCTTGCCCCCAACGGCCGTTGGCTCCGGCGGCAGGACAGGCGGGCGGGGTGCAAACGGCGTCCCGCCGCAGCCCGGAAGCGTCATTGAAGGCGCCAGCGCCGGCGTCCTCCTCAAAGTGGAGGGTGAGGGCGCTGCCGCCGGGCGCGGGGATGTCACTCGCCGTGCCTTTGATGAGGGGGGTGGGACTTGCTCCGGCCATGAGCAGGGGAGATGGCTCAGTGTAGTTACTGTTGGTGAACGGTTCGGTGAAGGTGATGTCGGCCACCGGCGGCGTGCCGTCGGCGCCGATGAGATCGTCGGTGGAGACGGTTTCGTGACCGACCTGATCCACGGCCGTAACCCGCACCCGGTAACGGCCGCCGGGGCGGGAGAAGAAGGGATAAGCGATCTGCCAACGGCCGTTTGCCAACTGCGCCGTTTGCCGCTCGCCGGCGGCGGTGCCGGCCTCGTCCAACAATTGGACGGTCACGGTCATCACCCCGCTGGCCGGGGCCGGATCAACGACGCTGCCGCTCAAATCCACCGTCCAGGCCCCGTTCTGGCCGTTCGGCTGCGCCGGTAACACCTGCTGGGTCATCGCCGAATCCAGCGAAACCGACGGGGCCGCGGCATCCACCACAAAGGAGACGCTGTCCACGGCGGAGACATGCCCCACCCGGTCGGTGGCGCGGGTTTCGATGGTATGCGGGCCGGGTGTGGTGAGGGAGGCGGTGAACACCCAGGTTCCGGCCAGTGCCAATGGGGTGGTGCTGACGGCCGGGCGCCAGCCGCTGCCGTCCACTTGAACTTCCACCGTCAGGCCAGAGGCTTCATCTTGGGCCTGCACAGCAATCACCTGACCGGCGGAAGCGGCGATGTGAGTGGGGGAGAAGGCCAGATTGACCGTCGGTTTTTCGGCATCTACCGTCAGCCGGTGAGTGACGCTGGTATCGAACCAGGAGACCTGGTAATCGTACAGTTCTTTGACTTCGCGGGCGGACAGCGCCCGGTTATAAGCCACCAGTTCGTCAATCTGCCCGGCGAAATTGCGATTAACGCTATCGTCGTTGCCAATGAAGGTGTTAGAACTGCTGCCGATACAATCATAGGTGAAGTTGGTGTACGTTTCTGTATCGAGTGCGCCGTTCAGGTACAAATGGAGCCTTCGTCCGGTGAATGTGAACATCACGTGGTTCCACTGGTTTTGCAGCAGCACCCCCTGGCTGGTTTCATGATACCAGCCGGTGTTGGCTTCCACCCGCATATTTGGCAGAAGTTTCAACTCAATGCGACAGTTGGGGTTGTTTTGAAGCAGCAGCGTGTGGTACCAGTTGTGCCGTTGCGCCGATGGCTTGACCCACAAACCGATGCTGAATTCATTCCGTTGCAGGGTGGGGGCCTGGGAGAGGGTAATTTGGTCGTTGCCGCCGTCAAAAACGGGGGCCTGGCGCATCCAGCCATCGGCCCCGGCGGCGGGGCAGGCGGAACCGGCGCAACTGCCGTTGTGGGCGGCGTCGGCGGCGTTGGCGAAGACGGCCGCGTTCAATGGATCGTCCAGGTGCAAATTGAGTACAGGCGATTCGGCGATCAGGTCGGCGATCTCTGCCTGGGTCAGGGCCAGGTTGAAAACAGTCACCTGGTCTATCATGCCTTTGAAGAAATCACTGGTTTGCCCGCCGTCCCAATCTTGACCGATGCTGAAACGGCCGTTCACATCCGGCCGAGTCGTTGTTGTAAATGTGGCTTCGCTGATCCCATTGACATAAAGCGTCCCATTATTATTTGCATCAATGACCACCATCACGTGATACCATTGCCCCGGCGTAAAGGTGTGTGTGGAGTAAACGGCGCCATTACTGTCGTCGTAATAGAAAAACCGGCTCGAACCACAGTCGTAAAAAAGTAGATTCCGGTTGGAGCCGCCGGAAGTATGAAAAGCCAGCAGGCTACCCCAGCCGTTTTGCGCCGGGTCAGGATAAACCCAACCGCCGAAGGATATTGCTTCGCCTGCCAGGCTGCTGGTGAGGCTGTCGGCGGCAATGTAATCATTGACCCCATCAAAGCGAACCGCCTGGTTATCGCGGCCGGGCAGCCCCGTGTCCGGGCAGGCGGGCGGGGCGCAGACGCCGGTGACGCCATTACCCGAATGATCCTGGAAAGCGTCAGCGCCGGGCGGATCGTCAAAACGCATCTCCAGGGCGCGGCTGCTGCTTTGGTACAGGTCGGCCACCTCGACGGCCGTCAACGGATACGAGTACAGCCGCAAATCGTCTAACCGCCCGTTATAAAACTCGTTCCAACTGTTCCAGTTAAGCGTACCTTTGCCATCGGTATTGTAATCGGTTTGAAAATGGCCAATTGTGGTGTTGTTGAAATTTTGGCTGATGTTCAGGTCGTTATTCTTGGGATCAATTTCCCAAAGTTTGAAGTTATGATTATTATCATCGGCCACGAGGTGGGTTTGGTTAATCTGGTAATAGTGCTTCTCATCAATGTCTTCTTGATACCAAATCTCATTGTCGTCCAGGGTAAGTTGATATTCTGCTGTGCCCAAACCGTCTCCTTCGTCATCCACATAAACATCGGTGAATTTAATCCATCCTTGTTGGCTGGCGCGGCCGATGTGCAGCGTGGTGGTTGAATATGGCGTTTTGCCATTGCAAGCTGTCGTGTCTTGCCACTGGCCATTCATGTAAATTTGCAGTGTGCTGCCGTCAAAAGCTGCGACAACATGCTGCCAGCGATTAGGCGAGAGAATCGCGCCCTGGTAGCTACATTTTTGCCCGGCAGGCCCGAATTCGACCCGAAGAGAGTATGGCCCATAGTACCACATGGAAGGTGCGCCGGCGGTGTTGCCCAACAAGGCATGCCAGCGGCTATCGAAGGTGGGGATGGGATAAACCCAGGCAGCCAGCGTGAAGCCGTTCCCCCGACTCAAGTCCACCTGCGGCCCGCTCGTCTCTAAATGCTGCTTTTGGTTGAAAGAAACCGCGCCGCCGCGCATGCCGCCGATGCGACTGGGACAGCGGCCTGCCGGGCAGGTGAGGCGCAGGCCGAACGCGGAATCCATAAAGTCACCGGCCGGTTCGTCGAAAGTGGCATGAAAAACGGGTTGCTGGAAGCGGGCGGTAATTTCCTCCTGGGTGAGAACGCGTGGGTACAGTTCCAACTCGTCCATCCAGCCGGCGAACGAAGCGTAGCTGGAAGCGACGCCGAATATCACCGGCTCTCGATAAGCCAACTGTCCCAGCGAGAATGGGCCTGTCCCTGCCAGTATGCCGTCCACGTAAAGCTTTTGTTCATTCCCGGCGCGGCGAATAGTGTGTACGACGTGATGCCACTGACCGTCGTTATAAGGGCCGGTGACGGCACAAAGCTCACTCCCTGTATTGGCGCAGAGGTAGCCGCCGCTGTTCAGGTACAGGCTGCGGCCGCTGGTCGCTGTCCAGGCCAGGCCGCAGTGGGTGCAGGTGGTTTTGAACCAGAGGGCCAGGCTGTAGGCGTCTTCGGACGGGTCAAAGAAGGAAGTAATCCGGTCGTCGTAGCCATCGAAGTGGAGGGCACGGCCGTAAACCCCTTCTCCCCCCGCCGCCGGACAGCCGTTTCCCTGGCAAGCGGCGTCATGCCCCAACAGGGAATCGTCTTTGAAAATCGTCGCCCCGCTGTCTTCGTCCAGGTGCAGCCACAGTTGACGGCCGTCTGCCTCCGCCCGCAAATTGGCGATGATGGCTCCGGCCGTATTCGTCACACTGATCGGTTGGGATTGGCTTAGATTCGCCACCGTCAGGCTGCCGGCGACACTGGCCTCCTCACGGGGATTCAGCGTGTACACCTGGGGTGGCGGCGTTCCCGTCAAGCCATTTTGTGGCGAGCTGACTTCCAGCAGCCCCAGCGCGTACCGGTCGCGCAGCTCATTTTTGATAGTGGCCGTGTACGCCACCGTCTGCCCCGGCGCCACAAAGCCATCGGCGTCGTCAAACTCGGAACTGATATTCAACACGTTTGCCGGGCCGACGACGCGCGGGTTGAAACCGTACACTTGCTCCAATTTGTCTGTCACGCCGTCGCCGTCCGTATCCGGTGAGAGCGGATCGGCCGTGACGTGGGTAATGAGCGGCTGGCTGGCGCTGTCGAACCCATAAACAAATTCCCAACCGGTTACTTCCTCCCCGTCCAGCAGGCCGTCGTTATCGCTATCGGCTCGATTGGGGTCGGTTTCATACCGCATTTCTTCATAATCGGTCAGGCCATCGTTATCGCCGTCAGCGTGAAGCGGATTGCTGCCGAATTTTAATTCGTAAAAATCGGACAATCCGTCCAGATCGGCGTCGGGCGCGCGGTCGTTGGGGTCGTTGCCGCCGGCGGTGGCGCTGCGTAGGCCGTCGCCATCGGCGTCCTTCTGGATGGGGAACGCGCCCCAGGCCAGAGCGCAGCCGCTGGTGCAGTCGGGCGTCAACTCGTGGAATCCATCCAGCGTTGCCGGCAGCACGTCGAACTTCAAGCCCTCGCTGAGGTTAATTTGCAAAGTATCCTTATCATTGCGCAGATAGCAAACCGGCACAATTGGCGGTATTAACAACGGATTGGGAATCCCGATACATTCCTGGGCTTTGATGGCGTGCCCTTCGGCCAGGTAAGCAGTCACCGCCCGGTTGATGCCGGTTTGATTAAAGGGGAAGATATAACCACTGACGGGATTGCGGGTGATGAAGAAACGCCCTTCCCCATCTTCCTGCCAATCATCAATGACGCCCGTTTCCATGTTGTCGTGCAAATCGTTTTCCGTCGTGGCAAACTGATACTCAAAATTAGATTTTTTCTGGAAGGTGGGGCCAAACTGCCAGATGTAGGCAGGATAGGGCAACAGGGAGTCAGGCCAACTGCGGTACAGGGTGGTGGTGACAACGGCGCTGACTTGAAGCTGGTTGCCCTGGATGAACCCGTCCTCCGGGCGTTCAAGTGCGACGCCGAAATTGCCCAACTGCAACCGATCTTCTTCTTCCAGGTCAACGACCGGCGTCTGGTCGTAGATGAGCCACTGCACCAGTTTAGCCAGGTTGCCGGTGATGCCGGCGCACACATAATTTTTGACGATGGACTGCCACGACCAGGGATCTTCGCTTTCCAGTTCATTAGCCCCGGTTAGTTCGCAGACTAGAGCGATGACGGCGTCTATGAGGCCGATGATGGCCACGATGAGGGGGCCGACGACGGGGATGAAGCTGATGGCGACCAGCAGGGCAGCGACGATGATGTTGGCGACGACGGCCGCCAATGCTTCGTCAAAGGCCAGCGACAAAAATTTGATGCCGGAAGATACGACCTGGTAGACGAAGATACCGATTTCGACGGCGGCGACGATGATCAGGCCGATGATGCTGGCGACAGAACCGGCGCTTTTCAGGCTGACTTCGGCGGATTTCATGGCACTGCTCAGTCCAGATTGGACGGCGCGGACGGTGGTGACGGCTGTATCCACCACGTCATACACCGCCAGGGCCACGTTGACGGTGTGGCTGATGAGCAGCAGCGACTCCCCGGCGTCCTGGCCCAGCATCGCTTCCATGCCGATCACTAGCCCCGCGGCGGCGACGGCGGCCGTAACCCCCAGGGCCACCCCCGCCTTCCGCCCCGGCGACAACTCCTTGAAATCGCGAAACGCCTGGCGCACCCCGGCGAACCCGCCGCCGACCTCCACCTCAAACCGGCTTCTGGTCATATTGCCTGAAGCATCCCAGATGATGGCGGCATAGGTTTTGTACTCTTTTGTCAGCGCTGCCTCGACCACCTTGGAGACAATCGTTTTGACGGCCGTTCCCCCGCTCCTGGCCAGGGCTACCCCTTCATCTTGGAGCTTCACCTGCCAGTCGTATACCAGCGGTGCATCCCCTACCTGGACAACATGGTTCACCCCCTGCACATAAGACAAATAAAAGAGATGCGCCAGGACAATCTGCCCCTGCTGGATCAACCCGTCCGGGTCATTTTGGGGATCGCGCTGAAAGATCGCCCGGTAACGCGCTTCCGCCTCATCCCAATACTGGTCAGCCGGATAAGACTCCCAGGCGGACTGATTGGTGTTGTACCGGAAAGGGGCCCAATTCATCCCGGCCAAAACTTCTTCTTTGGCCCAGGCCGGGTCCAGATCCACTGTAAGCATGTTGCTGCTAATAACGCCCGCTGATTTAGTGGCGGCCGCTTGAATGCCGTTTCCACCCATCTCCAACGAAATCTGACGATATCGCTCCTCGCGCACAAACAACAGCGTCGGCGAAATGGTGTGGCTGAAATGGTCATTCAAAATCTGCTGTGTATACGTCAGCGGCAGTTGGGCAATGTCGCTTTGTTCGGGAAAGGCGTAGGTTTCCGCACCCAGGGCGCCAGGAGCAATACCCCACCGGTCACTGATCGTGGCCGTACTGGTGATATCAAACCGTCTTTTGATCTCAGCCAGATTCACATCACGGCGGCCGGCGATGAAGGTTTGATCCAGGCCGTAGGCCAGCCACCACAGGTTCTCTTCGTAATTCGGATTTCTGCCGGAGAATTGGGGATTTTCATAAATGATGCCTGCCTCCAGGCCGAGATCTTCTTTCACGGTCAGCCCCGTTAAGTACCAGTCGTCGCTGTAAGTGTGCAAAATAGTGGGCGGATTTGTCACCCAATTATTTTTATCGGCGCACCATTCGTCGGAGGATTGGCCGCTTGGGGCGGGCTTACAGGAATCGGTGATCGCCTGCACCACCCACACCAGCCGCGCCTGCTGCGTCTTGCCGAAGCCGATGTCGGTAGGCCGGTAATACATCCGGGCAGTAAAGGCCACCGGGCTGTTATCCGCCTGCTCCCGCACCAAATTCACCGGCACGTAAGCCAACAGGTTCCCCTGTTCATCCGCTTTCCTGACGGTAATCTGGTAGCGAGCGGCTGATATTGTGTCCAGCCAGGCGGTGATGGGGGTGGTCGTCGTGATTTGGGCCGGGGCGGTGGGCAGCGAAGGCAGGCCGCCATACCCATCCGGCTGGAAGGGGATGGTGATCTCCAACATAGGGATGAGGCGCATGTCGCCGTTGGCATCCTGGGGGCCGCTGCCCTGGTAGGCGTCGGCGAAGGTGGTGTCATGCATGCGCCGGATTTGCCCTTCCTTGTCGTTGCCGGGCCAGTCCAGGACGCTGAGTGAGTACCAGAGGTGGTCGGGATTGGCGGGCCGGAACTGGAAATCTACGTAAGCCGGTTTATCTGCGGTCAGGTGATCCACCTGGAACGCGAATGTCTGGTCGGGGAAGCCGGTGATCTGCCCGTTGCTGCGACCGCCGCCCATGGCGGTGGTGCGGGCAGCGTCCACGCTGTCGGGCACGCCGTCATCGTCGTCATCCAGGTCGAAGGCGTCCGGCGTGCCGTCGCCGTCGCCGTCCTGGCAGCGGCTTCCGGCGGGCCTCCCCAGATTGCCGGTCCCCGGGTCAATGTCTTGCAGGTCAGCGCATTCCAGCGTGTCCGGCTGGCCGTCGCCGTTGCTGTCGGCGCTGTTCGGGTCGAGAAACCAGGGTTGGTTGTTGGCGTCCCGGAAGCCGTTGACTTCGGTTTTGTCGCTGATGAGGTCGCCGTCGCTGTCGTTGGACAGCGGGTTGATGCCCAGGTCCAGGACTTCTACGCCGTCGTCGAGGCCGTCGCCGTCGCTATCGGCATTTTGCGGGTCGGTCCCAATTCGTTCTTCGGCCGCGTCTGTCAAGCCGTCGCCGTCGCTGTCGGTCTTGTCCTCCTCATTCGCCTGTGCCAGCGCCCGGATACCCATTCGCTCCGTGGTTAACGGATTGATATGTGGATCGAACCGCGACTCACTACTTTTTAGCGGTTCGGGGGGCTGGGCATTTGCTTGAGCCGCCTGTTGCGCGTCTTGTTCAGCGAAAAAGGCATGAACGTGGTGCGCTTGCAGCAGGGGGGTGAGGAGCATGGAAGCGATCATGGCCGTCACCCAGGCAGCATAGACGAATCTGGATTTGTGGTGCAGGAAGGCCAAGGTCATTAACAGGGTGAGGCCGAGAACGAAGGTGAGGGTGGCCGCGCCTTCCTCGATTTCAGATTTCAGATTCCGGATTTTGGCAAAGAGCGCGGCCGTCCACCCTCCTGGTTTCCCGCTGCCCGGTTCCCCTGCCGCTAATTCTTCCCCGCCCCACTGCGAGAAATCAGTCGTGATTTGAACTTCCACCTGATTGTACTTGTCGGGGGGGAACTTGAGGTGGATGAGTTGGCGCAGAGGTAGGCCGTCTTGATCCAGCCAGATTTCGCCGGAGCCGGTCATGTCGGCGTACAATCGGGATACATCGAGGCGCAGACCGAGTGGGAGACGGCCGTTCCGCCGCAACTCTTCTTCCAACTGCACCCGCATAAAATCGGCAAAGGCCGGGCCATCCACCTGAAAAGCATACCGGGTATACGTCACCTCCCGCCCGCTTTCCGTTCCTAAATTCGCCACATTTTTCATTCCGGCCAGATAGCCCAACACATCATTGCCGGGCGCAATGAGGCCGGGTAACGAGCCGGCGCCCTCGTTGGCATTAATATCCTGCCACCCGCCTTCACCCACACGGCCGTATGTTTTCCGGTTCGCAACCCGCACCTGGAGCGCGTCCTGGTCATTCAAAACGGAGCCGCTGCCTGACCACAGCTTCATCTCCATCTCCCGTGCGTCCAGATTGGTTCGCCCCTCGATGTGAAGGCGCTGCTCGCGGCTGCTTAGCCCCACATTTTCCAACAGCGGCAGCGGCCAGGTCGTTTGTACAATATCTGTCTGGTAGGTGTAAGCCCCGATTTTCTGGGCATTGTTCCAGGCAGATTGCACCTGATCAACGGCCATAACGGCCGAGTATGCCGGTTTAGGCCGCAGGCCGGCAAAAAAGACCCAGGCCGCAAAAATCAGAAAAAACAGGGTAAAAAAGCGAGAGCGCTTCATGGCGTTCCCTCCGTTATCTGACATTGACTTCATCATCGATTTGCCACAATCGGCAGGTAAATCCAATGCGTTTGTGCTTGCCCCAGCAAGACCAGTTCGCCCAGGTTGGTGACAGCAACGGTGAGGCGGTTAGCGCCGTTATCGAGCGTGACCGGCTTGATGCCTTTACTGCTCCAGATCCCGTTGGTGAGGAAGCGCAAAACCAGGGTGTCTTCCTTGAGGCCGGCGATATCAGCGTCGGTGTACTCCACCGTGACGGTAATTGCCCGGGCCGGCTGAAGATCGGGCAGAAGGACATTATTCTGGTAAGCCGCCAGCACAAAAGCGTGGCCGGCAAAATCCATCCCCAACGGGTAACCTGCTGCCACCTGGAGGCTCATCTGCTGGTTGGGGTGGGACAGGGGAGTCAGGCGGAACTCGGTGGTCTGGGTGACCACGCCGGCCGGGAAATCGACGAGGGTCTGTGACCCGTTCCGGTTGGTGTAAACCAGGTTGTTTGGCTGGCCGGGGTTGACCTGGACAGAGACCGGCTGTTCCGACGGGTCCACGTTCAGCCACAGCTTATTGGCCTGTTGCAGGCGATCGCTGTTGCCGGCGAAGGCGTCCAGATCGCCATCGCTGTCCACATCACCGAGAGAAACGGCCCAACTGTCCCCGCTGCCCAGGCTCTGGCCGCTGTCCTGAAAATGGCCGCTGCCGTCATTCAACCAGACTGTGTTGCCGGGCGCTGCATTTAACCCAAACGACACATTCCCCACAAACGCATCCAGGTCGCCGTCGCCGTCCAGATCGCCCAGGGCAACCGCCCAACTGGCGTTGCTGCCGAGGCTCTGGCCGCTGTCGCTGAAACCGCCGCTGCCGTCATTCAGCCAGACCCGGTTGGGTTCGCCGTTCAGATTGCCGGTGAACGCATCCAGGTCGCCGTCGCCGTCTAGATCGCCGAGGGCGACGGCATAAGTGTCGCTGCTGCCCAGCTGTTGGCCGCTGTCGCTGAAATGAGCGGGCGTCCCCCCTTGCATGCCGCCGTCATTCCACCAGACCAGGTTGGCGCGGCCGTCAGAAAGGCCCGCCCACACATCCAGGTCGCCGTCCCCATCCAGATCGCCCAGCGCCACCGCGCGGTTGTCGCCGTACCCCAACGCCTGGCCGGGATAAAAATGGCCGCTGCCGTCGTTCAGCCAGGCCTGGTTGGCCTGCCCAATGTCGCTTCCGGTGACAACATCCAGGTAACCGTCCCCGTTCAAATCACCCGTCGCGGCGGCGTACGTGTCGGTATCACCCAGCCGCTGGCCGCTGTCGCTGAAATGGCCGCTTCCATCGTTCCACCAGATGGTATCCCCCGCGCCGTGATTGCCGACAAAGGCGTCCAAATCGCCGTCTCCGTCAAAATCACCCAGAGCGACGGCCCAACTGTCCCCGCTGCCCAGCCGCTGGCCGCTGTCGAAAAGCCGGCCAGTCCCATCGTTGAACCAGACCTGGTTGCCGCTGCCGTTGATGGCGACAAACAGATCAAGACGGCCGTCTCCGTTCAGGTCAGCCAGCACTGTTCCCTGGCTGTCGAGGACGCTGTACGCTTTTTGCGGCCCTGACCAAACGCGGCCTAGCGCCTGGTTGCTGTCGGTGAAGACGCCGCCGCCGGAGAGGACGGCCGTGCGCAGTTCCCAGGCATACGGCAGGAGCGGGACGCCGCTGGGCGTTTGCAGGCCGGAACTGAGGTTGATGAGCAGCTTTTCGCCCGGCTTAAACTGATCCCACGCCGAAAAATTGATGGTCTTGCCGGGGATGTACGCGCCGTCATATACCCCGGTTTGACTGCCCCAGACGGTAAACGTGCGGGTGGTAACGGTGCTGCTGTCCGGGATTCGGCTGAACGTGGCGCTGATTACGCCGTCGGCGGCGATCACCCGGCCGCTGCCCGGCGGCGTCACGCTTTCCACAATGAAAGGAGTTGGCTGTACCGTCACCTGGAACGAGCGGCTGGTCTGGGAAAGCCCATCGCTGACGGTGACGACGACCACGGCATGGCCCGTCTGGCTGACAACCGGGGTGAAGTTGAGGCTGCCGGTGGCGTCGGGGCTGGTGTAGATGACGGTCGGGTGGGGGATGAGGGCGGTGTTAGTGGAGACGCCCGTCACGCTCAGTGTCTGGTTCTCATTGGCCGCGCCGCTGCCGATGCCGCTCAAATTTACCGTTTGCAGCCCGGCGTTTTCAGGAAGGGGTAAATCAGCGATGGGGTCCAGCGTGGGCGGGTCATTGATTGGGTTGACGGTGACCTGGAAGGAGCGGGCAGTCTGGGAATAGCCGTCGCTGACGGAGACCTGAATCGTTGCTGTACCGAAGCCGTCGGCGACGGGAGTGAAGCGGAGGGTACCGGTGGGGTTGGGGCTGGCGTAAATGATGGTCGGGTGGGGGATGAGGGCGGTATTGGTGGAAACGGCCGTGACCACCAACAACTGATGTTCGTTGGGGTCGCCGCTGCTGATGCCGCTCAGGATAACTGTTTGTTGCCCGGCGTCTTCGTCTACAATCTGGTCGGAAGGCTGGTCAAGCGTGGGCAGCGCATTAGGCGGCGGAGGCGGGGTCACCACATTCGTTTCGTCATAACCGATGTCGGGCAGCGTGCCGGGGTAAGGGCGGGGGTCGCCTTCAAAATCGGTGTGGACATTGGAGACGCTTCCCTGGTTAATGGCAGCACTGCCTGGCGTCAGGTGGTAATCGTCTGCCGCCGGGCTGAGGAAGGCGGGGTCACCAACCAGAGAGTGGCCGTAGGTGAAAACGTTTGTGGCTGAAAAGACGGCCGTGTCGTCGAACAGGTTGTAATCCTCCACGGCCAGCCCACCTGACTGCGCTTCCACGTCAATATCGTGCCCGGCAAGGATGCTGTTGGTGAGGCTGAGGACGCCGGTGGGGAGGAAGATGGCCGCCTGGCCGGGGGACGGCGTCCCGGCAATGGTGACGTGGATGATGTTGGTGGTGTGGGAGATGGCCTGGTGCAGCGACAGCGCTGCCCCATTAGCGGCGGCGTTGTGGGCGAACAGGGTGTTGGTGATGGTGCTGGTGGGGTAGCCGTTGGCGTGCAGGCCGCCGCCGGTGGTGGCGGTGTTGCTGAGGAATTGGCTGCTGTTCAGTGACAAGTGGGTGTTGGCAAAGAGGCCGCCGCCGGTAACGGCCGTGTTGCTGATAAACTGCGTCCCGCTCACCGTCAGCCGGCCGCTGGCGTAGAGGCCGCCGCCCTTGTTTAAGGCCCGGTTGCCCCGGAACGCGCCGTTTTGCACCGCGCCGAAACGCAGGGAAATGCCACCGCCGGACGCGGCCTGGTTCCCCTGGAATAGAACGTCGTTGAGGGTAGCCGTTCCCGGCGCCTCTGCGCCGCCACCGCTGAGGACGGCCGTGTTGCTGAGGAATTGGGTGTTGGTCACCGTTAGCCCATCGCCACTGACGTACACGCCGCCGCCACTCGCACTGGCGGTGTTGCTCACGATCTGGCTGTTGGTCAGCATGAGCACGGTAGCGGCGTAAATGGCGGCGCCGTTCCCTCCGGCCCCATTTTCCTGCCAGAGGCTGCCGCTGATGACACTGCTGCCGCTCAGGTATATACCGCCGCCGTCGCCGGTGGTGGTGTTGCTAATGAATTGGGCGTTGTTCAACGTCAGACTGCCGCCTGCGTACAACCCGCCGCCGAGGTCTGCCCGGTTGTGTTGGAACTGGCCACCGCTGAGGGAGACCGCGCCGCCGGCATACGCGCCGCCGCCCCATCCGCCGCTGGCGGCGGCGTTGCTGATGAATTGGGTGTTGGTCAGCGCCAGGTGGGTGGTAGCGTACAGGCCGCCGCCATAATTGTTGCTGAAATTGTCCTGGAACAGGGCGTTGGTGGCAGTGAGGGCACTCTGCGTACTCACGCCGCCGCCACCTTCGCTGGTTATATTGTTGGCTCGGTTGCCGATGAACTGCGTGCCGCTGATGATGACATCGTTACCGGCGAGCAGCCCCCCCCCGCCGTGCCCGCTATTGCCGTCGCTGCGGTTGTCCTGGAAACGGCCGTTGACCAAAACCGTTGCGCCGCTCCAGGCAAACACAAACGCCCCGCCCCCGTCGCCCAAAACAGTATGATTGCTGATGAACTGCGTACCGTTGAGGGCTAAGCTGCCTGCCCACAGGCCGCCGCCGTTGCCTTGCGATGTGTTGTTTTGAAACAGGCCGTTCTGCAAAACCACTGCCCCACCTGCATATGCGCCGCCGCCGAGCCAGGCGGTGCTGCTGAGGATGGCGACATTGGTCAGCGTGAGAGCGTTGGCGGCATAAACGGCGCCGCCATCCTGGTTTCCGGCAGTTCCGTTTTGCAGGGTGACATCGGAGAGGGTTAAATTGGAGGTGGTGACGTTGAAGATACGGCCGTTCCCCTGCCCGTCAATGGCCAGTTGGGCAGCCCCGGGGCCGTTGATGCTCAAATTGTCAGAAACAATCAGGGAAGAGGTAAGCATAATCTGGCCGGAGATGGTGATGGTTATCACGTCGCTGCCCACACCGGCCGGGCATTCGTTGACGGCCGTATCCGTATTTGCTGCCTGCACTGCTTCCCGCAGGGTGCAGACTCCGTCGGCAGCGATTGTGTCGGCGGTGCTGTCTACCGTAATTCCGGCAGCAAACACCGGGTTCCATTTCAACAGCCCGATTAAGGTCAGGCAGGCAGCGACGGCCGCACTCATGGATAAGATCAACCGTTGAATGGATTTGAACATGGCACTATTCCCCGCTATTCCAACTTGGACCTATTGTTGAAAGTTTCGATGTCTGGGTCGGATGGTTCGGCCGTGATTTCTTCCAGGAATTGAATAAACTGCCCCAGGTCGGAAAACCCCTGCCGTTCGCCAGTATAAGGACTCTCCACCGACGCCCGCCAGACAGGACGGCCGTCCTGTTCAGCACGCCACAAGCGCAGCATGTAGGCTAAGTAGACCCCTTCTGGTTCCCTCATTCATTGATTCCTTAGAACATGCCCGGATTCCCCAGATCAGGGTACCCCCCAAACGTGGCCGGAACGTGCGAGGAACGTGCGGGTTTTATTAAATGGGGGATTGAGAGGGCCAGCAGCCTTTTGTATAATGTTTTGTAGAAGCACGGAATCAAAAGCCTGACAGAGGAAAAAATGGCCTCTTTATCCCTTGCATTGCTCGGTTCCTTTCAGGCAACGCTGGATCAAACCCCTATCTCGAAATTCAAATCCGCCAAAGTTCGGGCGTTGTTGGTTTACTTGCTAATGGAAGCAGACCGATCGCATCGTCGAGAGGCTTTGGCCGGGATGTTGTGGCCGTCGAGATCAACCTCAGATGCTTTAGCCAGTTTGCGGTTTGCCTTATCCAATTTGCGAAGCGCCATAGGGGACCGTCAGGCTGATCCCTCATTCCTGATAATCTCACGCGAGACGCTCCAGTTTAATCTGGCCAGTGATCATTGGTTAGATGTGCGCGAATTTGAATCGTTTGCGCTGAACCCGGTTGGTCTGGACCAGTTAGAGCCAGCTGTGAATTTATATCGAGGTGATTTTTTAGAAGGTTTCACTATAAATGATAGCCCCGCCTTTGAAGAATGGGTCCTGTTCAAACGTGAGCCGCTTCACCAGAAAATGCTGTCCCTGTTGCAACAAATGGTTGACCAGTACGAGAGTCGGGGCAGTATCCAACAGGCTCTGGTTTATACTCGGCGGCAGTTAGATTTGGCGCCCTGGTATGAACGGGGGCACCGGCAAATGATGCGCTTTCTGGCGCTTATGGGTGAACGGGGTCAGGCGTTGGCCCAGTACCAAAAATGCCGCCAGGCTTTGAGCGCTGAACTGGGAATCGAGCCAGAGCCAGAGACGACTTTCCTATATGAGTGCATCCGCGACAATCTGGAAATGGATCAGGGCGTCAATTTGGTGGGGCGTCCCTCCGCGCCGGGCAAATCGGCGATTTCGGTTTCACGCGGTGTTTTAAGCCCTTTACCCCCATTGGTTGCCAGAGAAAATGAGCTGGCCCGGTTGGAGCAATCTTTAGAGAAAGCGCTTGCAGGGGGTGGGCAGGTTGTGTTTATCATTGGGGATGCCGGAAGCGGTAAAACGGCCTTGGCCGATGAGTTTGTCCGGCGAGCCATTGCTGCACATGGCGATCTGGTTGCTGCATGGGGTAACTGCAATGCTCAGGCTGGGGTAGGAGATCCGTATCTCCCGTTTCGCGAGATATTGCAGATGCTTACCGGAGATGTTGAGGGGAAACGGGCCGGGGGAACCATCAGCCATGAACATGCCCGCCGATTATGGTCTGCGTTTCCTGATTCGGTCTCAGCACTGCTTACTCGTGGCCCAGAGTTGGTAGACCTTTTTGTGCCGGTGCGATCTTTAGAAGGGCACATCAAGACCATTTCTCCACTTGATCCTTCGTACCGCACTGTATGGGAAAAAATATTGGCCAACCGGCAGGAAGGCGTGGATTCTGATCGGGCGTCTGGAACAAGGTCTCATGGGTTTGTATCACGGCCGTCCCCACCGGAACAAACAGCTTTATTTGCTCAGGTCACGGAGGTGTTACTGGCACTTTCAGAAAGTTATCCGCTGCTCCTTGTATTGGATGATTTGCAATGGGGAGACGCTGGTTCAATTAGTTTGTTATTCCATTTGGGAAGACGTATCTCCAACAGCCGCATTTTGCTCATTGGAACGTATCGTCCTGAGGATGTAACCTTGCGCCGGGATGGCGGCCGTCACCCTTTAGAGCCCGTAGTCAACGAGCTTCAGCGCCAATTTGGGAACGTTGAAATTGATTTGATGCAAGCGCAGAGGCAGAAATTTATAGACGCTTTAATTGATGCCGAACCGAACAAGCTGGGTGCAGCTTTCCGAAAAACCCTCTTTCAACATACTGCCGGAAATCCGCTATTTACCGTTGAACTCTTAAAAGGGCTGCAGGAGAAAGGGGATCTGATTCGGAATGAAAACGGACATTGGGTGGAAAGCGAAACCATCCATTGGGAACATTTACCGGCACGAATTGAGGCCATCATTGCTGAACGATTCGAGCGGTTGCCGCCCAAATGGCAGGCGGTGCTGGCAGTGGCTTCTGTAGAGGGTGAGATTTTTACAGCCGAAGTGGTTTCCGGGGTGCAAAATCTTGATGAAAGGAACACCATCCGGCAGTTAAGCGGGTCTTTGAGCAAGCGTCACCGGTTAGTACAGGCCCACAGCTTGCAACGGGTGGGGGCGCAAGGGCAGCGGTTCTCCTGTTACCGTTTCCGCCACCACCTGTTTCAAAAATATTTATACGGCAGCCTGGATGATGTTGAGAGGGTCAATCTGCATGAAGCTGTGGGGAATGTCCTGGAAAAGTTATATCTGGAGAATGCCAACGGGGAAGAAGAAAAGTTGGCTGCTGTGGCTCACCGGTTGGCGTGGCATTTTGAAGCGGCCGGTTTAGTGGATAAAGCAATCGGCTATCTCAAACAGGCTGGAGACAGATCGGTCCGAATGTCAGCCTACCAAGAAGCCATCGGTCATTACACACGAGGATTAAAACTGCTCAAAACGCTGCCCGCTTCAGAAGAAACAACTCAACGGGAATTATCGCTGCAACTGGCGCTTGGCATCCCTTTGCAGGCAATGAAAAGCTACGGAACGCCGGAACGAGGGCAGGCGTATGCCCGCGCCCATGAGTTAAGCCTGCGCCTAGGCGACATGCCGCAAATCTACCAAACCCTGCTGATGCAGTGGAGTTATTATTTGCCGCGGGCGGAGCACAAGAAAGCTTTTTCCCTGGCTGAACAAATTCTGAACCTCGCCGGGCAAATCGAGGAACCGACCCACAAAGCGGTGGCTCACATTGCCATGGGAATCACCCAAACCTATCTGGGGGCGTTTGACCTGGCCCTGGTCAATCTGGAGCAGGGGGTAAACGAGTATGATGCCGGACATAGACAGCCGCTGAATTCTCTCATCGGGCAGGACCCGAAGGTTTCCGGGCTGGCTTATCTAAGTTGGGTGCTGTTGTTTTTGGGTTTCCCGGACCAGGCGGATCAACGGGTTCAAGATACAGTGGCGCTTGCCCGCACCCTGAATCACCCGTTTAGCCTGGGGTTTGCGTTGAGCGTTGCGTCTTCTGTCGTTCATTTACGCAGCGGCCGATTTGATTTAGCTCTGAAATTTGCTGAAGAACTACTGCAGCTTGGGGAGAAAATGAACTTCGCCTTTTACCACGGGCTGGGAATGTGTACCAAAGGTCGTGTGCTGACAGAGCGGGGGCGAATGGATGAGGGCATCGCTTCCATGCGGGAGGGGCTGGCGATTTGCAAATCGGTTGGAACCAGAGTTTCCCAAACACAGCAATTAGGGAATTATGCCCTGGCTTGTAAGAACGCCGGTCTGATCCAGGAGGGGTTACAGATTATTGAGTCGGCGCAGGCATTGGTCGAGGAAACAGGGGAACGTCATTTTGAAGCTGAGCTTTGGGAGCGAAAAGGAAGGTTGATGCTGCTGGCCGGAGATGCGCGTTGGCGGGAAGCAGAGGCTTGCTTTGTACGGGCGATTCAGATTGCCCGGCGCCAACATGCCAAATCTTGGGAACTGCGAGCTGTGCTCAGCCTGTGTCGTTTGCGGCAAGGCAGGGAGGGCGAGAAACAAGCGGAAGCGCAGAGGATGTTGAAGGAGGTTTACGATTGGTTTACCGAGGGGTTTGAGACGAAAGATATAATTGAGGTCAGAAGGTTGTTGGCCAAACATCCCTCCTTGGAAAATCCCAAACCAGGGACTTGAATCCCGGCTTCAGGATGGTGCGGGTGACGAAAAACCAGCAGCCGGTCAGCATGGGTAATATAAACAAATGCCTTGCACTTTAGCTTTCGCATAAAGTATTGGGCGACCCTCTTGTAAAGTTTCCCCGTAAATCTCTATTGGCGAATTCAAGCACGGCCGTCTACCATATTATTATTATTCCATTAGGAGAAGGGCCAACCTCATGGCTACGGCCGTCCCCCGATCACATCCTGAACACCCCATACCGGGGCAGGCCAGCCGAGATGTAATCCACATTGTGGGTCACGGAGAGGCCAATGCTGAGGACGCGGCGAGTGTGACGCGGGTCAATGATGCCGTCGTCCCACAGGCGGGCAGTGGCGTAGTAAGGGGAGGATTCCCGCTCAAACTTTTGCCGGGTCCTCGCCGCCATCGCTTCGATTTTCTGTCTGTCCGGCTCAACGCCCCGCCGCCGCGCCTGCGCCTCCTGCACAATGCCCAGCACTCCGGCCGCCTGCTCGCCGCCCATCACCGCAATTTTGCTGTTGGGCCACGTCCACAGGAAGCGCGGGTCGTACGCGCGGCCGCACATAGCGTAATTGCCCGCGCCGTAGGAGCCGCCCACGATGACCGTGAATTGGGGCACGGTGGCCGTGGCTACGGCGTTGATCATCTTGCTCCCATGCTTGATGATCCCTTCCCGCTCATACTTTGCCCCCACCATGAAGCCGGTGATGTTTTGCAGGTAGACCAGCGGCGTCCGGCTCTGGTTGCAAAGCTGGATGAATTGGGCCGCTTTGTTGGCCGAATCGGAAAAGAGGATGCCGTTGTTGCCCAGGACGCCCACCGGCCAGCCGTTGATGTGGGCGTGGCCACAGACCAGGGTGGGGCCATATTCGGGCTTAAATTCGAGGAAGCGGGATCCGTCCACGATGCGGGCGATGATTTCGCGCACGTCGAAGGGATGGCGCGGGTCGGCGGGAATGACGCCTAGCAGCTCTTCCGGGTCGTAGCGGGGCGCTTCCGGCTCCTGGCGGCGGCGCAGGCAGATGTCTGGTTTGGGCCGGTGGAGATGGGAGAGGATGAGACGGCCGTACCGGATCGCATCCCCGTCATCCTTCGCTAGATAATCACACAGCCCGGAGGCGCGGGCGTGCATCTCCGCCCCGCCCAGCGTCTCATCGTCCACCTCCTCGCCCGTTGCCATCTTCACCAATGGCGGGCCGCCCAGGTAAGCGGTCGCTTTGCCGCGCACCATCACCACGTAGTCGCTCATGCCAGGGATGTAGGCCCCGCCGGCCGTGGAGGAGCCAAACACCAACGCGATTTGGGGGACTCCTAACGCCGACATGCGCGCCTGGTTGCCGAAGATGCGGCCACCCAAAATGAACACTTCATCCTGGTACAGCAAATTAGCCCCGGCCGATTCCACCAGCGAGAGGCAAGGCAGCCGGTTCTCGCGGGCAATCGTCTGCGCCCGCAGCGTCTTTTGCAGCGTCATCGGATAGACCGCGCCCCCTTTCACGGTGGCGTCGTTGACGAAAATCATGCACTCCACGCCGCTGACGACCCCGACGCCGGTGATTTGCGAAGCGCACGGGGACTCGTCATTGTACATGCCGTAAGCGGCCAGCGGAGACAGTTCCAGGAAGGGTGTGTTGGCGTCCAGCAGCCGCTCCAGCCGTTCGCGGGGGAGCAGTTTGCCCCGCTGGCGGAATTTTTTGACACCCTTTTCGCCGCCGCCGGCCCGCGCCCACGCCTGCCGTTCGTTCAGTTCATCTACCAGGGCTTGCATCGCCTGCCGGTTGGTCTGGTATTCGTCGCTGCGGGTGTTGAGTTGGGATTCGAGGAGGGTCATGGGTCAATGTCCGGGTTTTCGTGTTCCTGGCTGGTTGAATCTGAATCTATGGCGCAACCACAGTACGGCCACAGGCGCGGCTACCGCTTGCTCACCGCCAGCCTGGCCCCTAGCCCAAGCAGGACCATGCCTGCTGCCCATTGTTGCCCCTTCTGAATGATGGGGTGTGACTCTAACCAGGTTGCGACCATCCTGCCGCTGACGCCGATCCAGAGATCGGCCGTAAACGCGGAAAAAATCAGAATGGAACCCAGGATCAACATTTGTAGGGGAGGTGAGCCTACTGCGGGATCAACGAACTGGGGCAGAAATGACAGGAAAAACAAAGCGGTCTTTGGATTCAGCAGCTCAATGATGATCCCCTGG
>JBHHTQ010000028.1:0-53604 GCA_046753445.1 Anaerolineae bacterium | reverse complement strand
CCATTATTAAACCAGAATACTGTTGCTTCAAGTGTGCTCGAAATCATACGGCCGTTGATGTCAATCATCGCGGCCGAGATGCGCCGGACGAAATATGCGCTGGTTCCTACCCAGCTAGGCGTCCTGACTGCTCTCTCCGACCACCCCTGCAACCTGAGCAAGCTGGCCGAGCTTCATGCGGTGAGCCTGCCGACAATGTCTAACATGATCAGCAAAATGGTGCATCACGGCTGGGTCCGCCGCAGCCGATCTGAGCAAGATCGACGCATGCTTCTTATTGAGGTGACCCCAGAAGGCCGGGCTGTGCTGGAAGAGATGGGCCTCCGGCTTCATTCTCGCCTGGACCAGCTGCTGTCTTCGCTCACAATTGAAGAAGAACAAACAGTTCTGGCAGGTCTTAACATTTTGGGCCAGGTATTGGTTGGGCCGGCTCGTTTGGCAAATGGGGAGCCGAACAGCCCAATCTAAGACACAAAAATCGGAAAGGAGTCTTATCAAATGCTTGTAGCTTTTTTTGATCGCATTACCCGCCTATCGTTGCGCTTTCGCTGGATGACTATCCTGCTTGCGGCAGCCATTTTAGCGGCTGGCATATCAGCGATGCTTGGACTTAACCTGGAATTACTGCCCAGGATTGAATTTCCACAAACCTTTGTTGTTGCCCAATGGTCTGAGACCGAATCGCCCCAGCAATTCCTGGAGCAGGTGACTGTTCCGCTTGAGGAGAAGCTGTCGGCCGTGGATGGTGTGGTCAACGTGGAGTCCACCACCAATTCAGGTTTCGCTTTTATCATTGTTCGCAATGAATTTGGGCTGGATCAGGAGCGGGTGCTGGCTGACATCAAAACGGCCGTCACGACCGCCGATCTACCGCCGGGGATGGAGACACCTCAGGTCTTGAATTTCAGCCTCTCTGATCTGCCGGTGGTTGTAGCCAGTGTTTCCTCTTCACAGTTAACCCTGGCGGAATTGAAGGACATTGTGCAGACCGACCTGCAGCCCCGCCTGGAAAACCTGGATCAGGTGAGCCGGGTAGCTGTCAGCGGGGGACAAGAACTGCCGGATGAGACGGCCGTGGCTGAAAACGATACAACAACCACGGCAGAGCCGGAAGACCCGGGCCGCCTGCCGCCTTTGGTCGTCGAGGGCGCGAAAGCGTTGGGCCTGGATATTGAATATGCCCAGGATGTGACCCCGGAATTACTGTCCGGACTGGGCGGCACCGGGGAGCAGGTGTTGGCTGCCTTGCGGCTGATCCCGCCGGATGTACTGCCGTACGCGCCGCCGGAAACATTGCTGCTGCTGCCTGCCGAGTATGTACAAACCCTCGATGCGGCCGTCGTGGCCCGGTTGGAAGAGCAGGTAGCCGGCATGGGCAGCATCGGCCAATACTCTTTGGGTGAGGTTGTGGCGCTGCTCGCCGTTGAAAACGGCACGGAAACGGCCGCAGCGGAGCCGGAAACGGCCGCAGCGGAAGCCCCTCCCGAACCAGCGGAAACGCCCGTTGCAGAGACCGGGGTCACAGAGCCACCCCAGGTGGAGCCTGTAGATTTGCCTGATAGCTGGAAAGAGGCGGGCAAAGAGGCCGGCTTTGCGCTAAATACAACCGCTGATGTGTCATCGGCGGTGATGGCCGGCCTCCTCAATTTCGGGCCGCAGCTGTTAGGGGACCTGGAGCCGCCGATGTGGCGCGCTCTGGACCCGGAGGCCACGGCTTTGGCCTTGCCGGAAGTAGCGGATGAAATGGATTCGGCGCTGCTGGCTCAGTTGCAGGCGATCCAACTGGCGGCCGTGGGCGAAGCGGCTGAACCGGTTGCCCTGCCTGACTCCTGGATCGCTGCCGCCGGCGCGGCGGGGTTCACCCTGGAAACGACGGCCGATGTGCCGGCGGAAGTGCTGGGGCAGATGTCGAGTTTCGCCCCGCAATTGCTGGACGATTTGACTGAAGAGATGATCCTGGCCTTTGCCCCTGATGTACAGGCGGCCTTGTCGTCAGAGTATGTCGCCTCGCTTGATGAAGGGTTACAGCAGACGTTGGCCAACATCGCCGTTCATGCCGCCCGCTATGTCACCGCGGCTGGGAGCAGCGCGGCGGATGTGCCGCAAATGATGCCTGTCCCGCTGCCGGAGATGTGGATCAGCGGCGCAACCGCCTTGGGCCAGACGATCACCGATACCAGTGACATCACCGCGGAGGGGATGGAAGGCATCATCTCCTTTGCCCCGGAGCAACTGGATCTGCTGACGCCGGAGATGTGGCGGGCATTTGATCCGGCCGCCACGGCCGTGGTTCTGCCCCAGGTTGCCGAAACGATGGACGCGGGCTTGTTGGCCCAACTTCAAGCGATTCAGTTGGCGGCCAATGGGGCTGTCCCGGAGCCGGTGGCCCTGCCAGACTCATGGATTGCGGCCGCTGCCGGAGCCGGATTCACCCTGGAAACCACGGCCGATGTGACGGCTGAGGCGATGGCTGCTCTTTCGAACTTTGCCCCGCAGCTGCTCGACGATTTGAGTGAGGAAATGCTGCTGGCGATGTCGCCGGACACATTGGCGGCCCTGCCTGACTCTTTTGTGGCCGGGCTGGACGAAGGGCTTCAACAAACTTTAACCAATGTCCAGGTGGCGGCCGCTCAGTTTACGGCGGCTCAAGTCGTCGCCGAGAACGGCGAGCCGGCAGCTGAAGAGCCGGCTGTAGACCCGGCACGCCTGCCTGATTTGCTCATTCAAGGGGCAAAAGCGACCGGTCTGGAGATTGAATTCGCCCAGGACATTGAGCCGGACTTCGTTCGCACGATGAGCGCGTTAGGGGAGCAAGGCATTCAAGCTTTGTCTATGCTGACGCCCGACAACTTGCGCCTGTTACAGCCGGAAGTCATCGCATTGCTCCCCGCTGCTTTCCTGGATACATTAGACCCCGCCCTGCGTCAGGAGTTGGATGATCTGGCGGCCGAGTATGGCGGGGCAGGCCAACTGGCGGCTGCGGAAGCAGAGGCGGCTGCTGCGGCCGCGGCCGATGCTCCTCCTTTATCCGGGATCTGGCTAGAGCCGGGGCCGAATGGAGAAGAACCGCTGTTCAAAAACGCGGCCGACCTGCTGAATAATCCCTTCGCCGACAACGCTGCCGCGCTCTTGAACCGGATCCCGGAGAATGCGCAGGAACCAGTTCGCCTGATGGGCGATCTGACTCCGGAGGTGATGCAGTATCTGGCGGAGCATGAAGCTGACTTCGTGCAAAACCTTTCTCCTATCATCCTGGAGTGGATGTCGCCGGAGACCTTAATCTTCCTGCTGGACAATTATCCGGACGCCTTCCCCTCTGATCTGGCCGAAAGCTTGCGTGGGATCGCCACCGGGAATGTCACCGTTTTCGTCCCCGAGGCCTCAATTACGCGGACTGACGGAGACCCCAGCGTCATTGTCAGTTTGTTCAAGGGTGGGGATGCAAATACCGTGGAAGTCGCGCACCGCGTTTTCGATGCTTTGGCAGCATATGAGAGTGAGCATCCTGAGTTAGATACCAATCTGGTGTTTGAGCAGGCAACGTTTATCGAAGATTCGATTAACGGGGTGACGCGAGAGGGTGCATTGGGAGCCGTCTTTGCCGTCATTGTCATTCTCTTCTTCCTGAGCGGCCGTATCGGCGGCAAATACAAATTAAGCTGGCGGGCTACGGTCGTGACCAGCGTCTCCATTCCGCTGTCAGTGTTCACCGCCTTCTTCCTGATGCGCTGGCTTCCGGTAACATTCGGCTCCTGGCTGCAAAGCGCGTCTGAGTCGAGTGGGAGCAGCGTGCTGCCGTTTATCGCCCGCTTGTTTCCCACCAACATCTCGCTGAATATCATGACGCTCAGCGGCATGACGGTAGCCATCGGCCGTGTAGTGGATGACTCCATCGTCGTGTTGGAAAATGTCTACCGCTTTATCCAACAGGGAGACGATCCGCGTGAAGCCGTCATCGAAGGGACCAAAGAAGTGGCGATTGCCATCTTCTCCGCAACAGCTACAACGGTCGCCGTTTTTCTTCCTCTTAGTTTGATCGGCGGCGTCATCGGTTCCTTCTTCCTTCCCTTTGGCCTGACAGTGACCTACGCGTTGTTAGCGAGCTTCATTGTTTCTATCACGGTAGTGCCTGCATTGGCTTACTTGCTCATCCGCCGTGAGCACATCCCTGATAAGCGTGAAACAACCATGCAGCGTTGGTACACACCGATCTTGGAATGGGCACTCGCTCACCGCGGTTACACCATGGCTATCGCTACTTTCATCTTCCTCTCCAGCCTCTTTCTTCTGACCCGGCTGCCGCAAAGCTTCATCCCGTCCCTGGGTGAGCCGACCATCAATGTGGCGGTGAACCTGCCGATTGGGACGAAGATGGCGGAAACGGATGCGCTGGCCCAGGAATTTGAGGCTAAACTGCGCTCGTTGGAGGGTATCGAACGCATTCAGACGGAAATAGGCAGTGCGGGCGGGGTGGAAGCGATTTTCGGGGGTGGCAGCATCAGCCAGAATCTGGCCAATCTGACCATCACCGTGAATGATCAGGAGGAATTGACCCGCTTGAATAATGAGGTCCGCGAAGCAGCAGAATCTGTGTTTGGGGCGGACCGTGCCCGGGTGTCGGCCGCGGCCCGCAGCGGATTCGGCGGCTTTGCCCTTGTCTTGGCGGGAGATTCGTTGGACGAACTGCGCGCAGTGGCTGATGAAGTCAAGAGTGCAATCGCTTCTGTGGATGTGGATGGGGATGGTGTGGCTGACATCGCTAATGTGAGCAGTAGCGTGGACAATGCAGGCGTGAGCGGTGGTGAAGATACGATCATCCGCATCGACGGCCGTCCCGCCATCACCTTCAGCGGCGAGATCGAATCGGACAATACCCTGGGGGTAACCAGTGAGGCCAAGCAGGCCGTTATCAGCACGGGGCTTCCTGCCGACGTGCAGGTGACGGAAGGCTTTGACACCGAGCAGCAAACACAGGGTTTCCGCAGCATGTTTACGGCCATCTTATACTCGATTGTGATCGTATATCTGATTATGGCCTTGACTTTCCGCAGCCTGATTCATCCGTTCACCATCCTCTTCAGCCTGCCTTTTGCCCTGGTTGGAGCTTCCCTGGCCCTGATCATCACCAACAGCGTGTTAGGCATCTCAGCGATGATTGGCTTGATGATGTTGGTGGGCATCGTGGTGACGAACGGCATCGTCCTGATGGAACTGGTGCAGCAACTGCGTCAGCGAGGAAAGAATGCGTATGATGCCCTGGTTCAGGGCGGCCGTACCCGCTTGCGCCCCATCTGGATGACGGCGTTGGCTGCGATTCTGGCGCTTATTCCATTGGCAGCCAGCAGTGAGGCTGGGGCGATTATCGCCTCAGAACTGGCGCGGGCGGTGATTGGTGGTTTGTTAGTCAGTACACTGCTCACCCTGGTGGTGGTGCCTGTTGTTTACAGTCTGTTCGATGATGCGGCTTTGTTCTTCAGACGGAAGCTGCGTCGGGAGAGGGTAAAATGAAATTTTTGCCGGAACATGGGCCTTGTTTTGTGTGCGGCACAGAAAACCCGAAAAGCCTGGGTACGCGCTGGTCTCTCATGCCGGATGGGTCTGTAGAGGCGGAGATGACGCTGACTGTGGAGCAGCAAGGCCCACCGGGGCATGCACACGGCGGGGCGTCGGCCGCACTGATTGACGAGGCTATGGGCGCGGCCGTCTGGCAGGCCGGGCACATGGTGGTCGCAGCGAATCTGACCCTGGATTATCGCCGCCCGCTGCCTTTGGGCGTCAAGGTGAAAATCGTGGGCCAGGTCGCAGAAGTTGAAGCACACAAAATATATGCCCGTGGTGAAATCCGGCTGCCGGGCGGCCAGATCGCGGTCGTTGGCCGGGGTATTTTTGTCGAGGCCAAACATCTGTTTGAACCGCTGGCCGGCGAACGAGATACGCACAAATCCGCCTGGGCAGCTTACCGGGAATAATTCTCGTACTGTCTCTGGTTTATCTAATCAAAGAAAGGCTCTGCAGCTTACTGCAGGGCCTTTTTGTGTATACAAAAGCATGACGGCCGTGTTCCTTCTCACAAAATGATGAAAAATGCGTTACAATTGAATATATATTGGGCGGGCGCGCGCCCACCGGCATCTTGAGCCAACCATATCAGCAAGGTGATGAATCATGAGTGTACGAACAAAGCGATTACTTTTGAGTATGCTGGCTGAAGTGGTTATTTACAGTATCCTACTCCTTCTCTATTACCTGGTCGTCCTGCGCACAATCGGCCAGCCCCTTTTCAACCTCTTTCGCCTTAACCCCTTACTATACGCGGTTCTTGGCCTGATACTCATTCTTGTACAGGGTGTGATATTGGATCAAATCACAACATTTCTTGTCGGTCGGCTCGGACTAGAGATGCTGGAGTGAGAAAATGCATTTCCCGGTAACTGGCGTTGACATCAGTCCAATTTATTTGATTACGATTGGTTTGTTGGTAGGTATTTTAGGAGGCTTCTTCGGTGTGGGGGGCGGGTTTATTGCCGGACCTTTAATGTTTTGGTCTGGCGTTCCTATGCATTTTGTCGTCGGCACGGATTTGGCCCACATGACAGGGAAATCCATTGTAGCGGCCAGACGGCACCGGACGCTGGGCCATGTTGACATTAAGTTGGGAATGTTCATGGTTGCAGGGACGGTGGCCGGGGTTGAGATCGGCGCACTTATCATCGAAGGATTAAAGCAAGGCGGGCATGTCGATCAAGTGATTGGCATTGCCTACGTGGTGATATTGCTGGTAATCAGCGGGTTTACTGCCTGGGAGAGCATTGCGGCGATGCGGATGATTCGCGTAGACAAGATGGATGTTCAGGATGCGCTGGCTTTTAAGGGGTTGACACAGCAGGTGCGCCGCATCCGACTACGGCCGATGGTTTCCTTCCCCGGTTCCGGCATTGAGTCGATTTCACTATGGGTTGTCGTCGGGGTTGGATTGCTGACTGGTATTCTTGCCGGCGCATTAGGGGTGGGGGGCGGTTTCATCCGCATGCCCTTGTTGGTGTATTTCATTGGCGTTCCTACACATGTGGCTGTAGGGACAGACTTGTTTGAGATTATTTTTTCAGCCGGCTATGGTACGATTACCCATGCATTAAAAGGGAATGTGGATGTGCTGATGGCGCTTGTGATGCAAACGGGCGCGGCCGTGGGCGCACAAATTGGAGCGATGGCCACAAATCATTTCGCCGGGCCGCGTATCCGCCTGTTTTTCTCGGTGTTACCTTTTCTTGGAGCCATACTGGTATTAGTTCGCCTGCTGGGCGGTTCCATGCCGGCAATGTAAAAAGGTGTTTGCTTGCGACCGCACATGGCGCAGGCAGAAAAAGGAGAACTGTGAGAACATTAATTTGTATTAGTGGATTGCCTTATGCCACGACAACGATCACCCTTGGCGGGCTGATTGCCGGACTCAGCGAATCTGATATCACGCTGCTGACGGTGGTTGAGGATGAATCGCAGCGCGCGGCCGCGGAGGCCATGCTGGCTGAGGCCAAGCGCCTCATCAGCGCCCCGGACATCGCCTTGAAAGTGCGGCAAGGGAAGACGGTGGACGAGATCATCCAGGAATCGAAAGGGGAGTACAACATGATCGTCGTCGGCTCGCGCGTGTTGGGAAGCTTTCTGGACATATTTTTGCAATCGGTCTCTCGCCGTGTTTCAAATAAAGCCCCGATTTCTGTCCTGGTGGTGCGAGAGGATCACCCGGAGCTGCGCCGCATTCTGATTTGCACAGGCGGCCGTCAATTGAGCCAATCGGTGGTCTTGTTTGGGGCGCGCCTGGCAGAAGCGGCCGGGGCACAAGTGGAAATGCTCCATGTAGCAGATCCGCTCCTTGGCGTTTATACCGGAGTGCATCGCATTGACGAGCAGTTGCCGCGGCTTCTGGAATCAAACACCCCAATCGCGCGCCATTTGCGCTGGGGATCGCGGGTGTTGTCAGAGCATCAAGTACAGGCGAAGCTGGCGCTGCGGCGGGGAACGCCTGTGGATGAGATTTTGCGTGAGGCGGTGAAAGGTAATTTCGATTTGATCATCATTGGCCCGGAAGTAGAGTCCGGGTTGTGGAGCGGGTTGCTCATGGATAAAGTGACGCCGCAAGTTGTTGACCGCGCCCCATGTTCGGTCCTGGTGGTGCGCTCCTCAGAGTAACCTCCCCCAATTTTACTGCTCCGCCGAGATTGATAGATAAACATTGCTGACCGACGCCGGATCGGCCGTAAACATGCGTCCGCCGGTGACTTTGGCAATCTTGTTCAGTACCAGCGTGTCTGCATCTTCGCCAAAAGCAATGGGAAATATCTTGATGCCGTCTGCTTCTGCATTGGCCGGAAGGCATGTGGCAAACATCTGGTTTCGCGTGACATAGCCCACGGTGTCTTCCCCGTCAGACAGCAGCACAATGCCATAAAGTCGTGATTCCCCCTTGGCCAGGTCTCTGGCCTGCAAACGGCCGATTTCCTCTGTGGCATCGCATACGGCTTCGTATAGAGCGGTATTACCATTGGCCAGCAACTCACTTACTCGCCGCGATAGATTTTCCACCACATCACCCACGCGTTGCGGCTTTTCCAGAAAAGTGACCAGGTCACTGAAAATCATCACCGCGACTTCGTCGTCCGGATCGAGCCGATCGAGGAATTCGGCTGTTGCCTCGCGGGCGGCCTTAATTTTGTCCCCTTCCATGCTGCCGGACACATCCAGGGCGACTATCACGGTCGCCTTTCGTTTGGTGATGGCAAACAGGTCTATGACGGCGCTGCTGATTTCGCTGTTGGGGCTGGGTAGGGCAGGGATGGTGGCGGGGCTGACGCGGGGATCTGTGCCGTGTTCCAGGTCAAGAGGCGCGTGGAGCGGAATGCTGTTGTCCAACGGCCGCAGGTAATTGTCAATTGCTTTTGCCTGCTGTTCAGGAGCCGCCAAGTAATCACGGAAGCGCGCGGCCGCTTCTGCCTGTTCCTCCGTCACCCACTCTGTGTTGTCGAGGATGCAGTAGGGGTGATCCGCCCAAATGGTGCCGCCGGCGGGAAAAATGAAGGCCAGGGGGAAGGTGAGTTCGTCGCCCCGTTCGACGTTAAAGCGAACTGTGTCAGCTTCCGGCACGGCCGCCGCGTGTAAATAACCAGGTCCCTCGCGAGCCATCAAATCGAGCAAGGCCGGAGCCTGCCGGCCGTATTTAGAGGTGACCTGTTCCAACGCCTGCATCGCCTCTTCAACCTCCGGGGCATAAATATCGGCCGCTGACAGCGTGCCGGCGTTGCCGGTGACGCCGTACACAAAGGCGGTCATCGAGAGCAGGCCGGAGTTGGCGTATGCCGGGTGAGTGTGGCCGAAACGGAATTTGCCCCATTCGGGACGGCCGTAGCTGGCCCAGCCTTCTTCGCTGGCGGCCAGTTCTACGATGGCGTCCCAACCGATGGGTGTGTCCGGCCAACCCAGGGCTTCAGCCATCGGCCGCCACATGGCGAAGCCCAACGGCGCATAAATCGTAGCCGGGCATGCCTCGCTGGCGATGGGCTTGTTCGTGCGCTGCTTCCAGGCGTCATTGGCCTGCGCGACCCAGGATTGATCCCCCGGACTCCAGGCGACCGGATGTAACTCGTCGTCGAGGATGGCGTTCATGGAGCCGCCGGACGTGACATGGGTGACTTCAACAAAGATGGCGCGGCCGCCGGATGTGGTGATCCCGCCTGCGTTAAAATCGGCCGCCACCTGATTCAACCAGTTGCGCTTGGTATTAGACGAGGCGAGTGTAACCATGACCGCATCTTTGGGTGCGGCAGATACGGGCGTCGTCTCAACTGGCGAAAGGCCAGAAGTGCCTCCGCTGTCGCCGCCGGGATTGTTTACAGCCTGATAGAGGAGTGCGCCTGCAATGATCATCATGGTGACGCCGATAATCGTGATGAAAACAATACGCGTGCGAGACATTTGTTTCCCCCTAAATGAGCATCAATGACAACCTTAAGCTCAAGCCAGCTCCTCCCCACGGCCCACGATCCAGTCAATGGTGCGGGGAAAAAGGCGGTTGATATGTGTGAAGAACCAGTCGAACCAGGTAACGTAAACTTCCGTGCGGCCGTGTTGGATTGCTTTCACAATCGCCTTTCCAACGCGTTCTGCGGAGATACCTTTCACGCCAAATCGGTTGCTGCCGGGCTGCCCCAATTTCGCGGCTGCAAACTCGGTGGCTGTGAGGCCGGGGTAAACGAGGGTGACGGTGATGTGGTATGGTCGCAGTTCCATGCGAAGTGTCCGGCTGAGAAAGTTGACGGCCGTTTTACTGGCGCAATACACGCCGTTGTCGGGCAGCGGCCGTTGCCCCACAATGGAAGAGACATTCACAATCTGCCCTCGTCCTTGCTGTTTCATCTGAGTTACGGCCGCGCGCGTTGCGTAAAGGAGGCCCATGACATTGGTATCAAACACCGTGCGAATATCGGCGCTGTCCATGTCGGCAATCCGGCTGCGATGGCCCAACCCTGCATTGTTGATTAAAACATCTACTTTGCCGAATTCGGTGACGGCGCGGCCGATCAGGGCGTCAGCAAACGCCTCCTGCCGGATGTCGCCGGGCAGGGCCACTCGCCGGCCAGGGTAAGCCGCCAGTTCATCCACCAACTGTGCCAGCCGATCTGCCCGGCGCGCCGAGATGACGAGCTTTGCTCCCTTCTGGGCCAGGAGAACGGCCGTGGCCCGCCCAATGCCAGCCGAGGCTCCCGTAATGATTATAACGCTGTTCTCAATGACCACGATGCCTCCTTTCGTGCGTTCAAGCCTCTCCCTCGACCGGTTTCTCCGCCTCTCGCCAGGCTCGCTTCGCGTCCTCATATCCCATGCGATACAGTTCTTCATGCCCTTCCAATGTGTAGCTTACGATTCGTTCAACCGGGATCGGTTTCCGGGGAGCGACAACGAGGGGCTCAGGCAAGGCATGATACCCTTCTTGCAAAATGTCGGGAATGCCGTCGCCGTCCGCGTCGGGCAGGTTCACAGGCTCGCCCATGAGCTGGCGGCGTAGCAAGGCGTTAGCCGCTCTCAGCCGGGCGTTTTCCAGCCGCAACTGGACCAATTCGTTCACCCGGCGGAACATCTTCAAATCAGCCTGGAATGAGGCCAGCAAGGCCCACTCCAGCGTGGTGCTGGCCGCTGACAGTAAATTGCGTGGTGTTTCGGCGGCCGTTTCCCCTTCTTCTCCCCAGGGAGTCATGATGACGACGACGATTTCTTCCGCCCCCGCGTCAATGGCCGGCCCCAACGGGGTGTTGGCCACGGTGGCGCCGTCCCAGTACAGGCTGTCATGTAACTGGGTGGCCGGGTAAACGATTGGGATTGAACAACTGGCAATGATGTGGTCAAGTCCAAGCGGCTCTCGATGCATTTTACTGGGATAGATGTCGTCGCTGTTGCCAAACACATGCAGGCGGCCGCTGGTGACTTCTGTGGCTGTCACGCGCAGATGCACGGCTGCGTCGTCGGAGTTGATGCGATCAAAATCTACCCAGCCTTGTGACTGTAAGGTGCGGCGGAGTGGGGCCGTGTTGAGGAGGAAATTGCCGTTGAGAGGATTCAGATTGGCTTTCTGGACATCTTTGGTGTTGAGCCGGCGCCACAAGGCCCATAGCGAGTGAGCGTTATGGCCGGATGCGATCGCTGCGCCATTCACAGCTCCGATGGAAGTGCCCACAACAATGCCAGGGTTCCAATCATGTTCCTCCAAAAAGCGCAGTACGCCGACATGATAAGCGCCCCGTCCTCCACCGCCGGATAAGACGAGCGCTTGTTGTCTGCTCGCTGTTGGCATGTCCAATCTCCGTTTACCCTGATGAGTTGGCTGTCGCGGCCGTCTCGCTTTGTATGCTTGTTTTCATCCTCAGCGGCCGTACAGGCAGGACGATGTAAAAACGGCTTCCCGGTAACCGCTGCTCGTCCTCCCCCTCCGACTCTACCCAGATGCGGCCGCCATGCGCCTCAATGACCCCTCGGGCAATATGCAGCCCAAGCCCTGGCCCAGCCCCTTTGAATTTGGTGCTGCCGGTGGAGTGTAGTTGAGGATCCCCAGTGCGGAAGAATTTGTCGAAAATGCTCTCCTGGAAGTCTCGGTCAATGCCAATGCCGGTATCGGCGACAACCGTCTCGATGTAATCGATGTTATCCTTGCCGGGAATGAGCGTAGCAGATACAGAGACAGAGCCGTTGTCTGGCGTATACTTCACTGCGTTGCCGATGATGTTGCGGAAGGCTTGAACCAAGCGCTGGACGTCTCCCACAAAAGGAGGCATTTCACTCAGTTGGCTCGTCGAGAAATGAATGCGTCGTTCGTCCATGGCATTTCGCAGCGGTTCCACTGCCATGCTGACGATTACGTCAAGCCTTGCTTCCACGGGGACGAGTTGGATGCCGGCGATGTCCAACTGGCTGGCGTCCAACATGTCAGCGATGAGCGTGTCCAGTCGTTGAGCCGCCCGCGTGATGTAGCGAATAAGCTCTCCGGTTTTATCACGGGTGAGGGAATCTTCCTCGTTCATGGCCAAAAGAATGTCGGCGTACCCTTTCACCTGCGTCAACGGCGTTCGCAGCTCATGGGATGCGATGGTGATGAAATCAGACTTCACCTTGTCCATGATTTCCAGCCGTTCGTTTTGGCTGATCAAGTCCACGTTGAGGTCCTGTATTTTCTCGTTTTGCGCGCCGAGTTCGCTGTAGAGACGGGCGTTTTGGAGGGCGATCACGGTTTGATCGGCCAGAATTTGAAGTAAAGCGAGTTCATCCGAGTGATAAGGAACGCCCGATGTTTTTGGCCCGATGGCGATCAAACCGGTCAATTCGTCCCCGGTGGTTACAGGAACAAACACATCCATCCCTAACCGGCTGAGCCATTCCCGTTCCGCCTGACCCAGGTCGGCGAAGTCTGGATTAAAATCAATCTCATATTGCAAGAGGGGTTGGTGGTACTCTTTTAACGCCGCGACCAGCAGACTGTCTTCAGGGAAGTGGACTTTTTGCCGGGGAATACTGCCCAGCGCCGGAATCGGCTCAATTTCATAACCGCTGCCGACTTCGGTAACCAGCATCAGCGCACCGTGTTGGGTTTCTAGCAGCTTAGCGACGGTGCTAACAATAACCAGCGATAACTGCTGGACATCCAGCGTTTTGTACACAGCCTGGCTGTAACTTCTGACCAACTGGCTGGTATCGACGGCGTCGGCCGTCATGTATTGATATGTTACCCGTTCTACAGCGCGTCGAACGGGCAGATAAAGCAGGAAGCAAATAGCTACGGTAATTCCGAGCAAGAAAAGGCGGGTGTTGATGGGCTGGCCAGCAGTTTGCCATTCAATGAACAAAACGGCCGCCAGAAAGGGAAGCGCGGTAAGGGTAGAAACGGTGATAAAGGCCAGGATGCTTTGGGAACTGGTCCGAACGTCGAAAATGCGGTGTGATGTGGCGCCATATGCCAGGCCGATCACGCCGATATACCGTATGACGTGACCGGAAATTTTTAACTCGGTGGAGATGGCGAACAACAGCGCTTCACCAATGAAGACAACAAGGAGGGCAATGCTCCAAAAAAGCAGCCGGTTGGCGTGCCATGGAAGGCGTGTGCCCTTGTAATCGCGCCATGTACGTACAAGCAGATAGGCGCTCAATAGGCCCCAGGCATAGAATGCAGTAAGTCCGCTGTATGCAACTCGAATGCGGCCGTCATTGCTGAACCTGAAAGTTTGGTCAGGGAACAAGATGTCTATGATGAGGGTTACAATGATTGCTAATCCGCTGAGAATCAGCCAGCGGCGATGTTCGGCCCATCCTGCGTGAACGGCCGTCAAGACGCCCAGCGCGGCCGTTCCCGAGATCAGGGCAATGAGGGCAATATGGGATGGAGGTGCAATAGAAGGAGTGAGGAAAACCAGAAATTCCCAGGCAATCGAAATGGCAAGGTAAGCGAGCAGCCACCGTGTTTGCTGTTTCCGCTGTCCCCGTCTTGTAAAGGGAACCGCAAGCAAGATGGTGTAAAAGCCGGCGGCGAAAAGAGGGATGATTGCGTTGGTATCGGACAATCTCATATGGCGTAATCCGAACCCGTTTAGGATTGAGCAGACGGCTGCCCATAGGAGAAAGGCGTGACCGCACGTCACGCCTTCCGGATGGCGGAGAGGGCGGGATTCGAACCCGCGAGGGTGTTACCCCTACACGATTTCCAATCGTGCGCACTAAGCCACTATGCGACCCCTCCGAATGGTGTACAGATTATAGCAATGTGGGGTTGGTTTGCCAATCGCCCTGTTGTACTCCGCGCCTACCAGCCGACGGCCGCGCCGTCATTGCGCGGTTCGCTGCCGGCGATGAGCACGCCGGTTTCCGGATCGCGGAGAATGACCTGGCCGCCACCAAAGTGAACAGGGCGATGGGCAGGTGCGATCTTGTGCCCACGCTGAGCGAGTTCATCCCGTATCTGCTGGGGAATTGCCGGTTCCAATGCGACTTCCATCTCCTTCAGCCAGTTGAACCTGGGCGCATCCAGCGCTGTTTGCGGGTCCATGTGGAAATCAATCAGGTTTACCCCAACTTGCAGGTGGCCCTGGGGTTGCATAAACCCGCCCATGACGCCAAAGCTGCACCACGCTTCCCCTTCTCGTGTGATAAAGCCGGGAATAATGGTGTGGTACGGCCGTTTTCCGGGAGCGACCTCATTGGGATGCCCTGGTTCCAGGCTGAAATTTGCCCCTCGATTTTGAAGCTGGATGCCGGTCGTTCCGGCCGTCAACCCGCTGCCGAATCCCATGTACAGACTCTGAATCCAGCTTACCATATTGCCCTCCGCATCGGCGACAGTGAGGTAAACCGTATCTCCATTTGGGGACGGATTGCCGGCTGTCGGCGACAAGGCGCGGTTTTGCGAGATGAGCGCCTGACGTTTACGCGTGTACGCCTTATCTAACAGGCCGGAGATCGGAACGTTTACCTGGCGCGGGTCGGCGATATACACATGGGCGTCGGCAAAGGCCAGTTTCGTTGCTTCTATGAGCGCGTGATAATAATCAGCCGTGCCGTAGCCGAGTGACGGCAGGTCAAACTCGCCGGCAATATTGAGCGCAAGCAGCGCAGTTAATCCCTGCCCATTGGGAGGAATCTCGTGGAAACGGAAGCCGTCATGGTAATCAATTGCCAGTGGCGTCACCCATTCTGCCTGGTAGGAGGCCAGGTCTTCCTCGTCTAAAACTCCGCCTGCAGCCTGCACGCAGTTGGCAATTTGCTGCCCGATTTCGCCCAGGTAAAAGGTGTCGTACCCTTTATCAGCCAGTGTGCGTAAGGTGCGGGCGAATTCGGGATTGCGGAACAATTCGGCCGGGCGGGGGGCACGGCCAGCCGGCAGCCAGACCCGTTTCGAATCAGGATGCACGCTCATTTTCCGGGTTGATCTGGCCCAGACGTTGGCGATGCATTGGCTTACAGGAAATCCGCGTTCGGCATACTCAATGGGTTGCGCCAGCAGCGTGTCTAGCCCTATGGACCCGAAGCGCTCAAGCGCCAATTGCCAGCCCCGTAAACTACCGGGGACGGTTATAGAAATTGCGCCCTGGCTTGGCACTTCTTGGAAACCTTGGCCACGAATCCAATCGGCCGTGAGCTTACCCGGCGCCGGGCCGCTGGCATTAAGGCCGTAGAGGTGGTGATCGGCCGCGCTCCAAATTAACGCGAAAGCATCTCCTCCGATGCCGGTCGAGCACGGTTCAACCACGCATAAAGTAGCTACAGTAGCAACGGCCGCGTCTACTGCATTCCCGCCTGCCTTCAAAACCTCAAGGCCAGCCTGTGCAGCAAGCGGTTGACTGGAGGCTACCATTCCCTGCCGGGCCATCACACAAGAACGCCGACTGGGGAATTTAAAAGATTCAAACTGAATGGACGACATTGATTACACCACCTTTGTGCCATAACCTTGATTGAACGGTTTCCACAAACCTTGACACCGAACACCTGTTCGCGTATAATTCAGAACAAATGAGCGAATTGTGGGGTAACAGGTCAGCTAAAGGATTGACCTCCTGCAATTCAAGGAGTTAACAGCCATGGCTAGTGGAAAACCTCTGTCAGAACGGCAGCGCCGTATCCTGGATTATATTTGGGAATACTTAAACAACAACAGCCGACCACCCACAATTCGGGAGATTGGGGGAGCAGTAAATATCAGTTCTACCTCTGTTGTGAATTACAACCTGACGAAATTGGCAGAACGAGGGCTGATTGAGCGGGATGCTGAAGTTTCACGCGGTTTACGATTAACAGAACGGGCGATGAGCCTGTTCGGGGCGGTATCTCATGCCGCACAACGGGTAGCTGGCGCAACCGCGCATTGGGTGAGAGTTCCATTGATGGGCAACATTATTGCAGGCGAACCCATCGGAGTCGGTAACGATTCGTTTGATACTTATGATGAAGAAGATGCGATTGAGGTCAGCGCTTCCATGCTTCCTGGAGGCGGGGACGGGTTGTTTGCCCTTCGGGTCAGTGGAAATTCTATGATTGACGCCATGGTTAACGACGGTGACATTGTGATCATGCGCCATCAAGAAGTGGCTAATAATGGGGATATGGTAGCCGTCTGGTTGACTCCCAGCGACACTACTACATTAAAGTACTTCTTTCATGAAGGAGAACGCATTCGACTTCAGCCGGCCAACCCGACTATGGACCCAATCTATGTGGACCCATCAGAAGTGCAGGTGCAGGGTAAGGTCATGATGGTTATTCGCAGTACAGTCTGAAATCAATTGTATATGGGGATGGGGTGGTGTTTGCCATCCCTTTTTTTGTTCAAAAAATGAGAACATGTGTGCTAAACAGTATCTTCGATGATGTCTGAATTGAGAAAAAAACGTCAGGCGCTGCGTCAGCAGCGCCTTCAGCACCAGTTGGAGGTGCAGTCTAATCAGATCGAGCGGGTGTTTTCAAATCATCTGGTAACAGCCCGGGTGCAGGGGGGCACTGTGGAAAGAAGATCGATCCATTTTGACATTAGCTCCCCGATTACGGCCGGGTTGGAAAAGCTTCAGGTTATTGCCGGTGAATTGGTGTCAGCATTGGGTGTTCCTGAGGTAAGGCTAGATCGGGACAACGGCCGTTTACGGCTGCAGGTTGTTAGACCGCTTGCATCGTCTGTGCCTTTGCTGGAATTATTGACCCTGGTCACAAAATTGCGACCGGTGACGGCCGTGCTGGGATTAGCTGAAGATGGCAGTCCTGTGTTGATGAATGTCACATCCCCTAGCGCAACGCCTATACTGCTTAGTGGTGAATCTGGAGCGGGAAAGACGACCTTATTCAGATCGATTGCCGTCTCGCTGGCTCTGAGCAGCAAACAGTCTCAATTGCAGCTCTGCATCATCGCTCCTAACGGGCAAAAAGCACCATCCAATCCGGTGGGAATAGAACCGCTGGAATATTTGCCCCACATGTTGACTCCTGTGGTGCGATCGGTGGAAGATGCGGCCGAATTACTCGATTTCCTGGCCACAGAAGCAGATTTCAGAATTCAGAATAACCTGTTTCAACCGCGAATAGCGTTGTTGTTGGATGATGTCACCGATCTTATTGAAGATGGTGGATCGCTTATTCTTGAGCCTTTAACCAAATTAATGCAGGAAGGTGGTGAGGCGGGTATGAGCCTCATTCTCAGCGCCGGCGTTCATAATATGGATTATCTTGACGCCATGCTCAGAGCCGACATATCGCTTCATGTCATTGGGAGATGTGGAGATGCGCGGGTGACCCGGTTACTCACAGGTTTACCTGGCTTGCGGGCTGACGCTCTATTTGGGCGAGGGGACTTTCTGGCTGTAGCTGAAGGGATGGTCACCCATTTTCAAGGGGCGCATTTAAGTAATTATGATTTGCATTTAATCCTTCAACAAATGCTGAAAATGAATGCGCCAACCTTACTGGCGCTTCCTGTTGAAACGCAGCAAGCGTATGAGTTTAACAGGGTCGGGTCTGGGCGGGCATTGATTGAGGGCGAGCCTGAAGCGGTGTATTTTGCTTCGGATTAGCAAATTGTGGTGCTGGTTATGAATTTACCACAATGTAAAACCAGGGAGAAATATCATGAAGTCTGGGATGTTATGGTTAGATGATGACAAAGGGCGTTCGTTTGAGGAAAAAGTGCGCCGGGCCGTGGATTATTATCGGGAAAAATACGGCCGTGTGCCGGATCGGTGCTATGTAAATCCGAGAATGTTGGGAGCAGAGTTTAAGGTTGGGCCTGTACTTGTACAGCCCGCGGATATGGTGCTCCCCGCGCATTTTTGGATTGGTCGGGAATCTGCCTGATGGATCAGCCGTTGTTTTGCTCGCGCATTAAGATGGAGCGGCGGCCGCCTTCAATTGGCGTGATATAGACAGAGTAGGTCTTGTTGTTGGGGGTAGTAATCTGTGTTTGAACTTCCCCCTCTTCTTTGGCCTTCTCCTGAATAACGCGGATAAGATTCTCGTCGTTAGTTAACTCAGTTATCGGTTTGCCGGTAAGTTTGGTATCCGGTAAGTCAAACACTTCCCTGGCTGTGGTGTTGATGAGTACCAGTTTGTCGTCTTCATCGATAACGATGACCGGATCATCCATCTGGTCCACAATCGCACCCAGCATATGCCGTTCCAATTCCATTTCACGATAAATGTTTGCGTTGTTGATGGCAATGGTCGCATAGCCGCCCAGGGCTGAAAGGGCGCGCGTGTCATTACTGTCGAAAGAGTTTTCCTTGATGCGGTTGGCAACGCCAAGAACCCCGATTGGCTCATTTTGCAGCACCAGGGGGACGTAGATAAGCGATTTCACCAGAAGGGCTGTGTGGGTTCGCTTGAATTGGGAATCGTTGCCGATGGCGATGGCCCGCTTGGTTTGCAGCACCTTACCTGCAAGACTGTCCGTCACCCGCTTGCGCATAGATTGTGCCCGTGAGTCGAGGTTTTTAGAGGCCCGGACATACAGTTCGCCCTGCTCGGCATCAAGAAGCATCAGTGATCCTTCTTCAGCGCCGACCACATAGACGGCCGCTTCCACCACACGGTGCAGCACCTCTTCCAGATCAAGAGATGCGGAAACTGACTTGCCTACGCCGTACAACACATTGAGTTCTTGTGCCCGACGTTGAAGCTGGGAGTTGCTTTCCATCAACTGTTGCACAAGCTGATCTCGCTCCCGTTGCAGCCGGCTTTCGCGCAGCGCCCGATCCACAGACTCGCTGATCTCATCAGCATCAAACGGTTTGATCACGTAATCGCGGATGCCCAGCCGGAAAGCGGACACGGCCGTTTCTTCTGAGCCATGAGCGGTTGCCAGGATCGTGGGAATCTCGGTTCCTCGTTCGCGAAGCTTCTCCAGCATTTCCAGCCCGGTCAGGCGCGGCATTTGCTGGTCAACGATCATCAGATCTGGCTCTTTGGCAATCGCCATCTCCAGGCCCATCAGACCATTGGACGCTATGAGAACCTCGTACCCTTTGGGTTTGAGTATATACTCGCTTAAAAAGTCGCGGATCTCTTGTGAGTCATCGACTATCAGGACTCTTTCGTACATGGTTCAGTGCATCCTTGGGTGGTTTCTTGATTCGTCATATATTACACCATCGAATCGTAGTATTGCAAGCATTACTCTATTATTGTTCTGAGGGAACGCTGTGCAAACAACACTTGTCGAGAATGAGGGCATGGGATAGCATGACGTCGTGAGCGATCAACTGGACTCAAAACAAAGAGATTGGAGACAGAGAGCCGGGAAAAATTGGCTCTTGTTGCCCCTGCTCATTTTTCCGTTGTGGCTGGCTGCGTGCAGACAGGCAGATAAAGCGACAATTGTGGTAACGGAAGTGGTTTTCTTGAATGAGCCAGGGGAGGCCTCAGGCACAGAGGCAGCAACGCTTCAAGCAGAGCAAACATCGGCGCCGACTGTGACCCCGAATGCGGAGGTTGTCCGCGATCCTGTGACGCTTGATCTGAGTTTTATTGGGGGATTCCCTGAAATTGATCCGCAGAAGGCGGAAACTCCCGAAGGAATTGACCTGGTAGAGAATTTATTTGTCGGATTGACAAATTACAATACAGAGTCAGCCCAGATTGATCCGGAATTGGCTCGCGAATGGGAAGTCAGCAGCGACGGCCGTGTCTGGACATTTCACTTGCGGGACGATGTTTACTGGGTGCGGCCGGTTAACTCTTCGGGCGAAGCGGCTGTGGGGGTTGCAGAACCGGTGCGGCAGGTTGTCGCGGCCGATGTCGAATATGCCATCAGGCGCGTGTGCCATCGCAATACCCGTGCCCGTGATGCGTTCATCTTGTTCATTATTGTTGGATGTGCGCAGGCATATGAATCAGCCGATGCTCGTCTTGAGGCCGCTGAGGTGGACGGCGTACGCGCCCTGGATGATTTCACACTCCAAATCACGCTGAAAGAGCCGGCCAGTTACTTCTTGACCATATCGAGTATGCCGCTGCTGCATCCGGTTCCGCGGGAACTGGTACAGAACCTTGGCGAGGAGTGGCTCACCCCCACGAACCTGATCACCAGCGGGCCGTTTTTCCCGCTGCCTCGTTCCGCTTCCGATACAAAGCTGATTCTGCACCAGAGCCCGCTATGGCCGATTCAGAGAACCGGCAACATAGACATCGTTAACATCTTGTTCCTTAATGATGAACTGAGCGCTTATCAACTTTGGCAGGCAAAAAGCCTCGATATCAGCCCGCTGCCGGCTCAGGAACGTGAGGCGCTGTTAAGCCGGTCGCCAGCCCGGGCTGCTTTGGCGCCTGAACAAACCGTTTTCTTCCTGGGATACAACTTCAGCAGCGGCGCATTTCGAGAGCCTGAGGTGAGGCAGGCCTTTGACGCAGCAATCGATCGTGAGCGGCTGGTGCAAGAAATTCTTGACGGCCGCGCTTTGCCCATGCGCCACCTGGAACCGCCGGGGGTGGTTGCTGCACCGCCAATTGATCAGGTGGGAACCGGTTACAGCCCCGATCTGGCGCGCCAATTGATGGGCGAAAGCGGGTTCCGCAGTTGCCGGCTCATGCCCCAGATCACATTTCTCGTCACAACATCAGATCTTTCATTGCGACAGGCAGAGCTTATCCGTTCGATGTGGGTGGATGAGCTGGGTTGTAGTGAGGGGCAAATTGTCATCGAGCAAGTTGAGTTTGGCACATTGCTGGCCAACACCAGACAAGACGCAGGGCGCGGCCGTCCGGATATTTGGGAGCTTGGGTGGGCGTCCTATTACCCGGATGCCCATAATTGGGTGGGTGATTTGCTTCATTGCACAGAGAGCGAGAACCGCCAAAATCGGCCGTGCTCAGAAGTAGATGTGATGATTAAAGAGGCGGCCGCGACCATAGACCCCGTACAGCGTCTCCTCACTTACCGCGAGATCGAGTCGTTGTTTTTCAGCGACGACGGCAGCAAACCGCTTTCCCCACTTTATGTGCGCGGAGATTATGTCCTCAACCAATCCTGGCTAAGTTACACGCCGGCTCTAGCCGGTGGGGAGCAGTATGACACCTACGTGATTGATGAGGAACTGAAGCGATTAGAGCGGAGCCGTTAACCATCTCTTATCGAATTGGATGCCGATTCTGATGCGCGAGCTAAAAAGAGAAGCAGCCGAATTCGGGTTGGCCCTGTCAGAACGGCAGCTAGAGCAGTTCACGGTTTATCAGACCCTTCTGCTGGAATGGAACCGGCGTATGAACTTAACGACCATTCGTGAACCTGCGGCCGTCCGGCAGCGACATTTTCTTGATTCGCTGACTTGCGCCACCGTCATGAATGATCTGCGGGAAAACGAAGGAACCGGTGTTTCCTTGGTGGATGTGGGAACAGGGGCCGGCTTTCCGGGAGTACCGCTCAAAATTCTTTTTCCCCGTCTGTCGCTCACCCTGGTAGAAAGCGCGGGGCGTAAAGCGAGATTCCTGGAGGCAGTTGTCCAATCGCTCGACCTGGCCGATGTAAACATCGTCGGGGAGAGGGCCGAAGTTATCGGCCGCATGCCGGAACATCGTGAACGATACGACTGGGCTGTGGCGCGGGGTGTTTCTGAGCTGCGGGTGCTGGCGGAGTATTTGCTTCCTTTGTGCCGGGTAGGAGGGAGCATGCTGGCGCAAAAGGGGGAGGGAGGGGTTGCGGAGCTGACAAAGGCACGGGAGGCGATTGAGACGCTTGGCGGCGGCGCGGCCGTCATCCATTCCGTCCGGTTGCCGGAACGAGCCGCAACTCACTTATTGTTAGTCATCGAGAAGGTGAACCCCACCCCGTCCCGTTTCCCCCGGCGGCCCGGCATTCCCGCTAAACGGCCGTTGTAATCTGTGCTCAGTGGCGATGCCGGCTAACCTGACAGCGGCCTGCGTTTGAATTGGGTAACGTACAGGGCCAGGGGATCGGTGATACCCTTCAGCTTAACCGGCCCCATCTGTCGGAAATAGATGCGTTGGAGCAGTCGCGTGTCTGTTTTCTTCAGCGCTTCGTAGACCGCATTCGTGATGACGATCTGGCCGTCTTCGGCGATTTCGACAAGGCGGTGGGCGGTATTCATGGCTTCGCCGACCATACGGAAACTCAGGCGCGATTCGGCGCCCACATTGCCCATGAGCACGTCACCCAGATCGATGCCGATGCCCAGGCCGAGTTCTGTGCCAGCCCGTTTATACCATCCCTGACGCAGTTCATTGAAGCGGCGCTGCATGGTGACGGCCGTTTTCAGGGCCAGATAAGGGGCGTTGGGCTGATCGAATGGCGCATTGAATCCGACCAGTAACTCATCGGCGGTCATGTCAAAAACCGTCCCGTCATTTTCCAGAGCGATTTCCATCATCTGAGTGAAGAACTCGTTGAGCTGGTTGATCGCTTCACGCGCTTCTACCTTGACGATCATGCCGCCGGTCCAGTTACGCAAATCGGCAAACAGAACAACCGCTCGCCGCCACTCATGCCTGGCCATCAGCCCCGGCTCGTGAGACAAAACATGCTCTACCAGCCGAGGCCCCATGTAGCGCGAGAATGTCTCCTTGACAATTAACTTTTCCCGCCGTTCCTGTTCCAGGCGCATCGCTTCCATGCGCTTGAACTCGGTGACATCCTGTAACACGGCCGCATAGCCCACCCCCTTGATGGGCGAGATATTGGCGTAAAATGTTTTGCCGTTTGCCAGGCTTACTTCTTGTGGCGCCGGGCTGGCATCGGCCTTCTCGAAAATGGGGACGAGTGCGGCCAGTTGTTCGATCTGACGCACAGATTTGCCGACGACATCCTGTTCATGAACCTGGAAAAGTGTTTCTGCGGCCTGGTTGATGAGGGAAATATGCCACTGTTCATCTGTGGTGATGATGGCGTCTGTAGATTGGGCCAGGATGGCTTCCAGTTTGCGCCGTTCTTCGCTCACTTCAGCAAAGAGGTAAGCATTCTCAATAGCGGCCGTCACAGAGGCTCCAATCGTTTCCAGCAAAGCAAGGTGCTCTGGTCTGAAATAGCCTGTTTGAGGGTGATTGAGGATTAAGACGCCGACCACGCGATTTGGGCTAAACAACGGCACGCCAATGGCCGCGCCGGTTTCTCCTTCGTCACCGGGCAGCGTAATCCAGCGCCCGTCGGTGCTGATGTCCTCAATGATGTCACCACGCTTGTGTCGCACCAGCCAGCCGCCCAGGCCATGTGTCATGACAGCGTTTGACACATGGTCGCTCACTTCCAGCCGCGAGTCGGCGCGGACCATGAACCTGTGGTTCACTTTGCCCGATTCATCCAGAAGCATAATGTTGCCCTTCGTCGCGCCGATTGCAGCTTGAGTTTGCTTGATGATGGTCGCCATCATCGATTCCAGGTCCAGTTGGGTACTGATGGCCCGGCTTGTGTCATACAGTAATTGGAGGCGATTGCGTTCTTCTTCTAGCCAGACACGCGCCCGCTTCAGACGAATCAGCGTGCGGACGCGAACCAGCAGTTCCTCGCGCACATGGGGGCGGGAGAGAAACTCATCAGCGCCCGCCTCAATCCCTTGAATTCGGTATTGCACATCCCGGAGAGCGGTTACCATGATCACAGGGATCAGATGTGTGTCCGGGTCTTTTTTCAGGCGCTGGCATACTTCAAAGCCGTTTATGTCCGGCATCATGACATCCAGCAAAATGATGTCGGGATTATGGGTTTGTGCCAGTTCAATGCCTTCCAGCCCGCCTTTGGCTTGCAGGATTTCGTACCCCTCCATGCGAAGCTGGGACGACAGGAGGAGCCGATTTTCCGCGGTGTCATCCACAATAAGCACCACGGCATGATCTGCAGAGAAGTTACCTGAATTGGTCACACTATTGCCCTTTACAAATCAACATAGTACCAGCCGGCGAAGCAGCATATGTTTCACGTATGAGTTAGGCGGGTTGGTCAATGAAAATGCGCCCATCTGCGACGCTCATGCTGGTGGCATGTCGCAAGAAGTCAGCAGTGAACATGCCCGGATCGGTTGCTGTCAGGATCGTCTGCCCAGACTTTCGTATATAGCTTAACAACAGCGCGCGCCGCTTTTGATCGAGTTCGGCGACGACCTCATCGAGCAGAAGGATGGGGGCATCGTCTGTTACCTTTTCCATCCAGGTGATTTCAGCCAGTTTTAAGGCGAGAATCGCGCTGCGCTGCTGGCCGCGGGACCCGAAACTTGCCAGGCGGTGGCCGTCAATCCAGAATTGCCAGTCATCCCGGTGTGGGCCGATAATCGTCATCCCACGCGCCAATTCTGCGGGTTCGGCCGTTTTTAAAACCGTCTGGAAACGTTGGGCTACGATCTGAGGATCGTTTTCGTTTTCTTGGACCCATGCACCCAGTGAAACCAGTTCAGCGCTGTGATTATTTCTCGATGATCCGTTTTCTGTGAGCCGGGGCAGGTAATTTAGACGGATGGTTTCGTGGTCGTCAGTGAGTTCTTCGTAATGTATCCGCTGTGCTTCGCGGCCGATCTCAGCCATAAAACCGGCCCGGCGGGTAATGATTAAACTGCCTGCTTCCACCAGCCTTTCCGTATAGATCGGCAGGAGGTCTTTATTGCCGCTGCCTTCTGCTAATTGGCGTAACAGCGCATTTCGCTGCTCTAGCACTTTATTGTATTGAGACAGCGTGCGGCAGTAAATAGGATCGATCTGGCATAGCGTGATATCCAGGTAACGTCGCCGCCCACCGGGAGAACCGGTGATGAGCTGCATATCCTCCGGGAGAAACAATACGACGCGCAAATTTCCCAGCAAATCCATTAACCGTACTTTTCGACGATCAACTAACACCTGCCGCCGAAAACTGCGCCCTTTTGACCGCGGGCCGATGGCGGCCGCTTCCTGGATTAACCTCATTTCGATCTGATGTTCGCCAGTGTTGGAAACGAAATCAGCGACGAGACGCCCCACTGTAACCAGGTCCCCGGCTTGGGTCGCTTCCCAATTAATGAGGTGGGAATCTTGCTCTGCATGAGGGGAACGTGAAGTCGCCAGGTAGTAGATCGCTTCCAGCAGGTTTGTCTTTCCCTGGGCGTTGTCCCCATGCAGTAATGTCGTGCCGGTTGGAAGGTCTAATTCCAAACGGCCGTAATTGCGAAAGTTCGTCAGCGATAAATGTGTGATATACATGGGCAAAGTTAGCAGCGTAATTTTAACATAAGGGTGAGACGATGTCATTTTAAGCGAGCTGGACCAATGGCTCCAACAGGGCAAGGGGCATTGGGCGGTGACTCTGAATGATGTATGATAGCTAAAACACGCCGGGCGGTTCGAGGTTTTGCCGCCAGGGATTCCCGTTCAATTGGAGGGGCAAGATGAGCCTGTTTAACGGTGAACGCTTAACAAATGAGACGTTCAAACTGGATGTCGATCGAATGCGGCGCGGCTGGTATTCCGACAAATACTTCTTCAATATCTTAACGATGTTGGAGGGAGTCAGCCGGAACAAAGGATACCAGGGTCAATATGCGCGCGACATCGGCCGCGATCCCCAGGGCTTGAACGTGGGCGATATCGAGGTGGAAATGCAGTTTTTCACCCGCCGCCGGGGAAAGACGGTGGTTGTTGGCGTAGACAAGGCGCTCTCCATGCTGCGCCATTGCACCGGCTATTTTGATGAGGGGGAGCAGTGGGTTCCTGCCTGGCAAAAGCTGGTAGTCACGGCCGTACATGATGGGGCTATCACTGAGTATCATGGCGATCCCTTGCAGGTGCAGCCCGTGATCAAAATATGCGGCCGTTACCGTGACTTTGCTCTGCTGGAAACGCCCATCCTCGGTATCCTCAGCCGGGGCAGCCGCATCGCCACCAATGTGTACAACGTGCTGCAAGCAGCCAGGGGGAAGCCCGTTTTGTTCTTTCCGGCCCGATTCGACTTGCATGAAGTACAGGCGGCCGACGGCTACGCATACGACATTGCCGTAGATCGCTTCAACATGGATTACAAGGGAGAACTGCGCCCCTTCGTCTCTACCGACGCACAGGGTGATTGGTGGGGGGGCGCGGGCGGCGGCACAGTGGCCCATGCGGCCATTGCCTGTTTCCTGGGAGATACGGCCGCAGCCATGATGGCCTTCGCCCGTTTCGTTCCCCCCGACATCCCCCGCATCGCCCTGGTAGACTTCAACAACAATTCAGTGCAAGACAGTTTGCGAACCATGCAGGCGATGTTCGAACGGTATGCCGAACTGATAGAAGCGGGGGAAGAGGAACAGGCGCGGCGGTATGTCTTGTTTGGCGTGCGGCTGGACACAAGCGGCAGCATGCGGGATGAAAATGTGCCCCCACTGGGCGATCCGGCCCTGGATCTGGGTGTCACGCCGCGCCTGGTGTTCAATGTGCGGCAGGCGCTCAACACTGCCTGGGAACGATGGGGCCTGCCAGCGCATCGAGTCGAAATGGCGCAGCGGTACTGCCGCCAGGTCAAGATTGTGGCCACTGGCGGGTTCAATCCGGATAAAATCACCCGTTTTGAGAAGCTCGGCGTGCCGGTTGACATTTACGGGGTGGGATCTTCGCTGATTCGCAATGATGACCGGACGAACACCGATTTTACGGCCGATGTAGTGCGGGTGAGAATTGACGGCGCCTGGCATGACATGGCAAAAGTGGGGCGGCAAGCGTGTGCCAACCCCGACCTGAAACCTGTTGATCTGGAACCGTTATGATCCATCTGGCTGTTCGCTTACGTCGCTCATATGTGAACAGGCTATCATAGCGGCCATTTGATGAGGAAAAAGCTGAGTTCGGACATGAAAAGGAAATCAAGCGATGACAACCAAGGAAACGACACGAACAGACGCCTACCACTTCAAAGCAGAAGTCAAACAGTTGTTACACATCCTGGTTCACTCCCTGTATAAAGACCGCGATATTTTCTTGCGCGAGCTGATCTCTAATGCTTCGGATGCGCTGACGCGGATGCACTTTGAGATGTTGACCAATCGGGATGTGCTGGATGCAGATGCGGATCTGGCGATCCACATTGAAGTGCCGGAGGTGGAAGAGGGGGAACCAAAGCGTATCATCATCAAAGATAGCGGCATTGGCATGACCAAAGATGAGCTGATGCATAATCTGGGCACGATTGCCCAGTCGGGGGCGCGGGAGTTCCTGGATCGGTTGAGTGAAGACGGAGACCTGGACCCTGAGGAAGTGATCGGCCGTTTCGGCGTTGGTTTTTACTCGGTGTTTATGGTGGCGGATGAAGTGCGCGTTGTCTCGCGTAGTTACCGTAAGCGGGCCAAAGCGGCCGCCTGGATTTCGGACGGCAGCGAGAGTTTCCGTCTGGAAACGGCTGAAAAAACCGACCGGGGGACGGAAATTCACATCACCCTGAAGCGAGACGCCGAGGAGTTTGCCGGCGAGTGGAAGCTGAAACAAATCGTGAAGACACACTCAGACTTTGTCCGCTATCCGGTTTATGTGGGTGAGGAACAGGCTAACCAGCAGGGGCCACTCTGGCGCAAGCGGCCGTCAGAAGTGAAGGTAGACGAATACAAGAAGTTTTACCAGCAGATGACCCTCGATTTTGAAGAGCCGCTGGCCACCGTTCACTTCTTGTCTGACGCGCCGGTTCACGTACGGGCGCTGCTCTTCGTGCCCGCCAAGCGGGAGAAGGGCATCCTCGCTGCCCGAAAAGAGCCGGGCTTGATGCTCTACTCACATAACGTGCTCATCCAGGAGTATTGCACCGACCTGCTGCCCAATTGGCTTTCCTTCGTGGATGGGGTGGTTGATTCTGAGGATCTGTCGCTCAATATCAGCCGGGAGACGGTACAGAGCAACCGGGTCATGCGGCGCCTGGGCAAGACGGTGCGCGGCCGCATTTTGCGAGAACTGAAGAAGTTAGCGGAGCGGGATGTCAAGAAATACGCCGCCTTCTGGGAACAATACGGCCGTGCGTTCAAGGAAGGGCTGGTTACCGACGCAGAAGCAAAAGATGAGATTGTCCCGTTGTTGCGATACCAGACATCGAAATCAGACGGCGCTCTGGTTTCCCTCGCGGAATATGTGGAGCGAATGCCTGAGACGCAGGAGGTGATCTACTACGTCCTGGGTGAAGATGCGAAGTCCGTTGCCAACAGCCCCCATCTAGACCCCTTCAAAGCCCGTGATCTGGAGGTGCTGTATTGGGTCGATCCGCTGGATGCCTTTACTGCGCCTATCCTGGCTGAGTTTGACGGCAAGAAGCTGCGAAACATTGACGATGCAGGGCTGGATTTGTCCGATCTGGAAGAGGTCGATGAGTCAGGCGACGGGGAACTGTTGTCCGATGCGGATTTCAACCGGTTTGTCGGCCGCTGCGTGACTACATTAGGCGAGCGGGTGACTGAGGTCCGCGAATCGAAACTACTGCGGGACAGCCCGGTTCGACTGGTGTCGCCGGAAGACGCCCCCAACCGGGAAATGCAGCGTCTTTACCGTTACCTGGCCCAGGAGTATGAGATTCCCAAGAAGATTCTGGAAGTCAACCGCAAGCACCTGCTGGTGGTTAATCTGGCCCGTTTGGTGAGTAACCGCCCAGACGATGAGCTGATTAACCTGTCAATTGAGCAGTTGTATGAGAGCGCCCTGGCGCAAGAAGGGCTGCATCCCAATCCAACGGAGATGCTGCCCCGCATTCAAAAGCTGATGGCGCTGGCGGCCGCGGCCGCAGTGGGGGATTCATCGGGCGATTAGGCGAAGGAAGCTTTGCCATTGTCTGATCTTTGGCGATGTAATTAGGGGACTCTTACTTTGCAGGTTTGTCCTGCCGCCCTTCTGCCAGCTTCAGCAATTGCCGGCCGATTTCCTGGACTGCATCCTCGTCGTCGCTCTCCTCCACCACGATGACCACGCCAACCTGAGGCGACGTGGCTGGAGAGAGGCCCAGGTACCAGGCATTGGTGCTGCCTTTCGGGCCTGATAACACCAGGACGGTGAATTCGGCTGCTCCCTCATGGTGTGGCAGCGCGGCGCGTATGCGGTGGGCGGCCACGGCTGACACTGCGCGAGGGGGTGAGTCATCCGAGAGCGTATCGCTGCGCCAGGAGCCGTCCTCCTCCTGAATTTCAATAACCAGCTGCATGGGCCTCACACGGCCGTCTGTCCCCAATGCCGCCAACGCTTGAGCAAGCTGTAAAGGCGATATGGTCAGATTTTCCTGGCCAATACCGGCCAGGAATGGGTCGGCGATGGGTTCGATTTCTCCCAGTTCCAGAGTAAGCGGAAAGGTGGGGGGGAGCGTCAGTCCGAATCCGGCGAAAATCTGATCCAGCCCGCTGATGCCCAGTTCGTCGGCAAGTGCGGCCGTCGGCCCAGGGCAGCGATGATGCAGTACATCGATCCAGTTTGCCCTCTCCGGCGGCGGGGTGGTGCAGTGGGTTACCTCCTCATTCACCGCGACCGGTTGGCCAACCTTTTCAACGGTGTCTCTCAGCGAGATCAGCCCTTGATCAACGGCCGCGGCCAGCAAAATGGGCTGCAAGAGTAAACCCGGCTGGTACTGCCCCTGGATGGCCCGGTTTAAGAGGGGCGCGCCTTCATCGCCGGCCAGTTCCTCAAAGCGATCATCCAGCCGGTTCGGGTCATAGCCGGGATGGCTGACCAGCGCCAGAATTTCGTTTCGCGGCAGATTAAACAGGAGGATCGCGCCAGTTCGCCCGGCCATCAGCTCATCGGCCGCCTGTTGCAGTGACGCATCCAAGGTTAGACGAACGTCGCGCCCTTGCGGCGGCTTGTGGAGCAGCTGCTGGACGAACGCAGCCCACGAGTCATTCGTTTCTCCTCTCAGAATGGGGTCGAAGCGCTCCTCGATGCCGGTTGTTCCATGCTTCAGGCTGTAGTAACCGACAACCGGCCCGGCGCTGGTCAGCGGGTAGCGGCGTGCGAGCCGCTCTGGCGGGCCGGTCGTTTTCGCCAGAACCGCGCCGTTTCGATCCAGGATACGGCCGCGCCGGATGCGATATGCGGCTTCCACCAGCCTGGGGTTGTCTTCACGGCTCAAAATAGCGGGCGCGCGCACGACACTCCAAAAGACAAGCATCCCGCCAACCAGGCCGAACGCTATCAAGACCAGCAGATTGAGCTGCTGTACTCTGGGCAACACTTCATCACCCGGCCGTCCTGTGTTCATCAAGGACACCTCATGTTAGTGGGCGTTGTGCCGCAGAGAGGTGCAGCAACAGCCCGGCCATGATGCTGCTGACCAGCAAGGAGCTTCCTCCGTAGCTGACGAAGGGGAGCGTGACGCCGGTCAACGGTAGCAGCTTGGTGACGCCCCCCATGATGAGGAGCGCCTGCACGCTGAACAAAACGGTGATACCCACAGCCAGGTACCGGTGAAACGGCCGTCCCGCCAACGTGGCAATGCGTAAGCCCCGGTGTGCCAGCAGTGCAAACAGGATGACCGTGCCCAGGCTGCCGATCAGACCCCATTCCTCGCCAATCGCGGCAAAGGCAAAGTCCGAATGGACGACGGGAATATAGTCGGGGAAGCCCTGGCCCACGCCTTGTCCCAGGATGCCGCCGGCTGCTAATGCGTATAAGGATTGAACGATTTGAAAGGCGCGATCATTTGCGTCAGGCCACGGATTCCACCAGGCATCCACGCGCAATGTTACTTTATCGAAGGCGGCATAGGCAAACATACTTCCGGCCAGAAACATGGCCAGACCGCCCAAGACGAATCCCATGTTACCGGTAGCCAGATACAGTAAGGCCAGAAAGAGGAAGAAGAACAAGGTTGCCGCGCCCAAATCTCGTTGCCACATCAGGAGCACCATGCACAATCCCCACATCAGCAGCAGGGGAGCCAGATATGCCAGCGAAGCTAACTCGTTTTCCCTGGCCGGGCGCAGCGGTAATCCCCACTCTTCGAAGTAGCTGGCGAGGAAGACAACCAGCAGCAGTTTGAGCAGTTCAGACGGCTGGAAGAAGACCTGGCCCAATAGCGGCAGCGGCAGCCAGAGGGCTGCGCCAAAACCGGAGGGATTGACCCCGAAGATGAGCGTCGCCGCCAGCAGGAGCAGCCCCAGCGTTAGCCAGGTATACCGGTACCGGCGTAGAATCTGAAGATTCCGGGGCAGGCAGGCGGTCGCCACCAGCGCGGCCGTTCCCAGGATGAGCCAGATCACCTGCCGTCCCAGAAAGTTGGGGGCCAGCCTGTCAAGCAGAACCAATCCCCAGCCGGTGAGCAGCCCCACCAGCGGCAGCAGCAAGGGATCATGATTGTGCTTCAAGCGGTTCAACAGGACATGGGCGCAGGCCATGGCCGCGGCCCAGACTCCCGGCGCCCATAGATGGGGCCAAAGGGCATGCCAGGCAAACTTGCCTTCATGTACCAGGGTCAGGCTGAGCGCATTGACGAACACAAAGGCGGCCGCTATGAGCAGCAGCAAGCGTTCACGCCGGTTATTGTTTTCCTGGAGTTGTTCAAAGAACAGGGGAAGTTGCATAGGAGCAAGACGAATCAGCAAAGTCCTGGCCGTGCTGGGGCGGCTCAACCCAAATACTTCCCTACAATGGGTTTGAGCTTCGCTGTAAGTTCAGGTGGGATGCGCATTTTGTCGGTAATGAGGGCATATTGCAAAGCGTGGTGCACCGGGTAGTCGCCCGTCCATGCCGGCATGGACTGAGCCATCTGGCTGATCGCTTCCTGAGCCAGTTTTGTATTTCGCAGCAACGTCTGGATGACCATGTCAACGGTGACCGGTTCCTCGTCTTCATGCCACACATCGTAGTCGGTCACGTGGGCCATACAAGCATAAGCAATTTCAGCTTCGGCCGCCAGAAACGCCTCAGGGCTGGTTGTCATGCCAATGATGCTCATACCCCATTGCTGGTAGGTATAAGATTCCCCCTTTGTGCTAAATCGCGGCCCCTCGATGGTGATGAACGTGCCTCCTTCATGCACTTTTCCTCCGACCGCTTGCACCGCTTCAGCCAGCGCCTGGTTCAACTCAGGCGAAAAAGGGTGGGCTACGCTGATATGAGCTACCAGCCCGCGGCCAAAGAAGGTCATCTCCCGCTTCTTGGTGTGATCATACAGTTGGTCGGGGATGACAATGTCACCGGGCGCATATTCTTCGCGTAATGAACCGCAGGCGCTGACGGAAATGATGTATTTCACTCCCAGCGTCTTGAGGGCGTAGATATTGGCCCGGTAAGGGACTTCCGTGGGGGTGAGCACGTGGCCACGGCCGTGTCTTGGCAGGAATGCAACGCGACGTCCGTGCAGCGTACCCAATGTGATGCTGTCTGATGGATCGCCGAAAGGCGTGGAGAGCTTGATCTCCTCTACATCGGTTAATCCGGGCATGTCATACAGACCACTTCCACCGATAATTGCCAGTTCAATTGCAGACACGTTTCATACTCCTCTGATTGTACTGCCCCCAAGTTTCCCCCATTTGACGCATCACGCAAACGGCCGTTACGAGGTGCGCTTGGGCGATTCCAGCGATGATTGGGCAAGCTGCTTTTCCAGGGCACGAATTCTGGCGCCAGTTACCTGCTTCAGTTGCTGGATGAGTGCGGCCTGCTTTCTGGCAATCGCTTTAGCATCCCCCAATTGCAGGTCTCGTTCCACTAACAGGGCCTGGAGTTCAGCCAGGCGCTGCCCCTGCTGTTCCGTTTGTTTAAGGTGATAATCTACTTCGGATTCAAAAGCGGCCGATTGTAACCGGATGTGGCGCAGTTGATCTTCGAGGCTGTTTCGTTCGGCGGCCATTTGTAGTTCAAGTGCAGTCAACTTGTCTTGCATTGCCTGATGTTCCTCTGTAAGATGGCGCGCCTGTTCCAATTCCAATGCGGCCGCCTGTGCGTTCGCTTTTTGCCACGCCAACTGTTCCTCCAATTCCTGGGTGCGCAGTTCTGCGGCCGCCAATGCTTGCCGCAGTTCAGCGACGTGGCTGATACCGGACTCCGATGGCGCATCAGCTTTCTCAGATGGAGAAGTGATCCCATTTATTACGGCCGTGGCCTGTGCCCATGCTTCTTCCGCCCGGAGCCGCTTTTCCCGGTGAATTTCCACCATTCGCCGGCTCTCATCCAGTTGTTGCTGCAAGCGTTCCACTTCATGTTCCAATTTTTGCACCCTCGCCCCAGTCACGCCGGCCAGCTCCTGCCAATGAAACAGGGAAGTTTCATGGTCTGAGGTGCGTTGCATACTTTCCTCCAGGGCCAGTTCCAGTGTGTACGCTCGATCCGATTGGGTTTTTAGCTGTTCCAGAGCGTCTTCAAGATATTCGTCCACCTCTGTTTTGGCCTGGTGCAGCTCTTCAAAAGCGGTGACCTGCTGCTCGAATGAAAGGCGCAGCTCGTTTAACTGCCGGTCGCGTTCTCTCAACGCCTCGCGCGTGTCTGATAGCGCCTGCTTTTTCTCTTCAAGTTTCGCTTCGATCTTGCCTAATGTCTGTTCCAGTTCATCGGTCCGTCCTTGCAGCGTGCTTACTTGTTCCTCGGCTTTTTCTAACGCCTGGGCGAGTGTGTCTGCCTTGGCAATAGCTTCGCCCGCCATTCCGCTCAGCCGTTCATCAAACGCGCGCTGCAATTGATCACGGGCGGCCACGGCCGCGGCCGCTTCTTCCCGCAAATTACGAAGCACATTCAATCGCTGGCGGCTCTGTTCCTGCAATTCTGCGTCCGCCAGGGCTTCAGGTGGTTCGAGTATGAATGTTCCTGGAACCTCACCTGACTCCAGTATCGCTTCGTAGTCCATTTCAGCCAAGGTGGTCATCCAGCCCAAAAGTTTACCCCCCGGTTGAACGTGAATCCCAATAGCGAATACGTCCCCCCATACCTGGCCGCCCGGTTTGATCGTGACTTCTTGGGCAACAACGGGGCCGCACATCAGGCCCGTAATCGTGACTTGCGGGGCGAATAAATTTCCCACCAGCGTGCCCTCGGCTGAAATGGAGACGGGGTGTTCTGCATGAATATCGCCGACCCGGTAATCCGCGATTTCAAGGGTATCCTGGCCTCGTTTGAGCCGGGAGAAGATACTGCGTTGCCGTTGCTTACTGCCGGCTGTCATGTACGCGCCTGCCTTGGTTGTTGTGATACTACGAACAGATGATAACCCACCCCATGATACACCATCCCCGTTTCCGGCTCAAGATAATGTCGGAGCCGGATTCATCCGGTTTCATTGAGGTATTTTCTGGGCCTGGTGATCAAAACCACACCCTCGTTTCTCATGAGAACCTCTCGCCGGGTGAAGGAGGGCGTGTTATAATTCGCCACCGTACTTTTAGATTGCTGGGGCGAACTTAAAGGTTCGCCCCTCATGTTGCATAGGGTTCCCCAACGAGTGCAGCCTGTCTCTATGTCCCAGGCTGTGCATCCCACATAAACATTAAGAAGGAGTTTTTGAGTGAATCTGCACGAATACCAGGCGAAGCGGCTTTTTGCCGAGCATGGCGTGCCCATTCCCAGGGGCGATATTGCCTCAACGCCGACTGAGGCGCGGGAGATCACACGTGAGCTGGGCGGCCGTGTTGTTGTGAAGGCGCAAGTGCTTACTGGCGGTCGGGGAAAAGCGGGCGGCGTTAAGCTGGCCAATGACCCCGACGAGGCTGAGCGCTTGGCGGCACAGATATTGGGCATGAACATCAAGGGGTTCACCGTTCGGCGCGTCTTGATTGATGAACAGGCCCCAGGCATCGAACAGGAAATATACTTGGCGGTCTTGATTGACCGGGCTGCGCGACGGCCGATGATTATGGCTTCGGCCGCTGGCGGCATGGACATCGAACAGGTGGCAGAGACCATGCCGGAAAAAATTGTACGCGTGCACATTGAACCGGCGCTGGGCGTTCGCAGCTACCAGACCACATACCTGGCCTCACAAATGGATTTGCCGCGCGAATTGTGGCGGGATTTCCACAAGCTGGTGACAGGGCTATATTCCTGTTTCATGGCCAATGATGCTTCCCTGACGGAGATCAACCCCCTGGTTATCACTGGCGAGGGGAAGCTGCTGGCGGTGGACGGCAAGCTCTCCATCGACGACAATGCCCTTTACCGGCAATCGCGGCTGGCTGAAATGCGAGATGTGGACGAAGAAACGCCAACAGAGCGCGAGGCGCGATTGGGCGGTTTGAACTTCATCCAATTAGACGGCGATATTGGCTGTATGGTCAACGGGGCCGGTCTGGCCATGGCAACCATGGACATCATTAAGCTCTTCGGTGGTGAACCGGCGAACTTCCTCGATGTGGGCGGCGGGGCCAAAGCAGAGCAGGTGGCTACCGCCTTGCGCTTGATTCTCTCAGATGAACGGGTGAAGGCTGTCTTATTCAATATCTTCGGCGGGATCACCCGTGGCGATGAGGTTGCGCGCGGCATCATTGATGCTCTGGATCAAGTCAAAACGAAAGTGCCCATGGTCGTGCGGCTGGTCGGGACAAACGCTGAAGAGGGCATGGAAATATTAGCGCAGGCCGAAATGGAAACGGCCGTGACATTATCAGATGCGGCCCGCAAGGCTGTAGCAGCGGCAAAGGGAGCGTAACCATGAGCATCCTGGTTGACAAGAACACAAAGTTGCTGGTACAAGGCATTACCGGTCGGGAAGGCGGGTTCCATACCCGGCAAATGGTGGCCGCCGGCACCAACGTCGTCGGTGGCGTGACCCCCGGCAAGGGGGGTGAGTGGTTTAACCCGGCCAATGGTGAGGCTCGCATTCCTGTTTACAACACAGTGAAAAAGGCGGTCGAGTATACTGGGGCCAATGCTTCTATCATTTTTGTCCCTGCCCGTTTTGCGGCCGATGCCATTTATGAGGCAGTGGACGCGGGGCTGCCACTGGTCGTATGCATCACCGAGGGAATCCCTGTGCTGGATATGATTAAGGTACGCGCTTATCTGGAAAACAAGCCCACGCGACTGATTGGCCCCAATTGCCCCGGCCTCATCACGCCGGGACAGGCGAAGGTGGGCATCATTCCCGCTTCCATCGTCCAGCCTGGTAATGTGGGCGTAGTTTCCAAGAGCGGAACGCTGACCTATGAGGTCATTTACGCCCTGTCTCAACGGGGCATGGGTCAGTCCACCTGTGTGGGCATTGGCGGGGATCCCATCAACGGCACCAACTTCATTGACGTGCTTCGCATGTTTGAGGAAGACCCGGAAACGGATCAGGTAATTCTGATTGGTGAAATTGGGGGCAATGCTGAAGAACAGGCGGCCGCATTCATCGCTCAGCACATGACCAAGCCGGTGACGGCTTTCATCGCCGGCCGCACTGCTCCTCCAGGACGCCGCATGGGCCATGCGGGCGCCATCGTGGAAGGGAACAGCGGCACGGCCGCAGGCAAAGTGGATGCGCTGCGCGAAGCGGGCGTCAAGGTTGCCGATCACCCGGATCAGATTGTTGAGTTCATCGCGTAAATAACCCGTTGTCGTTATAGAAACGACAATGAGACGTCATGGAATCGTCGTAAGAAATCATGGCGCAAGAAACGTGAAACGTGGTAGATTTCCCCCGTTTCACGTTTTCTGTTTATGGGGCAATGAATGATTCGTTGGCAGTGTCTTAGGGGCCGATTTGATGGCGGATTGTTGGTGGTGCTGGCGATCTGTGTGATCGCGGTCTGGCCATTCCTCAGCAGGGACAGCCTGCCCCAGGAAACCGATGCCGAGCTTCACATTTTCCGTCTGGTTGAGCTGAGCGCGTTGGTGCGCGGCAGCGAATGGTACCCTCGTTGGGCGCCCCACTTTTATCACGGTTACGGTTACCCTATTTTCAACTACTACGCCCCGCTCACTTACTACCTGGGTCTCACAGTGGAATTGCTGCCCCGGCTGGATGCCGTAGATGGGGTGAAGGCTGTCTTTGTGTTGGGGCTGTTGTTGGCCGGGCTGGGTATGTATGGCTTTGTGCGTGACAATTGGGGCCGGCAGGCCGGCTTCATTGCCGCGGCCGCTTATGTGTACGCCCCGTACATCCAGTTCGTTGACCCGTATGCGCGCGGGGTGCTGGCTGAATCTTTCAGCTTCGGCATCTTCCCCATGGCGCTGTGGGCACTGGACCGGCTTAGAGGGTCCCCCGGCGCCTGGCACTGGGCGGCGGCCGTCGCGCTGGTGGCGGGCCTCATCCTGACGCACAATTTGATGGGCCTGCTTTTCTTCGGCTGGCTGTGCGGGTGGGCGGTGTGGCAGCTCTTGTTTGATGGGAGGGAGACGGCGGCGGACATACGCCCTCTCGCCCGTTACCTGCCGGCCGCAGCCCTGTTGTGCGGATTAGCCGCGGCCGCCTTCTTCTGGCTGCCGGTTCTACTTGAACGCAATGCCGTCAATCTGAACACGCTGATTGGGCGAGGGGATAATTTCGACTTTCGCACCCACTTCCTTTCGTTTGGAGAACTGTTGGCTTTCACGAGGCGGCTTGATTGGGGGGCGTCGCAGCCCGATTTCCGTTTTAATCTGGGAGTAGCCCAATGGCTGCTGGGTGCGGGCGGGGTGATCTTGCTCCTGGCGCGGCGTGTTCGCCGCCGGGCGCAGCTGGCCCTCTTTGCGATTTCACTGGCCGGGCTGCTGCTGATGATGTTGCCGGAGTCCACTTTCATCTGGGAAACCGTCCCCTTTCTCCCTTTCTTCCAGTTCCCCTGGCGCTTTCTCGGCCCGGCCGCGGCCATGCTGGCAGTGCTGGCGGGAGCGGGGACGGCCGCCTTGCTCCAGATTGCAGTTGAAGTGGGATTCTCTGCAAAAGGGGCGTCCTGGATAGGGGCGGCCGTCGTCGCTATTATTCTGCATCTGGCCCTGCCGTTGAGCCAGCTGCCCCCCTGGCCTGATTTCGGCGAAGCCACCCTCTGGCGCATGTCGCAGATTGAGCTTCACGGCCGTTGGCTGGGTACTACCTCCACGGCTGATTTCGTGCCGGTCGACGTCTCCATCATTCCGGAGCGAAATGGAACGGTCGTCGGCCCGTTGGAGGCAGGCTTGCCGCCCGATTGGGTCAACTGGGCCGTCATTCCGGAAAGGGCGACCGTGGAAACGAAGACGATCACTCCTTTGTTTACGCGCTACAGGGTTGACTCGCCGGTTGAATTCCTTTTCCGGCTGTACCTGTTTGACTTTCCTGGGTGGCAGGTGCGTGTTGATGGAGAAGCGGCCGAGACGGAGATCGCCCAGCCGGAAGGATTTATTGTGGTGCCGCTCACGGCCGGATCTCACGTAGTGGAGGTGGAATTCGGTAGTACGCCGGCGCGCACAATGGCCTGGGCGATAGCGGCACTGGCCGCGGCCGCGACCGGGGTAGTAGCGTTTTGGTTGGCGAGGACGGAGCCGGGGCATGATTCCCGCGAGAGCTTTTACGGACAGCCGTCCTGGCCCACAATGATGGCGGTTGTTGGCGTGACGGCCGTGGGGCTGTTTGTGCTGCAACCATTGGGCTGGCTCCATCTGAACTCGACAGATTTCACGGCAGTGAAAGCTGATGCGGCCGTCTTTGCCGATTTTGATGGGCAGATTGCACTGATTGGCTATGATGTGTCGGCGACGCATGTTTTGCCTGGAGAAACCATCACGCTGGCTTTATACTGGAAGGCAGAACGGCCAATCGACATCAACTATCAGGCATTCGTCCACATATTGCGGCCGGATGGGACGTTGGCGGCGCAGTCCGACAAATTGAATCCGGGCGAGTATCCTACCCGGCGCTGGCCCCTGGACAAGTACATCCGGGACGAGTACCAGCTACACATTCCGAATGACCTGCCTCCAGGCGTTTATCGGGTAACGACGGGCCTCTGGGTGCAAACAGAGGGATGGCGTTTACCGGTTTTGGATGCCGACGGCCGCCTGATCGGCGACAATTACGAATTGCTTGAACTTCAAGTTGAACCGTAGCCTGTTGTTTGGGAGTATGCGATGAGAGTGATCAGTGGCCGGGCGAAGGGGCAAAGGCTGAAACGCGTGCCCGGCGAGACCACACGGCCGATCATGGATCGGGTGAAAGAGAGCCTGTTCAACATCCTGGGCCGATCGGTGCCTGATTCCCGCTGGCTGGATTTGTTTGCCGGGACGGGGCAGGTTGGGATTGAGGCATTGAGCCGGGGGGCAGTCCATGTGGTGTTTGTGGACAATGCCAGGGCTGCTATTCGCACTATCAGAGAGAATCTGAAGCACACACAGTTGGAGCGTGGGGCGACGGTGCGACAGATGGACGCTTTTGCTTATTTACAACGGCCGCCGGAGCGGCCGTTTGACCTGATTTACGTCGCCCCGCCCCAATATCACGGGATATGGCGCGCGGTTTTGACGAAGCTGGATGGGATGACTGACGTCTTCCTGGCGGAGGAAGGCCAGATCGTCGTCCAGATTGACCCTAAAGAGTGGGAGCCGGTTCCTCTTAAACAGTTTGAGTTGATTGACCAGAGGCGGTACGGGAATACGCTGCTTTGTTTCTATTCGAGGATCGGTTTGTGAATCGCTTCTACGGGCCGCTTAAAGTCACCTGAATCACGCAGTATTGCACGTCGTAACCGGCTGTGTTCACCAGAGTCAACCGAATCAGGTAAGGGCCTGACTGCCAGTTGCTCAAATTGACGCTGCCGAGGAATCCATCCCGCACCGGCTGGTCAATCGGCCGTCCCAGCAGTGACGCCCATTGCCCCGATGTCTCCGGCCCATTCGCTTCCAGCTTATATTGGAGAAAGTCGCTACTGTCAGCCGTCCCCTCAAAAATGATAGGGCTGGAAACGGCCGCGCCGTCTCGCGGTTGGTTGAAATTCAGTTCGGTGGTGCAGGCCACGAAGGGAGTCGGCGGCGGCAAGTTGGGCGTGGGGGTGAACGCTTCTTCCAGGTTGGCGGGTGACTCACCCGGCGTTGGACTGGTAGACACAATGCCGGGCTGGCCGGCCAATGTAATCGTGGGAACTACCGGAGGGGTTGGGCTGGGAGCCACGATATCGGGGGTACCCAACGGCGTAGGCGATGACAACGGCGTGGCAAAGATATTGGGCGTCAGTGTAGGCGGGATGAGCATTTCCGGCGGCAGGTTGGGCGCGATTTGGGCATTGACATAGTACACAACGCTGATAGCGGCCGAAAACAGGGCAATGAATCCCAGTGCATTATTGCGCAGGCGTGTACCCTTTTCTTTTTCCAGGCCAAAGATTGCCCGACGCAGCAGGCTTTGCGCACGAATAAGCTCGCTGCCAAACCAAAACAGGCCGAGCGCACTGATGATATAAATCCAGACATCGTTGCGGATGATGAAGATGTAGAATGGCTCCATTGTGGACCGTTACGGAAAGGGTTAGGTGAATTAATATCGTCTAGGTTTTTCTTCTTGAGGTTAGAGACTGGAGATGAGAGATTGCCTGTTTCCAGCATACCAGTCCTCAGTCTCTAAACAAGGAGATTATTGTAGAACGGTCACTCAGATTGGCAACTGGCGTAGTATTCCTTGAATGAGCCGGGTTAGGCGGGGAATGACAATCTTCCCTGTTTCCAATACTTCCTCATGTGACAGCTCGGTTCCGGGTTTGGGGTCGGGAATGGCCTTGTTGGTGATGGTGGAAATCCCCATGACGCGAATTTCTGCATGACGCGCGACCACGACGGTGGGAACGGTGGACATACCTACCGCATCTGCGCCGATGGTGCGTAAAAAACCCAGTTCAGCCGGCGTCTCGAAGCTGGGGCCGGCCACGTAAGCATACACGCCCTCTTGCAGCGAGAAGCCGTTTTCCGCGGCCGTCTTATGAGCCAGGCGGCGAAGGGCGGGATCGTATGCCTGGGTCATGTCCGGGAATCGGGGGCCAACTTTATCGTCGTTGGGGCCGCGTAATGGATTGTGGCCAGCGATGCCCAGCATATTGAGGTGGTCACGAATGAGCATCAGGTCACCCGGTTCAAAGCCGGGGTTGATCCCCCCAGCTGCATTGGTGACGATGAGCGTCGTCACACCCAGCGCGCGCATCACCTGCACTGGCAGGGTGATCTGGGTCATTGAGTACCCTTCGTAATAATGTGCCCGGCCTTGCTGAACCAGCACACTTTTCCCTTCCAGTGTGCCGAGCATGAGACGGCCGCTGTGTCCCTGAACCGTTGAGACCGGCCAATGGGGCAGCGCATCATATGGAATGATCTCTGCCTGATCTACCGCCTCTGCCAATGCGCTCAGTCCGGAGCCAAGCACCAGACCGATGGTGGGATTGAGTTTTGTGCGCCCTTGAATGGCCCGGGTTATTTCATTCACCTGGGCTGATATCATACTCTCGTTCATGTCACGCTGGCCGATCCCTCCGCGGAATTGAGGATGCATGTCCGCTTACAGGTGATGGCTGGAACTCCTTATTCGTCTTCAGATGAAAGGTGTGTGTAGATTTGGGTAGTGGAGATATTGGCATGCCCCAGCAGTTTTTGCACTTCTTGCAGTTTTAGTCCGCTGTTGAGCTTATGCGCTGCAAAGCTGTGGCGGAGCGTATGCGGGGTCACTTCGGTGCTCAAATGAGCCTTGCTCGCATAAGCCTTAATGATGAGCCATAAGCCCTGGCGGGTGAGCTGCTGGCCTCGATGATTGAGAAACACCGCTTCTTCGTTTTTGTCTTTAACCAGATGCGGCCGTCCTTCTTCGATATATGCTTTGAGGATGTCCCTGGTGGCGTCGTCAAAGGGCAATTCCCGCACGCGGCCGTCTTTGCCTGAACAATACATGACCTTTTTTTCCAGATCAATATCAGTCTGGCGCAGGGAGACGACCTCGGTGACCCGCATGCCCGTGGAATAGAGTGTGGTCAGCAGCGCCGAATCACGTAAATGTTTTGGCGTCCGCTTTTTCATGGGCATCGTGAGCAGCCGCTCCACATCTTCGGCCGATAAAGCTTTGGGCAGTCGCTTTTTAACCCTGGGGGAATCAATCCCCGTCGTTGGATTCTCATTGACGATCCCGCGCGCGTGCAGGAAGTTGAAGAAAGACTTCACCGCGGCAACCTTACGCGCCACCGACGAGGAAGCATACGATTGCTGTTTCATATGCTCCACATACTCGCCGACAATCTGGGCGGTGATATCTTGCCACGTTTGGACGTGTTGATACTGCTCGCCCGACAGGAACCGTAGGAACTGACTCAAGTCGTTCTTGTAGGCGGCTGTTGTGTTGCGCGAGTATTTATATTCCTGATCTAGATGGTCAAGAAAGGCGAGTAGCTGTTTTTCCATCGCCTTTAGCTCCTGTCTAATGAGCATTTCAGCAGGTTGAGGTCTCGTCCGGAATGCCTCTTGTCTAAAGATTATGTAATTTTGGAGGCTAAAGGCATTATAACATTACTTTTCATAAGATCAAATGCTGATCAACATAATATCGACCAGTAGGGGGACGAACTCATGGAAAATTCACGCCCACCCATGCGGCCGCTACCCGCCAGCGGGGTTGCGACGCCCCTTGCTCCATGTTATCCTATGCACCTGAATCCGGGGCAATTTCGGAAGGTGTCTATATGGCTGAAAACAACGGCCCTCAACGTTCCCCGTTGCGTCTCATTGCTGCATTCTTGATTGTCATTGTGCTTCCCCTGGCAGTCGGAATCTATTTCGCACCTCGTGTCGTCCCAGTCCCCCAAATTGGCATTGTGCGATTGAGCTATGATATTGGCAGCGGCACGGCATTTGAAATCACGCAGCAACTGGCATATGCGCGGGAAAATCCGGCGGTTAAAGCGGTTGTCTTGGTGATCAACAGTCCTGGCGGTTCGGCCGCGTACAGCGAGGAACTATACCTGGACGTGTTGAACACACGCCAAGAGATGCCGGTGGTGGCGACGATTGATTTGCTGGCGGCCAGCGGCGCGTATTATATGGCGGCCGCGGCCGATGCGATTTATGCTAAACCAACCTCGGCTGTGGGCAGCATCGGCGTCATCGCCTTTTTGCCCGGCGATGTATATATTGAGGAAGAGGTGTTGACCACCGGCCCATACAAATCCTTTGGCGGCACGCGAGACGCCTCGGTCCGTCAGATCGAGCGGGCTAAATTTGCCTTTTTGGAGGCGATCAAGAACGGTCGCGGGGATAGATTGTCAAAAGATGTGGACCTGTCCCGCGCAGAAATTTATACTGGCGTACAGGCGCTTGAATTTGGATTGGTAGACGGCCTTGGCTCCAACGATGAAGCCATTCAGCGGGCAGCCGAACTGGCGGGCCTGTCTGATTATGAGGTTGTGGAACTGTACCCGCTAGCCGTCGAGCCGCCGTCCTCACTGCCGTTCGTATCTTACCAACCCCCGCCGATAGACATGCAAAAGTTGTGGGCACACCCGACGAAATTGCCTCCCGGCATGTACTATCGCTTCATTCAGTTGCCGGCCGGACGCTAGCCTGCGCCGCCCAGGAAGAGACCCATGCGCCGAGGAATTACCTATCTGCTCGTTTTTGTCGTTCTGTTGGCTGCCCCATCAGGCATTCGTTATTTGCGATATTACGATCTTGGTGCTGCGGAGCAGGAAGCGCCCCCGGCGTATGATCCGGCCAAGATCGCTGAAGTGCCCACTCCGGCGGCCAGTTCATTCACCGATGAGCCAGTTTCTGGTCACGGGCTGATTTTGCTCGACCAGGCGCACGGCAACCAGTTTACGCTGGGCGAGATTGGCTATCTGGACGGCCGTCTGGCGGCGCGAGGGTATGAGCTGCTGCCGTTTACGGGCGGGGACATGGCCACGGCCTTGAGATCAGTCAATGGGTTGATTGTCCTCACGCCGTTGCAGCCGTATGAGACGGCTGAATTGCAGGCTGTTACTGATTTCGTGGATCGGGGCGGGCGATTGCTGCTTGTCGGCGATCCCACCCGCTTCAACCTGGTCTTCAATGAGGAAGATGTGTTTGACCCCACCTTCAGCCTGGAGACCGACAAGATTCCACTCAACAGCCTGGCCAACGAATTCGACATCATCTTCAACGGGGACTATCTGTACAACACGGTCGAGAATGAGGGGAATTTCCGCAACATCATCCTCAAAGACAACAGCCTGGGGGAAGGCAGCCTGGTAGATGGTTTGGAGAAACTGGCGTTTTACGGCAGTCATTCGTTACAAATCGGCCCTGGGGGATCCCCGCTGTTAATGGGGGATGATAACACCTGGTCGTCGGCAACGGACAGGCCGGGCGGACTGGTGTTGGCTGCAACCAGCGTTATAGGGCGTGTGCTAGCGCTGGGGGATATTCATTTTCTGACGGAGCCCTATTTTACCGTATTCGACAACAGCCAGTTCATTGCCCGGATTGCCGACTTTTTGGTGGAACCGGCCGGTCGTGGCTTTGTGTTGGCCGACTTCCCCTATTTTTATCGCCGGTCGATCAATCTGGTCTACACCGGCAACCCTGAGCTTGGCCCTGATGCATTTGACGAGATTATCGCTTTGCAAGATGCATTTCGCCGTGTAGATCAATCTCTCTCTTTGGCGGCCGCGCCCGATCCCGACCGGGATACGTTGTACCTGGGGTTGTATAACCAGGCTGATGACGTAGCTGAAATCCTGGCTACGGCCGGCATTAGTTTGACCATCGATCCCCCCATTTTAACGGATGCTGAACTGAAGGCCCTGGAAACCGAGAGCGGATTGGATACCGGGGATGGTGACACGACTACGGATGGAGAGACCACCGGAGGGGATTCCGCAGAGGACAATGGGGAAACAAACAACGGGCAAGATGAAGAACAGATTCGGTTGATCCAGTCTGTGCTGGGTAAAGTGCAGATGTCGGGAACAGCCTTGATCTTGCTCGATGAAAGCGAAGGCCAGCGCAATGTTGTTGTGCTGGCGGCCAGCCATGATGGGTTGGAGAATACCATCAATCGGCTGCTGAACCTCGTTCCGCTGAATGCGGACTATGCCCTCTCTGATTGTCTCTTACAGGATACCCTGGCGTTATGTCCCAGTAATGTCGTGGATGAGGAGGTAGAGGCGGAACTTGACACAGGCGGCGCGCCGGAATCGGCCGTTGTTGAGGATACCAATGGCGGGAGTGACAACGGCGGCGAACCTCCCACAGACGGCGGTGCGGAGACCCCCAATGAGCTGGACGCAGTTTATCAGGGGCAGATTGGAATTGACGAACCCGTCCAGGGCGTGCTCGCTGAAGGCGAGAGCCATTCATGGAGCTTTACCGGCCCTGAGGCCGTTGACATCGTGGTACAGGGCGGCGGCGATATGGATGCTATCCTGGAATTGTACGACCCCAATAACGAGCTGGTTCAGTCAGCGGATTCCAGTTTTACCGGCGAAAGCGAACAACTGCTGGGGATGGACCTGGGAGATGGAGATTACTCCATCGTCGTCCGCGACTTCTTTGCCGACGGGGGGACATACACGTTGACCGTAACACTGGCGAATGCGGTTGGCGACAGTGGCGGCGGCATCTTCATTTTTGCCGACGATGACGGCGTACCTCTTGGAGATGGCTTAACCAGTGCTGATTCATTGGCTGCCTTGCTTGGCGATCAATATCCGGTAACCACGTGGGCCGCATCCGTTGATGGCCCGCTGCAAGAGGATACCCTGAACGGGATTGATCTCTTGGTGTGGGATTCCGGCGATTTTCGTGATGAAGAAGGGTTTTTAGGCCCGGATGTGGCCATCATCCTCGATTATCTCAATAATGGCGGGGACTTGCTATTGATCGGCTCCTCCCCCGCATTGTTCGGCGATCTGGCCCTCTCTTCGGTGAGTGACCTGGAAATCACCGGAGAAGATGCAATCCTGTTAGCCGGTTTGACGTCCGGCGACGTCATTCCGCTGGATCAATCGTATGACGCGGTATCTACGGCATTGATTGCCGGATCGTTTGGCGATGAAACGACGGAATTTTTTCTGCGCGGGCCGGCTAGCGAGGAGGGAGGAAGCTTTGTCGGATTGGCGACAGTAGATCCGACTCTTCCTGACCAGAACACTGTGTTGTTTTTACTACCGTTTTTTGCCCTTCCGCCGAATTTGCAAGCAGCGCTGGTCACCAACTTTTTGAATTGGTTTAACCTCGGAAGTGGTTGAGTCTTACAGCGTTTGCCAGGTATCATGTTGACGAAGATTTTGCTTGTTGATGATGATGTTGCGCTGGCGAAGACGATTGAGCGTTTGTTGGTTGGCGCCGATTACGAGCCGATTCTGGCGCACACGGCCGAGGATGGCCTCCGCTTCTTTCACACCCATCACCCTGATCTGGCCCTGCTGGATGTGATGGTCCCCAATATGGGCGGCTGGGAATTATGCCGCCGCCTGCGTGAGGTCTCGGAACTCCCCGTCATTTTTCTCACCGCTTTGGGAAATGTGGATAACGTGGTGCGTGGGCTGGAGCTTGGCGGAGACGATTATGTGGTGAAACCGTTTGACCAGACCGAATTTCTGGCGCGGGTTAAGGCCCACCTGCGGCGGAGGAAGGCGACAGCAGGAACGGCCGAAAAATATAGTTTTGGGGAGGGGGCTTTCACAGTGGATATTCCGGCACGCCTGGTGATGGTTGAGGGGAAAGCGGTAGACTTGACCCCCAGGGAGTTTGACTTGCTGACCACGCTTGTGTGCAGCGCCGGCCGTGTAATTCCTACGGCCGAACTGGTGCGTAAGGCGTGGGGCATGAGTGATTACAGCGCCCTCGACAACATCAAACCGTACATTCACTATCTGCGCAAGAAAATAGAGGCAGACCCGGCGTCACCCCGGTGGATCTTGACCGTGCGCGGCGTTGGTTATCGATTTGCCGATGAGTAAGGTGAGGGTACAGCGGCCGGCAGCACATCACATTCACAACACCTCCTAAAAAATCATCTTATGAGCATGGATCATCCCGACATCATCTTCATCATCCTGGATACGCAGCGGGCCGACCGGCTGGGCTGCTATGGCCATACAGCGGCGATCACACCCAATCTGGATGCATTTGCCAGGCGGGGCGTTCTGTTTGAACAGGCGATTGCACCTGCGCAGTGGACTATTCCCAGCCACGCTTCCATGTTCACTGGTCTGTACCCGACAGCACACCAGGTGACGCAATCCTCTCAGGCCCTGGGATCAGACACTCCGCATCTGGTAGAACTGCTGCAAGCTAGCGGGTATGAGACGGTGGGTTTCTGTAACAACCCGCTGGTTGGCATCCTCAACAATGGGTTCCGGCGCGGTTTTGAAACATTCTACAATTACGGCGGCGCCATCCCCAGCATACCCAAGAGTTCGTTGGATGTCCCCTGGCCGTTAAACCATCTGCTGTCATCGTATACCCACCTGCTGCGCCGACTCTCGTATCCCATCCAGAACTTTTTCGGCCGTTCCGATCTCGCTTTTCGCATTTCTCTCAATGCTTTCCTGACTCCGCTCTGGTCGCGCTTCGCCAATTTCAAAGGGCAGAATGAACGCTCTGTACGGGATGTGGTTCATTTCCTGGGCGAGCGGGAGCGGATGGAGGGCGATCGGCCGCTGTTTCTGTTTCTCAACCTGATGGAAACACACTTGCCGTTTTGGCCGCCGCGCGCATTTATTGACCAGGTGGCTCCTTACCTTCGTGGCAGCCGTGAGGCGCTCCGTATCATGCGCCGCTGGAACCGGGAAGCATACCGGTGGGGCGCTCCTCTGGCTGAACCGCTGGCCGATTTGGAACAGCGCGTCTTAAATGATTTGTACGACGCCGAGGTCGCTTACCAGGATGATTATCTGGGCGAGTTATTTGAGTTGTTACAGGCGCGCACCAACCGGGAGAACACGCTGATCCTTATTGCGTCTGATCATGGTGATGGTCTCGGGAATCACGGTTATTTTGGCCATGCGTTTGTCGCTTACCAGGAGTTGGTTCATGTACCGCTGATCATTCAGTGGCCGCAGCGGCTGGTGGAACCAGGCCGTATCTCAGAGCCGGTGAGCACGCGCCGCCTGTTCCACACGATTCTGGATGCGGCCGGCCCGCTGGCCAATGGGGCGAAGGTGAACACGGCCGCGATTCATGAGTTAAGCTTGCTGCAAACGATCCGCGGCCGTGATCCGGAACAAGGAACGGCATTCAGCGAGGTGTATCCTCCGCTTAATTTCCTGCGCGCCATCGAGCGGCATTGGCCGGAGCTGATCGAGCCGTTTCGGTGTACATCGCTCCGCCGCGCAGTGGTCAGAAAGGACGAACACGGGGTGACATTCAAGTTGATCCAGGTGGATGAAAAGCCGGATGAATTGTTTGACCTCACCGCCGATGCGTTGGAGTTGAATGACTTAATGCCGCAGAATCCCCCGCTGAGTGAGCTGAATCACCAGCTTCAAAGGTTGGCAACCCTGACGGCCGTGCAGCAGGAACAGCTTGCGCAGGGGGACGCTATCAAAATCGAAGATGATCAGCTGCTGCAACGGCTTCGCGGATTAGGCTATATTGAGTAAGGATAGGGTATAATAGGCAAAATTCGAGGAAGAGGAAGAGTTAGATGTTAGATTTTCTGCAAACGGACCCGATTGCCTTCAAGATTCCCATTGGCGACGGATTCCCAATTTTCTGGTATGGCATCATTGTGACGGTGGGTATTGCCCTGGGTGCATGGTGGGCCGGTCGGGAGATCGAGAAGCGGCGGCAAAATGTGGATGAGTTATACAATGGGTTGATCATCGTCATCTTTTCCGGGTATATCTTTGCCCGCCTGACATATGTTGTGTTGGACATCGTTGGCGGCCGCGGCGGTCAATACACCTCGCTGGCCGATGTCCTCAACATTCGGGCGGGTGGGGTGAATATCCTTGGCGGTTTCGTTGGTGCAGCCTTGTTAGGACTTGCTTACGTGCGCTGGCGCAGGTTGAAGTTCTGGCATTACGCGGACGTGGCCGGGCCGGCGTTGTTGTTGGGGCAGGCGATCGGCCGGTGGGGCAACCTGATCAACCAGGAGCTTTATGGCCCGCCCACTGATTTACCGTGGGGGCTGCTCATTTCCCCGGCTTATAGATTGCCCCAATACAGCGACCTCACTGTTTATCCGCCGGAGACGCGCTTCCACCCCACATTTTTGTATGAATCCCTGGCGCTGCTGGTTGGCTTCGTACTGTTGGCCTGGCTGAACGGCCGTTACCGGGAGCAATGGAAGCCGGGTACCCTCTTTGGCTTGTTCATGATTTGGTGGGGCGGTAATCGGGCGTGGATAGAATTGTTTCGGCCTGACCAACCCACCATCGGCGATAGTTTCGTCACCTACTCCATGTTGGTTTCAATCGGTATCGCATTAGCCGGCGTGTGGGTACTGCTCGCCCGCTATGGCAAGCTGCCGGAGAGCGACAAGAAAAAACGCCGACGTCGCCGTCGTGCTTTGAAACCAAAACCTCGTCGTGACCGGGCTGGGTGAGCGCGTGAGGCTGAGAGAATGATGCAGGCTGCCGATAAAATAGGCGAACTGGCCCTGACGTTTGACGACGTACTGCTGGCCCCGGGCTACTCTGAAGTCTTGCCGGCTCACGTGGACCTGCGCTCGCGTCTGACGGCCGATATTTGCCTGAACATCCCCATCCTGTCGGCGGCGATGGATACTGTGACAGAAGCACCCATGGCTATCGGCATGGCCCGACTCGGCGGGATTGGGATTCTTCACCGAAATCTGTCTCCGGGCGCACAGGCGGATGAAGTGGATAAGGTCAAGCGGTCGGAATCAGGCATGATCGTGGACCCCATAACGCTGCGGCCGGATGATACATTGGGGCGTGCCGAAGCGTTGATGAGCCGCTACCATATCTCCGGGGTTCCCATTACCGATGACGACGGCAAACTCGTCGGCATCCTCACCAACCGCGACATTCGCTTCGTCACGCCTGGTTCCCAGCCTGTGTCTGAGTTCATGACGAGCAGCGAACTGGTGACAGCCCCAGTGGGCACGACGCTGGAAGAGGCGCGTGATATATTGCACCAGCACCGGATTGAAAAGCTGCCGTTGGTGGATGAACACGGCCGTCTCAAAGGGTTGATCACAGTCAAAGACATCCTCAAGAAGCTGCATTTCCCCATGCGGGCTACGGACGATGGGGGCAGGCTGATTTGCGCAGCGGCCATCGGGGTGGGCGAAAAGGGGCTGGCCCGCCTGGAGAAGCTGGTAGCAGCTGGGCTGGATGCGGCCGTCATTGATACGGCCCATGGACATACTGCCTTGGTGCTTGAGACCGTTCGCGAAGCCAAGCGGCGTTTCCCAAAGACGCCGGTGATTGCCGGTAATGCAGCCACGGCCGAAGGTGCTCGCGCGTTAATCGAGGCTGGGGCCGACGCCGTGAAGGTGGGCATTGGAGCAGGTTCCATTTGCACCACGCGTGTGGTTGCCGGGACAGGCGTGCCGCAGTTGACCGCAATCATGGCGTGTGCGACCGAAAGTCACCGGCATGGCATCCCCTGCATTGCCGATGGCGGCATTAAGTACAGTGGTGACATTGTCAAAGCGCTGGCCGCTGGTGCGGATACCGTCATGTTGGGTTCCATGCTGGCCGGCCTGGAAGAAAGCCCCGGCGACATCATCCTTTATGAGGGGCGGCGCTACAAAGTATATCGCGGCATGGGCAGCATGGGCGCGATGCAGGGATATGGCGCCGACCGCTACGGCACAAGCATGGGGGCGAACGGCGGCCGTGATAAGCTCGTTCCCGAAGGGGTGGAAGGCCAGGTTCCGTACCGGGGCAGGCTCAGCGATGTGATCTTCCAGATGATGGGCGGGCTGCGGGCCGGCATGGGGTACGCCGGCGCGGCCGACCTGAAAGAGCTGCGGGAGAAATCACACTTTGTACGAATTACCAACGCCGGGTTGTTGGAAAGCCACCCGCATGGGGTACTGATAACCAAGGAGGCGCCCAACTATCAAGCCAGGCGTTGACATACAACAGGCTGCCCGGAGCGATCCAAAGACAGATATGGGGTCTGTCATTTTGCCCAAACCACGGGGCAGCCTGAAGCGGAGGTCAGGAGAGTTTTCAATGGCTAAACGGAAAGTAGAACTGACTGAAGAACAGAAACGGCGCAACCAGGAAATTCTGGCTCGCCTGGAGGCAGAACGTAGGCGCTTGGTCGAAGAGACGCGGGCGTTGCAACTGCAAACAAAACGGAAGCCGGGCCGTAAACGAAAACACGAGACGGCCGGCGAAGAGACAATAGAGGAGTGATCGGACTGCCCCGCATTGTGGGGGCTGTCTTCTAGTGGGCTGCCGCCGGGACGGCCGTCGCCCGGGGCAAAAATAGTGTGGCGCTGGCAGCGATGGCGGGCAAAACGGCCGTCCATTGCAGCGCCAATGCCAGCCCAATCTGGTCTGCCACGACGCCCAAGATGTAGCTTCCCACTGAACCGCTGAAGAACATAAAACCCAACGCAAGCCCGGAGGCCATCGCCTGCCGCTTTGGGAACAGCCCCTGGACCATGATAACCAGGACGCTGTGCGGCATCCCGCTGAAGAAGCCGGCCGTCAGCAACAGCAGAAAGCGCCATGCCCCTGGCGCTGGGATGTAGAAATAAACGGGCAGGATAGAGGCCAGTAGGCCAATCAAGATCACCGACTTGGGGTTTGTCCGGTCGGCCAATGTTCCACCGGTAACGCCGCCAATCGCTGACCCCATCATAAATAATCCTGACAGCCATCCCACGTAATCGGCCGGAAAGCCCATTTCAGTAAACAATTTGGGAGCGAAGCTCATGGCTGCAATGCCAACGGTGCTGTAGGCAAGGAGAATCGCGCCCAGCAGGATGGCGCAGCGGGTGAAATTCGCGGGTCGCGCGCCCACACCAGATGTTTTTGCGGTCGCGGCCGCCGCGGTTGGGTGGTGATATTGGCCCTGGTCAACCAGCCACTGCCAGCCGCTGAAAAAGGCGAGGAATGACAGCGCGGGCAAGACCAGGTAGGCGGGACGGCCGTAATGTCTCAGCAGCAGGCCGGTAAGAATGGGGCCGGAGAAGAGGCCGAGCTGTCCGGCCATGAAGAAGAGGGCAGTGGCCCTCGTTCGATGAGCCACACTGGCCTGGGTGGCGACCATCGTGCCAGTAGGATGAAAAGCGCCAGAGCCGATGCCCGCCACGGTGAGGGCGATGAGCGCGAGCCAATCACCCGCTACGGCCGCTGCGCCGTAGAACAACATCATCCACCCCATGCCGCCCAGAACGAGCCAGCGCGGCCCGATCCGGTCGGCCAGCCAGCCGAACAACGGCTGAGACATCGAACTGCCAACGTTGTACAGCAGCAGGGCAATGCCCACCTGAGTGTTACTGAGGCCGAGGCTGATGGCGAGGATGGCTACCAATAGATTGCGGCCGCTGTTCAAGATATCCACGAAGAAGTGGGTGAGAGAAACAGCCAGATAACTCTTTTGTCGAATGAAGTGCAGTTGGTGAACGGCCATGTTCCTGTTGCCACTCCTTTATGGTTTCCTTATGGGAGGATAATTCGCGTCTGCCAGGACTGAGCGGAGCCAGGTTCAGACAGCAATGGACACAAGTCTACCCGATCCCAGCAAACTGCCAACACCGATCAGACCTCCGTTTGTTTTCTAATTACTAGATTAGAGGGGTCCGGGCAACTTACCCTGCACCAGCGCTGTGGCTATAATGTCTTGATGGGATGGCATGTAAGGCGCTTGTCTCCACCGATAGAACGGCGGGGGAGATCATGGAAAGAGGCTGTGCCGGTTGCCATGAATGAGAAGGGTAGTGTGATTTACCAAATAGCCTTACATTTTTGGAGGAGAGGCGTATGCTCAAGAAGGTGCTTAATAGACGGCGAGAAGAAGAGATTAAACGCGCGGAAAATCGCCTGCCCCCGGGCCAATCTCTAACTGAGCAGTTTCCTGTGCTCCATTATGGGCCAATCCCCCGCATCAACCTGGACGAATGGGATTTCAGGGTCTTCGGCCTGGTCGAGGAGGAACGGCGCTGGAATTGGGAAGAGTTCAACCAGCTTCCACGAACCCAGGTCACGCTTGACCTGCACTGTGTCACTCGCTGGTCTAAATTTGACACTGTATGGGAGGGTGTGTTGCTGCAAACCCTGGTAGACGAGGGCTTCATCAAACCGAAGCCGGAAGCCCGGTTCGTTATCCAACATTGCGAGTATGGCTACACCACAAACACGCCCATTGAGCTGGTCCTTCAAGGGAATTTTT